>DATCBQ010000098.1:0-46547 GCA_036511745.1 Rhizomicrobium sp.
AGATAGACCAGTCGCGTGCGCGCGGTTACAGCGGCGAGCATGGCTTCCACGTCCACGCGCAGGTCAGGCTCGGGCACTTCCACGGGCACGGCGCTGCTGGCAAGCGTTGCGATGCGATAGACGAGAAACGCGTGTCTTCCGAACAAAACCTCGTCACCGGGGCGCAGGTAACAATGGGCAAAGAGAGTCAAAAGCTCGTCCGAGCCGTTGCCGCATACGATTCGCTCGGGATTGAGTCCGTGCATTGCGCCGATGGCATTGCGAAGTATCTGCGCGCTGCCTTCCGGATAGATCGACAGCGAATGGCTTGCCGCCCGAAAAGCGGCGACGGCCTGCGGACTGGCACCCAAAGCGGATTCGTTCGACGAGAGTTTCAGAGCCTCTCCATGACCGGGAATCTGCGCGCGGCCGCCAACATAAGGCTCGATGTCGAGCACGCCGGGTTTGGGTGTCAGACTCACGATGCATCCTGCATGAAGATGTTCGTCCCTTGAGGACGGGAAGCGTGCATATTGATAGGGACAGAGCTCGTCAAATCAAAGTGGAGTACCTGCGGAACGCCGGGAATTTGCCGATTGTTGACATCTGCGCCGTACGCGCCCTAGCAACCTCTCCCGGCATCCCGCCGGATGGGCTGAAGGTATGGTGGAGACGTCAAACCCACGTTTCCCGCGACCGATCTCGGCGCCGGGCGCCGATGTCGGTAAGGCGATCACCTTCCAGACGCCGCTCGCGCTCGATTCCGGCAGTACACTGGCGCCTTTTACCGTAGCCTATATGACATACGGCAATCTCAACGCCGCAAGATCGAATGTCGTGCTGGTCTGCCATGCGCTCACGGGCGATCAATTCGCGGCGAGCAGCCACCCGGTTACCGGAAAGCCGGGGTGGTGGGACGTGATGATCGGACCGGCAAAACCGATCGATACCAATCGCTATTTCGTCGTGTGCGCCAATATCCTGGGCGGCTGCATGGGCACGACAGGACCGGCGGACAACGATCCCGCAACCGGAAATCCTTACGGGCTTGCATTTCCGCTTGTCACCGTGCGCGACATGGTGCGCGCGCAGGCGATGCTGCTGGATGCGCTGGGAATCGAGAGGGTTCTCTGCGCGATTGGCGGCTCTCTCGGCGGGATGCAGGTGCTGCAATGGGCGGCGAGCTATCCCGAACGTCTGGTCTCCGCCGTGCCCATCGCCTCCGCCGCGCGCCACTCGGCGCAGAACATCGCCTTTCACGAAGTGGGGCGCCAGGCGATCATGGCGGATCCCGACTGGCATGGGGGCGCCTATCGGCTTCAGGGGACGCAGCCGTCAAAGGGTCTCGCCGTGGCGCGCATGGCCGCGCACATCACCTATCTTTCGGAAGCCGCGTTGCAGCGCAAATTCGGGCGCAATCTGCAGAACCGCGACGCGGTTTCCTTCGCTTTTCGGCCCGACTTCCAGATCGAAAGCTATCTGCACCATCAGGGCATGACCTTCGTCGATCGCTTCGATGCCAATTCCTATCTCTATATCACCCGCGCAATGGATTATTTCGATCTCGCCGAAGACTACGGCGGAGTCCTTGCCGACGCGTTCCACGACACCAAGACCCGCTTTTGCATCATCGCATTCACCAGCGACTGGCTGTTTCCGACCATCGGGAACAAACAGGTCGCTCACGCACTTAATGCCGCCGCCGCCAATGTCAGTTTCGTGGAGATCGCAACCGATCGCGGGCACGACGCCTTTCTGCTCGACGAGCCGGAGATGTTTTCCACCATTCGGGGATTCCTGAATTCCGTGTCTGTCTCGCGGAGTATTGCGTGAAAGCCGCACCAAAAGGCCTGCGGTCCGATCTGGCCGTCATCGCCGCCATGATCCCCGAGGGCGTGCGCCTTCTTGATGTGGGCTGTGGCGAAGGCGAGCTGCTCGAATGGCTCGCGGCCAACAAGAATGTGGACGGGCGCGGCATCGAGCTTTCGCAGCAAAATGTCAACGCCTGCGTTGCGCGGGGATTATCCGTCGTTCAGGGGGACGCCGACACCGATCTGTCGGAATACCCGTCGCAGGTTTTCGACATCGTGATCCTGAGCCAGACCATCCAGGCGACGCGTTCGCCACGCATGGTGCTCGCGCATCTGCTGCGGATCGGCAAGCGCACGATTGTCTCCTTTCCCAATTTCGGCCATTGGCGGGTCAGGCTTTCGCTGCTTCTCAATGGTCGCATGCCGAAAACCGCGACGTTGGGCTATGCCTGGTACGACACGCCCAACATCCACCTCTGTACCATTGCGGATCTCGCAGCCCTCGTGCGCGAAACCGGCGGGACCATCGAGCAGGCAATCGCCCTCGGCGGAGAAGGACGCACGAACGCCATGCGACCCGGCGCGCGCGCCCCCAATCTCTTCGCCGAGGGTGCGATCTTCATGCTTGCGGGCAGCGCTCGGCCGCGCCGCGGGTGAGAGCTAGCCCTTCTCCGCGCCGAGAAGCTTGAGAGCTTCGGCATAGTGATCGACGCCGTGCTGATAAAAGCCGTTGGTGCAGAACTCCAGACCATACTGCTGCTGCTTCACGGCTTCATGATAATTGGGGGATTGCGCATTGCCGTCGAGCGCGGTCTTGACCTGTTCCTGCATCTCGACACATCCCGATTGGTCGGCCATTTGCACCGCACCGGCCGACGATGCCGCGAATGCCAGAGCTCCGGATAGAATAGCAATGCTTGCCGCCAGATTTCCGTAACGCATGAACGCCTCCGTGTTGATCGCCGGAATGCGGTCCGGCAGCCAGCAGATAGGGAGCTTCGCGCGCATTGTAATAGTGTCGGCGTGCCCGCAACACGCATGGCCGCCATGCGATCACATCGTGAGTAGGATTGCCGCGAATCGGTAATAGCGGCGGATGCTTTCGCGAATGTCATGAAACGGGGGTTACAGTCGTTTAACGCGCGGCGGGAGAAAAAACCGCCCTGCGCAGTCTTACGCGTTCGGGGGGCGCCAGCGCATAAAGCGCTTTCGACGCTTCGAGCAGATGGACGCCCGCCAGCCTCGGCCATAGCGCGCGTCCCACACGTTCCCAGGCCAGTCCTCCGCGCATGAGCCTTCGCGTTCTGAAGGGCGGAAGAAAGAGTGCATTGTCCCAGCGTTCGGGAAGAAACATGCAATCGCGCATCAGCCGATCGAGTTGGCCGCGGCTGTAGGGTCTGCCGTTCGCAAACGGCGAAAGCTCGACCTGGGCCCACAGGCTGGCACGATTGGGCACAACGAGAAGCGCTCGTCCGCCGCTCGTCAGCACGCGCCATACCTGGCGCAGCAGCGAACGAACGGATTCTGCCGACTCAAGTCCGTGCACGATCATGATGCGATCGAACATGGCGTCGGGAAAGGGCAGACAATCTTCTTCGCCCAGGGCAACTAGCTGCTTTTCGCCGGGCCATGAAATGACCCCATCCTGTGCCGGCATCAAGGCGGCAATCCGCTCCGCTTCGGGCAGGAATGATCGCAGATACGGCGTGGCGAAGCCGTATCCCAGCACGCGCAGGCCGCGCACATCGGGCCACGCGACCCGAATACGGCGGGATATGACCCGCCGGGTGATCTGCCCCAGGGGCTCTTCGTAGAAGGCCGAAAGATCCCGTGCGTCGAGTTGCATGAGTCCTGCCTAGACCTTGGTGCAACTGGGTTCAACCTTCGGCGCGAGGTGTTATGGTGACGCTACGGAGGATTGCATGCCAAGACTTCAGATCGAAATCGTCCCCTGCCTCAGCGACAATTATGCCTATCTGGTTCACGACCCCAAAGAGGGCGTTTGTGCCGTCGTCGATCCGTCGGAGCCCGGACCTGTTCTGGCGGCGCTCGATCGACACGGCCTGAAACTCACCCATATTCTGAACACCCATCACCACTTCGATCACACGGGCGGGAATATCCCGTTGCAACAGCAATTCGGCGCCCGGATTGTCGGCCCGGAAAAGGATCGCGAGCGAATTCCCGGCATCGATGTGGGTGTCGGCGAGGAGTCTGTCTGGAGTCTCGGCTCGCATCGCGCGCGCATTCTCGAGATTCCGGCGCACACGCGCGGCCATATCGCATTCGCCTTCGAAGACGACCAGGCGGTGTTCACCGGCGACACGTTGTTCGCCCTGGGATGCGGGCGGCTCTTCGAAGGAACGCCGGACATGATGTGGACGAGCCTGTCGAAACTCATGGCGCTCGACGATCGCATGGCGGTTTATTGCGGCCACGAATACACGCTCAGCAACGGCCGCTTTGCGCTGACCCTGGAGGCCGGCAATCGGGACCTACGGTCGCGTATGGCCGAAGTCCAATTATTGCGGACAAAGAACGAAGCGACGATTCCGTCCACCATCGATCTCGAGAAACGGACCAATCCGTTCCTGAGACCGGATTCGCCCGAAATCCGCCATACGCTGAACATGGCGGCGGCTGCCAACGTGGAGGTGCTCGCGGAAATGCGCCGCCGGAAGGACGCGTTCTGAGACGGCTTCAACCGGGATCGCAAATCGGCATATAGTTCGCTGGGTGAATCGAAGTCTCGGGGGCGGCTGCAAGGCCGGAGCCTGTTCAGGCCGAAGGGGGAAATCCATGTCTACGCGAAGCTTGAAGCTCGCGCTGTGCGCGACGGCATCCATGCTTGCCGTTACGGCGAAAGCGGCCGATACGGATACTCAGGCGCAGGCCCCGGTGGAGGCTCGGCCACAGGCGCAGGCGGAAATACAGGCTCAGGCGGCCGCATCGCCTTTTGCGCCGAACGGCGCCGTGGAAACCGTCATCGTCACAGCCCGCAGGCGGCCCGAGGATCTCCAGAAAGTTCCCGAAGCGGTGACGGCAATTTCCGGCGCAACGCTGCGCACGACCGATACCAAATCCGCCATCGACCTGCAGAGTCTCGCGCCGTCGTTGACGGTTTCGGCAAATCTCGGCTCGCGCGACAGCGATGTCTTCAGTATCCGGGGTCAGTCTCAGCCTTTCGGCGGCGCCGACCCCGGCGTGCAGACCTATTTTGCGGAAGTGCCCTTCGGCGCCAGCGGGCCGGGCAATGAATTCGACATGGCAAACATTCAGGTGCTGGAAGGTCCGCAAGGTACGCTGTTCGGACGCAACACGACCGGCGGCGCCGTTCTGTTCGAACCCAACCGGCCCACCGACGAATATGGCGGCTACGTGGATGGCGAACTCGGCAACTACGACCTGCGCGAACTGCAGGGCGCCGTCAACATTCCGGTTATCGATGACCGGCTGGACGTGCGCCTCGCCGGCGATTTCGCGCGGCGCGACGGCTTCACGAAAGACCTGTCAACGGGCCAGGAGCTCGACAATCTGGATTACGATGCGTTCCGCATCGGCGTCACGATGCGCCCTTTCGCCCATTTCGAGAATTATGTCGTCTTCGATTACCTGCATGACCAGACAAACGGCACCGGCGCGGAGCTGTCGGGTGTCAATATCGAGACCATCGACCAGCTCGCGCTCGCCGCCGGGCAGCCCTGCGCCATCAATCCGGCCATTTGCGGATTCGAGCAGGAGATGCTGGGCGCGCTGAAGCAGCAGGAGGCGCTTGGCCCGAGGGAGACGACCTCCAGCATTTCGCCGGGCTTCAAGCGGGAGACCTGGAACGTCGTCGACATCTCCAAATATGACGTCACGGACGATCTCCATCTTCGCAACATCTTCGGATTTGTCAGCGACAGGCAGCAGCCTTCGTTCGACGTCGATGGTTCCTCTCTGCCGTTGCTGGACATCCCGAATTCGCGGACCTGGGAACAGAACAATCTCCAGGTGACGGAAGAGTTTCAGTTGCTCGGCGAGACACCGGACAAGAGCATCAACTGGATATTCGGCTATTACCACGAGCTGGATCATCCCGGCGGGTACTCGGAGGTCGAGCGCAATGTGCTTGGCGGCCCGCAGCCTTTGGGAAGCCCGTTCTTCGGCTTTGGTTCGACGGAAATCGATGCCCTCAGCAATGGCGGCATATCGGATGCCGTTTACGGCAGCGCCACCTATGACGCGTCGCCCTGGGTTCAGGGGCTGAGCTTCACGGCCGGCGGGCGCTACACCTGGGACCACAAGGTCGCAACGGCAAGCGAATGCATATTGTATGTGGCGGGAACAAGCTGTCCGTTTCCCCTCACCAGCGCCTACGCACTGCCCACGGAAGCGGGAAGCTTTCACGCTCCCAGCTGGACCCTGGCGGCGAACTATCAGGTTACCGACGATACGATGCTCTATGCCACCTGGCGCCGGGGCTATAAGAGCGGCGGCTTCAACAGCGGCGCCGGCGAGGCTACGGACTTCGCGGAGTTCAAGCCCGAATTTCTCACCGACGTCGAACTCGGCACGAAAAACGCCTGGACGATTCTCGGGATGCCCGGGCGAACCGATTTCGACGCCTATTACGGCTGGTATGACGACGTCCAGAAAAACGACACCGTCGACATTTCAACCGGGATGCAGGGATCGCCACCGGACTTTGTGGCCCTGACCTTCAACGCCGCGCGGGCAAACGTGAAGGGGCTGGAATTCCAGTCGAAATTCATTCCGGACGACAACTTCGAAGTGAACGTCTTTTATTCCTATACCGACGCCACCTATTCGAAATTTCTCCTGCCCGAAGCGATCGTCGCCGGCGTCCCGCAGGATGTTCTGGATCTTTCCGGCAACGCCTTCACCTACACGCCGAAAAACAAGCTGGGGATTCAACCCCGCTTCCACATTCCCGTCGATCCGGATCTGGGCAGCCCCTTTGTCAGCGCGATGCTCTATTGGCAAAGCACCGAATGGTTCACCGATCTGGGTACGCGCGAGACAACCTGCGGCGCCTACAGCTTCAGTTTTCCGGACAGCTACAGTTGTCTCGCCACCGCCGGGCAGCAGCCGAAGCAGAGTCCGTATGTGCAGGCGAATTTCCGCCTCGACTGGGAGAATTTTCTGGGCCAGCCCGTCGATGCGAGCCTGTTCGTCGACAATGCCTTCGACAAGACATACCAGGTGGGCGCCAACCCGTATCTCCACCTGATCGGCACCAACGCATCGATCTATGCGCCGCCCCGGATGTGGGGCGCCGAACTGCGCTATCGCTTTGGAGCGGAGGCGCAGTCGGCGGAATAGATATTGCAGGACACCGCCGGGCGAATTCCTGCGAACCGTTCATGCCTCAGGTGGCAAACTCGTTTGCGACCGCGGCAAAATGCAGGATCGCCGCGACAAGCACGAAACTGTGCCAGATCGCTTTGTGATAGGGGATGCGCTCCGTCACATAAAAGACGACGCCCGCAGAATAGATGATGCCGCCGGCCATCAGAAGCCAGAAATCGGTGGCGGCCATCGACGCCGACAGCGGCCGGATCACCGCCACGATCAGCCAGCCCATGCCGAGATAAAGTGTCAGACTGGCGAACTCGAAGCGGCGTGGAAACAACATCTTCATCGCCACGCCGACGGTCGCAAGAATCCAGATCAGGCCCAGAATGATGTCGCCCGCGGGATGCTGCAGGCGATTGACCGCGAACGGCGTATAGGTGGCCGCGATCATGATGAAGATCGCGGCATGATCGAACCGGCGAAGCCAGTCCCGGACATTTCCCTCGGGCGCGAGATTGTAGAGAGCCGAGGCAGTGAGCATGGCAAAAAGCCCCGCGCAATAGACCAACACACTGGCAACGGCAGTCAGTTTCGTAACATGAAACAGCAGCCACGCGCCGCCGTTGATGGCGAAAAAGACGCCGGTGACGTGGATGACGGTATCGGCCCGATGCTCGTTTCGACTATAGAGCCGCCCGGCGCACCCCAGGTTTTGGGCGACGTCTTTCATGACGCCTTATACCCAATTCCCGGCCCGGGTTCGAACCCGCATGGCGACGCAAATCACTCGGCGGCTGCGCGGGAAAGAGCGCCTGCGTCTCTCAATTCCATATACAGATTAATCGGATCGACATCGTAGCCATTGGGCCATGTCGGTACGCCGGATTCGACGAACACCCGGGCAAAATATTCTCCCGATCTCAAGGGCTCGACCATCGGGCCGCCTTTGGACAGAATATCGGAAAAATCCCGTACGCCCTCGCTTCCATCGGTAAAGCGCAGCCAGAGCCGATGGTCGTCTAGCGCCTTTAGCCGAATGACATCCACCATCGGAAATTCACTCATCGGCGTCGGGGCCTGCCACCCGTTCCAGCGGATAATGCGCTCTCGCGCGCTGCCAATTTTCTTCCAATTCGATCCTCCGCACCAGAGCCCATTCGCGAACCATTCGTTCCGCCGTGGGCGGCAATTCGCCAGAAATCACTTTACCATCCGACAGCCTGACGATTGCCTTTGCGCGCCCATACCTCGCGTGGAAATGTGGCGGATTGTGATCGTTAAAGAGCATCGAAATCGCGATCCCGTAAAAGTACGCGATCGTCGGCATTGATTTGCTCACACCATCCGGGCGGGATGGCGTCTTACGAATTCGTCGAGCTTTTGGGTCAATTGGTGAATGTTGTATTCGCGGTCCCAGGCCGTCGCCGCTTCCGCCAGAATGCGCTCGCGCGCTTCGGGGGGAAGCGCACTCCAACAGGCGAGCACTCCGCTTCCGATCCGGCGCACGAAGGTCTCGTCCTCGCTGGGATATTTGAAGACTTTTTTGGGCGCCGGTCTGGGCGAGGTCTTGACGGGTTCGGTCATGGTTCGGTCTCTCGATGCGCGAAGGTTTGAAAACAGGCGGTATTGGCAGCGCCTGGCGCAGGCCGCGCCTGCCGCGGGGCGCGTGGCCGGCTAATTGTCCAGAAAGCTTCTCAACTTCCTCGAACGGCTGGGGTGCTTCAGCTTGCGCAGGGCCTTGGCTTCGATCTGGCGGATGCGCTCGCGCGTCACCGAAAACTGCTGGCCCACTTCCTCCAGCGTATGGTCGGTATTCATCCCGATGCCGAAGCGCATGCGCAGCACGCGCTCCTCGCGCGGCGTCAGCGTGGCCAGCACGCGGGTCGTGGTCTCGCGCAGATTGGCCTGGATCGCCGCGTCGATGGGCAGGATCGCGTTCTTGTCCTCGATGAAGTCGCCCAGATGCGAATCTTCCTCGTCGCCGATCGGCGTTTCGAGGCTGATCGGCTCCTTAGCGATCTTCAGAACCTTGCGCACTTTCTCCAGCGGCATGGCGAGACGCTCGGCAAGCTCCTCCGGCGTCGGCTCGCGCCCGATCTCGTGGAGCATTTGGCGCGAAGTCCGCACGAGCTTGTTGATGGTCTCGATCATGTGCACGGGAATGCGGATGGTGCGCGCCTGATCGGCGATCGAGCGCGTGATCGCCTGGCGGATCCACCAGGTGGCGTAAGTCGAGAACTTGTAGCCGCGGCGGTATTCGAATTTGTCGACCGCCTTCATCAGGCCGATATTGCCTTCCTGGATGAGGTCGAGGAACTGCAGACCGCGGTTGGTGTATTTCTTGGCGATCGAGATCACGAGTCGCAGATTGGCCTCGATCATTTCCTTTTTTGCCTGTCCGCTTTCGCGCTCGCCTTTCTGAACGGTTTGGACGATGCGCCGGAAATCGGCGATCGACTGGCGCATCTCCTGCGCCAGGGTCTGAATCTCGTCGCGATACTGTTTGACCCGGTCGCGCTCTTCCTGGACGAAATCCTTCCATCCGAGGCCGGAAAGCCGTCCCACCCGGCGCGCCCAGTTGGTGTCGAGCTCATTGCCGAAGTGCTGCTTGAGAAAGTCCACGCGATCCACGCCGTGCGCCTCGGCAAGCCTGAGGAGGCGTCCTTCAAGCGACACCAGCCGGCGATTGATGCCGTACATCTGATCGACAAGCGCTTCGATGCGATTGTTGTTGAGCTTGAGGCTCTTGACGAAATCGACGGTCTCCGTGCGCAGCTTCTTGAACCGGCGTTCCTGACCGCTGGAAAGCTCGTCGGACGCAAGCGCCGCCTCGACCGAAGCATCCTGCAGCTTGCCGAGCTTCTTGTAGAGATTCGCGATCTGATCGAGCGTCAGAAGGACCTGCGGCTTGAGCGCCGCCTCCATCGCCGAAAGCGGCATATTGCCTTCGTCGTCGAAGTCGTCGGCCTCGGCCGCCGCATCGGCGGCCGCGGCCGCTTCGCCCGGATCGACCTCTTCGCCTTCGGGCTTGACCTCCGGTTTGGCGACTTCCGCCGGTTGTAGGGCAGCGGGCGGCATGATCGCGGCGACGGCGGTATCGTGTCCGTTTGTCGCGCCCGGCTGCACGGACAGACCCACCGCTGCGGTGAGAGAACCGTTGACGGCGACAGGAGGAGGAACCGCCGCGGCCGTCTGGCCGCCCTCCGGCCCCGCGCCATACATCGCCTCGAGGTCGATGATGTCGCGCAGCAGCACTTTGCCTTCGTTGAGTTCGTCGCGCCAGACCGTAAGCGCCTCGAAGGTGAGGGGGCTTTCGCAGAGCGCACCGATCATAAGCTCCCGGCCCGCTTCGATGCGCTTGGCGATTGCGATTTCGCCTTCGCGCGAAAGCAGTTCGACCGAGCCCATCTCGCGCAGATACATGCGCACGGGATCGTCGGTGCGGTCGTATTGCTCGCCCTCTTCTCCGGTTTTGACGGCGACCTGCTTGCCCTGCACCAGCGCCGGTACTTCGGCCTGCTCTTCCTGCTCGTCGCTTTCGATGACGTTGATGCCCATTTCGTTGAGCATCGCCATGGTGTCTTCGATCTGCTCGGAGGACACCTTGTCGGAGGGCAGAACCTTGTTCAGTTCGTCATAGGTGACGTAGCCGCGCTGTTTGGCGCGCGTGATCATCTTGCGCACCCCTGCGTCGGACATATCGAGCAGCGGAGAATCGGCATCCTCCCGGGGAGCTGCCGGATCGCCCGCCGGCGCATCGGGCTTGGCCGCCGCTTTGGCCGGCGGGACCGTTTTTCCGTCCGTTGCTTTTGCCGGCTGAGCTGCTCTCGACGTCGGCGCTACTTTCACGGCCGGCGCCACTTTCGCGGGCTGAACCGATTTCACGGGCAGCGGTTGGGCCGCTCTGGTGTCCGGGGGCGCGGCCGCCGCAAGCTTTGTGGATGGTACAGTCCCCGACTTTACCGCCGTGGTTTTCGCCATTGCCATCTGGGGCTTTGGTTTGTCGGGTTGAACTCTTGCGGACTGAACTTTTGTGGTCTGGACTTTAGCGGCCTGGGCTTTCGCGGGCTTGACTTTCAGCAAAGCGCGGGGGGTTTTCTTCGTCGTCTTGGCGATTGGCTTGTGCCCCGCCCGGGATGGAGCCTTGCGAACCGGGGCCTTTTTCGCCTGCGCCGACCGTGCCGGCCTGGCGCGGGGAGCGGCGCGCCTGACCTTCGAGGATTTTGCGGAATGTTTTCTGGATTTGGATTTTGTGGTCATTCGGTCATTCGCGTCCCGGCGCCGATTGCCGGCGCATTAAGGTTCTGTCCGAAGTCTCTGCCGGATTTCTCTGCGGCGAGCCGTCGGCGTTAATCGTTTGGAAGTCCACGGGAAACCAGAAGACGATGCGCGCCGCTCCACGTCTCCTCGTTCGCCTCGGACTTGAAACGCTCCATCGCCTGCCTTCGTTCAGGTCCGATCTCGGCGATCTCGCGCAGTTGGAGCGCTGCGGCCAGCCAGCGGGCTTCCGTCTCCTCGAGACTGCCGTCACGCGTTGCATCCGCACTCGACCCACCCCTGGCGCGTCGCGCGTTCAGGCGCTCGACAAGCTCGCTCATGCCCGCGCGGACGAGATGGTCCTCCAGCCTTCCAGTTTCAAGCCTGAAGCCGGAGGCGGCGAGGTTTAGAAGCTCATCGCGCAGCCTGTCAAGCGAGCGGTCCGATAGCGGCAAAGCGGCCAGCAATTCGCCTTGGCGCTGCACGATTTCGGGCGCTTCCAGCAGGAGCGAGAACAGCTCCATCTCCTTTAACGGCTGCACGCCGGACGAGCGGGCGAGAAGGCTGTTGCGCACAGCCGGCGAAACGCTTTCCACCGGCGCCCCGCGGCCCTCATCGCGCGACCGCGAGCCGCGAAAGCGGGTCCGCGCCTTCGAAGGCCAGCGTTTGAACAGATCGAACACCCGGTTGTCGAAATCGCGGCGATAATAGCCGGCGACCTTCGAATCGCACATCTCGCCGACGATCTCCCCCAGCGCGCGCTCAAGCCCCGCGCGGCGTTCCGGGGTGGTGAATTCGTGGCCATCGGTTTCCATCCGCCACAGCATCTGGGCCAGCGGTTCGGCGGCGTCGAGCACGCGTTTCATCGCCGGAGCACCCTGCGATCGGGTGAAACTGTCCGGGTCTTCTCCGGCCGGCAGGAAAGCGAAGCGCAGCGAATGGCCCGGCGCCAGCAAGGGCAATGCCAGCCGGGCGGCGCGGCGCGCGGCCCGCGTTCCGGCGTCGTCGCCGTCGAAACAGAGGATGGGTTCCGGCGCGGTGCGCCATAAGAGCGAAAGCTGGTCTTCCGTCAGCGCCGTGCCCAAAGGCGCGACCGCGGCCTCAAAGCCCGCGCGCACCAGCGCGATCACGTCCATATAGCCTTCCGCGACGATGACGGTTCCGCTTTTCAGGGCCGCGGCGCGGGCAGTGGCGAAATTATAGAGCAATTCGCCTTTGGAGAAGAGCGAGGTCTCGCCGGTGTTGATGTATTTCGGCTTGGCGTCGGCTTCGAGCGCGCGGGCGCCGAAGGCGATCACCCGTCCACGAAAATCGGCGATGGGGAACATGAGGCGGTTGTAGAAGAAGTCCCGCGCCGGACGGCCATCCTCCGCCGCCCGCACCAGTCCCGCCGCCGCCGCGTCCTCGGGCGGAATGGCCTTTGCCGCCAGCTCGTCGATGAGGGCGGCGTGGGAGTTCGGCGCAAAGCCCAGGCGGAAGCGGCAGATCGCCGCTTCGTCGAGCCCCCGCGATGCCAGATAGTCGCGCGCCCGCGCTCCGCCGCGCCCCTGCAATTGCCGCTCGAAAAAGACGCAGGCCGTCTCGACGATCTCGTAGAGCGATTTCTTTTTCTGCTCGCGGGCTTCGTCGTCCGGTGTCCATTGCGGCAGCGCGACACCGGTTTCGCCCGCCAGCCGCTCGACCGCCTCGCGAAAGGAAAGACCCTCGATCTCCATCAGCCACTTGAAGGCGCTGCCGCCTTCGCCGCAGCCGAAGCATTTGTAGTTGCGCCGTTCGTTGTCGACCTTGAAGGAGGGCGATTTCTCCTTGTGAAACGGGCACAGCCCCCAGAAGACGCGCCCGCGCCGGGCCAGCTTCACGCGCGCGCCGACGAGACGGACGATATCCGTCCGTCTGAGGATTTCCTCCAGCAGGCCTTCGCCGTAGCGCATGGGCGCACTCTACGCCCGGCCGCGCCGCAAAGCGCGGGGCCTGCAACGCGAATTCTGTGAGTCCGGCGAGTGGGCCCGCCTGCCGAAGGTCGGTCGGCGAAAATCAACCGCCCGTCAGCAGCGTTTTCACGGTCGCGCTCGCCTTGCCGAAATCCATCTGCCCGGCATGGCGCTCTTTCAGCGCCGCCATCACCTTGCCCATGTCCTTCAGCGACGCCGCGCCGGTTTCCGCGATGGCGTTGCGCGCCGCGCCCCGCGCGTCCTCGTCGCTCATCTGCCTGGGCATGAACTCGCGGATGATGGCGATCTCCTCGCGCTCGGCTGCCGCAAGCTCCGGCCGGCCGCCGCTTTCGTAGAGGGCGGCGGATTCTTCGCGCTGGCGGATCATTTTGGCGAGCAAAGTGAGGATTTCGTCGTCGCCGACGCCCGCCGCCTTTTGTTCGTCGGGGATATTTTCGCTCCTGTTGGCGATGTCGCGGTCTTTCAGCGCCGCCAGCATAAGCCGCAGGGTGG
The DNA here is from genome assembly GCA_036511745.1 of Rhizomicrobium sp. Classification (GTDB taxonomy): domain Bacteria; phylum Pseudomonadota; class Alphaproteobacteria; order Micropepsales; family Micropepsaceae; genus Rhizomicrobium. Next base: position 13,790 of record DATCBQ010000098.1, read on the forward strand.
AAACCCGGCGCGCCGCGCGCGCCTTCATCGCCGCTTTCAGGGCTTCGCCAAACCGCTCGCGCAGGGCCATCGTCGCGTTCTCCCGTTCGCGCGGGCAAACTACGAAGTCCCGCGCCCTTCCACAACGCCGCGTCGTCTCCGCACGCCGGCCTCGCTGCTAACAGCGAGTTTTTCAGCGATTTCGCGCGCGCGGAGTTGGGCCGCACGATGTTTTTCTCTGCAACGACAAGGCGTTGGCGCAAAACCGCGCGCAGGGGGGCAGGGAATCGCAACAGGATGAAACAGGGAATAAACAGCGAAACGCGCGCGCGCGCCGCGAGCGCGAAAAGCACCGCAAGAATTATCCGTCGCCGCCATCCTTCGGCAGTCGGCTCGCAAGTGAGAGAAGAGGAGAATCGGTCGGGCTATTCGCGTCCGCGCAACAATCCACCACACCGAAAATTATAGACCGTTTGATCAAACCTGTCAAGCGAAATCGCCCGTTAATCCGTACACAGAATGTTGGCGGGAAACTCCCATCATCCGTATCATAGGTCACGCGGAGACAGGGAGAACACGGAGCATTGCCGTGGCCGCACAAAGCGCCAGACGAGATGTCCGGCGAGATCGTGGATTCGGCCCGTTTCCTGCCGAGTGCGCAATTCGCTGCGCGCAGGCACTGCGGCCGAGCGCTGAACAGGCAAAGGGACCCCTGCGGATCGTCGATCGTTCTCGGCCCTCCGCGTCTCCCTCTCTCCGCGTGAATCATTTGCCGAGACAAACGCAAATCTAAGTCGCGAATCCATCCAGCGTACAAACCCCCCTGTTGGTGAAGAGACTTTCGCGAATGATTGAGGAAATTCCTCCGACAGCCCTGCCAATGTGGGAGAAGGTGGCCGAAGGCCGAACGAGTGGGGGGCGCGCGATAGCGCGCATGACTCTTACATTGCACATTTCGACTGTCGTTACGCCGCATATCCCAGATGAAGTGCAATTTCGTAGGGACGCGAACGCGATTCATTTATTGTAATCAGGAGATTATTCGAGCATCGAGGCTGCGATCATGGCACACCCAGCGGGTGAATCGGATTGCGCCTCCTGGGCACGCTTTTTCCGGACCCTGCACGCTGGCAGCCGCGATATGGCGTTCCAGGCTTCAACGAGCTTCTGAAAACGCTATTGTCCGCTCCAACCCGGGATCATCCGGGCAATGTCGGGTCTATAGTGCAACGAGCGACAGAAAACGGTATTATGCACCCAGATTCGGGATCGTCCGGGGAGATCTCGGAAAGTAGGGGATTTAATTTATGAGATACGTCATCGCTATTGCAGTTTCCTTGTACTCGTTGGGGTTTGCGACTGCTCAAGCAGCAGTGCCAATGCTCTCGGGCAAATATGCCGTAAGATTTAACGAAATCTGTCTGCCTAATGGTGATGCCGGGGGGGCCGCCTCCGACGACATAATTGTCGTGAATTTCAACACCGCGAAGGGAACGGCTTCGTTGAACGGCATCAATGACATCGGCGAACTCGTGGGGGGCAACGGAGTAGTCACGGAGTCTGCCGTGTCAAAATCTTCGCCCTATTCCAACACAGCAACGACAATTACACTCAACGGCACGACGTTGACGATCATGTACGGACCCGTGAAAAAAGGCATCGCGCAGTCCTTTGTTGCTGGCGGAATTGATAGCAACCAGTCCAGCTGCGAAGACACAATAACGGCGCTGCATCAGTGAAGGGCTGAAAAATACCGGGTTACATCAGTTCTTCTCCCGCGCGCGGACGCGCGCTAACCCCTCATCGCGCGCAACGCTTACCGCGCTGCGCTTGCCTCTCCCGCAAGGGGCGACGCAAGATATTTATTGCTGTCAACTTCGCGTTCCGGGACTGCCCACTTGAAACGCCGTATTGCAATATGCAATACAGGCGGCAACCATCGCTGCAAGGAACTCCGTCATGGCCAAATCTGTTTCCCGCAAGGACCATCCGCTTTCCATGCGCCTGCCGGCCGGGGATATTGCCATCATCGATCGCGCCGCGGTGCTGCGCGGCCGCTCGCGCACGGATTTCGTTCGCCAGGCGGCGGTGCGGGCGGCGGAGGACGCCATCCTGGAAACCAGGCTGATCCGCCTGACGCCGGCGGGGTTGAGGATGTTCGCCAAGGCACTGACCGCCGCGCCTGGCGCGGTGCCGCAGATGGTGACGGTGCTGAAACGCAAAGCGCCATGGGAAGGCGGCGCGAAGAGCCGGCGGTAAGACGCGGCCGTGGCGCTGTCGCGACCCGAACTACTGACCGCAGGCCACGACGTCGCGGCGTTTTCATGCGGCAAGCCGGTGCTCGACAACTGGCTCAAGACGCGCGCGCTGCGCAATCAGGAAAAGGGATTCACGGTCGTTCTCGTGGTGCATGAAGGGGCGCGCGTTGTGGGCTATTACGGTCTCGCGCCCACGGCGGTGGTTCCGGCTCTTGCGCCCCGTGCAATTCGCACCGGCCAGCCGCCCGATCCCATACCGTGCCTTCTGCTCGGGCAACTCGCGACCGACCAGGCCTGGGCCGGTCGCGGGATTGGCTCGGGCCTTCTCAAACATGCCCTTCAGCGGGCGCTGGAAGCGGCAACCCTCATCGGCGGACGCGCGCTTGTGGTGCGGGCGGTCGATGAGGATGCCGGTGAATATTGGAGGCGGCAGGGATTTCTCGCCTCGAAGGACGATCCGCTGATCCTGTTCCGGTCGATGGCCGACATTGCGGCCTCGATCACGCGAGCGGGGGTTGGGTAATTTCTACCCTGATCCTATACTTCCTTGACCCCTACTTCCTATCCGCGGCGCCCCGAGTATTCGTTGGCATTGCTGGTGTTCCGCGCAACGCCATCTTATTTGCTGCGCAAGAAACCGTGATAGTATCCGCTGGCGTCCGTGTACCAGCCGGTGACAAGACCCTCCTCGTTGATGTTGTTGGGGTATGTACCCGCGGAGCCTACCACGTCGAACGTCCTGAAGGCGCCGCCGGCGCTACGCACGAAGCCGTGAGCGATATTTCGGCTGTCCTCATAGTAACCAGCGATCGTGTCCTTGTCGTCGATGCTCGTGGCGAATGTTCCAATTGAGCCGGCAAGATCGAAGGTGGTTATTGTGCCGTCGGGGCTGCGAACGAATCCGTGGTACAAATTGTTTGCGTCGCCGAAGTAACCCGCAATCGTGCCCGCGGCGTTGATGCTTTGGGCGAAAGTACCGGTTGTATCGTTCGGAGCGTCGAAGCTTGTGAGCGTGCCGTCAGTCGCGCGCACAAAGCCGTGGGCGACCCCATTGCTGTCACCGGAGTGTCCGGCAATCACACCGCCCGAATTGATGCTTGTCGGAAATGTGCCGTACACGTCGCCCGTGACATCGAAGGTCGCGATCTTGCCGCGCGGCGTGCGCACGAATCCGTGTGGGATCTCGTAAAGATCGTAATACGATCCGGCTATGGTGCTCTTGTTATTGATGCCGATCGGATAAGTGCCGTTGTCGTCGCCCGGGGCATGAAAAGTGGTCATGGTACCGCCAGCCTGGCGAATGAAGCCCGGGTAATTGCCCTGTACGTTTGTCCAATACCCCGTGCTGGCGCCGTCGCGGGTGATTCCGTAAGCAGCGGTGACGCGGGAACCGTCGTTGTCGAAGCTCGTGATGGTTCCGTCGGAGGCGCGGATAAAACTTCTCGTGATTCCGTAGTTACCGTCGTACCAGAAACCAACGATGCTGCCGTCGCTGTTCGCCTCCCAAGGATAGGTGCCGAGCGACCCCGTGGGATCGAAGGTGACGATTCTTGCGTCGGCAAACGCAAGGGACACGCTTCCAGGCGCGCAAAGCGCGGCGCAGCAAACAAGGACAAAAAGCTTCGGCACGCGCGCGATCATTTCCCGCTTCATGTCCACTCTCCTCAACCTGTCGGCAATACTACTCCGCCGATGCGTCGCCGCCTAGCGTGCTGTTGAAAAACTCGGCCCGGGTCCGAGGGACGATCCGCTGATCTGTTCCCGATCGATGGCCGACATTGCAGCCTTGATCGCGTGAGCGGGGGTTGGCCAATTGTCACTCTGACGCGATTTGAGAACCCATTGCTACTTCCTCGAAAATAACTCGCGGAGACAAGGAGAACGCGGAGCAATGCGGTGGTCGGACAAGCGCCAGACGAGATTTCCGGCAAGATCGTGGATACGCCTGTTTCCCTTTTGCCAAGTGCGCAATTTCGCCTGCGCAAACGCGCGGCGACTGGGTCCTCGGTCTGCGCGCCGCAAGCGACGCTTGCCGAGGATGACGTATTTGTTGCATCGCGCTATCGCATCCACCCTCGTTGTCATTCTCGCAAAGCGAGAAGCCAGCGCGCGAGCGTCCGCGAGCGCAATGGACCTCGTCAATCTTGATGCTGCGAAAGCGTCATTGGCCGCGCCGGCGCGCTGAATAGCGAAAGGGACTCCTGCGGATCGTCGGCCGTCTTCGGCGCTTCCGCGTCTCCTGCTCTCCGCGTGAATCATTCGCCGGGACAAACGAAACCCTGAGTCGGGAAACCATCGCGTACAAACGCTTGTTGATGATGAAGCTGCGGGAATGACGCGGATACGAAATGAGGCGCGCGAAACCGTAATTTGACGCAGCTGTTTCCGTGCAAGTCGCGACCAAACAACGGCGCCCTCTTGGCGCCGCCAACGCGTGCCTTTCGATTTTCGCGCCCGGACTTTCGCGCCGCAATCCTGTCGATAATAGCGCGCCTCGCGTCGCGGGGCGCGGTTTTGGAAAACCACGCCCCGCTCCGCTCTCAGTGGTGGGTCTGGGGCGAGGCCTTCTGGCCCGTGATGGCGCCCGCGCCCGGACCCGCGCCAAGGTCGGCGCCGGTGGTCGGGTCGCAATCGGGATTCGACTTCGTCCGGGCGGCCGCTTCTTTGCTGTCGCGCTTTTCGGTCGCGGTCAGCTTTGCCGACGCCGTTCCATTGCCTTTGTCCAACGGCAAATTGCCCAGGATATCGTCCAGTTTCTTCCATTGCGGGCCGGTGTTCCACGGACCCTCCATGTCACCCCCGTCCCCCTGCGACGTGTTCACGTAGAGATCGGTGTATTGCGGCATGCCGGGCAGTTTGCCGACGGGGAAGTTGGGCTCGATGGCGTACAGCGCCTTCTCGAAGGATTTCTGGTGGGCGATCTCGCGCGTCATCAAGAAACCCAGGGCCTCTTTCACGCCCGGATCGTCGGTACAGCGTATCAATCGCTCGTAGAGCATCTTGGCGCGACTTTCGGCGGCAATGTTGGAGCGCAGGTCGGTGGGAGGATCGCCGATGGTGTCGATGTAGGCGGCCGTCCACGGGACACCGGAAGAGTTGGTCAAGGCCGGGCCCGCGCCGTAAAGGAGCGACTGGGTATGACTATCGCCGCCGGCATTGATGGCCGCGTAGGTGTCCGCCGCCGACAGGTTTTCCGAGGCGAGCTTGCCCTTCACGCCTTTGTTCAGCATCGCGACGATCGAGCCGATCACTTCGAGATGGCTGAGCTCTTCGGTCGCGATGTCGAGCAGCATGTCCTTGCGGCCGGGATCGTCCTCGGCGAGCGCCTGCGTGAAATAGCGCATGGCGGCGGCGAGTTCGCCCTGAGGGCCGCCGAACTGCTCCAGCATCAAGCTGGCGAGGCACGGGTTCGGGTCGGTCACCCGGACAGTGTATTGAAGCCGCGTATTATGCATGAACATGCGTTCTTCTCCCTGGGAGGTGCGGGTTGTCGAGGGTTGGGGTGGCTGGGAAGCCACACTGACAACCGCTCATCCACAGGTTGGTTCCAGCTTTGCAGCGATGATAGAGCGGGGAGCGAGCGGTGAATTTGAGGTCGATTACCGCCTAAAGAGCCGCTGAGTTTCCATGTCAAATTTGTCGTAGTAAGTTAGGACGGAATCGAACCAAGAGGTCCAAACCCACGCATAAACCACCTCACAGTCTGCGTTCGTACACCATCCTTGGACGGCCGCCGGATATGATATCAAGACCTCGGGTGAATGCACACTTAACCGCGATTCGAACAGAGGGCTCATTGCCGGGCGCGATGATGGCGACGCAGCGGCGTGTGGCCCCCAAATGGTTTCGGCCCCACGCCAGAGCCGCATTCAGCGCCTCAGTTGTGTAGCCGTTTCCGGCAAAAGTCGTGGCAACCCCGTAGCCGATTTCTAGTACGTCTTTCAGCGCTTCTCCGCGATCACGCTTTCGCAGGATGAAACCAACGCCGCCGACGAGGACCCGCCGTTGCCGTTCCTCGACCGCCCATTCGCCAAAACCTGCCACAGCCCAAAGCCCGGCAATTTGTAGAAAGGACGCCCAAGACTGTTCTTCATTGCTCGGAGTGCCATCACCCAAGAAGCGCGCATAGGACGGATCGGCGCGCCGCGCGGAATAGTCGGCGAAATCCGCAGGACGATAGCCGCGCAGTACGAGACGGTTGGTTTCAAGGACTGGTATCATAATGATTCATTGACCATTGCGCGTCGCCCGATCTCCCGCTTGATCAGCTTCCTTCTGGCAAACATATGCGCCGCTTTTTGTTCGACCGTACCAGTACGTCATTCGCCGCACGTTACGAAGCGCCACGAGCCTGTGAGGTTTGGGGCCAGAGTAACAACAGTCGTGCCTGTACGCGCATTCGCCGCGCTGCTGCCCTACTTCCTTCTTCAATGCGCCAGCGCCTGCACCACCGCCTTGAGTCTCTCGGCGAGGGAGAATTCGTCGGGGGTGAAGTCGCTGTCCACCCACCAATCCTCGACTTCGGCAAGGATGCGCCCGACCAGCGGGCCTTCGGCCACGCCCGCCGTCATCACCTCGCGGCCGGTGAGGGGAAAGCGCGGCCGCTCCCAGGCATCGGCCAGCGCCAGCAGCGCGCGCCATTGCATCGTCGTGGAACGTTTGGCATCGGCGGCCCAGGCGAGCCGCACGCGGTCGCGGAAGCGCTGCGCGTCCAGCCGGTACAGCAGCCGGCGCACGTCGCGGATCGACAGATACGAAACGATTTTCTCGCGCGCGCCCGCGAGGTCTTCGATTCGCGCGCGGTCGGGATTGGAAAGTCTCAGCCGATCGGCTGCTGCGTTCGCCGCTCCCGCGTCGCCCGGCAACAGCGCGGCGAGACGCAGGACGGGATCGGCGGTAAAGAAGTTGGCGCCATCGATGGCGGCCAGGTTCGCGAGACGGGCAATGTTCGCGGCCTGCGGAAGAATCTCCGCCAGAATCCCCGCGGCCGCCATGGCGCGCAGCATTGCAGCGGGATCGGCTGCCTCCAGCAGGCGCAGGAGCTCTTTCTGCACGCGCTCGGCGGAGAGCCGCGCCAGTCCCGCCTTCTCGCCCGCCGCTGCGCGCAGCGCTTCGGCGTCGATTTCGCCCTGGCCGTACCAGGCGTGAAACCGGAAAAGACGCAGGATGCGCAGATAATCCTCCCGGATGCGCGAAGGCGCGTCGCCGATGAAACGGATGCGGCCGGCTTCGAGATCGCCGATGCCGCCGGCATAATCGAACAGCTCGCCGTCCGGCGCGGCGTAAAGGGCGTTGACCGTGAAGTCGCGGCGCTTCGCATCTTCCGCCCAATCGTCCGTATACGCAACAATCGCGTGGCGTCCGTCGGTGGTGACGTCGCGGCGCAGGGTAGTGACCTCGAAGGCATGCCCGTTGGCCACCGCCGTGACGGTGCCGTGTTCGAGTCCCGTGGGGTGTGCCGCGATGCCGGCGGCCTCGAGCCGGCGCACGACTTCTGCCGGAATCAGCGGCGTTGCGATGTCGATGTCCTTGACCGCGCGCCCGCTCAGGGCATCGCGCACGGCGCCGCCGACGAAACGCGCCGCGCCGCCGTCGCGTGTCAGCGCCTCGAGAACGGCGCGGGTCTCGGGGGCTTGCATCCAGGCATTGACCGCGGGATCCAGTCGTCGGTTCACGGCATCTTCTCCACATGGCCGGGAACGACTCTCCCGTCCACAACATGCGCCGGCACATAGGCGCCCCTTGTGCTGTCGCCTTCGGTGAGACCGAGATAGACAAAGCTCGCCGCCACCAGTGCCAGTCCCGCGATGGCAAGAAGCGTCCACGGCGTAAGCGTGCGTGCAGGAAGACGACGGGTAAAGAAAAGAAAAACGTAATAGAGAATGAATGGCAACAGAAACAAAAGCAAACGCGGAAGCAGCAGGCGCATCTCAGCCAACCATTCTGTCGGCGAAATCCACCAGGATCGCCGCTGTCGCGCCCCAGATGTAATGCGCCTGATATTTGAAGGCATAATAGGTTCGGCGCGCCCCTTTCCAGTCGGTCGCGTGGCGTTGGCGATTGGCGGAATCGAGAAAAAAATCCAGCGGCACTTCGAAGATTTCCGCTACTTCCGCGGGGTTTGGCAGCAACGCAAAGCCTTCGTCGAGCAGTCCCACCACCGGCAATATGGCGAAGCCGGTGCCGGTTTCGTAAGGCTCCAGAAATCCCGCGATCGCGACGAATTCCGCCGCGATGCCGGTTTCTTCCGCCGTTTCGCGCAAGGCGGTTTCAACCAGCGACAAATCGTCTTCGTGGACTCTCCCGCCGGGAAAACTCACCTGTCCCGCATGTCGCGCCAAATCGGGGGTCCTGCGTGTGAACAGAATCGTGGGATCGGACCGGCGGACGATCGGCAGCAACACGGCGGCCGGCTGCAGTGCGGGCGCAGTGTCGGGGCGCATCCCGGGATTGAGATCGTAATCGCTGCGTCCGGGCACCAGCGGCAATTGGGGCGGCTCGGCCAGAAGCCGTGGGCGCAACGCCGCGAGTCCATGCTCGGTGACGCAGCGCCCGAAACCGGCAGGGGCAAATTTCTGCGTTGCGCTCATCGCGTATGTCCGAGACCGAAAAACACACCCGAACTCCACACGCCCAAAACATCCGTATCGCCCTGCGATACCGCGAGATCCGCCAATTGGTAGAAAACATTTCGGGAAATGCGGGCTTCGAGATTGCTGCGGACGTGAACATACGGCGCCGGCTCGCCGGTGCGCGAATCGGTCTCGACGCGGATGGGATTGTCCGGATCTGCCGCCACCGTGTCACCCACATTGGTGGTGAAATGCAGCGTTTGATCCGGCCCGGCGCGCTCGACATCGAGAAGAACCGCCGTGAACGGCGCATCCTCGACACGAATGCGCAGCTTCTCGACCGGCGTCACAAGAAAATATCCGTCCGGGTCTTTCCGCAGGATTGTGGAAAAGAGCCGGACGATTTCCCTGCGAGCGATCGGTGCGTCCTGATGGAACCAGGTCCCGTCCCGCGCAATCCTGATGTCGATCTCGCCGCAATGCGATGGGTGCCATCGCTCGACCGGCGGCCTCGATCTGCCCGCCGCCGCTTCGCATTGCAGGCTCGCCAGTCCGAGCATAAGGCTTTCCGTTTGCATGGCTAAGTATTGAATCTTCACGCCGATGTGCGGCACCACCGCCGTCGGGCACAGCTTTGGCTGTTGCGCCGCCTGGGAGGGAATGTCACATAGAACGAGCCCCGTCGGCTGCGAGACCTTTTGAACATAGGCGGCGACTTTCCCAGCGGCAATCATTCGCCGCCGAGGGCATCCCGCAATTCTTTCGGGTAAATGGAAAGAGCATGACGGATACGCAATCAATCGCCGGACCGCAGGAAGGCGACATCGTCGCCCAGGCCGAAGACGTCGGCGCGCTTTTCGCCCGCGTGCGTCAGGGCATCGGCCGCGTCATTTTCGGCCAGGAACGCGTCATCGATCAGACGCTGGTGACGCTTCTGGCGGGTGGACACGGCCTTCTCATCGGCGTTCCCGGCCTTGCGAAAACCAGGCTCGTCGAGACGCTGGGGGTCGTGCTCGGGCTGGACTGGAAACGCATCCAGTTCACGCCCGATCTGATGCCTGCGGACATCACCGGTTCGGAAGTCCTCGAAGAAAGCGAAAGCGGAAAGCGCTCCTTTCGCTTCATCAAAGGCCCGATCTTCACGCAGCTTCTGATGGCCGATGAAATCAATCGCGCCAGTCCCCGCACGCAGTCCGCGCTGCTCCAGGCCATGCAGGAAAAGCAGGTGACGGTGGCCGGGCATACCTTCGAGCTGCCGAAGCCGTTCCACGTTCTGGCGACGCAGAATCCCCTTGAGCAGGAAGGCACGTATCCTTTGCCCGAGGCGCAGCTCGACAGATTCCTGCTGCAGATCGATGTCGGATATCCCGACATCGACGCCGAGCGGCGCATGCTGATTGCGACCACCTTTGGCGAACCGTCGGCGCCCGAATCCGTTTGCTCGCCCGACCGGCTTATCGAGGCGCAGCGAATCGTTCGTCTGTTGCCGGTTGGCGAGAAAGTCGTGGAAGCGATCTTGCGGCTCGTACGATCCGCGCGGCCGGACGAGGGCGGTGCGGTCGACCTGCGCAGCTATATTGCGTGGGGACCGGGTCCGCGCGCGAGCCAGGCATTCATGCTCGCCGTGCGTGCCAAGGCAATCCTGGAAGGCCGGCTCGCACCCTCGGTGGACGACGTGGTTGCGCTTGCCCATCCGGTGCTGCGCCATCGCATGGCGTTGAATTTCTCGGCGCGCGCCGAAGGCACGACGATCGGCGATGTGATCGACAGGCTGTGCCGGAGCTGTCTTTGACGGAATTGACCAGCGCCGGCAGGGATCGTCGGGAGCAAACCGGCAGCCCCGCTTTCAAAGAACAGGCGGAATCACTCGCGGCGACGCTGCCGCCGCTGCTTGTGGCGGCGGAGCGTCTCGCATCCGCCGTCAATCTGGGCGTGCATGGCCGCAGAAAAGCGGGAATGGGTGAAACATTCTGGCAATTTCGCCGCTACAGTCCCGAAGATCCCGGCGCGCTGATCGACTGGCGGCAATCGGCAAAATCGCAGCATCTCTTCGTGCGCGAACGCGAATGGGAAGCCGCCGAAGCGGTATGGTTCTGGCGTGACGGCTCAGCGGGCATGCGCTTTCGTTCCGAGAAGCTGCTCCCAACGAAGATTGAGCGGGCCAATTTGCTTGCTCTGGCGCTTGCGTCGCTGCTGGTGCGCGGAGGCGAGCGAATTGCGCTGCTCGGCGACGGCCACCGACCCGCCAGCGGACGGGCGCCCTTGCGACGCATGGCGCATGGGCTGGTCGATCTTCGACCGTCTGAAGCGGCGCTGCCGCCCGATGCGCCGGTGACCAGAAACGCGCAGCTGGTGTGGCTCAGCGACTTTCTTTCGCCGATCGGCGAGATCGAAAGCGCGATCGGACGTCTTGCCGGCATGGGTCTGACAGGACATCTGGTCCATATCGTCGATCCGGCGGAGGAGGATTTTCCGTATACGGGGCGCACGCGCTTTGAATCGACGGCGAATACCGAACGCCGGATGTTCGGACGGGCGCAAGCCGTGCAGTCGATGTATCGCGCGCGGTTCCGGGCGCATGGCGAAGCGGTTTGCGCCATCGCGCGCAAAATGTCGTGGAGCTATGTCGCGCACCGAACCGACAAGCGTCCGCAGATCGCCTTGATTGCGCTCTATACGGATATCGGCGGCATGCGCGGAAACCTGCGGGCTTAGGACATTCGGAAATGAGCATTCTGCCGGGATTAAGCTTCGGCGCCCCCTGGATTCTCGCCGGCCTGATTGTGCTGCCCGCGATCTATTGGCTTCTGCGCGTGACGCCGCCTTCGCCGCGCCGCGTGGTATTTCCTCCGCTTCGCCTGTTGCTCGGCCTGTCCGCGCCGCGCGAGACGCCGGCTCTTACGCCATTCTGGCTGCTCGCGATCAGAATGTTTGCGGTCGCGTGCGTTATCGTGGCGTTGGCGCAACCGTCCATCGGCCAACCGCCGCTGCCTTCGGGCAGAGGCCCGCTCGTGCTCTTCATCGACAATGGATGGACTGCCGCACATGCCTGGCAGTCCCGGGAAGTTGCGCTATCCGATGCAGTCGCAGGCGCGGCACGTCTCAATCGGCCGGTTGCCATTGTTCCCACGGCGACCGTCACTTCGCCGCCAATCACACTGCTTGATGCCGGCGGCGCCGAGCGCGCCGCAAATGCTCTTGCGCCCGAACCCTGGCTCCCCAACCGGCCGCGGGCAGCGGCGGCACTCGCGAAAGCAAAATACGCATCGCCGCCCGACATCATCTGGCTCAGCGACGGATTGGATTATGCCGACGCGAAGTCGACCGCCGCGGTCCTGGGAAAGCTCGGCCGGCTGACAATCATGGCGGATCCTAACGCCAGGAGTCCGCTTGCAACAAGGCCGCCAATCAATGCGTCGGGCGGCTTCCTGATTACAGTCATACGCGCCGCCGCCGGAGCGGAGCGCTCGGGAACGATCACCGCCATAGGGGCCCATGGCGAAAATCTTGCGAGCGCACCTTTCCGTTTTCCGGCGGACGCGACGGCAACGACGACGCGGATATCTCTTCCGCTGGAAGTGCGAAACGAAACCCGACGCATTGAAATTGCGAATGAAGAGTCTGCGGGCGCGGTGGCGCTGCTCGGCACCGATGCGCGCAGGCGCTCGGTAGAGATCGTCTCAGCCGGCAACGCGGAAACCGAGCAGCCGCTTCTATCCGACACCTATTATCTCAAGCGCGCCCTTGGCCCTTACTCCGAAGTGCAATCGGGTACGATTTCCGACGCGCTTGACCGCAATGCCGGCATCATCGTGCTGGCCGATGTCGGCAATATCGCCGGTGCCGACCACGACAAAATCGAGCAGTTCGTTTCCAATGGCGGTGTTCTGGTGCGTTTTGCCGGCGGTCGCATGACAACGAAGGTGGACGATCTGGTGCCTGTCAAACTGCGGGTGGGAGGCCGCTATCTGGGGGGCGCTCTCACCTGGTCGGCGCCGCAGCATCTGTCGTCGTTTCCGGACGCGAGCCCCTTTCGCGGCCTTGAGGTGCCCACCGACGTATCTGTTACGCGCCAAATTCTCGCCGAGCCGTCGGTAGAGCTTGGCGAACGCACCTGGGCGCGGCTTACCGATGGCACCCCGCTGGTGACCGGCGCGCCGCGCGGCAAAGGCTGGATCGTCCTGTTTCATGTCACTGCCGGCCCGGCGTGGTCTTCCCTGCCGCTGTCGGGGCTTTATGTCGAAATGCTGCGTCGCATCCTCGATCTTGCCGGCGGCGCGCGGCCCGCCGACATGGCAACCGATGCCGCGGCGGTCTGGCCTCCCTATGCGACTCTCGACGGTTTCGGACGGATGCGAAAACCGCCGGGCGAAGTGCTCGCCATTCGCGGCGCCGACATCGCAAAGCTGATGCCGTCGCCCCAGCATCCGCCGGGCCTTTACGGTCCCGAAGGCGCCCAAATGGCGCTCGACGCAGTGGGGAGTTCGACCGTCCTTTCGCCACTCGAAGGAATCCCCGTATCGGAATACAAAAACTCGTCCGCGCGCGCGCTGGAATCGCCGATGCTGGCGCTCGCGATCCTGATTTTGCTGGGCGACGCCATCATCGCACTGTGGTTGCGCGGTTACGTTCCCGTCTTCCGAAGGGTTGCGGCGCATGGCGTCATGGTCGTGCTGGCCCTCATGCTGGTGCATGTTTCGCAGGCTCGTGCCGGCGATGCTTTCGACGAGAAAGCGGCGCTGGACACGAGGCTTGCGTATGTCATCACCGGACTGGCCGATGTCGACGCGACGAGCAAGGCCGGCCTTTATGGCCTGGGACTGTTTCTCAAGGCGCGCACCTCTTACGAGCCCGAAGAGCCAATGGGCGTAGACGTTGGCAGGGACGACCTCAGCTTCTTTCCCCTGCTTTACTGGCCGATGGACCCGCGGGAGAAAGACCTGTCGCCGCAGGCGCTGGGAAAAATTGCCGATTACATGCGCAGCGGTGGAACAATTCTGTTCGACACGCGCGACCTTACTCTAGGCACCGTGCGGGGTCCGCGCTCGCCGGGCGAGCAGACGTTGCGGCGCTTGGTGGCAAAGCTCGATTTGCCGCCGCTGGAACCCGTTCCGTCCGATCATGTCCTGACAAAATCGTTTTATCTGCTGCAAGAATTCCCCGGGCGCTGGGAAGGTGGCAAAGTGTGGGTTGAAGCGTTGCCGCCTCCCGATCCGGATCGCGGACCCGAGCCCGCGCGCGGCGGCGACGATGTTTCTCCCGTCATTATCGGTGGCAATGACTGGGCGGCGGCATGGGCGGTCGATGCGAAGGGCCGGCCGCTTGCCGACGTGACCCCAGGCGGCGACGAGCAGCGCGAAATGGCCGTCCGCTTCGGCATCAACGTGGTGATGTACGCGCTGACCGGCAATTACAAAACGGATTCGGTGCACGCCTCCGCGCTCCTCGAACGGCTGGGGCACTAGGCGCGCGCATGAGTTACACGATCGACTTTGCGCCGCGGGTGCCGCTTCTCGTCCTTTGGTTGCCGGCCATCGCCGCTGCCGCGCTGTTCGCTTATGCGCTTACCGCGCGCGCGGCCGGCGCCTGGGCACGCGCATTTTCGTTCGCCGTTGCGCTTGCGGTGCTGGCAAACCCTCTGATGGTCCGCGAAACGCGCGAGAGCCTGCCGGATGTCGTGGCCCTCATCGTCGATCACACGTCGAGCATGGACATTCGCCACCGCCGCGAGCTTGCCGACGCAGCCGCATTGCATCTTCGCCGGATCCTGGCTACCGACCGAACGCTTGAAGTGCGCAGCGCGGATATTACTTCGCGTCCCGACGAGGATACCGGCACGCAGCTGTTTACGGCCCTGGCGCACGCCGTTGACGAGGTGCCCCGCGACAGGCTGGCCGGTTCGATAGCCCTTACAGACGGCGAAGTGCACGATTCGCCCTCGCTCGCAAAAACGGCGCTGCTGGCGCCCTTTCATGCCCTGATCGTCGGCGAACACGGCGAACGGGACCGCAAGCTCACCGTCGTCAGCGCGACGCGCTACGCAATCGTCGGCCAGACCGCAAATGTCGTCCTTCGGGTGGACGACTTCGGCGCCGCTGCGGGAGGTCATGGCGATGTCGATGTGCGGGTGGACGGGGTCGATGCGGGCCGCCACGCGGTCGAGATCGGCCGCGATACGGCGGTGAAAATTCCGGTCAGCCACGGCGGCGAGAACGTGATCGAGTTCGCGGCAATGCCGGGGCCGTCCGAACTCACGCTCGAAAACAATCGCGGCGTTGTGACAATCTACGGCGTCCGCGACCGCCTGCGGGTGCTGCTGATTTCGGGAGAGCCGCACGCGGGCGAGCGTGTCTGGCGCAGCCTGCTGAAAGCGGATCCTTCGGTCGATCTCGTCCATTTCACCATCCTGCGCCCCCCAGACAAACAGGACGCAACGCCCATCAACGAATTGGCGCTGATCGCATTTCCCCATCACGAATTGTTTGTGGACAAGCTCGCCCAGTTCGATCTGGTGATTTTCGATCGCTACAGCGAGCGCGGCATCCTGCCGCTGGCCTATTTCGAAAACATCGCGCGCTATGTCGAGAACGGCGGCGCGTTGCTGGTCTCGTCGGGTCCCGAATTCGCTTCTGCCACAAGCATTTTTCGCACGCCGCTGGCGGCGGTTCTTCCGGCCCAGCCGACCGGGCAGGTGGTGGCCGAGCCGTTCAAGCCGGTCGTAACTCAGCAAGGGCTCGCCCACCCGGTGACGCGCAATCTCCCGGGCGCCAACACGGCAACCGCGGCGCCTCGCTGGGGCCGCTGGTTTCGCGTCATCGCCGTCAGCAAGGTCGCGGGGGAGACGCTGATGGCGGGTCCGGACGCGCGACCGCTGCTGGTGCTCGACCGGGTAGGAAAAGGCCGTGTGGCGGAGCTGCTTTCCGACCAGGGCTGGCTGTGGGCCCGTGGCTTCGAAGGTGGCGGCCCGGAGGCGGAGCTGCTTCGCCGTCTGGCGCACTGGCTGATGAAAGAGCCGGAACTCGAGGAGGAACGCCTGTCCGCGACCATTCTGGGCGGAGAAATCGAGGTTGACCGGCAGAGCATGGCGGGGGCGGTCAAGCCGGTGGTGTTGAGCGATCCTTCGGGCCGTAAGACCATGATGACGCTGGCGAAAACGGAGCCGGGGCATTGGCGGGGAACCGCGAAAGCCGGCGAATTGGGGCTTTATCGCGCCACCGATGGAACGCTCAACGCGGTGACCGCCAACGGCCCGCTGAATCCCAGGGAAATCGCCGATATGCGGGCGACGGATGCGATCCTGAAGCCTGCGGCGAAGGCGAGCGGCGGCAGCGTGCGGTGGCTGGCGGATGGCGGAATCCCTGGGATTCGGCGGGTGGCGGCGGGCCGACCGGCAGCCGGCGCGGGCTGGATCGGGCTGCGGGCCAACCACGCCTATCGCGTCACCGCGGTGGAACAGGAGGCGCTGCTGCCGCCCTGGCTGGCGGCGCTGCTGATCGTCGCCGCCCTGATGCTGGCGTGGCGCCAGGAGGGCAAATAGGGAAAATAGGGGTGGACAATGCCGGGACTGTGCCGGACTCAGGCCGGTTTTTGCCGGAGAATGTCGGGACTATGCCAGACCAAAGCCGGTTTTTGCCGGTTTTTGCCGGACTTGCCGCGGCCTGTCGTTTTTTCGGAGAAAAAGCATGGCATCGCGGCGCAATTTTCTTTCGGGGATGCTCGGATTGTCGGCCGGGCTTGTCGGCGTCCCGAGCCTGACGCGAGCGAGCGACAACTGGGTGTCGCATGACGCCGCGGTGGACGGCGGCGCGGACTCGTACTTCAGCTTCGGCACCCTGAACGGCGCGCCGCAAATCTGGGCCGCGCATAATGCGGGGCATCCCTATTGCTGCCGGCTCAGTCCCGACGGCCGCCTGCTGCGCCTCGAACTGCGGGCCGGCGACCAATGGCCCGACGAAGCCAGGCTCGCGATCAAGGACGAGCGCAGCCTCGTGCAGGCGATGACCGGCGTCGGCTCCCATGTCTCGCAAGCGTTGCCGATGGCGAGCGACATATGGTGGGCGTTTTCGTTTCTGGTCGAGCCGGGGCCACCCGTCTCCAGCCTGGGTCCGGGCTATGGCTGGCTCATCCTGGCCGACATTCACAGCGACTTCAAAGCCTCTCATGCCCGCGCCGTTCCGATTCAGTTCGAGCTCGACGCCGGCGATATCTTCACCGTGCAGGCACACGGCAGCAATCTGCATCCCGACAACGCGCCGAGTGTGATCTACGCCACGCCCCAGCCGTTCGGGCGCGGCCGCTGGCACGATCTGGTGGTGCGCCTGAACATGGATCCGCAAGCCACCGGCGGACAGGGCGGCGCCGATGTCTTTCTCGATGGCGAGCGCATCGTCGCCTATGCGGGTCCGCTTGGCTTTGTCGGCGATCTGCCCTATCCGCAATTCCAGATCTACCGGGGCAACCCGAGCCCGCAAACGCTGACGCACGAATCCCTGGCGGTGCGCTATGCGAATCATGAGATCGTGACGAGGGGAAGCCTTGCGGCGCGGGTGCGAAGACCGGCGAACCGCCCGGCGAACGGGCGCGTCGAATAATCCGGAGCGACCAGGCTTGGGCTATGACTCGTTAGCCGCTTCGAATAAGATTAACGGTTTGGGGACCGCAAACATGAACAGCCTGATCGGCGCCGAGGCGCATTTTGCTTTCGGGGAGAACTGGAAGTCCTTTACGCATCTGCTCGACGACAAGCGCATTGAGGAAGCGGAAAACGGTTTGCGACGTCTGTTTCCGAACGACGAATTGCGGGGCGCGCGCTTTCTCGACATCGGCTGTGGATCGGGATTGTCGGCTCTGGCCGCGCTGCGGCTGGGCGCCGCCAGCGTCGATGCCGTCGATATCGATCCGGCTTCCGTTGCCGCTACCCAGGCGACCCTGACGCGCTATGCGCCGAATTCCCGCTGGTCGGCGAAAGTCGTCAGCGTCTTCGATCTGTCGCCGGAGCCCGGCTACGACATCGTCTATAGCTGGGGCGTTTTGCACCACACGGGCGACGTGTGGCGAGCGGTCGAAACGGCCGCGCGCGCGGTCAGGCCGGGAGGTCTTTTCGCCATCGCGCTTTATCGCAAGACCGAGTGGTGTGGATTCTGGACCCGGGAAAAGAAATTCTACGCGAACGCGCCGTCGATTGTTCAGGCCTTCATTCGCGGCGGCTATAAGTCAATGAAGATTTTGCGATTGCTTCGCGGCAGAATCAATCCGGTCACGCATATTCGCAGCTATCACAGCAGCAGGGGGATGAGCTGGTCGCACGATGTTCACGACTGGCTCGGCGGCTACCCTTACGAATCCGTGGCGGCGTCTGACGTTCGGGCGTTTTTGCACCGGCACGGCTTGGCGATTGTTCGGGAGTTCGTTGTTCCCCCTTCGAAGGGAGTGTTCGGCACCGGCTGCGACGAGTTTGTCGCGATCCGGACCATTGCGTGAGCGCCGCCACCGGGCGAGCGGCCGGGCAGCCTGCAAGGGCTGAAACGAAAATGCGATGTGCGGCATAACCGGTTTTCTCGACCCGCGAAAGCGGCTCGACGCCGCTTCCAGCCGGGCGCTGGTTCTCGACATGGCGCGTGCCATCGCCCATCGCGGCCCCGATGGCGACGGCGCCTTCGTCGAAGCCGAATGCGGCCTCGCGTTCGGCCACCGGCGGCTTTCGATCATCGATCTCTCGCAGGCAGGCGCCCAGCCCATGGTCTCGGCCGACGGCCGCTGGGTGATCTCCTTCAATGGCGAGATTTACAATTTCGAGGAGATACGCCGGCGCCTGGAAGACGGCGGCGCGATCGCCTGGCGCGGACATTCCGACACCGAAGTTCTTGTCGAAGCGATCGCCCGCCGGGGCTTCGAAGCCACATTGAACCTCGCCAATGGCATGTTCGCCATTTCGGCCTGGGACCGCCGCGAACGCGCGCTGTATCTGGCGCGCGACCGGATGGGCGAAAAGCCGCTTTATTACGGCTGGCAGGGCGAGACCTTCCTGTTCGGTTCGGAACTGAAGGCGCTGGCGCGTCATCCCGATTTCAGCCGCCGTCTCGATCCGGCCGCGGTTTCGCTGTTCGTCGCCTATGGCTACGTGCCCAGTCCGTTTTCGATTTATCGCGGACTTTCCCAATTGCGGCCGGGACATTATCTGCGGCTGGCGGCGGATGCGCCGCCTGGCGCGCCGCTGAATGCGGTTCCGTATTGGACTTTGCCGCTGCCGGCGCCGCAGGTCATGGACGAACACGAAGCCGAAGGCGAGCTGGACCGTCTGCTGGCGGACGCGGTGCGTCTGCGCATGCGCGCGGACGTGCCGATGGGCGCCTTTCTTTCCGGCGGCATCGATTCCTCGGCCGTCGTCGGTCTCATGCAGGCGCAATCGAACGTGCCGGTGCGCAGCTATTCCATCGGCTTCGCGGAGAATGCGTATGACGAGGCGCCCTTTGCCCGCGAAGTGGCGCGGCACCTGGGAACCGAGCACACCGAAATCTATGTCGAGCCGCGCGATGCGCTCGACGTCATTCCTTCGCTGCCGCAGCTTTACGACGAGCCGTTTGGCGATTCGTCGCAAGTGCCGACCTTTCTGTTGTGCAAGCTGACGCGGGCGCACGTCACGGTTTCGCTGTCGGGCGACGGCGGCGACGAACTCTTCGGCGGCTATGGCCGCTATTTCGGATTCGAGAGCCGCTGGGCAAGCCGTGTCCGTGGAATGGATGCGCTGCGAGCGCCGTCGGCGTGTCTTCTGCGCGGGATGCCTGCGGAAATCTGGTCGATGCTGCGCGGTGTTGCGCCGCCCGCTCTGCGCAACAAGCTGCATGCGAATCGGGCGCGGTACATTGCATCGGCAATCGGCGCGCGGACGAAACAGGAATTTTACGCCTTCCAGATGCAATCCTGGCCGACCGGCATGCTGGACTCGCCTGAAGCGGATCATGGCGCCATATTCTTCGGGCAACACGCGCTCGATTCATTCGCCGAGCCGTTCCTCGGCATGATGTATCTTGACGCCGGCAGCTATCTGCCCGACGACATCCTGGTCAAGGTGGATCGCGCCGCCATGGCGGTCAGCCTGGAATCCCGCGTGCCCATGCTCGATCATCGAGTGGTGGAGTTTGCTTCGCGCGTTCCTCTGAATCTCAAGCGCAGGGGAGACGCAGGAAAATGGCTGCTGCGCCGGGTTCTGGATCGTTACGTTCCCCAAAATCTGATCGACCGGCCGAAACAGGGCTTCGGATTGCCGGTCAAGGAATGGCTGAGAGGTCCTCTCAAGGCGTGGGGCGACGAACTTCTCAACGACGAAACCACCGTCATCGGCGAACTCGTCGATCTGTCCCGGGTGCGCGATGTCTGGCGCGAGCATCAGCACGGTATCGATCACAGTTACCGCTTGTGGGTGATCATTGTGCTGGTCGCATGGGCGCGCGAATGGCGGCCCCTGTGAACCGCGCTCGCTGCCGGCAACGTTGAGCGGCCCGAATGAGAACGACCGCCCCGAAAGATGTCGTGAAGCTGCTGTCCGGCAGCCTGGTGGCCAAGGTGTTCGGCATCGGTGCGGTCATGCTTTTCGCGCGGGTTCTGCCGAAAGACCAGATGGCGATCTTTCCGGCTTACCTCATGCTCGCCGGACTATCGACCTTGTTCGTGACCTTCGGAATCTACGCTGCGTTTGTGCGCGAGGTTCCTTCGCTCCTGAGGACCGACGAAGCCAGAGCGCGCAGCCTGGTGATGACGGGATCGGGCGTCATCCTGGCCGGCACGCTTATTCCCTGCGTTGCCGCCTGGTGGTGGAGCGACGCGATCGCTGCCTTCGTCTTCAAGAACGCGGCACAGGGGTGGGTGATCAGGATCATGGTGCCCGGGTTCCTCGCCTATGTCGTGTCGAAAACCGCGGATCAGATCATGTGGGGCCGCGCACAATTCGGCGCGACATCGATCCTGCAAATCCTCGAATCGATCGTGCGGCCCGTCGCCACGGTCGCGCTTTGGTTCTGGCTCGGTTACAGGGGCATCGTGTTCGGCCTCGTCATTGCACAATTCGTCATGGCCGCGGTGGCGTTCTGGTGCGTCCGAGACATGTTCCTGGGTCCGCTGCCCGCGCTTTATCCGCTGCGCAAACTGTTTTCGGAATCGATGCCCTATTACATCGGCAATTATCTCTCGTATCTGAGAGGCGACGGCGATTCGATCCTGGTCAGTTTTCTCGGGCCGGCCGCGCTCGCAGAATACTACATCGCCAAGACGCTGTTCACGAACATGGCATTGGTCTGGGCGGCGGTCGACAGGGTCGCCGCCGAGCGCCTGGCGCGTTTTGCGCTCACGGAAAGCTTCGCGGACAAGGTGAGGGCCCTCCATGTCCGGATTTGTCAGATGATGATTCCGTTCGATCTGCTGGCGATCGCCGTTGCGCCGGGCGCGCTGGTCGTTCTCGCGGGCGCGCGCTACAGCAATGCGACCTGGCCGGCGATCATCCTTCTGGTCGCCATGCTCGTACAGTTCATCTCCATTCCCTACGATCGCGCCGTGTATGTCTCGCTGTCGGGAATGATTCGCTTGAAATTCACGATTTTGGAGGCGGTTGTCGTTGTCGTCTCCGCTGCGATCCTCGTTCCGCTGGCGGGCGTGACGGGTGTCGCAGCGGCACGCATCATTGCGCCGCTTGGAGTCTGCATTTTCGGTGCCTGGATCATGCGCCGCCATCTCGGGCTTGTGCTGCCTCTGCGTCCGATGCTTCTGGCGTTGGCGACGGCGGCGCCCGGAGCGGCTCTCGCGCTTGTTCTCGTCCCTACTGCTCACGGTGTCGCGAGCGCGCTGAGCGCAATGACTTTGGCCAGCCTGATCTGGGTTTCGTCAACAGTCGTTCTTGCCTGGTTCCTCGACCGCCCGATGTTGCTTGCGCTGGGCGCCGAAGTATTTCCCCGCTATCGCGCGGCGGTTTCCTCATGGGGAGTCTTGCGCGGATGAAAATGCTGTTCGTGGATTTCACCCTGCCGCAGCTTCTGAAGGACGCGGAGTTTCCGGCGGGAGGGTGGGCAGTCCAGCTTCGCCAGCTTCTGATGGGCCTGGCGGAAACGGGGCATTGTTGCGGCGTTCTCACCTGGAAAGGAGCAAATGCCTATGTAGGGCCGCAATCGATTTGCGACCTGATCGAGACCTACGATCCCAAACGGGCTATTCGCCGGTTGCGGTTGCTACACGCCGTTCTCCCGTCCTATTTCCCGGCCGCGCGCGCCTACCGGCCCGATATCGTCGTGCAGTCCTGCGCCGGTGTCGATACCGGAATCATGGCCCTGATTGCGCAGAGTCTCCGGGTCCCTTTCGTTCATCGGATTGCCAACGACCGCGATACAGACGGACGTTATGCGCTGGAACTCGGTCTGCGGGATCGGATCGGCTTTCATTATGGGCTTCGGCGTTCGCGGTTTCTCATTTGTCAGAATTCTTATCAGCTCGGCAATATCGCGAAGCGTTACCCGGACAAACCATCCTCCGTGATTCACAATGCCATCCAGATCCCTGCTTCGGCGCCCGCCCTGCGCCCCCGTTCGGACCGTTCCTATGTCGCCTGGTTGGGGGGATTTGCCCGGCGCAAGAATCTGCCGTTGCTTTTCGAGGTTGCGCGCGAATTGCCTGAGATCGAGTTCCGCATCGCAGGCGCGCTGACGCAGGAAGCGAAACACGCGCCGACGCTATTGGCCCTGGACAGACTCAAGGAACTGGGAAACGTGAAGTTTGTGGGATATCTCAAACGAAAGGCGGTTCTGGATTTTCTCAATGGCGCGATCGCGCTGCTGTCGACCTCGGACTTCGAGGGATTCTCCAACACCTTCCTGGAATCCTTCGTGACGGGCACGCCTGTCGTTCTGCGTTCGATCGTCGATCCCGATTCCATCGTCGAAAAGAACGGGCTCGGTCTGGTGGCGCGGGACGGGACGGACCTCATGCGTGGCGTGCGCGAAATCTGTGCGATGGAGGCGGATCGCCACGAGGCGCTGGGGCGACATTGTCGCCAATATGTGGAAAGTCATCACACGCCGATTGCGGCCGTTCGAAAATTGGTCTCCCTGCTGGAGCCCCTGGTTGCAACGCGATAGCGCTCTCTCGCGCATTTTCGTTTTGGAGAAGTCAGGATGAATTTGGGCAGCGGAGTCGGATTGATCGTGCCGAAACGCCGGGCGCTTGGATGGCGGGACGGGATGTTCCTTTCGCTTATCGCCGCAATGCCGCTTCTGGCTTCGCCGCCGATGGCGACATCAATCTTCGGTATCGACAGCCTCAGATTGTACAACATTCTACCGGCTTTGGCGTTGATTGCGTTTGTAACCGGCTCCCGAATTCTACCGAACAATGACCGGCTGGAGCGCAACGCGTTTTACGCCTTTCTGGGCTACGCGCTATTTGTTGCATGCATCTTCGCAAGGTCCGTACCGAATCTCCCGGCCTTTCACGCCACATGGCCGAAATTCTTTCCCGTCAGTGTGCGCAAATATGCGATGACAGACTTCCTGTTGCCGATCACGACCGCGTGCTCTTTCCTGTACGTTCTCAGGCGCATGAGCAGTGCTGAGGGGATCGCTCTGACGGTGGATGCGATCGTGATCGCACTATTTGCCGTTTCCACCGTTGTGATGCTCGCCATCGCGTATGATCCGGCACCGCTGTTTTCAACCGACCCGGGACGGCGCGCTATCCTGCAACTCGTGAACGACACGCTGGGCATGCATTACAATGCCATCGGCACCATTCTGGCGACGGCCGCGCCTTTGTTGCTCTACATGGCGCTCAAACGCGGTTCCTTCTGGGCGCTGACTTACGGGCTGGCTCTGGCCGCGGTGCTGGTGACGAAATCGCGAACCGGTCTCTTCACGTTCGTCGGCATAAGCGCTGTTACGATGATCGTTCTCGGGAGGGCGCGAACCCTGCTCGCTTCCGGCCCCGTCCTGGGCGCCGCCGCGCTGTTGATATTGGGCCCTGTTTTGATTTCGCTTGTGACAATCGGATTTACGCAGAAATCGGGAATCTCCCTTTGGCTGCTTCTTTCGGGGCGCGAAACGGTGGTCTGGCTTCCGGTGATCTTTGAATGGAGCCGCGATCCCTTCCTTTTATTTTTCGGCGCTGGGTTCCACGGCATCGTCAACAGCACGTTGATCGATTCCGGTGCGACCGGATTCGTAACGGCACAGGCCCATAACCTCTATCTCGAATTTTTTCTGGACAACGGAATTATCCTGTTTGTCGCCTTTCTGGCGGCAA
Source organism: Rhizomicrobium sp. (assembly GCA_036511745.1). Taxonomy (GTDB): domain Bacteria; phylum Pseudomonadota; class Alphaproteobacteria; order Micropepsales; family Micropepsaceae; genus Rhizomicrobium. The sequence continues at coordinate 37,875 of DATCBQ010000098.1, forward strand.
TCGGCGCGTGGCTCGTGTGGGCGTGGCGGCTGGGAAAACGCGTACAGTCACAGCTTTATTGGTCGCTCTATCTGTGTCTCGCTTCATTCCTCATCAGCGGATTGTCCGGGCGGCTCTACTATCCCGACATCGAGAATTATCTGATGTTTCCGATCATGGCGACTCTGATCAACGTCGCGCGGCTGAAGCTCCAGCAAGACCCTTCGTTCGGAGCGCGTGGGACAACACGCCGCGATCGGCGAAATTGACAACGCGAGATATCGAATGCTGCGTGGCCGCCACCCACTTGAGAAGCCGGCAACCATTACCGTTGCCGTTCCTCGAAAGATGCTCGCGCGGAGATCGGGAGAACGCGGAGCATTGCCGGGGTCGCCAAGGCGCCCGACGGAATTAATGCGCGACGCTATCGTGTTCCCTGACTGTCATTCTCGCTTGCGCGCAGAGCTGTCCGGGGAAAAGTCCCGAAGCATCGCGAAAAGCTTTTCACAGCATCAAGATCGGGTGCCAGCGCGAGTTCCCGACTTAGGGTTTCGTTTGTCCCAGAAAATGATTCATGCGGAGCACGCGGAAACAAAGTATGTCCCTGAACATCTGCCTTCTCCCCTCCTCCTACGCTGCTTTGCAGCTTCGGAGGACTTGCGTATGGACCCCCCGAAGCCTTGGCGAAGGAGGGTTGTGGGAGAAGGTGGCCGAAGGCCGGTTGAGGGGGGCGCGCGCGATAGCGCGGTTGACTCTTTCTTACCTATTTCCACGTTGCAACGACAGTTTTCCTCTCGCGCGCGGACGCGCGCGAACCCCTCACCGCGCGCAACGCTACCGCGTTGCGCTTTGCCTCTCCCACAGGGGGCGAGGCAAGATTGTTTCTTTGCGTTCCAACTTCTATTTCCCCGGACAGCCATGCGCGAAAGAGAGAACCCAGTCAGCGCGCGTCGGCGCGCTGAATAGACCCGGAAATCCGCCGACATGCGCGTTCTGCACCTTATCGATTCGCTGGGCACAGGCGGCAAAGAACGCCAGCTCATTGAACTGCTCTCGGGCTTCGCGGCGGACCCGGACATCGACTGCGAAGCCGTGGTGATGTCCGATGTCCTGGACTACGCAAAACTGGCTCCCCTGAATGTGCCGCTCCATCGTATGCCCAGAAGGACGCGGTACGATCTCTCGATCGTTCAGCGGTTGCGCCGGGTCGTGAAGGATTTTAGCCCCGATATCGTTCATTCCTGGAACGCGATGTGCTCGATTTACGGCGCCCCGCTGGCGAAATTGGGCGGCAGCAAATTCGTCCACGGCTATGTGCGGTCGGCCAAACCGAATTTGACATACCGCAATAGGGATTATCTGCAAGGCAAGCTGATGGAGCCGCTGGCCGATGTCATCGTCGCCAATTCCATGGCCGGTCTCGCTGCGTTCAAGGTTGCAGCAGGACGCGGCGTCTGCATTCCCAACGGTTTCGATCAGGGAAGAATCGCCGGGCTCGTGCCGCCGGAAGAAATGAAGCAGTCGCTCGGTATACTTACCCGATACGTCGTTGGTATGGTCGCATCGTTCTCGTCCAATAAGGACCACAATTCGTTCTTTGAAATGGCGCGGCGGATTTGCGGGCGTCGACTCGACGTCACCTTCGTCGCCGTGGGGGGCGGTGAACATCTGACCCGGTTCAGGCAAATGCTTGCCGGCGATGGTTTGCCAATCAAACTTCTCGGGCCCCGGCTGGACGTCGAGAGCATCGTGAATATGTTCACTATTGGTGTTTTGGCGTCGAACGCCACGCTGCATGGCGAAGGCATGGCCAACGCCATCATGGAATACATGGCGACGGGCAAGCCGGTCGTCGCCACCGATTGCGGCGGCAATCGCGAAGTTATCGAGGACGGAGTCACCGGATTCCTTGTGGCCGACCGCGATGTCGAGGCGCTTGCCAGCCAGGTGCTGAAGCTGCTGGACGATCCGGCGCTGGCCGCCAGGATGGGCGCGCGCGGGCAGGCGCGAATTCGCGATTGCTTCAGCCTGGAGAAGATGCGGCGCAACTATGCCCGGCTGTACCGCGACCTGTGCGCCGGTCGCCGCGACTGGCGAGGCTTTCAGGACGGCGCGGAATGAACGGGGTGCTTGCGGCGCTCGCGATCGTGGCGGCCTTAAGTGCGGTTTCGACGGCGGTTGCTGGCGCGCCGGACATCGCCGCCGGCAAAGCGTTGTTCGAACGCCAGTGGGTCGCGGCGCCCTCGCCGACGCATGACGATGAAGGTCTCGGTCCTCTGTACGACGCGCGCTCCTGCGATGCGTGTCACACCGGCACGGGGCCCGGTGTGGTGGCCGGCGGCATCGGCGCGGGGCTGCTGGTGCGGCTGGGCAATTCCACAGGCGGCGCGGACCCGGTTTACGGCGCGCAATTGCAGACCAAAGCGCTGCCCGGTATCGCGCCGGAGGCCGCTGTCGCCATCGTCTGGGGGATTCACGACGGACGGCGCACGGCGTCGCTTCACATCTCAAGCCTGGGTTACGGCGCTCTGGATTCCCACAGCTATGCCGCGCTGAGGCGTGCGCCGTCGCTCGCGGGCGCGGCTGCGCTTGCGGCCGTCGGCGATGCGGAAATTCTGGCGGGTGCGGCGCGCGAGCATCGCGCCGGCATGGCCGGTCATGCGGCCATTCTGACGGACGAAGGGCAGACGCGGCTCGGCCGCTTCGGATGGAAAGCCGCCAACCCCGATCTCGCCGCGCAGATCGCGGTGGCGCTGCAACGCGACATCGGGCTTTCGAGCGCGCGCTATCCCGCGCCGTGGGGCGAGTGCACAAATGCGCAAGCCGCCTGCCGCGAGCTGGCGTTGCGCAGCGAAGGCGCCAAAATCGAAGTGCCGGATTCGCTGCGGGACGAGCTTGTCGCCTATGTCGCGTCGCTGCCGGCGCCCGTGGCGCCGGACGAGCGAGCGCCGGGTGCCGCGATCTTCAGCCACATCGGCTGCGGCGATTGCCACGCGGCGCTGCACGCGCCCGACGGCCACGACATCGGCGCGTTGACGGATCTGCTGCTGCACGATCTGGGGCCGCAGCTCGACGACGGCATTGCGGAAGGCGCGGCGAAGGCTTCGGAATGGCGCACCGCGCCGTTGTGGAATCTCGCCGACGAACTGGCGGCCGGCGGCCTGCTGCACGATGGCCGCGCCCGCAGCATCGCCGAAGCCGTGCGCTGGCATGGCGGCGAGGCCTCGCCGGCGCGGCGCCGCTTCGAAGCGCTCGGCGCGCCGGAGCGCCTCGCCCTGGAACGCTTTCTACTGCGAAAGTGAGAAAAAGCTGTCATGGCCCGCGACTGCGGGCCACCCAGGTTATGCAATTACGGGCGCATCAAGTCTTGCGGCAAACTGGGGCAACACTTTCGAACATCGCGAAACCCAAGCTGGGTGGCCCGCAGTCGTGGGCCATGACAGTGTTGGACGTCACGGCCTTATGCCCCCGCCGTTATCGTCCGCCGGCGGCGCGGGCTTCGGGGCAGGGAAAATCAGTTCGGCGATTGTGCCGCATTCGCCGTTGGGATGCACCGAGACCCCGCCCCCCAGTTGCTGGCCGAAAGTCGCGATCAGGCGCACGCCGATGCTCGCATCGCCGGGCGCGGTTTCAATCCCGACCCCGTCGTCTTCCACCGACAGGCGCAGACGGCTGTCGCCGGCCGCCGCCAGAATGACCCGGATCGTCCCGCCGGTGCCGGGCGGATAGGCGTGGCGGTAGGCATTCGTCAGGGCTTCCACGGTAAACAGCGCAATCGGCACCGCGACATCGCCGGGCACCCGCAACGGCATCGCGTTGACGCGGGTGTGAATGTCGCGGCGGTCGCCGCCGAAGCCCTCATTCGTCTGTTCGGCAAGAAGCTCGAGCAGGCGTTTCACGTCCACCGACTGCTGATCTTCGATCTCGTAGAGAATGCGGTGGACGAGAGCCAGCGCATTGATGCGCACCCGCGCCTGTGCCAGCGCCTCCTTCGCCGCCGGATCGGTCAGCCGCGCGGCCTGCAGGCTGAGAAGGCTCATGACGATCTGCAGGTTGTTCTTTACCCGGTGATGAATCTCCTTGATCAGCACCGTCTTCTGGCCGACCGCTTCGCGCAGCGAGGTGTCGCGATCCTGGATCGAGGACGCCATCTCCGACAGCGCGTCGCCCAGAATGCGAATCTCGCTGGGGGCGCCTGCCAGCGCCGGCTTGTGCGCGTAATGCCCGGCGCGGTAGGCCCCCGAAAGGCGCCGCAGATAGACGATCCAGCGCGTCAGCTGCCGCTCGGTGACGGCCCAGATGGCAAGCCAGGCCAGCACGATCATCAGGAACGGCAGCAGGATATCGGTGCCGACATGAATATAGGTGGTTCCGAACAGGTTCGATTGGCGCCTGGCGAAGCCGACAAAGACGTTGTTGCCCAGTAGCGGGTGGATGGCAAACATCCAGGTGTGGCCGAAGCGGTCCTCCGCCTGGCGCGGTGTGGCCGCGGCGGCGTCGGGATGACGGTGAAACAGGTCCAGCGCCACGCCGGGCCGGTTCGAGGCGAGGATCGTGCCCGCGCGATCGAACAGCGCGACGACGGAGTCGGACGGCAAGGTGTTGGCGCGCACCATGGAATCGAGCCAGCGCACATCGATCACGATGCCGATCCCGCCTTCGAACACACCGGCGGCATTGTGCAGCGGCAGCAGGGCGAGCACGACTTGCCGGTGGGTGACGCGGCTGATCGAACTGCTCCCGACCACAAAATCGTGGCGCGTCGCCATCTGGGTCCAGGCACGCGGGTCGCGCACCATAAGCCCGACACTGCGCGGCGACGCGGCGCAGACGATGCGTCCCCTGGCATCGAGCCGGCTGATGTTGGTGAAGTATACCAGGCCGTGCTGCGCGGCGGCCAGGGTTTGACTGCATTGCGCCGCTACGTTGCGCACGCTGGGAAGATTGGCGACCGTGCGGGCAACCTGTTCGGCGGCGGCGAGCACGTTTTGTGCCGGGGTCGAGGCCATGTGCGCCGAGGCGACGAGCTGCGCACGCACGTCGCGCACGTCTTTTGTGGTTCGCTCCAAGCCCTGCAGGAAGCTCCATACCGACATCGGCAGAAGGGCAAGGGTGACGAGGAGGACGAGTTGAAGTCTTAAGGACCAGACACTAGGAGGCGGGTTGCTTTGGGCCCCGCTTGGCCGCCGTGACGGTGTTGTTGGGGGCAAGCCGGTCGAGTTGCGCCAGAATTTCATGCGCCGCGTCTCCTTCCTGCGGCTGCGATGCCTGGGGGAGGGGCTCCCCGCCGTCGAGAATGGCCACCAGGGATTTGCGCGCCCTTGCGACCCGGCTTTTCACCGTGCCTACGGCGCATTTGCAGATCGCGGCCGCATCCTCGTAGGAGAATCCGCCCGCTCCCACCAGGATCAGCGCTTCGCGCTGTTCGTCCGACAGACACGAAAGCGCGCGCGCCGTATCGGAGAGCTCCGCCGCCCAGGTCTGTTCGGAACTCGAGCCGGGAATGCGTTCGGCGGCATCCTGGTCCCAGGGCGCCTGCCGCCAGGCGCGGCGGCGATCGGAATAAAACTGGTTGCGCAGAATCGTGAACAGCCACGCTTTCAAATTCGTCCCCGGCGCGAACATGCTGCGCGCCTGCCAGGCCTTGACCAGGGTTTCCTGCGCCAGATCGTCGGCGATCTCCTGGTTGCCGCACAGCGAACGGGCAAAGGCGCGCAGAAACGGGATCAGCTCCAGAAGGTCGGCCTTGAATTCGGCGCCCACCTCTCTGGGAATCCGGGCCGGTTCGGCGATCGTCTCGGGTTGGGGAATGGTCACGAGTCGGGCTTCCCGCCTTGTGCCGAATCGTCGATTTTTTTCAGCAGGTCCAGGAAGTCGTTGGGCACCGCTTCCTTGGCGACCTCGTCGTACATCCGGCGCAATTCGCGGCCGATGGCACGCTGGCGTGTCCGGATCGCGCGATTCTTTTCCCGGTCCGTCTTGCGTTCTCTTATCACTGGATTCACGTCCCAGCCCCGGCGTTGCATCACGGTCGCCACTTAGCTACTCCGACGCTTGGTTGTTTTTGCTCTATTTTTGGACATTTCTCTACCCCAGCCGCTCCCGGTGAAACCACCCTCGATAGAGCCCAACGCCGGTTTTGGGGAAAAGTTCCCGACCCGGGAACATTTGGCGCTGGCGCCCGTTGTCGGATTGCGGTTTGTTATGTGTTCGAAGGAGCTGCCCATGAATGTTACCCAGTCGCTTGCCCCGCATCTGCCGTATCTGCGCCGTTATGCGCGCGCGCTGGCCGGCTCCCAGGAGAGCGGGGACGCCTATGTCCGGGCCTCGCTGACCGCGCTGCTGGAAGGCGATCATGCGCTGGACGAAGAAATTGCGCCCCGCGTCGCCCTCTACAAGCTGTTTCACAAAATCTGGTCCGGAACCGCCTCGCGCTACGATCTGCCTTTGACGGAAGACGGCTCGGAAGGTCCGGAGGAAAGGCTGCTTTCGCTGTCCTCCTCGCGCCGCGCCGCGCTGTTGCTGACGGCGGTGGAATCCTTCAACCTCGATGAAGCCGGGGCGATCCTGGAACTCTCCTCCGAAGAGGTCGAACGCGCCATCGTGGAGGCGCAGCGGGCGATCGAAAGCGATCTGGTTTCGACGGTCCTCATCATCGAGGACGAGCCGATCATCGCGCTCGATCTGGAAAATCTGGTCACCGAGCTTGGCCACGAAGTGGTCGGCACCGCCGCCACCCGCGAACAGGCCGTCAAGCTCGCCTACGCGAAAAAGCCGGGGCTGATTCTGGCCGACATCAATCTCGGCGAAGGCGGCTCGGGAATCGATGCGGTGAGCGAAATCCTCAACAGCTTCGACATCCCGGTGATCTTCGTGACCGCCTATCCCGAGAAGCTGTTGACCGGTGAGCGCCCCGAGCCCACCTATCTGATCGCCAAGCCGTTCCTTCCGGAAACGGTGCAGGCGACGGTGGGCCAGGCGCTTTTCTTCCATCCCCTCAAGCGCCGCGCCGCTTAGGCAAAAACACAGCCGGTCCGGCTCAATCGCCGGCGGCCCATTCGTATTGGGAGACGATTTCGTGGCTTTCTGGCGCCGACGCAGTCGGGGACGAAACATCGAAGCGCGGCTTGAGGCTCTGCGAGCCGATTTGCTGGCTTTGCAGCATGACGTGCGCGGGCTTGCGCAAAGCGCCGGCGATGCCGCGTCCGATATCGTGCGCTCGACAAACCGCGCCGCGGAGTACGCGCTGGACAATGTCGGCGAATGGACCGGCGACAATATCGGTTCGCTGGAGGAGTCCGTGCGCCGTCAGCCGCTGGTGGCGATCATCCTGTCCATCGGTGCCGGTGCGCTGATCGCCGCGCTGTTTCTGCGGCGCTGAAGGGGCGAACCATGGGGGGAAAGATCATCGCGGGCGTCGTCGGGATCCTCGCCTGCGCGGGGCTCATCTGGGTGGGCATCGGCTTTGCCGGCTTTGCGTTCACCGCGGCGCTCACGCCCTGGCTGACTCTCGCCGGCGCGGCAGCGCTTGCCGCCTTTCTGCTGCTGATCGTGCCGGTCGTGGTGGTGGTTGTTTTGGCCCGCAAGACCACCGCGCGGGTCCGCAGCCGCGGCGCCGACAATTTCCTGGTGGCGATGGCCAGCGTTGCCCGGGAACGGCCGATACTCGCCATGCTGGGCGCGGCGCTTTTCGGCGCCGGGCAGGTGTTTTTGAAGAGCCGGAAGAAGAAACCCCGCTGAGGCTGGTACCGATTCCTTTTGCGCTTTCAATAGGTTGGGTCTTCGCCGCGATCCTGCCCAAATTCTTAAAGAAAAGTTGGAACCCGATCGGGGTCGGCACGTTCTATTCCCCGAGCGGACGTCCGGTCCGGTACGCCCCAGCCCCTTCGACACCCCGCATCGGGTGTCCGCTCACTCTCCTCCCCACCAAATTCAGGCCTCCCCAAATTGAGGAACGTAAGCGTCCCGTTTCGGGGCGTTTCGCCGTTCGCGCGCTGGCGCGGATTCCATATTCCGGAACGCGCGGCGGTGCGCTGCCGTTTTGTCGGGGACACTGTCCTCGTCTGGAGACATCATGGCTGTTGATCCACAACCCGAACGCCGCATCGCCGAGACCGCCGGCCCGGATCGTCACGCCTCGAAACTGCCGGCCGCAGAGGCGAGGCAGGGCGAGACCACGGGACGCATGCGCTATGTTCTGGGGATCGGCGTGGCGCTCATCGTGCTGATCTTCGCCGCGATCTATTTTTTCTACTTCTGATCCTTCGCGGACGTGCCATCGGTGTACGACGCCAGGAAAGCGAACCAGGCCGCGCCGTTGCCTGCCGCGACCGCTCCGGCAAGTATTGCGGTTGCCGTTCCTCAGAATTGCTCACGCGGAGACAGGGAGAATGCTGAGGATTGCCGTGGTCGGAAGCGCCAGACGAGATTTCCGGCGAGATAGAGGTTACGACGCGTTCTCCTTTAGCGAGTGCGCTTCGCCGCGCGGCGACTGGTCGCCCCGGCGACGCGCCCTTTGCAAAGTGCTATCGCGTTCGCCCTCGTTGTCATCCTCGCGAAACAGCCTGTGTAAAAACTTTGGCATTGATTTATTGAAGGCGTGCTGATTCCGTGAGGTTTGATGCAATGAGCGAAGCGGAAGGCGACGATGGCGCACCTGGCGGGGCAGTCGCGGTATCAATCGACGTTGTTTCC
>DATCBQ010000099.1:0-2250 GCA_036511745.1 Rhizomicrobium sp.
CGTGCAGCTGCTCGACGAGATCGAGAAAGCGCATGCCGACCTGTTCAACATCCTCCTGCAGGTGATGGATCACGGCAAATTGACCGATCACAACGGCAAGAAGATCGACTTCCGCAATGTCGTTCTGATCATGACGACGAATGCCGGCGCCTCCGACGCGGCAAGGGAATCGATCGGCTTCGGGCGCGGCAAGCGCGAAGGCGAGGACGAGGAGGCGATCAAGCGCCTGTTCACCCCGGAATTCCGCAATCGCCTCGACGCCACCATCGGCTTCGCGCCTCTCGCTCGCGATACGATCGACCGCGTGGTCGAGAAGTTCGTGCTCGAGCTGGAAGCACAACTCATCGATCGCGACGTCACCTTCGATCTCACGCCCGAGGCCATTCGCTGGCTCGGACAGAAGGGCTATGACGATCAGTTCGGCGCCCGGCCATTGGCGCGTGTGATTCAGGATCACATCAAGAAACCGCTGGCCGACGAGATATTGTTCGGGAAGCTGAAAAACGGCGGCACCGTGCGCGTGCTACTCGATCGCGAAAAGGATCTGCTCGCTTTCGAGTTCATCGCCAACGACGACGGCCGCCCCAGGGCATTGCCGCCACCGAAAAAGCCAAAGGCCGAAGAGACCGTGTGAATTTTCCGGCCGCATCGGCCGCCGGGACCATCGCCTTCAGGGCGGCACTGCCGATAAATGCGCGCAGGATGCGCGCGGTCCCAGGGACATCCGACGTCTGCCTGGGACCGCGGCCTTCCAGGCCGCATCTTCTGCTACTTCGATGCTAAAGGGCCGCCCGAATTCTTGCCGCTATCGGTTCCAATTGCTTCGCATCGACCACGGTGCGGCCGTGAAGTTTCAAATCGAGACCGTCCTGACGCGGCAGGACATGGAAATGCAGGTGCGCGATGCTTTGGCCCGCCGCCGCGCCGTTAAGCTGGACGAGCATCACTCCCGGGCAGTCGAGTGCCTTTCGCACGGCTGCCGCGATCTTGCGGGTGGTTTGCATCACCGCGGTTGCGGCGTCGGGCGACAGATCGAAGATCGTTTCCGCTGCCTCCTTGGCGATCACCAGCGTGTGACCCTCGACCGACGGCATGATGTCCATGAGCGCCAGCGTCCGCGCGTCTTCATAGACTTTCACGCTGGGCAATTCGCCCCGCAGTATCCGGGCAAAAACATTGTTTGGATCATAGGCCATGTTCAACCCTCCCTGCGGAACGGCGCCTGTTCGGCGAGTTCCCCGATTTGTTCCGCAACGGCTTCGCGCTCATGGTCGAGATATTCGGCAACGGCGCGTCTGAGCCCGGCATGCGCGATGAAGTGTGCGCTGTAGGTTGCCGTCGGCATATAACCGCGCAGCAATTTGTGTGCGCCCTGCGCGCCGGCTTCGACTCTTTTCAAGCCCCGGGCAATGGCGAATTCGATCGCCTGATAATAGCAGGCCTCGAAATGGAGGAACGGAACAAATTCCGCGCATCCCCAGTTGCGGCCAAAGACGGTTCCTTCGCCGAAGAAATTAAGCGCGCCGGCGATGACCTTTCCATTTCGCCGCGCCACCACAAGCAGGATCTGGTCGGCCATGCTTTCGCCCACCCGACTGAAGAATTCGCGCGTCAGATAGGGGTGGCCCCATTTGCGGTTGCCGGTATCCATGTAGAACTCGAAAAAACGATCCCACGCGTCCTCGGTGAGATCGCGGCCTGTCAGCCAGTCGAACGCGACGCCGGCTTCGCGCACGGATGTGCGCTCCTTGCGAAGGGTCTTGCGCCGTGAGGACGAAAGTCCCGCCAGAAATTCATCGAAGCTCGCATAGCCCCGATTCTCCCAGTGGAATTGCTGATCGTTGCGCAGCAGGAAGCCTGCATCGCCCGCACAGCGCCATTCGTCCTGCGTGAGGAAAGTGACGTGCAGCGAAGAGGCATGAAGCTCGCGCATCGCGGAAGCGCCGGCCGCCATCAGAGTCATGCGCGTTTCGCCTTCGTCGGCGCCGCCCGCGACCAGGAAACGCCGCCCCGTCACCGGAGTGAACGGCACGCAGGCCTGCAGTTTCGGATAATAACTCCCCCCGGCGCGTTCGAACGCGTCGGCCCAGGCGTGGTCGAAAACATATTCGCCCTGGGAATGATCCTTGAGGTAAAGCGGCAGCAGACCCTGGATCGCGCCGTCTCGTTCGACCGTAAGGTGGCAGGGCCGCCAGCCGCTGCGCGCCGTCGCGGAGCCGGAGTCTTCCAGCGCGGCGAAAAATTCATGGC
>DATCBQ010000100.1:0-7921 GCA_036511745.1 Rhizomicrobium sp.
AGAGCCCGCGAACGATTATTCGCATGGAGATGTTCGACGGTTGCCCATGCGATGGCAAGTCCGTCAAACGTTGCGGTGCCGCGGCCGATCTCGTCCAGAATGACCAGGCTCTTTTCCGTCGCCTGATTGAGAATCGTTGCCGTTTCGACCATCTCCACCATGAAGGTCGAGCGACCGCGCGCGAGATCGTCCGCGGCGCCCACGCGGCTGAAGAGCCGGTCGACAATTCCGATGTGCGCGGCGTCGGCCGGAACGAACGCGCCCATCTGCGCCAGAATTGCGATCAGCGCATTCTGTCGCAGGAACGTCGACTTGCCCGCCATATTGGGGCCGGTGACAAGCCAGATGCGCCCGCGGGCTTCCGGAGAAAGATCGCAATCATTGGGTACAAAAGGCCCCGCATGCGCCTGTGCAAGGGCAGATTCGACAACGGGATGCCGGCCGCGCTCGATCGAAAAGGCAACGCCATCGTCAACTTTCGGTCGCACGTATCTTCGGTGCACTGCGATTTCTGCCAGCGCGGCGGCCACGTCGAGCCTGGCAAGCGCGTCCGCCAGGCTTGACAATTCGGCGCTTGCTCCGCGGGCATCGTTCGAGATCGCCTCGAACAGATCGCGCTCGATTGCGATCGCCTGTTCCGCCGCCTGGGCGATCCGGCTGGCCAGGGTCGCCAGTTCGTCGGTTGTGAAACGCACGGCGCTGCCGATGGTCTGGCGGTGGCGGAACAGATCGCGGCCGGATCCTGTTGCCAGCTTTTCGGCATTGAGCGGCGACAGCTCGATGAAATAGCCGAGGACACCATTGTGCTTGATCCTGAGAGAAGCCACGCCGCTGTCATTGCGGTAGCGCGTCTCAAGGCCTGCGATGACGCGTCTGCTTTCGTCGCGCAGGTTTCGCACTTCGTCCAGTGCGGCATGCGTGCCGAGGGCGATGAAGCCGCCGTCGCGCGTCGTGAACGGCGGCTCGGGCACCAGCAATCGTTCGAGGGTGTCGCTCAGCGCCGTCAAGTTGCAGAGTGCTGCGACGAGCGCGTTTCGCGCTGCAGCCGCCTCGCCTGCCGGCGATTTGAGGGGATCATCCAGCAGCGCGAGGTCATCCCGCACAAGTCGCGCGGCTCTCGTGGCGTCGCGAAGAACCGCAAGGTCGCGCGGACCGCCGCGAGCGAGGGAAAGCCGCGCCACCGCGCGGGCAACATCCGGCGCCTGGCGCAAATGCGCGCGCAGGCGCTCCCGCAGCGCGCTGTCCGCAACCAGGAACCCTACGGCATCGTGACGCTCGGCGATTTGCGACGGGTCGGCCAACGGAGAGGAAAGCCGTGCAGCAAGCTCGCGGGCGCCGGCTGCGGTTACGGTGCGATCGAGCATGTCGAGCAGGCTTCCGCGCCGTTCCCCCCCAAGCGTCTGCGTCAGCTCCAGGTTGCGCCGCGTCGCGGCGTCTATATGCATGAAGCCATGCGTCGCAATGCGCGACAATGGCTTGAGAACCGGAAGCTTTCCTTTTTGCGTCAACTCGAAGTAACCGACAAGTGCGCCAGCCGCGGAAAGCTCGGCGCGGGAAAAGTTTCCGAACCCTTCGAGCGCCGCAACCCCATAAAGGCGCTTCAACGCGCGCTCGCCATTCGTCGAATCGAATTTGATGTCGGGTAGAAGTGTGAGCGCCGTTCCAGGCGATGAAAGGATGGCCGCCAGGGATGCATCGGCGAACACCGTCTCGGATACGAGCAGTTCGCGCGGACCAAGCCGGCAAATCTCCGCGGCCAGATCCGCGGCCGCTGCTACACACACATCGAATTGCCCGGTCGACATATCGGCCGCGCAAAGCGCAAATTCGCTTTCAGCGCGTCCCAGCGCCGCCAGGATGTTTGCCGCTCGGGGTTCGAGCAACGTGTCTTCGGTCAGCGTGCCGGGCGTGACGAGCCTGGTGACCTCGCGCTTCACGACCGACTTTGCGCCGCGTTTCCTGGCCTCGAGAGGATCTTCGATCTGTTCGCAAACCGCCGCGCGGAAGCCCTTGCGGATGAGCTTTTCGAGATATTGCTCGGCGGCGTGGACCGGGACGCCGCACATCGGAATATCCTCACCGAGGTGCCTGCCGCGTTTGGTGAGAACGATGTCGAGCGCATCCGACGCTTTCGCCGCGTCCTCGAAGAACAGTTCGTAAAAGTCGCCCATCCGGTAGAAGAGCAGATATTCCCGATGCGCCGCCTTGATTTCAAGATACTGCGCCATCAGCGGCGTCGCGGCTTCAGGCTCCGAAGGAACATGCTCATTCATGGGGACGAAGCTAACAGATCGCTGTCCGTTCGCCGCTGAGAGCGGTGCCTGCAGCCACATCGGCAGGGTCGATAACTGTGGATTGTCGCGGGGCCTCGATGGACCGCACAAACAGGCCAGAGGACCCACTAAACCCGCGTTGCGGCAATAGCTTGGCAGAACAGTCCGGCGCAAAATCGCGCCCGCCGGCAGGCCTCATTGCCTTGCGGGTGTAAAACCGCGCTCCTATATACCCCCCAGACGCGGTAAGGGCATTTGCGCCCGTCCACCGCTCATTCGCATGATGGGGACGGACAGCAGGGCGCTCCTGGAGGAGGCCGGTGTCCCGTTGCCCGACACAGAGGAACCAATAGCATGGCAAAAGTCATCGGCATCGACCTCGGCACGACGAATTCCTGCGTTGCCGTAATGGATGGGGCAAGCCCCAAGGTTATCGAGAACGCCGAAGGCGCCCGGACAACCCCCTCGATCGTGGCATTTACGCCCGACTCGGAACGTCTGGTCGGGCAGGCCGCCAAGCGCCAGGCTGTTACCAACCCCGAATTTACCTATTTCGCCATCAAGCGCCTGATCGGCCGGCGCTTCGACGATCCCATGACCCAAAAAGACGTGGGCATGGTGCCATACAAGATCGTCAAGGCCGACAACGGCGATGCCTGGGTTCAGGGTCGCGACGGCAAGCGGTTCGCACCCTCCGAAATCTCCGCCTTTATCCTGCAGAAAATGAAGGAAACGGCCGAAGCCTTTTTGGGCGAGAAGGTTGCCCAGGCCGTCATCACGGTCCCGGCCTACTTCAACGACGCCCAGCGTCAGGCCACCAAGGATGCCGGCAAGATCGCGGGGCTCGAGGTTCTGCGGATCATCAACGAACCGACAGCGGCCGCGCTGGCCTATGGCATGGAAAAAAAGCAGGCGGGGACGATCGCGGTCTACGACCTTGGCGGCGGCACCTTCGACATTTCGGTGCTTGAGATCGGCGACGGCGTGTTCGAGGTGAAGTCCACCAATGGCGATACCTTTCTGGGAGGCGAGGATTTCGACCAGAAGCTGGTCAACTACATCGCCGATGAATTCAAGAAAGAGAACGGCATCGATCTGCGCACCGATCGTCTCGCATTGCAGCGCCTGAAGGAAGGCGCGGAGAAGGCGAAGATCGAGTTGTCGTCGGCGATGCAGACGGAAGTGAACCTGCCGTTCATCACCGCCGATGCGACCGGTCCCAAGCATCTGACGATGAAAATCACGCGGGCCAAACTCGAAGCGCTGGTCGACGACCTCGTCCAGAGAACGATCGCTCCCGTGAAACAGGCGTTGAAGGACGCAGGCGTGTCGGCGAACCAGATCGACGAAGTCATTCTGGTCGGCGGCATGACCCGCATGCCCAAGGTGCAGGAGGTCGTCAAGCAGCTCTTCGGCAAGGAGCCGCACAAGGGCGTAAATCCGGATGAGGTGGTCGCCATCGGCGCCGCGATTCAGGCGGGCGTGCTCAAGGGCGAAGTCAAGGACGTGCTGCTTCTCGACGTTTCGCCGCTGTCGCTCGGCATCGAGACTTTGGGCGGCGTGTTCACGCGGCTGATCGAGCGCAACACGACAATTCCCACGAAGAAAAGCCAGACCTTTTCGACCGCGGAAGACAATCAGACGGCAGTGACGATCCGCGTCTTCCAGGGCGAGCGCGAAATGGCGGCCGACAACAAACTGCTGGGCCAGTTCGATCTTGTGGGTCTTCCGCCCGCACCCCGCGGCATGCCGCAGGTCGAGGTGACATTCGACATCGACGCCAACGGCATTGTTTCGGTAACGGCCAAGGACAAGGCCACCGGCAAGGAACAGCAGATTCGCATCCAGGCGTCCGGTGGTCTTTCCGACAAGGACATCGAGAAGATGGTCAAGGAAGCGGAGGCCCATGCCGCGGACGACAAGAAACGCCGCGCCCTGGCCGAAGCCAAGAATCACGGCGACGCGCTGATCCATACAACGGACAAGGCTGTTTCCGAGCACGGCGACAAGGTCGGCGCCGACGAACGAACCGCCATCGAGAATGCGCTTGCGGCACTGAAGGAAGCCCTGAAGTCGGAAGACGTGGACGATATCCAGTCCAAAACCCAGGCGCTGGCACAGGCGTCCATGAAGCTCGGCGAAGCGATGTACAAGGCGCAGGCGGCGCAGGGCCCGGATGGCGGCTCCGCACCGGGCGGCGAAGCGCCGAAGGACGAGAACGTGGTCGACGCGGAATTTTCGGAAGTCGATGACGACCAGAAAAAAGGTGCGGCATAATCGGAGCGTGGGAGCCGGAGTCCGCTATCGGATTCCCGCTCCCCGGTTCTGATATCCGGGTTCGGGCTATACCCACGTCATGAGCAAACGCGATTTCTACGAGGTTCTCGGCTGCCGGAAGAGCGCGCCGATCGAAGAGATCAAGGGCGCCTACAGGAAGCTCGCCAAGGAACTTCACCCCGACAAGAATCCCGGCAGCGCGGATTGCGAGCATCGCTTCAAGGAAATCAGCGAAGCCTACGACGTCCTCAAGGACGACCAGAAACGCGCGGCCTATGACCGCTTCGGCCATGCCGCATTCGAGAATGGCGGCGGGACGCGAAACGGTTTCGATTTCGGTTCGTCTTTCACCGATGTGTTCGACGATCTGTTCGGCGAATTCATGGGAGGACGACGGACGCGGCGGCAGAACCGCGGCGGCGACCTGCGCTACAACCTCGAAATTTCGCTGGAAGATGCCTACCGCGGCACCACCACCCAGATTTCCGTGAGTGCCGCCGTCGCCTGCGACGCGTGCGCCGGCACCGGTGCCGAGGCCGGCTCGCATCCCGAGCAATGCCCGGCCTGCAGCGGCGCCGGCAAGGTGCGCGCGCAACAGGGCTTTTTCACCATCGAACGCACCTGTTCCAATTGCCGGGGCAGCGGGCGCATCATCCGCAACCCCTGCAAGACCTGTCGCGGCACGGGGCAGCTGCAGAAGGAGCGCACGCTGTCGGTCAATGTGCCGCCGGGTGTCGAGGAAGGAACCCGCATCCGGCTGACCGCAGAGGGACAGGCCGGGCTGAACGGCGGACCGCCGGGCGATCTCTACATTTTCGTTTCGCTGGCCCAGCATTCGCTGTTTCAGCGCGACGGGCACGACCTTTACTGCCGTGCACCGATCTCGTTCGTGACGGCCGCATTGGGGGGCAGCATCGAAGTACCGACCTGCGACGGCGGACGCGCCAAAATCACCGTCCCCGAAGCCACGCAATCCGGACGGCAGTTTCGGCTGCGCGGAAAGGGCATGCCGGTGTTGCGCGGCGGCGGAATGAGCGGCGACCTTTACATCGAAGTCTCCGTGGAGACGCCCGCCAAACTCACCCGCAAACAGAAGGAATTGCTGCGCTCCTTCGAGAAGGAAAGCGAAGACGGCACGCATCCCGACTCGGAAGGATTTTTCACCAGGGTGAAGGAATTCTGGGGCCGCGCCGGGGAGGCGTGAGCGCCGATGAAGGCCACATTCCTGGACGATCGGCTGACGTTTCTGCGCGGCCTGATCGCGCGGCCCGGCAATGTCGGCGCCATTGCACCATCGAGCGAGGCGCTGGCGCGCGCGGTGGCAGAACAGGCCGATCCGCTTCAGCCGGGTCCCGTGCTTGAGCTGGGCCCCGGAACCGGCGTTGTCACCGAGGCCCTGATCGCCCGCGGATTTGCGCCGGAGCGCATCGTCGCCATCGAATATGATCGCAACCTTGCCGCGCTTGTGTCGCGACACTGTCCCGGCGTGCGCGTCATTCGCGGCGATGCTTTCGATCTGGAGCGCACACTCGGGGCAAATGCGGGCGCGCCGTTCGCCGCCTGCATCTCGGGATTGCCGCTGCTCAACCAGCCGATGGCGCGCCGCCGCAAGCTGATGGCCGACGCATTCGCGCTGCTCGCGCCCGGCGCGCCCTTCATTCAATTCTCGTATGGGCTGCGACCGCCGGTGCCGGCCGGCACCGGCCTCATCGTCACACGCGCTGCGCGCGTGCTGGCCAATCTGCCGCCGGCAACGGTGTGGCGCTACCGCCGCGTTCCTGTTTAACAGGCGAAATACAGGGCGCTTTTTTTGGGGAGCCTGTTTGCAATCCGCAGAATCATCATTTTTTCCAACGATTCTAAACGCTTGGCTCGCAATGGCTCAGCGGCGGAACAGGAGCATAACAGGAGGAATTTTTCTGTTCCTCCTGTATTTCCGCCCCGCGATACCGGCCGCAACGCCTGGAATGTTTCACGTGAAACATTTTGCGCGGGGCAGCGCCTCGGGCGCTTCGCGGGCTTCGCGGGTGTCGGCGAAGACTTCTTCGCGGATCAGCTTTTCCGTCAGGTCGTTGAGCCAGGATTTCAGCTCGGCATCGAGATCGCGAAATTCGGGCCATAAAACCCCGCTGACGAACATCTTCGGCGCGTGCAGCACCAGCGTCGAGCGATGCTGCCGGCGGTAACGGAACGGCTCGATCCCGTAACGCCGGCACAACGCCACGAACAGCCGGCGCGACCACGGATCGGGGACCGAGAACTGCATCTCGACCGCCGGGTCGCGGCGCCTTTCCTCGTCAAGCCGCGCCCGCACGCGCGCCAGCGCCGCTTCGGCGGCCAGTTTCTCCCCTGCCGTACCGGCGCCCGCGAACAGGGCTTCGATCTTGCGCAGCTTCTCGCGCAACTGCGATTGCATGGTCGTGCTCCGGGGCGCGATTCGGCGGCGCGAAAACCGCAGCAGAGTTGCGCCACGGAATCAATCGGGCGCGAGATGTTTGCCCACAGCAGAGCGCCATACAAATGAAAACTGGCCCTGCCCGCAGGCCCGAAGTAGGTTCGTTCGCAAGGGGACACCGGGGCGATTAATGGCGATCAGACTGCTTCACACCGCCGACTGGCAGCTCGGCAAGACGTTTTCCGGCTTCGCGCACGACGCCGGGGCATTGTTGCGAACCCAACGTCTCAAGACCGTGCAGCATCTTGCGCAACTGGCCGCGGACCGGAAGGTCGATGCCGTTCTGGTTGCGGGCGATTTGTGCGAAACCAATGCCGTCTCGGACGAGACGCTTCGCCGGCTGTTGAACGCAACCCAGGCGTTTGCGGGCCCCTGGATTCTACTGCCGGGCAACCACGACGCCGCGCTCGCGGAAAGCGTGTGGTCGCGCATGAAGCGCCTCGGATTGCCGGCCAATGTGCGGCTGGCGCTCAAGGCGGAGCCCATTCTGCTCTTCGGCGATTCGCTCGCGGTGCTTCCGGCTCCTCTGGAACGCCGCCATGAAGCGCGCGACATTACCGAATGGTTCGATCATGCGGAAACTCCGGAGCACGCACTGCGCGTCGGGCTCGCGCATGGCAGCATCGCGAACCGATTGCCCCGCCCATCGGAAGCGCCCAACACGATTGCAGACGATCGCAGCGATCGCGCCAGGCTGAATTATTTCGCCCTTGGCGATTGGCACGGGACGCTCGAAATTGCTCCACGAACCTGGTATTCCGGCACCCCGGAGCCAGACCGGTTCCGCGATAACGATCCCGGCAATGTTCTTATCGTTGCGCTCGACGGCCGCGGAATGGCGCCGGTCGTGGAAAAGATTGCCGTGGGCCATTATCGCTGGATCGTCATGGAACAAGAGATTTCGAGTGCCGAGGAT
>DATCBQ010000101.1:0-9782 GCA_036511745.1 Rhizomicrobium sp.
TGGTGCCTCGTATTGCGACGGCCTACTCGGCACGTCGAATGGCCCCGTTTTCGCCGGCAGGCACATGTACCAGAATTGCAACAGCCCCGTAACCACCAACCTCTTCATCCTGGGCCTCAGGGAAAAACTGAAGGGCGATCCAGTCGGAAAGCACAACGTCAATTTTTCTGACGACTCGCTTGCCTGGTACTATCACGAGAATTTCGCGCTCTCGTTCGACATCCAGACCCCAATCGTCGCCGGCAACAAGTGGGATGAGTGGCTCAACACTACGGGCTCTACCGCATATATCGCCGATTCGGGGGTTCTGCTGGCCGGCCAATATGCGAAACAGATTCCGCCCGGACTGAAGGGCATAAGCACGCTCTCGAAAGTGATTGCGGCGCTTCAGCTGAAAAGGCCTGCGACGGGCAGCGAAAAATAGCTTGTTCCTGCTCAGAAATGGAAACACGGTGACGGTTGGTACATTACCGCATTCAGCGCTGTTATCTCGCTGATGGCATCCGGGAATGTAGTTCATGTCACCGCAATTCAACTTGCGCAAATGAGATCGAGGTGACGTCGGGAGTGGGCACAAGCGTCACATTGGCCAATGGGGGTCTGCTCCTGAAGTCTTCCGTATGAGCGGCGGACTCGAAGTCCAAGACCTGACGATTTCCGGATCGCAATCGGGAGGGGGCGTGGTCGGGACGACAGCGGCGGGTGAGGCCGCTTCACGGCGTGCGAAGGAAGCCGTGGGTATTTTCGTTGACGTCCTGGAACGAGCCGGTGATGGCGCCTTTGTTGTTGATAGCCATGGGAAGGGTGCCAAGAGAATCTTTAACATCGAATGTCGTGATTGTTTCCCCCGCACCCCGAACCAAGCCATGGGCCATGTCAGTGACATAGGAACCAGTCACCGCATCATCATTGTTGATCGCGGACGCAACGACGGAACTCGAGCCATCGGGGTCGATCGTCGTGATTGTTCCATTGGCCATCCGAACAAATCCATACCTTGCGGACTGGCCCTCTGTGTAATAGCCAGCGATCTCGCCGGAATCGTTGAGGCCCGCTACGTAAGTCGAAGTTGCGTTGGGCACGTCAAATTTGGTGATGGTCCCATTCGTCGCGCGCATGAAACCATGCCAGGCCTTGTTGCTGTCCTCGTAGCTTCCGGCGATCACGCCCGCCTTGTTGATGCTGACGGGATTAGTGAAGATCGAGCCGGAAGGGTCGAAGCTTGTGAGAGTTCCATCGGTCGCGCGCTGGAAGCCATGGAAGTAATTGCTGCTGTCTTCATATGAGCCGGTTATCAGGCCTCCGTTGTTGATGCTACCAGCGCCCGTGCTGATTGCGCCAGGCACGTTAAAGGTGGTGATCGTTCCATTGGGAGTCCTTATGAAGGCGGGGCCAGTGCATTTGTTGTTTTGGTTGGACCCTGCGCTCCCGACAATCACTCCGCTGCGATTGATGCTGGATGCGTACGTTCCGCACGTCGCGCCCGAGATGTCGATTGTCGTGAACATCCCGTCCGGAGTGCGCAGAAATGATTGAGGGACTCCGCTGTTGTCCAGGTAAAGCCCTATGATCCACCTCGAAACGTTGATGGCGGCGGGCAAGGTTTCGTACGACCCCGGAGGATCGAATTGAATGATCCTGGCTTGAACCGGGTCGCACAATCCCGCGCCGAAAATCACCAGCGTGAGTGCAAACGCTGCGCTGCTTTCACGAAATCGCGACGACAACCCCAGCGCTCCCACCTGCCGCATGCGCTGGTCCCTCTCCCAACAGGCTGGCGATGTTGGCCCGAGCCCATAGAGACGTTACCTCCTCCACAAACCAGCAGCAAGTTCGTAATTGACCCGTCCCCTATGTGGGCAAAGGTTATCGCGCCGAATTGCGGTGAATGAATTACATGCCCCAATGCCATCGGCGAAATAACAGCGCTGAATGCGGTTATGTACTGACTATCCCCGTGTTCGAAAAAATCAAACCGTGACGGCGGCCCCAGGAGCAACGGACCCGGAAAACGCCACTGCTTACGAGTTGTTGTGCGGGATTTTTGATTTTGCGCAAAAACGGGCGGAAGCGGTGTTTATTGTGCAAAGCCGGCGAATAAGGGGACGGTTTTTCCTTCATCCCGGCAGCGATGGCCCGTTCGATCATCCAGGGAGGCAACCTCGAAAAGTCGTGCCGCTTTATCGAGGGTTTGTTCGCTGCCGGACCACAGTGTTTTTCTCCAGGAACGATACGAAAACCGTCGCGAGCGTGCCGGCGAATATGCCGAGCGGCAGGGCATAGGCCAGCCCGGGATCGCAGCCGAATACGATGATCCCGGTTACCGTCATTCCAGCCCATTGAGAAATGGTCTTTGGCATCGCCTCTTCTCCTGGTGCGATGCGAAGCCTAGTCGCCATGGAGCGGAAGCGAAGCGCATGCTTAAGAAAGGGTTAATTTCTCACACCAAGTCGAATTTGATGCCCTGCGCCAGCGGCAATGCGTCGGAATAATTGATCGTCGCCGTCTGGCGGCGCATGTAGGCCTTCCAGGAATCCGAGCCGGATTCGCGCCCGCCGCCGGTTTCCTTTTCGCCGCCGAAGGCGCCCCCGATCTCCGCGCCCGATGGTCCGATGTTCACATTGGCGATGCCGCAATCGGAACCGGCCGCCGCGACAAACCGCTCCGCCTCCTGCATCTCCTGGGTGAAGATGCAGGACGAGAGTCCCTGCGGGACGGCATTGTGGAGCGCAAGCCCGTCGGAAAATTCGCGGTAGCGCATGACGTAAAGAATCGGCGCGAAGGTCTCGCGACAAACCGTCGGCGTCTGCGCCGCCATCTCCACAATTGCCGGCTGCGCATAGAATGCCTCGGCAAAAGCCTCGACGCTGGCGCGTCCGCCGCCCGTGACAACACCGCCTTCATCGCGTGCGGCCGCCAAAGCGCGTTCCATGTTGTCGAATGCGGAGCCGTCGATGAGCGGCCCCACCAGCGTCCCGGATTTCAGGGGATCGCCAATGACAAGCCGCGCGTAGGCAGCTTTGAGCGCCGGCACCAGCTTGTCGTACACGGACTCGTGCACAAAGAGCCTGCGCAAACTCGTGCAGCGCTGGCCGGCGGTACCGACGGCGGAAAAGACAATGCCGCGCAGGGCAAGATCAAGTTTCGCCGAAGGGCAAACAATCATCGCGTTATTGCCGCCCAGCTCGAGAATCATGCGACCGAATCGTTGCGCCACGACGGGCGCGAGTGCGCGACCCATGGTGGTCGATCCGGTGGCGCTGACCACGGACATGCGCGGATCGCGCGCCAGGCTTTCGCCAGCGTCGCGCGCGCCCAGCACGATTTGCGAGAGGAATTTCGGCGCATCGCCGAACTTCCCGGCGGCACGCTCGAACAGGGCATGCGCTGCCAGGGCCACGAGCGGCGTTTTTTCCGAGGGCTTCCAGATCACGCTGTCGCCGCAGACAAGAGCGAGCGTCGCATTCCACGCCCAGACCGCGACGGGAAAATTGAAGGCGGAGATGACGGCGACAGGTCCGGCAGGATGCCATTGCTCCATCATGCGGTGGCCGGGCCGCTCGGAAGCGATAGTGAGTCCATAGAGCTGGCGCGAAAGACCGACCGCGAAATCGCAGATGTCGATCATCTCCTGGACCTCGCCCAGGCCTTCCTGCAATATTTTTCCCGCTTCCAGGGTGACGAGGCGCCCGAGCGCCTCCTTGTTGGCGCGCAATTCCTCGCCGAACAGCCGCACGAGTTCGCCGCGCCGCGGTGCGGGCACATTGCGCCATGCAAGGAATGCTTCGGAGGCAGCAGCGATTTTCTTTTCGATGGCGGCCGGCGAATCGAACGCGATACGCCCGATTTCCATTCCGTCGATGGGCGAGCGAACACGATGGTCGCCGGCGGAAGCCGCGACGCCAAGCTGCGTCAGAATTTCCCTTGCGTGCATGGCTGCCTCCAATGTCCGCCTTCAAAGGGTTGGCGGAACCATTTCTCGCGTTTTGTTCCGCAATCCCGTCAGCGTCGCGGTCGGCGAGATGGCTTCGGGATCGACGCTGATGTGAATGAGGGAAGGACGTTTCGACAGGCGCGCCTGCTGGAAAGCATCCGCAAAATCCTCGCCGCGTTTGACGTGCCAGGCGCTCGCACCATAGCTGCGGGCAAGCGCGGCAAAATCGGGATTGCGCAGGTCGGTGCCGATCACGCGCCCGGGATATTCGCGCTCCTGATGCATGCGGATCGTACCGTACATGCCGTTGTCGAATACCAGGATGATAATCGCCGCGCCGTATTGCACGGCGGTGGCAAGTTCCTGGCCGGTCATCAGAAAACAGCCGTCGCCGGCGCAGGCAACGACGGTCCGCCCGGGATACAAGAGCTTCGCCGCGATGGCGGCCGGCACGCCATAACCCATCGCGCCGCTGGTGGGACCGAGCAGGGTAGGATAGCCGCGATAGAGATAGAACCGGTGCAGCCAGCCCGCATAATTGCCGGCGCCGTTGGCGATGATGGCGTCCGGCGGCAATTTCGCACTGAGCCAGGCGTAAATGTCGGAGGGATTGACGTCGCCGGGCGCCGGAACCGGCTTCGCAAACGCCTCGTATTCCGCACGCGCCTCGCGACGGAAGGCGCGCCAATGCACACTCACGGGCGGATTGACCTCCGCTGCAAGGCGGGCAAAGGGGGCGACACCGGAGACAATCGCCAGCTCCGGCTGGTAGACATGCGCCAGTTCCTCCGTACCCGGATGCACATGAATGAGTGTCTGGCTGGCATTCGGAACGGTCAGGCGGCTGTAGCCATCGGTCGTCATTTCGCCCAGCCGGGCTCCCACGACGAACAGCAGATCGCTCTGCTTCACGCGTGCAACCAGCTTCGGGTCGGCGCCGATCCCCAGATCGCCGCAATAATTCTGGTGGGTGTTGTCGAAGCGGTCCTTGGCGCGAAATTCCGTGACAACGGGCAGATCGAGCATTTCGGCGAATTTGCGGATATCGGCAATGGCTTCGCCATCCCAGCCGGGCCCGCCGAGCACGAGGAACGGCCGTTCGGCGCGCATGATCATGCTGTGGGCGCGGCGCACCATATCGCGCGACGGGACGGGTTCGCTTTTCTGGTATCGCCTTGTCGCCGGCGCGCTGCAGCGAGCGAACAGCACGTCTTCCGGCAGCGACAGCACGACCGGTCCGGGCCTGCCGGAGGTGGCCACGTGAAAAGCCCGCGCGACATATTCCGGAATGCGGTTGGCATCGCGAATCTCGGCCGACCATTTCGCCAGCGGCGCGAACATCGCCTGCAGATTGATTTCCTGGAATGCCTCGCGGTCGAGATGGCCTTGCGCCGCCTGACCGACGAACAGGATCATGGGCGTGGAATCCTGAAAGGCGGTATGCACGCCGATGGAAGCATTGGTGGCGCCGGGACCGCGGGTCACGAAGCAGATGCCGGGTCGCCCCGTCAGCTGGCCATAGGCTTCCGCCATGTTGGCGGCGCCGCTCTCGTGACGGCAGCTCACCAGCCGGATGGTATCGCGCGCTTCGTAGAGCGCATCCAGGACCGGCAGGTAACTCTCGCCCGGAACGCAGAACGCCAGCTCGACGCCGTGAATCTTCAAGGCTTCGACAAGCGCTTCGCCGCCCGTGCGTCCGGGGCTGGTAGGGGTCACGATCGAGCCTTCACATTCCCCGGGCGTAGTAGCGTCCGAAGCGGTTGGAAAGAAAGTCCGCAAGCTTTGCGTCTTCCTGCCGCACAAAACCTTTCTGCGGCAGCTTGCCCTCCACGAGCAGATCGCACATCGCACAAATGCCGGCAGCGGTGGTGAGCTGGATGGCGCTCATGAGCCGCTCGCCTACCGTCTGGCTGTAGATTTTCTTGGCGTAGCTTTCCTGGGTCAACCGCCCTTCCATCCAGCCCGACACCGTGACGAAGATCAGCACGACATCCTGATAGGTTATCGGGATGGCGGTTTCCAGCACGTCTTTCATGATATCGCGGCGAAGTCCGAGCCTCAGATCGCGCACCAGCATTTTGACGATGTCGCGATGGCCCGGATAGCGCACCGTCTTGTAGTTCAGGTTTTCGACTTTGCCGTTCAGCGTGTCGCACAGGGTCCCCAGGCCGCCGGAGGTGTTGAATGCTTCGTAGGCAATGCCGTCGAGAGAAAAGGCTTCCAGTTCTTCAAGCGCCGGAACCTCGATGCGCTGGCCGTCGCGGATCGATTCGCAAGGATTGCAATATTCGTTGATGAGCCCGTCCGTCGACCAGGTGAGGTTGTATTTCAGGGCGTTGGTGGGGAAAACCGGCAGCGCGCCCACCCGCATCTGCACCTCGCGCAGCTTCTCGAATTTTTTCGCCAGATCGTGGGCCACGATCGAAATGAACCCGGGCGCCAGACCGCATTGCGGAATGAAGGCCGTGTCGGCGCCTTCGGCCAGCTTGCGGATGGTGCGCGTGCTTTCCACATCCTCGGTGAGATCGAGATAGTGGGCATGCGCGCGCTTGGCGGCTTCGGCGATGGTCGCGGTAAGCGAAAACGGCGAAGCCGAAAGGACTATGTCCTGGCCCTCGAGTTCGCGGGCAAGATCATGCGCATCGACGATCTGTCGCTGGCGCAATTCGACATTCCGGCGCGGCATGCGTTCAAGGCTTTGGGCGTCGCGGTCCACCACCGTCACCCGGTAGTCGCTGCTCGAAGACAGCAGCTCCGTAATCGCTACGCCGATTTTGCCGCCGCCGACCAACATCAGATTTTTCATGGATATGCGCTCCTGCCCGCTGCCGGAAAAGAAATAGGCCCCCTCGGGGCCGAATGCGAGGCGGCAAAGCGCCGGAAAGCGGAGTAGTATCCGGCGAATCGCAGGGAGCTCCGGCGGATCGCCGATGCGGGACGCGGACCACAAATTGCTGGCGTTGCTGAAGGCAAACGCGCGCGAACCCACGGCGTCGCTGGCGCGCAAGCTTGGCCTCGCGCGCTCGACGGTTCAGGAGCGCATGACGCGGCTCGAACGCGAGGGCATGATCAGGGGCTACACGGTCAGGCTTTCGGATGAAGCGGAAGCCAAACGGCTGCGCGCGGTCGTGATGATCACTGCCGATCCCAAGCAGGCCGATCGCGTCAACGCCGAGTTGAAGCGGATGTCGGAGGTTCGTTCGCTGGCGGCCGTTTCCGGCGCCTACGACATGATGGCGGTCGTGGAAACCGATACCACTGCACGCATGGACGCCGCCCTCGATCGCATCGGCAAGGCCACCGGCGTCGCCCGCACCGTGACGTCGATCATTTTGTCGGAGAAGTTCGCGCGATAGAGATCAGCGCCTGGCGACCGAGCGAACGGCGTAGACGGCCGCAATCGCAACGGCAAAGACAATGGCGTAAGCCAGCAGCGTCTGTACCGGCATGGCAAGCAGATTGTGCCAATCGCTTTGCGCCAGACTTGCCGCGCTCTTGCCGCCGAGCGTGTCGAGCACAAAAACCGCCAGGCCAAACAGAACCAGCGCGCCGACAGTCACGGTCACGAGCGACGAGATGCGCTGCATCGCGAAGCCCGCTCCGATGGCGACGACCGCGATGATGGACAATCTGGCGGCATCCGACGATACGACGATGCCGACAATCGAGTGCCAAAGATCCGGCAGATCGGACATTGTTCCTCTCCCAGGCGTGCCCGGCGCGGCCGATCGCTGCATTCCGTCGGCCCGCGGGCCAAGCTCTCCAGCCAGTTGGCTATTACTGCCGATAATGCTGGACACGCGTGGCGCGCAAACCCGGAACGCCGAAGCGGTCGATGGCGCGTTGCCATGCGAGGAACTCTTCCACGGTCAGGGTGTAGCGACGGCACGCTTCGTCAAGGCTGAGCAGCCCGCCGCGCACGGCGGCCACGACTTCGGCTTTGCGCCGGATCACCCAGCGCCTGGTATTGCATGGCGGGAGGTCGGCCAGGGTCAACGGACTACCGTCCGGCCCGATTACGTAACTCGTGCGACCTCGTCTGTCTTCGCCCATGTCCGTTCTGCTCCACGCTTCACGATTTTGAGCAACATACCCGTCATCGTTTTAAGAAAGCGCCAAGAGCACGATAGAAGATTGCACGCATATGAGCATTCACCTGTATCAATCTGGCAATTTCGCGCCCGCGTCCATCTCGCCATCTTTCCAATTCGTTTACAGCACCCGCCGCTCTTCACGATGCGGCAGCATTTCGTTCCGGCGACACCTCCTGTCGCGCGCCCGCGCCGCCAGGGCCAATACAGTCTTCCGCGCGATCGCAGCGAGGCGTTTGCGGTCACAAGCCCGTTACCGCGGGCCAAGGCCTTTTGAAGTCCTATCCGGCCTTTCGTCGTCCTTGTGCTGCTTGCCAGCCTGGGGCGCACTCGCCTATACGCGCGCAATGAGCAGCGCGATTGCAGGGCTCCCGCGCGGCGCGCGCGTGGTGGTGGCGATGTCCGGAGGTGTCGATTCCTCCGTGACGGCCGCCGTTCTGAAGCGCGAAGGCTGTGACGTAATCGGCGTGACGCTGCAACTCTACGATCAGGGCGCGGCCGCGAAGAAGAAAGGCGCCTGCTGCGCGGGTCAGGACATCTACGATGCCCGGCGCGTCGCCGCGCATCTTTCCATCCCGCATTATGTGCTCGATTACGAAGCCCGCTTCCGGGCGCGGGTGATGGAGGATTTCGCGGATTCCTATGCGCGGGGGCAGACACCCATTCCCTGCGTGCGCTGCAACGAACGGATCAAGTTTGCCGACCTGCTCGATACCGCAAGAGACCTCGGTGCAGACGCCCTGGCGACAGGTCATTACGTCCGGCGCGTCGAGGGCAGCGACGGGCCGGAGCTGCATCGCGCCGCCGATTCCGCACGCGACCAAAGCTATTTTCTCTTTCGCACATCGCGCGAACAGCTCTCCTTTCTTCGCTTTCCGCTGGGGGGTCTCTCGAAAGACGAAGTCCGCGCGCTGGCCCGCGAGCTCGACCTGGCGGTCGCCGACAAGCCGGACAGTCAGGATATCTGCTTCGTGACCGACGGCCGCTACGCCCGCCTTGTCGCGAAGCTTCGACCGGAAGCGATGGCGGAGGGCGAGATCGTGGATCTGGACGGCCGGGTGTTGGGCCGCCATGAAGGTGTCATCCATTTTACCGTCGGCCAGCGCAAGGGCCTTGGACTATCGGGCAACGAAGAGCCGCTTTTCGTCGTGTCTCTCGATGCGGAGCGCGCCCGGGTGGTTGTCGGGCCGCGGGAAGCGCTCCGTATACGGAGAATAAAGCTCGGCGACGTCAACTGGCTGATGCCGCCGCCGGTGCAGATCGATTGCCTGGTGAAAGTGCGCTCGATGAAGCCGCCGGTTCCGGCGCGCGTGGCTATCGACGCGGCCGATCACGTGACGGTGGAACTTGCCGCCGCGGAGGAAGCCGTTGCTCCCGGCCAGGCGTGTGTCTTCTACGAGACGCAGGGCACGCGCGTGCTTGGCGGCGGCTGGATCATCGCGGCCGAAGCCGTTCGAGCCGCGGCATGATGCAACGCGCATTCGTGCGTGCCGAAGCCGCTCCGAAAACGATTCACGCGCAGAGGAAGGAACTCGGAGGGCCGAGATGGTCGACGATCAATTGGGATTCCCTTTTTTGCTCAACGCATACTTTATTCAGCGCGCAGACGCACGCTGGCTGTTGGGGTGGACGGCCCCCGACGGCATCGATGTGCCAGAGTGAGGTCGTTGAAGATCTCAAACCAGGGAGCCGTCCATGGACAAGCTTATCCGCATTGGCATTGACACGTCCAAGAGTGTTTTTCAGCTGCATGGGGT
>DATCBQ010000102.1:0-16784 GCA_036511745.1 Rhizomicrobium sp.
ACATTCTTAACACACCACCTCGCCGCGCCTCAAAAAACGAAAGGGGCTAGCGCCGCCTTGAGTGTCGTTTCCCCCGACGCGCCGTGTGAATTTTCTCGCAGATATCGACAATATCGACTTGTCCGGAATCATTAATCCTGATGGTCACGTTTTGGTTAGCTTGTATATCTGTAAAAGCCCTGTTCTGAGAGAAAACTTCTGTTTCTTTATTTATGCTGTATTTTATACGACCACGATAAATCCATGTTCCGGCTGCAGTGCTGACGCTACAATCGCAAACGAACGATTGATTATCAGGTTTGCCGTAAACCGTTCCTTTACCGATGCCGTCTGCACACGCCAAAGTCGGCCAGCAAAGACAAGCGAGTGCACAGGCGAAAGCTCCTGCCGCAGATGATTGATGCATGGTATCCCCCGAAACTCTTTGCCATGGCATCCGGCAATCTCCCCGCGGAGACCGGATCGCAACCGACAGTAGCGGCTTTCCCGGGCAAGCGAAAGACATCCGGCCGCAGCGCACGCAGCTCAACACCTCAAAAAACGGAAAGATACGCGGCGGTCGCAAGTCCGGCTCCGAACGACTCCGAATCGGCGGTTCATTTTCAGCCGTGACCGGCTAAACTCGGAATTCACTGGGAAATATCGACTTCGTCCGCAACGCCCGTCGAACCGGAATTATGGTATCTGATTGTTACAATCGCGCCGGATCTCAGGTCGCCAAATCCTGCTGCCGAGCCGTTAAGAAGAAAAACCGTGCTCCCGGTCGTCTGAAATGTCCAGTCACCGGACTGGCTGCCGATCTGACATTCACAGGTAAAGGTGCCGGAATAAACATTTTTCACCGTTCCTTTGCCGACGCCGTCCGCATACGCCGGATTCGACCCGCAAAGAGAAACGAATGTCAGGGCAAAAGCCCCCGTCGCAAACGATCGATACATGATATCCCCTCTAGAACATCGACATCGCATCCGGCAATTTCTCCGGAGAGACCGGACGGCAACCAACAATAGCGTCTTTCATCCGCTGGCGAAAGCAGGGATTCGCCCGACAATGCATGGCCCCGATTTCGCTGCAGCAACGCGCGACGAAAGGGAATAAATCCTGCCGCCGGCGATATGGAGCCCTGAAAGACAGGAGCTCCGACAATGATGGATTACACTTCGCGGCGCGATGCGCTGAAATGTCCGGGCCTGGGCGCCGGTGCGCACCGGTTCGACAAAGCGGGCACCTGCAAATATGTATGCTCCGCCATCCGAAGATGATGGCGACCATCACGGTCGAATGAACCGGAGCATCGAGCCTCGCGTGCAACTGCAAGCTCAGACATCGAAGCCTGCGATCCTTCGCACGGCGGTCAATCTCGCCGTTTTCGTGCTCGTTGCGGCATTCGCCGTCCATATTCTGCTGGGTCAGTTGCAGCACATTTCACCGGAGCGTTTTTTGGCTGCGGCGGAAGCGCTGCCAAAGTGGCGTATCGCTGCCTCGGCGGCACTGACGCTGACAAGCTTCTGTGCCCTGGCCAGCTATGACGTCATCGCGACAAGGCTGGTGGCGCCGGGGCGGGTGCCCACACTTGTCGCGGCCTTCGCCGGCGCGGCGGGCACCGCCGTTTCCAATACGCTGGGTTTTCATGTGCTGACGGGTAGCGCTGCACGCTATCGGATTTACCGGCCCTGGGGACTCGACATGGCCGATATCGCGCGCGTCATATCGCTGTCCTGGGCGCCACTTGGACTAGGCTTCATGGCCGCGCTCGCGGTCGCCCTGGTGATCGAGCCGCCGCGCGCGGCGGGAGTTCACAGCGACCTTTTTCAGATTGCAGGTCTTTTCCTTCTTGCAATATTGGCGATTCTGCTCGTGTGGCTCGCGAGAACCAGGCGGACTGTCGGATATGGACGTTTCTCGCTGACTTTTCCCGCCGCCCCGATCATTGCGCTCGAGATGGCAATCGCCGCCATTGAAACAGCCGCCACGATCGGCGCGCTGTACATCCTGATCCCCCAGACAATTGCGCCGCCATTTACGATTTTCGCGGTGGCGTTTATCGGTTCGGTTTTGCTGGGAATTGTTTCCCATGCGCCCGGCGGCGTGGGCGTATTCGAAGCTGCAATGATTGCTCTATTTCCGACGGGTCATGTCGAGCTGTTCGCCGCGCTGATGCTTTTCAGGCTGATTTACAATCTCGCGCCGTTTGGCATCGCCGTTTTCGGGTTGGGTTTGTTCGAGATGCTCAAGCCGGTCCAAATCAATTCGAAGGCGGATAGCGCCGGATAAGCCGCTGTTGGCGAAAGTAGTGATGCGCCATTGCGCCGAAGCGGGCGGGCCTGAAGCCTCTCCTGCGCATCGCGGCGCCAATCTCGAAGATGCGGCGCTGCTTTTCAAAAACAATGGCATAGGCTTGCCGCAGCGTAAGCGCGGGGTCCCAGGCATGGACGGCTTCCGAGCCCGCGCCGTTGACCTCGATGATGCTGAAACCGCGGCCGGCCCGCAACGCTCCCATGCTTTCGAACCGGACATCGAAACGGCCGACATGGAAATTCGGCATGTCCCGGGCGATTGCGTCGATGGCACCGGTCATCTGCGGCGTGATCATTGAACTGGCGTCCCGATAAAGCCCCCCCACACGCGTCGATCCGATCGTCGAGACACGCACGATCTCACCCGGATCGGGTATCCGGGTCGTGTCGCAACAGGGTTCGCTGAGGCCGTCGCGTCCCAGGCGCCGCAGCCGCGGATCTTCCTCGATCAATTTTGCAATATGGTTGCGGCCATCGCCGACCACACGGGGAAACGAGCGCAGCAACATTCCCTTAATGCTGCCATTTGCCGCGTCGGGATCGCGGATATAAAAGAGACCCGCCTCGCCTTCAAACGTCACGAAGCGTTGCAGCACGACCCGTTCGCCGAGAGGATACCTGGCCAGATAATCCGACAATTCATCGGCGCTTCGAACGAGACGAACGCCGAAACCGCACCAACCGATATCGGGCTTGGCGATGATGGGGAACTCCAGACCGGCTGCCCGCATCGCCGCCATTGCCGCTGCGCAACTTTTTTCGCCCCCATTGTCCACGAACGTATAGGGCGCGATCGCCGCTCTGGCGACAGAGCCCATGATGTCGAAATATTCGAGCTTTCCGTCGCCCACCATCCCGCCACAGGTGATCGCGGGATTCGCCGCGGAAGGCAGCGTGGGCGAGCCGTACCGTAGCGAAAGCCAAGCCCATTGGGCGACCATCGGAACGAGATTGGCCCATTTCGGCAGACGCTCCAGCTTGCCCACTTGCGGAACGTTACTGCTGCGGGACTTTGTCGCGTCCGCACTGATGGCTCCATCGAGTTCCGCCGCGAATCGCAAGGTCATGGCGACGAAATCTCATAGTGAATAGGCTTGAACGCGTAGTTGTTCGACTGTCCCGCCGAACACGCCGTCAGACCGACGATCAGATCCATTTCTGCCGCAAAAACGATCCGGTCTCCCGGACGGCTCAGGGGCGGCAGCACGCGAATTTCACCGGTCGCGCCATCGACGGGGACATTCATGAAACAGTTGAAGGTAGCGCCAATGCTGTCGGGCGGAACGCCGAACGGCGCCAGGGCCGCTGCGAGATTTCCGAAGCAACCCCGATGCGGTTCGGCGTCGCCGTAAATGATCCTGAACATCTCGCGCGAGCAGGGCGCGAGCAGGAAGTCGTGCCTTCCAACGGTGTCCTCCACGATTCGCAGCATCACGTTCGACCGATTCGAATAGAGTGGGTCGCCTGTCGTCAGATAGAGCCGGCTCGCATAGTCGAAGGTACGGCCGGAGGAGATGACTTCTCCAACGTCGCGTGCGCTGTAGGCAATGAGGTCGGCGACCTGTTCTCCCTCGGGGTCGATGATCGAAAGCACACTTCCCTTCGCAAGCTCGAAAGCGGTTCCGCTGCGCGGTGAAACGATGCTGGGCATTCATCCGGTCTTGCGGCCAAACGGGCATGACCACCGCCCGCTCACCTGGCGACCGCTATACTGGATGGCTTCGGATCGTTCGCCGTGATCGGACAACATGGGGTTGCAGTCGCCCTGCAGCGCAATGTCGCGCGTTCGCACCGATCGCCTTATGCGCTCGAACAGACCCGAGCGGCGCAACAGGTTGAATTGTGCATGCGGATTGAACACCAGCGTAGCGCAAGGCGTTCGCCGCGATGCGCGGCTGGCGTTGGGGTGCATGCCGATGACGTAAAAGCCGTGGCCTCCGAAACTCATTCCAAAATGCGGAGAGCCGGGATCGTTGCTGATTCGACTGTCATAGCGGAATTGCAAACGATCGATTCGATGCAACGCGTCCAGCCGCGCCCACAATTCACCCTCAAACTGTTTCTCGGTCAGAGGTGGCGTTTCCGGAAACAGTACTGCCAGACTGGCAAAATGATGACGAGATATCTTATGGTGGGGGAAAGTTTGAAGGCCGACGACTATTTCTGCATCGTGCGCGGCGCATCGAAGATTGCCGGCTTCAAGGACTTGAAGACCGCAGGACTTCAAGGCCGCTTTGGCGCCGACGCAAGGGAACTCTTCATCCGCGACAAAATTTTCGAATGCCAGGACCGATGTAGTATTCGACGACACCGCTGAAGACCTCCTCGCAGCCGACACTCCTACAACGATGCGACCTGTGGGAGGTTCCGCGTTCACCGGCCATCAATCGGCCACATTGTCGAGTGCCTCGGCGATGAACGCAGGATGAAGGGCGAAAGAGGACTTCATTCAGACGGTACGACTATAGTCCCCATGCGATGGAGGCGCGTCCGGATGTCCGTATGCGCCGATTTTGGAAGGAAGCTAAACCATGAATACGATAACCAAACTTGCACTCGCGGCGATGACGGCCTGCGCTCTTGCGTCGGCGGCAGTTGCGCCCGCGCAAGCGGGGGTGAGCGTCGGCGTCGGCATCGGCGTCCCCGTCGGGCCCGGCCCCGGATATCATCGTCACTGGTGCTACAATCACCCTGGCGCTTGCGGCCGTCCCGGCTACGTGGCAGGCGGCCCGGTTGTGGGCGTGAGCGTCGGAAGCTTTGTCGCCGGTCGCGGATACTGGGACGGTCATGCCTGGTACGGCCATCGCTATTGGAACCATGGCGGATGGCGCTATCGGTAAGATTTCGGTTTCAATTCGCGAAACGAAATGCGCGGCCCCTGTCGGGGCCGCGTTTTTTTCATCGTCCGGGTTCGCAGTTGTGGTGCGTCGTTTCCACGGTGCATCCCAACATCTTCCGCCCTTGCATCGTCGCACCGAAACCCCGATGTTCCTTTGCGATGAACGCAAGGCACGCCGCCCGTGGCGCCAGGCGTCCCGCCTCCATCGGGCGGGTGGTGGCCGTACTTGGCCCCACCAATACCGGCAAGACGCATTTCGCCATCGAGCGCATGCTGGCGCACCGCTCGGGAATGATTGGGCTGCCGCTGCGCCTGCTCGCGCGCGAAGTGTATGACCGTATCGCGCGCCTCAAGGGCGCAGGGGCGGTCGCGCTTGTCACCGGCGAAGAGAAAATTGTCCCTTCCGAGGCGCGCTATTTCGTTTGCACGGTCGAAGCGATGCCGCTCGACCTTTCCTGCGCCTTTCTTGCCATCGACGAGATCCAGCTCTGCGCCGACGCCGAGCGCGGCCATGTTTTCACCGATCGCCTGCTGCATGCCCGCGGCGAGGAGGAGACACTATTCCTCGGCGCCGAAACCATGCGCCGCGCCATCCAGCGTTTCGTGCCGGAAGCCCATTTCATCAGCCGCCCGCGCTTTTCCGATCTCGCTTACACGGGCGCGAAGAAGCTCACGCGGCTGCCCCGCCGTTCGGCCGTTGTCGCGTTTTCGGCGGAAGACGTTTACGGCATCGCCGAGTTGGTGCGGCGTCAGCGCGGCGGCGCGGCGGTGGTATTGGGCGCGCTTTCGCCGCGCACGCGCAACGCGCAGGTGGGACTTTACCAGTCCGGCGAAGTGGATTTTCTTGTCGCTACCGACGCGATCGGCATGGGTCTCAACATGGATGTCGATCACGTCGCGTTCGCGGCGCTTGAGAAGTTTGACGGCGTGGGCGTAAGACCCTTGCGGCCCGACGAGATCGGCCAGATCGCCGGACGCGCCGGCCGCCACATGAATGACGGCACTTTCGGCACAACCTCCGATGCAGAATCGCTGGAGCAGGAAGCGGTCGACCGCGTGGAAGCCCATCGCTACGAGCCGCTGCGCACCTTGCAATGGCGGAATTCCGCGCTGAGCTATCGCTCGATCGATGCGCTGATCGAAAGTCTGGAAGCACCGCCGCCGATGCGCGGTCTCGCCAGGGCGCGGCCGGCGATGGATTTCACGTCGCTTCGGCTGCTTGCGGCGCAGGATGACATTCGCGACATGGCAGGCGCGCCAGCGGCCGTAAAGACCTTATGGGATTCCTGCCAGATTCCCGATTTCCGCAAGCTCTCGGCGGAAGAACACGTCAAGCTGGTTGCACAGATTTATCGTTACTTGATGGCGGACGGCGGCCTACCGCAGAACTGGTTTGCACGCCAGGTTATGCGCCTCGACGATATCGAAGGCGATGTCGCAACGCTTTCGGGGCGTCTGGCGCAAATCCGTACCTGGACT
Organism: Rhizomicrobium sp.; assembly: GCA_036511745.1. Lineage (GTDB taxonomy): Bacteria > Pseudomonadota > Alphaproteobacteria > Micropepsales > Micropepsaceae > Rhizomicrobium. The sequence goes on from DATCBQ010000102.1 coordinate 6,616, forward strand.
TACGTCACACACCGGCCCGGCTGGATCGAAGATGCGGCGGGCTGGCAGGAACAGACGCGTGCCATTGAGGATCGCCTTTCCGACGCGCTGCACGCGCAGCTGACCTTGCGCTTTATCGATCGGCGCACGGCCATTTTGATGCGCCGATTGCGCGACGACGATGCGTTCGATCTGGCGCTTGACGATTCCGGGGCGGTGGCAATTGGCGGCGAGATTGTCGGCCAGCTGGAAGGCCTGCGCTTCACCGCCGATCCCCGGGCGGAAGGCATCCATGGACGCACTTTGCGGGCCGCGGCGCTCAAGGGACTCGAAGGCGAACTCGCAGCACGCACCCGTCGGCTGGCCCGCGCCGCCAGTTCCGAAATCACCTTGAGCGAACACGGCCGACTATGGTGGGAAGGCGCCATCGTCGGCCAGCTGTCGCGCGGCGCGAACGCGCTTGAACCTGGCGTAACGTTTCTGGCCGACGAAAGCATCGACCCCGCACTCAGGACCTCTGCGCTCGATCACCTGCAAGCATGGCTCTTGCGACGCATTGCCGCTCGGCTGGAGCCGCTGCTTGCGTTGCGCAGCGCAGCCGACGCGAAACCGGGATCGGCGGCTGCGCTGCCGGCAATTGCCCGCGGCCTCGCCTATCAGCTTCTCGAACAGGTGGGCGCGCTCGATATGGAGCACGCCACATTGCCCTCGGATGGACGCGGCGCCTGGCGCGCCTTGCGGCCCTTCGGCATCCGGTTTGCGCGACGCTCGATCCATTTTCCGAAGCTGTTGCGCCCCGAAGCCGCGTCGTTGCTGGCGCTGTTATGGGCCGTCCACGCGCGGCTGGAAAACATTCCCTCGCCGCCTGCGCCCGGCATTACCTCGTTCGACATCGACGATTCGACCAATACCGGGTTTCTTACCGCCGCTGGCTTTCGCGTGGCGCGCGGTCGCGCCATTCGCCTCGATATGCTGGACCGCCTCGAAGAGCAGCTGGACGCAGCAACCGCGACGGGCGAAAGCGCGGCTGATCTTGTGCCGAAGCTGGTGTCGTTGCTGGGCTGCGACCGAGTCACGCTCGAAGCCGTGCTTGCGGCCTTGAACTGGACCCGAGTGGAGGTGGCCGATCCCGCCGCGCCTCGAACGGTGTGGCGCCATAACGCGGGAAGAGTACGCCGCAAATCCGCCAAGCCACAGGAACAACTTCGCGATCTCTCGCCCTTCGCCGGGCTGGCCGTGTTGGTTCCCGCGGATTGAGCCGATGACTGTGACGCGAATAGACAAATGGCTATGGCATGCGCGATTTTACCGTTCGCGTCCGCTGGCTCAGAAGGCGGCGGAATCCGGGCTCATCCGCGTCAACGGTAACCGCATTGTAAAGCCGAGTGCCGGCGTCGGGCCGGGCGACATCGTGACCGTTCCGCGCGGGCGCGACATCGTCGCCGTCCGCGTCCAGGCGTTGGCATTGCGCCGCGGCCCCGCTCGCGAGGCACAAGCTCTCTATGAGATCGTGACCGAAGCCGCGCTTGATCCGGCGACCGCAGCGCCTTAATTGACGCGCATCTCTTTCGCCGTCGGAGCACGCCATGACCTACGTCGTCGTCGAAGCCTGCATCAAATGCAAATACATGGACTGCGTGGAAGTCTGCCCGGTGGACTGCTTCTACGAAGGCGAGAACATGCTGGTGATCGATCCGGATGTCTGTATCGACTGCGGCGTCTGCGAACCCGAATGTCCCGTGGATGCGATCAAGGCCGACACGGAACCGGGTCTCGAAAAATGGCTGGTGGTGAACGCGGATTTCGCCAAGCAGTGGCCCAACATCACCCTCAAGGGCGATCCTCCCGCGGATGCGAAGGCGTTCGACCAGGTTTCCGACAAGTTCGAAAAGTATTTTAGCGAAAAACCCGGCTCTGGCTCGTAGAATTAACCGGTCACCCTGTCGGGCCGGAAGATCGAGACACGGCAAGCATTTGATACATCTGACAAATTATCACATTAACGCCAAGAAATCCCGAAAATTCAACCGGTTGACCCTCACGACTTCCCAAATGCCGGGAGGTGTGGTAGGGCTTGCTCCCTCGGAATGGCCCAGAGTGGATATTTGCGTATCTGCTTCCGCCCGCGCGTATCCGAGTGCCGATGCCCAGATGGCCCCCGACTTCTGGCAGGTTGTAACTGAACGAATTGTTGCTCGCCGCCATGGGGCGGTCGGGGCTGGCTTTCGCGCCGCAGCGAGCATGCTGCGGCCCAACGCTGATTGAAAGTTGAGAATGGACACCGACATGACGGCCCCGAAGAAAAAGATTCCCGCGAACTCGAACCGGAAGCTCGACTTCAAGACCAACGACCACGTGGTCTATCCCACGCATGGCGTAGGGCGGATCACCAATGTGGAAGAGCAGGAAGTTGCCGGCATCCGTCTGGAACTGTTCGTGATCACCTTCGACAAGGACAAGATGACGCTGCGTGTTCCGACCGCGAAAGCAAAGGCGGTCGGCATGCGAAAGCTGTCGGCGCCCGACGTCGTCGCGAATGCGCTCAACACACTCAAGGGCCGAGCCCGGGTCAAGCGCACCATGTGGAGCCGGCGCGCGCAGGAATACGAAGCCAAAATCAATTCGGGCGATCTTGTCTCGATCGCCGAAGTCGTCCGCGATCTGCATCGCGCCGCCGGTCAGCCGGAGCAGTCCTATTCCGAGCGCCAGCTTTACGAAGCCGCCCTCGCGCGCATGGCGCGCGAAGTGGCCGCCGTCGAACGCATCGACGAACAGGATGCCGTCAAACGCGTGGAAACGATGCTGCTGAAGAAAGCGGCCTGATCGTTTTGCGACAATACGACTGCGAAAGGCCGGGGCTCGCGCTTCGGCCTTTTTCGTTTTTATCGGCGAGCAATGCGAGGCCCCGATTGACGGACCGGCAATCCGAACCGCTCTGTTGCGGCAATCCTACGGCGGGTCCAGAACTTCGATGTCCTCCGGTATCGCCACTTCGATCTCGGGTCGGTGCAAATTTTCCACCCAACCGCGCACGCGCACGGTCCTGCCTTCGTAGCTTTGCGGATCGATCCCTGCCTGGCGAAAGGCTTTCATATCCTGCGGCGAAATGACGACCGTAAAATCGCGGCGCCAGTCGGTTCCGAAATCGAGATAGGCGCGATCGTTCTTCACCTCCGCCGACACGATCATGCCCCTCACCAGCTGAAACGTATCCGTATCTTCGATCAGAGCCCGCGAAGCCGGGCGTACCGCATACCAGGCCTGCGACCAAATGCCCTGCCGGTTGCGGCGCGCCTCATCCTCCGCGGCATAGAGCATGCTGGCGCATTCCCGCCGATCCGGCGCGATCGATACGCGCCCCAGACCCCGGTGCAGCATGACTAACTGCAGCCAGAGCGTGGGCGTGTCCCGGTTGTCGTCGATGAAGACCTGCGCCCGCAACCGCCCATAGCGATCTTCCTTCGGCGTCCCGGCAGCCAATGTCACCACCCGACCGCGCGTCAGATCCGACATCGCGCCGATGGCTTCGTCGGCAAAATAGCGCGGCGCATGATCGTCGGTGCCCTCCGGCAGCAACAGGCCTTCGACCTTGACGGCACGCCCGTCTTCGAGGACCAGCACGCCGTTCTTTTCGACCCGCACGACGCGGACGCCCGAAACTTCGACGGGAGGCGCGCAAGCCGGCAACGCCGCAGCATGGGCCGATACCATGGCCCCGACGATTCCGAACGCGAAACCACGAAGCATGCCAACCCCTTATGCGCTTCGGGATCTTATGTGCGACGTCCCGGCAAAGCACGCGCGGAATGACGCCCGCGGCGCGAGACTGCGCATTGAAGCCACGCCGGCTGTCATCACACGGCCTTGATTGGCGCAGACACTTGCGGGCGCGCTAATCTGCGGGTCGAGGAGGCGAATATGGATCGGCGGTATTACGGGCTCAAGGCGCTGGTTATCGCCGCAGCGTTATCGGCCGCGATTCTGGGCAGCGGCTTCGAATGCACGCGCCTCGCCGCCGAGCATAATCCAAACTATCAGGCGGCGTTTGTCGCCCAGACGGCCATCCGGGAAGCCGGACTCAAGCTCGGCCGCTCGCTGGGGCAATTCTTCTCCTGCGCCCTGGCGGACGGGGGAAACTAGGCGCTCGCGTACCAGTCGATGCCGTTCTCGTCGGTGTGTCGCGACAGCGCTCCGCGCGCGCGCAGGCAATTCAGATGCGCGAGGCTTTCGCCCGTGGCCATCATGAAGTTCCCGGTCGTGATGCGGCTGCGGAACAGCGCGGGAAAGCAATCCACCGCCCGCTTTGGCTCGCCGCACAGGGCCACAAGCTTTTCCATGTTGGTTTCGTGCAGATCGATCAGCTCCTGCAGCCGGCGCGTGGCGCCGCGAAACGGCTCGTTGTGCGACGGCAGCACCAGCATTTCGTCCGGCAGAAGCGATCTCAGCTTGGCGCAGGAATCGATCCATTCCTGAAGCGGATTCGCCTCGGGCTCGGTGGGAAAGAGACTCACATTGGAGGAAATGCGCGGCAGGATCTGGTCGCCGGAAATGAACAGATTATCGGCCCGGCACCACAGGCACGCATGTTCGGGCGCATGGCCGCGTCCGACAACCACTTCCCAGACGCGATCGCCGATTTCGATGCGGTCGCCGTCCTGCATGCGCCGATAGGCGTTGGGAAGATTGTAGACGCCGCGCCCGAAGCCGCCGAAGCGCGTCTTGTAGGATTCGATGGCGTCGTCGGGAAATCCCGCGGCGCGATAGAAACGGACGCCTTCCTCGGGCGCCTCGCGGTCCGTATCCGCCACGAGATTGCGGCACAGAAGATAATCCGTGCGCGACATCCACAGTTCGACGCCGAAGCGCCGCACCAGCCAGCCGGCCAGCCCGACATGATCGGGATGCAGATGCGTGACGATCACGCGCTTGACGGGCCGCCCGCGCATGGGTCCCGCGAACAGCATTTTCCAGGCGTCGGCGGTGGCTTCGTCGCGCAGCCCGCAATCGACGGCCGTCCAGCCGTCGCCGTCCTCCAGCAGCCACAGATTGATGTGGTTGAGCTGGAACGGCAGGCGCATGCGTATCCACAGAAGGCCGGGTGCAACCTCGATCGTTTCGCCAGGTTCCGGCCGCCGCCCTTCGAACGGATAGTCGAGAGTGCGGCCGGGGCGGACCGGCGTTTCGGTTGCAGACACGCGTGACCTCGCGAATTGGCAGTTCGCTGCCGACTATGAGGCTGCATCGTTGCCCGTCAAGCAGGCATAGATGAGGAATCGCCTGCTCGAATCGCCCCCTCTTGGTGGCGCGGCGGGGCGGGGCTGTATAGTTCTACAGGCCGTCAGAAAAGGGTTTTCATGTCACGACATAATGCTGTGTTCCCAGTCCTTCCGACGCGGGCGCCGGGGCGTTCCGCCCTGCCCGTTTCCAAAAACCTTGTCGTGTCGCAGCACAGGAATTGTCGATCATGACCGCGGCCAACACCCTGAAGCGCTACGGCAGCGTCGCCATGACGTTTCACTGGCTCATCGCGTTCGCGGTTATTCTCAATATCTGTCTCGGTCTTTACATGTCCGATCTGCCGCGCGGCGACCCGAATCTGTCGTTCATCCTGCAGACCCACAAATCCATTGGACTTACGGTGCTGGTGCTCAGTCTCGGACGGCTGGGCTGGCGGCTTGCCAATCCGATCCCGCCGCTGCCCGCAACGATGAACCCGCTTCTGCGCCGTGTCGCGCGCGGCACGCATTACCTGCTCTATTTCCTCATTATTTTCATTCCGCTGTCGGGCTGGGCGCTTGTTTCGGCGTCGTCACACGTAACACCGATCGTCTGGTTCGGTCTTTTTCAGTGGCCGCATATTCCGTTCCTGGCCGATCTGCCGCACGCCCAGAGAGCGCCGCTGCATCGCGACTTCGACTTTGTCCATGTGTATCTCGCCTGGTCGGCCATCGTGCTCGTTCCGATCCACATCGCCGGGGCGCTCTATCACCAGTTCGTCCGCGGCGACGATGTCCTCAAGCGCATGCTGCCCGGCGCGCGGATATCGAAAGTGGCGTGACGCGGGCCGTTTGAGGATCAATGAAAGACATTGACACTCTGTCCTGTCATGGCCCGCGACGGCGGGCCACCCAGTTTGTGGCACGCGATTCAAGATTTAAATCGACGGTGCTTGCGGCCTAGCACGGGGGCCGCTTGGTTGTATAACTGGGTGGCCCGCCGTCGCGGGCCATGACAAATTGGGGTCGCGAGCAATCACTGGGATAGTATGACGGTTTCAGATCCGCCCACGCCATGATCCCGTCGTCCAACCTTCTTCCCGCCGATGCAGCCGCCATAGCGCGCGGCGCCGATATCCTGCGGCGCGGCGGGTTGGTGGCGTTTCCCACCGAAACCGTCTACGGCCTCGGCGCCGATGCTTCGAACGATGCGGCCGTTGCGGCGATCTTCGCGGCCAAAGACCGGCCGCGCTTCAATCCGCTCATTGTGCATGTGCGCGATTGTGCGCACGCGGAAACCTTCGCCGCATTCCATCCGCGCGCGTGCGCGCTGGCGGAGAGGTTCTGGCCGGGCCCGCTGACGCTGGTTCTGCCGCGACGGGATAGCGCACCGATTTCACTGCTCGCCAGCGCCGGGCTCGACACCATCGCGGTCCGCGCGCCGGCGCATCGCGTTGCGCGCGATTTGCTTGCCGCATGCGATTTTGCGCTGGCAGCGCCCAGCGCCAACCCGTCCGGCGGCGTGAGCGCGACGACGGCCGCGCATGTGGCGGCAGAGATGGGAGCACGGGTCGAACTGATTTTGGACGGCGGCCCCTCCCCGCTCGGCATCGAATCCACCGTGATCGGTTTCGAGAACGAAACGCCCTTCCTGTTGCGATCCGGCGCCATCGCCCGGGCCCGCATCGAAGCCGTCACGGGGCCGCTTCGCGCGCCGGCCCGTGAGGGCGTGCAAGCGCCGGGACAGCTTGCCCGCCACTATGCGCCGCGCACGCCGTTGCGCCTCGATGCGAGAGGGGTGAACCCGAACGAAGCGCTGCTGGCGTTCGGCGCGAACGCGCCGGCAGGCGCGCACGTAGCGCGCAATCTGAGCCCGAACGGCGATTTGGCCGAAGCGGCTGCCCATCTGTTCGCGATGCTCCGCGAGCTGGACGGCGCGCATTGCGCGTGCATCGCCGTCATGCCCGTGCCAGAACAGGGCCTCGGCGAAGCGATCAACGACCGGCTGCGCCGCGCGGCAACACCGGCGGAACCCTGACATGGCCATCGATCCGTCCGTTCTCGCCCGTCTCAAATCCGTTGTGGGCGCGAAAGGCTTCAGCGAGGACGCGAACGAAATCGCGCCGCATCTGGTGGAATGGCGCGGCAAATACCAGGGCCGCACGCCGCTGCTCCTCAAGCCGGCGACGACGGCAAGAATTTCATCCATCCTGCGCATCTGCAACGAGACGCGCACGCCGGTCGTGCCGCAGGGCGGCAACACCGGTCTTGTCGGGGGCCAGATTCCGCTGGACGGCGAAATCCTGTTGAGCCTCGAACGCCTGAACAACATTCGCGACATCGACACAGCCGGCATGAGCGCAACCGTGGAGGCAGGCGTGGTGCTGGCGCGGCTGCAGCAGGCGGCCGACGCAGCCGGCGCGTTTTTCCCCTTGAGCCTCGCTTCGGAAGGCTCATGCACGATCGGCGGCAATCTTTCGACAAACGCCGGCGGCGTGAACGTGCTGCGCTACGGTTCGGCGCGCCATCTCGTGCTCGGTCTCAAGGTGGTGCTGGCCGACGGCCGGGTGCTCGATCTGTTGCGCAGCCTGCACAAAGACAACACGGGCTACGATCTCAAGCAGCTTTTCATCGGCGCCGAAGGCACACTTGGTATCATCACGGCGGCAACCCTGAAGCTGTTTCCCAAACCCGTCGCGCGCGAAACCGTGTTCGTCGCGGTCAACGATCCAAAGGCCGCGATCGAACTGCTCAACCGGCTACAGCACGCGACCGGCGGACTGGTCTCGGCGTTCGAGCTGATGCCGCGTCTCGGGCTCGAACTGGTGCTGGCGCGTATTCCCCAGACGGTCGATCCGCTGGCCGCACCATCGCCCTGGTATGTGCTTGTCGAAGCGACCAGCGCCGCGGCGATCGGCTTGAAGGAGGCGGTGGAATCGGCCATCGCCGATGCCATCCGCGACGGTCTCGCCAGCGACGCGGCGGTAGCGGGGCCGGCGGCGCAGCACGCCGCGCTGTGGCGGCTGCGCGAGAGTCTTTCGGAAGCGCAGAAACGCGAAGGCGGCTCGATCAAGCACGATGTCTCGGTTCCCATCGCCGCGATCCCCGAATTCCTGCGCCGCGGCATGGAGGCGGTGGCCGCGCTGGTGCCGGGCGTGCGTCCGGTGGCGTTCGGCCATCTGGGCGACGGCAACATTCACTTCAATTTCAGCGTGCCGAAGGGCGGCGACGACGGCGCGTTCCTCGCGCGCTGGAGCGAAGTCTCGCGCGCGGTCCACGACCTCGTGCACGAATTCGGCGGCTCGATCAGCGCCGAGCACGGCATCGGGGTGCAGAAGCGCGACGAACTGCGCCGTTACAAGAGCGTGGCAGAACTGGACGCCATGCGCGCGCTGAAGCGCACCCTCGACCCCAACAACATCCTCAATCCCGGAAAGATTCTAGCGATGTAAGAAATTCACCACGGAGACACGGAGGACTCGGAGAAAAAATCCCAAAACGGAGAAGGTCTCTTCCCTCCGTGTCTCCGTGGTGAAATCGGAATAAAATCCTCCGAACCATATCGAGGAAGGGAAGCGCAATGAAGGATTTTGCGGGCAAGACCGCCGTCATCACCGGCGGCGGTACGGGAATGGGGCGCGAACTGGCGCTGCAGCTGGTGGCCGAAGGCTGCAACGTGGCGATGTGCGACGTGTCGGCGGCCAACATGGCGGAGACGGCGCGCCGCTGCCGTGCCGGTGCGCCGCAGGGCACCCGCGTTGCCACTTTCCTGGCGGATGTTTCGGTCGAAGAGCAGGTGCTGGCGTTCGCCGAAGGTGTCGCGCGCGAGTTCGACACCGATCACATCCATCTGCTGTTCAACAATGCCGGCATCGGCGGCGGCGGCAGCATCGTCAACGGCGAGCGCGCGCAATGGGACAGGACCTTCGCCATCTGCTGGTTCGGCGTCTATTACTGCACGCGCGCCTTCCTCCCGCTGCTGGTCAAGGCGAACGAAGCGCGCATCGTCAACACCAGCAGCGTCAACGGCTTCTGGGCCTCCATCGGACCGGGCCGGCCGCACTCCGCCTATTGCGCGGCGAAATTCGCGGTCAAGGGATTTACCGAAGCGCTGATCACGGACCTCGCCCTCACCGCGCCGCACGTCAAATGCTCGGTCGTCATGCCCGGCCATATCGGCACGGAGATTTTCGCCAATTCGCGGCTGATCCAGAACTATGGCGACGCGACGGTCGATGTCGCCGCCGTGCGCTCAGCGCTGGAATTGCAGGGCCTGGATCTTTCGCGCCAGTCCGACGACGATATCCGCGCCTTCGTCAAGCTCCAGGAAATCCGCTTCCGCGACGAAGCCCCCACCTCGGCGGCGCAGGCGGCAACCATCATCCTCGACGGCGTGAAAGCGGAAAAGTGGCGCATCCTGGTGGGCAAGGACGCCGAATACCTCGACGCGCAGGTCCGCGCCGCGCCGGAAGAAGCCTACAGCGCCGATTTCTTCGCCGACGTGCTGAAGCAATCGGGGTGGAGATTGTAGAAAAACGCGGGCGTTTGAACATCCGTACGTCCCGATCTGTCGTATGCACACGCTATTCTCTTTTTCCGACGGAAGAGGAGATTTGCATGAACGATGTGGACGATCCGGGACTGGCACAACTTGGCTGGTATGTACGCAATTGCGCGCTCAGTCCGCTTGCGCGCAGACTCGAACGCGCGCTGCTCGACCAGATCAACCGGTTGAAGGGCCTGCCCGAAGACCCGTCAGACGATTCCGACATCTTTGAAGAGAAGCGCCCGCGCGCGCGATCGGGAGAGCTTCGGCGTGCGCTGAAGCCATACCATGCGGCGCCCGCCGGCGACGGGCTGCTCGACCGTCACGCAAATTATGCGCGGAAGGAGTTCAGACTCGATCCGCTCGAGGTGGAAATTCTTCTGCTGCTGATGCGGTACGCGCAGGACAAGCGGATCGAAGACTTCATG
>DATCBQ010000103.1:0-13647 GCA_036511745.1 Rhizomicrobium sp.
GATGTCTTCGATCTCAACACCGGCGAAGTCCGCTCGGGCGACAAGAAGGACATCGCCGCCTGGTTCATCGACACCGATTACAACGAAGAAAGCTTCTTCGTCCGCCACGCTTATTTCCTGGGCGCCCAGGACCCGTACAAAAGCCTTAAAGTCACGCTCAAAGCCGAGATCGATCCGGAAGCCTGGGAAACGCTCTACCGCGAAACTTCGCGGCCGTTTCCGCGGCCATCAACAGGGCGCATCGCCGTCAAGGTCATCAACCACTTTGGGGATGAAGTAATGAAGGTGTTTGGGGTGTGAGCTTGCCTTTCTTCTAGGCATATGCTAAGGCATATGCCATGGGAAGTGAACGTCACGTCAAGCTTTTCCGCAACGGTCGCAACCAAGCGGTGCAGATTCCGCGCGAATTCGAACTTCCGGGCGAAGACGCCATCATGCGCAAGGAAGGCGACAAACTCATCATCGAGCCGAAGCCGCGCAAGTTGTCCCTTCTTGAACTGCTCGATAGTTGGGAACCCATCGACGAACGAATTGGCGAAATCGCCGATCCATTGCCTGAACCGTGGAGCTGGGATCATGGAAATAGAACGCCACGTCAAGCTCTTCCGGAATGGCCGCAATCAGGCGGTGCGCATCCCGCGCGAGTTCGAACTGCCCGGCGAGGATGCCATCATGCGGAAAGAGGGAGAGCGGTTGATCATCGAGCCGGGACGCGGGAAAACGCTGCGGCAGGTTCTGGCCTCTCTTGAGCCTCTTGACGAAGAACTTCCCGAGGTTCTCGAACTCCCACTCGATCCGGTTGAGCTTTGACCACCTATCTGCTGGACACAAACATCGTGTCCGATCTTATGCGAAATCCGCAGGGCGCGGCGGCAGCGCGTGTGGATGCGATCGATGACGACCGCATTTGCACAAGCATTGTCGTTGCCGCGGAGTTGCGCTTCGGTGTCGCGCAGAGCAGTTCGGTTCGACTGAAGGCTCGCCTGGACACCGTGCTCGCGCCCATGAAGATCGTGCCTCTCGATTCTCCGGTCGACCAATATTATGCGGATATTCGACTCGACCTCACGAGAAGGGGGGAATTGATCGGCCCCAACGACCTCCTGATCGCGGCGCACGCTCTTGCGCTCGGTTGCACATTGGTCACCGACAATGAACGCGAGTTCTCACGCATCAAATCGCTCGCCATTGAGAACTGGCTCCGGTGAGGCATGGAATTCCGGATCGCCGATACCTTTGCCGATTCTCTGGCCCGGCTGCCGGCGCAGGAGCAGAAGGCGGCGAAGACGAGCGCTTTCGATCTGCAGATGAATCCGGCCGCACCCGGCCTGCAATTCCATCGCATCGACAAATCCAGGGACTCCAATTTCTGGTCCATCCGCGTCAGCCGCGATCTTCGTATCATTGTGCACCGGACGCGCGAGAGCATGCTGCTCGCCTATGTCGACCATCACGACAGGGTCTATAACTGGGCCGAGCGGCGGCGCATCGAGGCGCATCCGAAGACCGGCGCCATTCAGATTGTCGAAGTTCGAGAACGCGTCGAAGAGATCGCGCCCGAATTGCCGCTGGAACCCCTCGGACCGCGGCCATCCTGGCCGCAGGCGGGCGGGACGCCCGCGCTCCCGGGAAGCAAACCCGAACCTGTTGCGAAGCTCTGCTTCAATGTGCTGACAGCAGACCAGCTCCTGTCGGTCGGCGTGCCACCGGATTGGCTTGATGACGTGCTGGGAGCGGACGAAGACCGTTTTCTCGCAGTTGCCGATCATCTTCCCTCCGAGGCAGCAGAAGCGCTCCTGGAATATGTGACGACTGGAATGCTTCCTGTGCCCGCGCCCGTCGCGCCGGCGGACGCAATGTATGCGCATCCGGACGCGCTACGGCGTTTCCGCGTCATCGAGACGAGCGAGGAGTTGCGGCTCGCGCTGGAATATCCCTGGGACAAATGGATGGTCTATCTCCATCCCTCCCAGCGCGAGACGATCGAGAAAAGCTATGCCGGGCCGGCGCGCGTCGCGGGCTCGGCGGGTACCGGCAAGACCGTGGTGACGTTGCATCGCGCGGCACGGCTGGCGAAAGACTCGCCGGCTGCGCGCGTGCTGCTCACGACATTCTCGCGGCCGCTTGCCGACATGCTGGAACGCAAGCTGAAGATACTGCTCGGGACCGATTTGCAAATCGTGCCCCGCATCATCGTCACGCCATTTCATGGCGTGGCTGAGGAGTTGTACCAGCTCGGCTTTGGCCGCCGGCCGCATATCGCTTCACCGGAACTCATTCGCAGCATCATCACCAAGGCGGCCGACGCGAACGGGCTGACGGGATTTCCGCTTCGGTTCCTCGTCTCGGAATGGGCCAACGTCGTCGACGCCTGGCAACTCGCCGGCGAAGATGCCTATGCCGACGTCCCGCGGCTCGGGCGGAAGAACCGCATGAGCGTGAAGCAGCGCGCGCGTCTGTGGCCGGTCTTTCGGGCGACGCGCGATTCGCTGGCGCAGAAGGGCAGCGCAACCTGGTCGCAGGTGCTGGGCGAACTGACGGCGCTGTATGCCGGAAACGCTTCGAAGCCGTTCACCCATATCGTCGTGGACGAAGCGCAGGACCTTGGGGTCGCCGAACTGCGCTTTCTCGCCGCCATCGCGCCGACGGGTGCGGATTCGCTGTTCTTCGCCGGCGATCTCGGCCAGCGCATTTTCCAGCAGCCGTTCTCGTGGCTCACGCTAGGCGTGGACGTGCGCGGCCGTTCGCAGACACTGAAGGTCAATTACCGGACCTCGCATCAAATCCGCGAAGCGGCCGACCGCCTGTTGCCGAAAGTTCTGCGCGATGTGGACGGCCTTGAAGAGCGCCGCGCCGGAACGGTTTCTGTCTTCAATGGGCCGGAGCCGATTGTTGGGCGGTTCGAGACTCCGGAGGTTGAAATCGCGGCCGTCGGCGAGTGGATCGCCGCCGCGTTGAACGACGGTTTCGCGCCTTCGGAAATCGGTGTGTTCGTGCGCGACTACGATCAGCTCGACCGCGCGCGCGCCGCCGTCAAAGCAGCAAGACAAACCCCCTTTGTCTTATCCGAGCGCGACGAGGATGCCGGTGCGCATGTTTCAGTCGGCACCATGCATCTCGCCAAAGGCCTCGAGTTCAAAGCCGTCGCTGTGATGGCGTGTGACGACGAAGTGCTTCCGCTACAGGCGCGGGTCGCCGCCGTTGCCGACGAAGTAGAACTCGACGATGTCTACGAGACCGAGCGCCAGCTATTCTACGTCGCCTGCACCCGCGCCCGCGACCGCTTGATGGTCAGCGGCGAAACTCCCGCATCGGAATTCCTCGGGGATCTGGAATCGCCGCCCACGCGCGGCCGATAGAAGACAGGATCTGCTTCCGCCCCATCGCCCGCTTACTCGAAGAGTGCGCCGCGCATGCCAGCAGCGCCCCGCGGCGCAGACGAGGGCTTTCGATCTGCAGGAGGGATGCTTGTTGACTTGCGATGATGCGTGAAGTTTGATGAATGACGTTTTCCTTGAGGAAAACGTCATGCGCACCACACTTGCCATCGATGACGATGTGCATGCAGCCGCCAAAAGTCTCGCTGCGCGACAACGGAAGACTCTGGGCGAAATTGTTTCGGAGCTCGCGCGGCAGGGCCTGAAGCCGGCGCGGGCGGTTTCTCAGCTGCGCAAACGCAATAGCATTCCCCTGCTGTCCGGCAGAAGCGGCTCGCCGCCGGTGACGCCGGAACTGGTCGCGAGGCTGCGCGACGGAAAGCTCTGAAGGATTTCCGGCCGCGTGTCGCGGGTCGCGCGATGCGATCCGGCGCCCGTTCGGCGCGGTCATAAAAATTGCGGTCGCGATAACCTATTTCCCTCTGCCCGCGTTTTCGATTTGCCACCCTGACACCAGACGCCAATCGCCATGGATCCGTCCTGCAAGCCCGAGACCATTTTCACGATCGGTCATTCGACGCATCCGATCGAAGCGTTCATCTTCATCCTGAAGGCTTTCGCCATCGCGACTCTGGTCGACATCCGCACGATTCCGCGCTCGCGTCACAATCCGCAGTTTTCCGGCGAGGCGCTCGCGCCGGCCCTCAAATCCGCCGGGGTCGACTATCGCTACATGAAAGCGCTGGGGGGGTTGCGGCGCGCCGACCGGGATTCGCCGAACGACGGCTGGCGCAATGCGTCGTTCCGCGGCTATGCCGATTACATGCGGACGCCAGCGTTTCAGGCGGCGGTGGACGAGCTCGTCGCGCTGGGCAAGGCTTCGCGCTGCGCCATCATGTGCGCGGAAGCGGTGCCCTGGCGTTGTCACCGCTCGCTGGTGGGCGATGCGCTGCTGGTTCGCCACATGACCGTCGAAGACATCATGTCGGCAAAAAAATCCAACCCCCACACGCTGACCAAATTCGCCCGGGTCGAGGGCACGCAGATTCTCTACCCGGCGCCGGCCGCCGATGCGATTGCCGGCTAGGGGTTTTTCGGCCGCAAGGCGCGGGCAATGAGAAAGGCGACAATAAAGCCCACAATGGCAGCGATGATCGCTACCTTGAGGACCAATCCGATCAATTTAAGGGCGATGAAGGCGATCACCGCCACCACCAGCCCGATTATCAGTTCAAAAGCTTTCATCGCCGTCTTCCCCTCTCTGGTTTCGCGCGCCGCCATCGCGGCGGCGCCATACTCCTTCGCCGCACGGCTCCTGTCACGGCCTGGCGGTCGCCAGCAGGAACGCTTTCACGTCGGCGGCGGACTGGTCGGGCACTTCTTCCTGCGGGATGTGGCCGGTTGCCGGATAGACGATGAGCTTGGCGCCCGCAATCGCCTTCGCGAAGGCGCGGGCGGCGGCAAGGGGGATCAGCCGGTCTTCCTCGCCCCACAGGATCAGGGTCGGGCATTTGATGGCGCCGATATGGGCGGGAACGAAGCTGTCGTCGGGCGCGGCGAAGCGCCTCAGGGTGGCAAAGCCAGCACGATCAGGACGGCAATGAGTAAGGCGCGCATCGCGTGTCCCCTCTTCGACGAATGAGCCTGTAGCGGAAATTCGGGCTTTCCGCATCCGGGGCAAGACGGGCGAGGATGAACTTTCGGCCGTGAGGTTTCTGGTCGCCGCAATTTGGGCTAAGTGTTCGGCTTGGTTCGGCCAAAGCGCGCGACCCCAAACCCTGTTTCGAGCAGCGAGCATGAATCCTTGTTCTCACGCGTGGGCGCGCAGCGCGGTTGCGGCAGCGGTTTTTGCGATGGTCGCGACGCTCGCCGACGCAGCGCAGACGGTCGATCCGCCCGCCAATCTCGCGCAGCTCGCCGCGCGCATCGATGCCGGCCGCGCACAGATCCAGCAATTGCAGAGCGGGATCGCGCGGGCGCAGGCCCGCGCCGGATTCGTGCAAGTCGCCGATCTGTTCGGCGAAAGCGACGAAGAGAAAGCCGAGCGGTTGCGGCTGCAACAGCGCGAACAGGCCCAGGATTCCAGCATCGCCACGCTCAACCAGCGGCTCAACGATCTGGAAGAGACGCTGCGGCGGCTGACCGGCCAGATGGAGCAGGTCGATCACCGCGTCGGCGAGTTCAACGACCGCATCACCCGCATGCAGAAGGATTTCGACTACAAGCTGTGTTCGCTCTCGGCGCAGCAGCTGGGCGCGACCAACGATACCGGCGAGCAGAGCGCGCTTCCGTGCCCCGGACAGCAAGCGGCCTCCCCCGCGCCGGGACAGAACGCGCCCCCCGCGACCGGCGCGCCGCGGCGGCTGGCGGCGCCACCCGGTGTCCTGGGAACGCTGCCGCAGGGTGCGATTACGACACCTTCGCCGCAGGAATATCCCCGCGCCACGGCGCCCGCGCCGTCGCAGTCCGCAGACACGCGCGCGCGGTTCGATGCGGCGATGAATTTGCTGGCCAGGGCCCAATACGACGAAGCCCGCGCCGCCTTCCGCAGTTTCGCCGACACCTATCCGGCAGACGATCTGGCGCCGCAGGCGATATACTGGGTGGGAGACATCGCCTATGTGCAAAAGGATTATCCGACCGCCTCGCGTAGCTTTGCCGAGGAGCTGAAGAAATATCCGCAAAGTCCGCGCGGGCCGGAAAGCATGCTCAAGCTCGGCCAGTCGCTACTCGCGATGGACCAGAAAAAGGAAGGCTGTCTCGTCCTTGGCCAGCTCACCGGCAAATACCCCGACGCTTCGAAGACGGTTGCCGAGCGGGCGCTCGCCGCGCGCCGCACTGCCGGTTGCCGCTGAACCGCCGGACCCTGCAGCGGATTTCGCGGCGGCCATGAGCGAAGCGGCGCGGCTGGGCGCGCCCTGGCCCGGCGCGGTCGCTGTTTCCGGCGGCGGTGACTCCGTTGCGCTGATGGTATTGCTGTCCGATTGGGCCAAGGCGCGAAAGGCACGCGCGCCCGTCGTGCTCACCGTGGATCACGGATTACAGGAACATTCGGCAGGCGATGCACGCAGCGTTACCGCGCGGGCCAGGGCCTTGGGCCTGAAAGCCCATGCTCTGCACCGGCGTGGCGCCAAACCGGAAAGCGATATCGAGGCGCAGGCCCGCGCCGCGCGCTATGCGCTGATGGGCGCCTGGTGCCGCGAACAGGAAATTGCGGGCCTTTATCTCGCGCACACCCTGGAGGATCAGGCGGAGACCTTTCTGCTGCGGTTGGCGCGGGGCAGCGGCATCGACGGTCTGTCGGCGATGAAGACCGTCGCGCCGCTTCCCTCGCGCGATTGTGAAGGCATTGTTTTGGTGAGGCCGCTGCTCGGCATGCGGCGCGAGAGATTGCGCGATTTTCTCCGCGCGAGAGGCGAGCGCTGGGTCGAGGATCCCATGAATGCGGACCTGCGCTTTGCACGCGCACGAGTCCGCGCGGCATGGCCGGCGCTCGACAGCATCGGCTTGTCGCCCGCCAGAATTGCGGCCGCCGCCCGACATCTCGGCCGGGCGCGCGAAGTGCTGGATCGCGCGACGCAACAGGTGTTGGCCGAGGGTTGCCGCTTCGAGGAAGGCGCGGTTTTCTTCGATTCCGCGCGCTTTGCCGCCGCGCCATCCGAAACCGGGCTGCGGGCATTGTCGAGCGTGCTGATGGCCGTGTCCGGGCGCGAATACCGCCCGCGCTTCGAGCGCCTGCTCGGCCTTTATGAGGCTGTGTGCCGGAGCGGCCTGAAGGGCGGCCGAACGCTGCATGGCTGCCGGATTGCGCCCGCGGGAAAGCGCGTTGCCTGCTTTGGGCCAGGAACACTTTGCGTAACATCTGAAAAGAGCCGCGGCGCAAAACGCGGCGGCCGGCGGGAAAGCCCGGAGAAATCCTTGCAGAATTAACGGCCCGGCATGAAATGTGCAGCGAATGGGGTGTTGCGGCGTTGCCCCGGACCTGCAAATTTCTTAACGTTGTTCTCGCTGGCAAGGCGCTACGAACTCCCTATCTTAGGGACAGGTCCGCCGCCTGTCGCGGGATGGGCCCCAGGAAAGGACGGCCGTGAACAATCTTCGCAATCTCGCGCTCTGGATCGTCATCGCGCTGCTGCTCGTTTTCCTGTTCAACATGTTTCAGGGCACGACCAGCCATCCCGCTTCGCCCCCGCTGACTTTTTCGGAATTCAATCAGCAGGTGGTGCAGGGAACGGTCAAGGAAGTCACCGTCCAGGGCGACCAGATCAAGGGCAAGCTGGCCAACGGCCAGACATTCTCCACTTATGTGCCGGCCAACGACCCGGGCCTTTACCCGCGGATGGAAGAGCACAACGTCAATATCAGCGTGCAGCCGACCGATGACGGCATGCCTTCGCTGATCGGCGTGGCGCTGAACTGGTTCCCGATGCTTCTGCTGATCGGGGTCTGGCTCTACATCATGCGCCAGATGCAGGCCGGCGGCGGCAAGGCGATGGGCTTCGGAAAAAGCCGCGCCAAGCTTTTGACCGAGCGAACGGGCCGTGTGACCTTCGAGGATGTCGCGGGCGTGGACGAAGCGAAGGAAGAGCTCAAGGAGATCGTGGAATTCCTCCGCGATCCCCAGAAGTTCCAGCGGCTGGGCGGACGCATCCCCAAGGGGGTGCTGCTGGTCGGACCGCCGGGCACCGGCAAGACGCTGCTGGCGCGCGCCATTGCGGGCGAAGCCAATGTGCCGTTTTTCACCATCTCCGGATCGGATTTCGTGGAAATGTTCGTGGGTGTCGGCGCCAGCCGCGTCCGCGACATGTTCGAGCAGGCGAAGAAGAACGCGCCCTGCATCGTGTTCATCGACGAAATCGATGCGGTCGGTCGCCATCGCGGCGCCGGCCTGGGCGGCGGCAATGACGAACGCGAACAGACGCTGAATCAGCTTCTGGTGGAGATGGACGGTTTCGAATCCACCGAGGGCGTGATTCTGATCGCGGCCACCAACCGCCCCGACGTGCTCGATCCGGCGCTGCTGCGTCCCGGCCGCTTCGATCGTCACGTCGTCGTTCCCAATCCCGACCTCTCGGGTCGCGAGAAGATCCTGCGCGTTCACATGCGCAAAGTGCCGCTCGCTACCGATGTCGATCCGCGGACCATCGCGCGCGGCACGCCCGGATTTTCCGGCGCCGATCTCGCCAACCTTGTCAACGAAGCCGCATTGCTGGCGGCGCGGCGCGGCAAGCGCGTCGTGACGATGTCCGAGCTTGAGGACGCCAAGGACAAGGTCCTGATGGGCGCCGAGCGCCGCTCGATGGTGATGTCGGACGAGGAGAAGAAGCTCACCGCCTATCATGAAGGCGGTCACGCCATCATCGCTCTCAACGTCAAAGGCTCCGATCCCATCCACAAGGCGACGATCATTCCGCGCGGCCGGGCGCTCGGCATGGTGATGCGTTTGCCGGAGCGCGATCAGCTATCCATCACGCGCGAGAAGATGCTGGCGGACATCGGCGTGGCGTTCGGCGGACGCATCGCCGAAGAATTGATCTTCGGGCACGAGAAAGTCACGACGGGCGCGGTCTCCGATATCGAGATGGCGACCCGCATGGCGCGCGCGATGGTGACGCGCTTCGGCATGTCCGACGAACTCGGTCCACTCGCCTATGCCGAGAACCAGGAAGAGGTGTTCCTCGGACACAGCGTTTCGCGCCAGCAGAACATTTCGGAAGCAACCGCGCAGAAGATCGATCAGGAAATCCGCCGCATCATCGACACCTGCTATCAGCGGGCGCACGACATTCTGACACAGCGCGTCGACGAACTGCATACGCTGGCCAAGGGGCTTCTCGAATACGAGACGCTCACCGGCGACGAGATCGTGGCGCTGCTGAAGGGCATTGCGCCCGTGCGCACGCCTTACGAAGAGCCGGAGCCGCAGCGCGGGCAGGGTCCGAGCGTGCCGCAGGCGGGGCGTCCGCGCGCCGTCATCGTACCGGAGCCACAGCCCGGGCGGTGAGTGTCCGCCCGACGCTTTTCGGCATCGTCAACATCACGGCGGATTCCTTTTCGGACGGCGGGCGGTATCTGGCGCCCGAGGCGGCGCTCGCCCATTCCCGCGCGCTGGCACGCGACGGAGCGGACGTGCTCGATCTGGGCGCAGCCTCGTCGAATCCCGACGCGTTGCCGGTCGAGGCCAAGGTCGAGATCGAGCGACTCGCGCCTGTCGTGGCGGCTCTTCAGGCCGAGCGCAAAGCGGTTTCCATCGACAGTTTCTCACCCGAAGTGCAGCGCTGGGCGCTGGGTCGCCGGGTCGATTACCTGAACGACGTTGCGGGCTTTGCGCAGACCGAACTTTATCCCGCCCTGGCTGCGTCCAATGCCAGGCTGATCGTCATGCATTCCGTCCAGGGCGGCGCGGGCACTTCGCGCATTTCGGTGCCGCCTGACGAAATTATGGACTGCATCCTGCGCTTCTTCGAAAACCGCCTTGCGGCGCTCGAAAAATCGGGCGTGGCGCGCCACCGCCTGATTGTCGATCCCGGCATGGGGTTCTTTCTGGGGAACGACCCGCAAGCCTCCCATGCCGTGCTGCGCGGAATCGGGACGCTCAAGTCCGCCTTCGGGCTGCCCGTTCTGGTGTCGGTGTCCCGCAAATCCTTCCTGCGAACCCTGACCGGCAGAAAGCCCCGGGAGTCCGGGGCCGCGAGCCTCGCGGCGGAACTTTTCGCTGCCCGTGCCGGAGCAGATTACCTTCGAACCCACGATCCTGGCGCCGCCAGGGACGCGCTCCTGGTAAGCGAAGTGCTGGACGGCGGAGGCCGCCTTGCGTAGGAAGATGCGCCGGCCATGCCCGCGGGTTTGGGCGGCGATAAGCTTGCCTTAATGTTGTTGACCAACCATCGGGGCGGCAGCCCAAAGGTGGGGAGGACATGGCTCGCAAACTGTTCGGAACCGACGGCATTCGGGGGCTGGCCAACACCCACCCCGTAACGCCCGAAATCGCCATGAAAGCCGGCATGGCGGCGGGCCGGATATTCACCCGCGCCGATCATCTGCATCGCGTCGTAATCGGCAAGGACACAAGACTGTCGGGATACATGATCGAATCCGCACTTGTCGCGGGTTTTACCGCCGTGGGCATGGACGTGTTTCAGTTCGGACCATTGCCCACACCGGCCGTTGCCATGCTCACGCGTTCGTTGCGCGCCGATCTCGGGGTGATGATCTCCGCCTCGCACAACCCGTTCGAGGACAACGGCATCAAGTTTTTCGGTCCGGACGGGCTCAAGCTGTCCGACGAGCGCGAAACCGCCATCGAAGAGTTGATGGCCAACGGGCTTGAGGACGGGCTCGCCACCTCGCGCAAGATCGGCCGCGCCAAACGCATCGACGACGCACAGGCGCGTTACATCGAATATGCCAAGCGCACATTTCCCAAGAACCTCACTCTCGACGGCCTCAGAATCGTGATCGATTGCGCGAACGGCGCCGCCTACAAGGTGGCACCCGAAATCCTGTGGGAGCTGGGCGCCGAAGTGATCGAGATCGGGACCGATCCGAACGGATTCAACATCAATCACGAATGCGGTTCCACGTTCCCGGAGGCCATGCGCCGGAAGGTGCGCGAGCGCCGTGCCGATTTCGGCATCGCCCTCGACGGCGATGCGGATCGCGTCGTGATGGCCGACGAAAAGGGATCGCTCATCGACGGCGACCAGATTCTGGCGCTGATCGCGCGTTCCTGGTCCAAGTCCGGCACGCTGACGGGCGGCGGCGTTGTCGGAACCGTGATGTCCAACGAAGGCCTGGACCGGTATCTGAAAACGCTGGATCTGAAGCTCGCGCGTTCAGCGGTCGGCGACCGCTATGTGCTCGAAGAGATGTTGGCCGGCAGCTTCAACGTCGGTGGCGAACAATCCGGCCACATCATCCTGCGCGATTTCTCGACCACGGGCGACGGCATCGTTGCGGCGCTCCAGGTTCTGGGCGTGCTTGCGGAAGACAACCGTCCCGCCAGCGAAGCGTCGCACATTTTCGATCCGTTGCCGCAGGTGCTGCAGAACGTGCGATTTGCCAGGGGATCGCCATTGAGCGACGCGCGCGTGACGGAGCGGATCAAACTCTGTGAAGAACGTTTGAACGGCGCGGGACGACTGCTCGTGCGGAAATCGGGCACCGAGCCGGTGATCCGCGTGATGGCGGAGGGCGACGACGAAAATCTCGTTCGCTCGGTGGTTCGCGAGCTGGTGGCGGCGATCGAGGAAGCCACCGCCTGATGGCGAAACCGCCGCGCCTGCTCGTCATTGCGGGATCGGATTCGAGCGGCGGCGCCGGACTGCAGGCAGACATCAAGACGGCAATCGCTTTCGGCGTCTATGCGATGACGGCGGTCACAGCCGTGACGGCGCAGGACACGACCGCGGTGCATGCGGTTCGGCTGATGCCGCCCGACCTCGTGCGGGCGCAGATACTGGCATGCCTGAACGACATCGGCGCCGACGCGATCAAGATCGGCATGCTGGGATCGGCGGCAATCGCGCGAGCTGTTGCCGATGTCCTGGAGCGCGACGCGCGCGACATTCCGCTCGTGCTGGATCCGGTGCTGGCCTCGACCAGCGGCAAGCGGTTTCTCGATGCGCGAGGGATTGATGTTCTGCGAAATCGACTGTTTCCGCTTGCGACTCTGATAACGCCAAACCTCCCCGAAGCGGAGACGCTGACGGGGTTGCCGGCATCTACCAGCGGCCAAATCGTTTCTGCCGCCAATCGTTTGCGCGAACGCGGTGTGCGGGCCGCTCTGATAAAAGGCGGTCATTCGAACAGCGCCATGATCGAAGACACGCTGGTCTGGGATGGCGGTGTCGAGACTTTCGCTTTCCCGCGAATCGATGCGCGCCACACGCACGGAACGGGCTGCACGCTCGCAACGGCCATCGCCTGCGGATTGGCGGAAGGGTTATCGTTGCCGCTCGTCGTCGGTCGCGCGCGCGCGTTTGTTCAAACGGCCATCGCGACCGCTCCGGGGTTCGGACGCGGCCGCGGGCCGCTCAATCACTTGCACGCCACCCGGACATCAAGCGTTGCCGGAGCGACTTGATCGGTCGAAGATCCGCGAGCGTCGCTTTAGGGCGGGAAGGTAACGATGTCGGTGCGGATGGCCGATTTCCCATCGCGCACCGCCATAATCAACGTCAGGTTTTCACCGCCGTGCGGCTCATAGAGTTGGCTACCGCCATTTGGGAATCGCCACGAACGCATAGACGGTCCCGGTATTCTTGTCCTGGGCTTCGCCGGTGATCACGCCGTCGTCGTTGATGTCCTGGGCATCGGTCAGCACGAAAGGCGAGTTCGCGGAAATCAGCGTGTTGAGGTCCAGGATCGTCCCTTTCTGCCAGAGGAAGGCATGGCCGGAAGGATAGGAGGCGCCGACAATCTGATCCTTGTCATTGATGCCGAGGCCTTCGCTCAGATTGTCGCCCGACAGCGTGCTGAGATTCTGGATGCCGCCATTCCTGGTCCAGAGGAACGCATTGAAATTGGGCGAGGCCACGCTGTCGCCCGGCAAGTCCGAAAATCCCGCGACATCGCCTTTCTCGTTGATATCCATCGGCGTGTTCCAGTATTGCCCCCCCAGGCTGCCGAGGTTCTTCACCGCACCGTTCTGCCACAGCACCATATGCTCCGCGCTGGCGCCGCCGACGGCATTCCCGCAAAGACCGGAAATGCCGACGATTTGGCCGTTGTTGTTGATCGCCGTTGCCGCGCTGTCGGGATCGCTGCCGTAAGGGGAAAGCGCCTGCGCCAGATTGTTCGCGTTCCAGACGACGGCTTCGAACTGAAGCACCTGGGGAGAGTTGCAGCTTTGGTCCTGAACCGGGGTTTCCGCCCAGCCGACGATCTGGCCGGCGTTGTTGATGCCGGTGGCAAACCCGTTGACGCCACCCAGGGTCGGAAGGCCCGTCATGTTTCCCTTCTGCCAGCGGAATCCGAGACAGACATGGCCGGTCGGCGGCGCGAGGTAGAATACGGCTTCCGCGCAGCTCCAGGCTTCCCCCAGATTGTCGATGTCCGCGGTTTCCGAAACGCCGGCGTATTGCCCGTTGCCGGTCCGGTTCGGCCATGCCACGGCGCTGTTGGCGCCGCCGAGCGTCTTCATGTCGACCGGCTTCCTGCCGCTGCGCCACAACATGGCGTGCATCACGGTGTTGCCCGGCAAGGTGGCAAAGCCGGTCACATCGTTCTCCAGATTGATGCTCGTGCCCTGCGCATAGGTACCGCCCAG
>DATCBQ010000104.1:0-15043 GCA_036511745.1 Rhizomicrobium sp.
CAGGGAGCTAGCTTTTTAGCGTGATCCTTCCGCGGGGGCGGGGCTTTCCGATTCCTCAATGAATTGAGGCAGTTGCGGATTGCAGGCGCGACGTTATGCGCCCGACTCAGATACGCGCCGCTCAGTCCTCTTCGGAGCCAGTATGGGACAACTCCTTTGCTTGGGTGAGATGAAAAAGATCGGACTTGTAGTTCATATTTTCACGGCGGCATTGACCTTGTTGGTCGGCTTGCTCGGACCAGCGAGGGCGGCGTTACCTGTCGTCTTACCGTTTCCGTGCGTGACCGGTTGTCCAGGATCGCTGGCATCATACTCAACTCCCGTGCCGACAACGCCAGGGAACCTGGGGGAAGTTGCCGGATATTTTTCTCCAGGGGGTGGCGGAGGTGGCGAGTTCTACGATCTAGGGGCAGTTTCGACGACGCTTTGCGCGGGTTATTTCGGCACCTATTCATTCCCGGCTCCGGCGCCCTATACGATAGGTGTATCCTCAATCACCGGTATCAGTGTAGGCGAAACAATCAGCGGCAACGGCATACAGCCGGGCGCGCAAGTTGCCAGTATAAACTCCAGTGCCGTCACGATCACCATGACGCTGCCGGCGATCGGCAGCGCGAGCGGCAATCTCACGATCACACAAGGCAACACCGGCACGCTCATCATCGACACGGAGTCGTCCGGTGGTGGGACGAACCAATGCTGGCAAAAGACCAACTACCGCGGCGATCCGCTCGAATTTGGCGCCTACGGAGACGGCACTCATGCGGCGCAGACGACAACGGCGCTGCAGAACTGGCTTGGCGCTTACGGCAATGTGGGAGCCGGTGCGCCTGGCACGCTGCCGCCGAGCTTCGGGCCGTGGAAGGCCGCGATACCGGGCAATTACGTCACGAACGCGCCGCTCGTCTGCGCCCAGAACATGACCATCGAGGGGCCGAACAATCTCGGCGGCTTCAGCGGTACAGCACCCGTTACGATCAGTGCGGGGTCGGGTTTTTCAGGCGGAACTTCCATCTTCCAGGCATATGATTACTGCCGCATCAGCGGCATCGCGATCGTCAATGCCCCCGGCCTGACCAATGTGGACGACGTCGACGTGCTCGGCAGTCACGTGACCATCGACGGCTTCTCGCAGATGGGTAAAGGAAACCCCTACGACCTCAAATGTCTGATCGCCGGCGGCAACAGCGTCATCGGATTGCAGGTCAAGAACGTCGAGCTCGACAGCGCCGCGAGCGACGATGTCTATATCGATGGTTCCTGCCACGATGTGCGCCTGATCGGCGACATCTTTTCGGGCGCCGGCGACAGCGACATCTACTTCAACGGCGGAGAAGGAACGATCGCCGACGGCGTGATCGAGGAATCCGCCGGCATCGGGCTCTACCTCAACGGCGCCGACAGGGTCTCGGTAAGCGGCATGCACATCCAGGGCAACGGCCGCGGCGACGCCACCGTAACCACCACGGGAAAAGCCGGCGTCCAGATCAGAAATTCGAACACCGTCTCGATCTGCGGCAATCACCTCGAGGGCAATGGCGGCTTCGAGACGAACTCGGCGCAGGTCTATTTCACGGGCACGTCCGACAACATCAATTTCTGCGGCAACGTCTACGAGCCGGAGACGATTTCGAATGTCGCGTGGGGGCCGCTCTACGTTTACGACGCGGACTCCGGGGCCGTTCTGACCAATGCGCATTTCTTCGACAGCCCGGCGCCGCAGGCGGATGGCGTCTATTCGAGCGCAGCGGCGGTGCGGCATCTGCACCGCGGGTGAGGGGTTTGCGCGCGTCTGCGCGCGAGAGACTCAAGCAGCAAAACGGCAGTACGTGAAAAAGAGTCATCGCTATCGCGCGCGGTTCTTCTCTCGCGCGCGGACGCGCGCGAACCCCTCACCGCGCGCAACGCTACTGCGTTGCGCTTTGCTTCTCCCACAAGGGCGAGGCAAGATTGTTTATTCGCGTTCCAACTTCTATTCCCCGGACAGCCTGCCTGCGAAGCGGGGAGGTAGATTGCGCGGACGAAAAGTCCGTGCGAGACGGAGGGGGTCAACCACCAACATAGCGCGCGATCGCCCCCTCCACCATGCTGCGCATGGTCCCCCTCACCCCACTGCGCTTCGCTTCGTGGGGGAGGAGCCTGCCGCGTTCGTCGGACCTCTTTAACGGGAACGACAATTTGCGTATGTGCGTGAGCGTTTCAGTACACCATCACGCTTCTGATGCTCTTGCGCTCGGCGAACCCGTTCGAAGCGGCGAGCGGGCTTGCGGGTTGAAGTCGAGGCGCGGGAAGCGTCTGAAAAGTCCGGGAAATCCGCGAAATCGTCCGCGAAACGTTCCGCGTACGAATTAAATGCTTGCGCCGTTTGATCAAATGGCGTATCCATTCCGGCATGACGGCGTGCCGCGCCCGGTCGCGCCGCTGCCCGCGCAATCGATTCTCCCGATTCTGCCGTCACGCTCCCGAAGTCGTAAGTGGGAGCGCAGGCTCCTCCCCCACGAAGCGAAGCGCAGTGGGGCGAGGGGGACCCTGCGCAGCATGGTGGAGAGGCCGGCCGCAGGCGCGATGTTCGGGGTTGGCCCCCTCCGTCTCGCACGGACGTGTCGTCCGTGCGATCCACCTCCCCCGCTTCGCAGGGGAGGAGCCGTTATCGGCGCGATGGAACATCGATGTCGGCCGCCGGAATTCACAACCGTCCGCCGGGGCCGGTGTTTTTCCGTGCTCATTCCCTGTTCGAATCGCTGGCCGCCGCGCCGCCGGTTTGCGCCAACGCCTTGTTGTTGCTGGGGAAAAGCCTCGCGCGGCGCGTCGCCGGTTCGCGCAATCGCTGAAAGAATCGCTGTTACCAGCGAAACTGTCGAGCCGACGAAAAATGGCGGGGGTGCTTCTATCTACCCGGTCTTCCCCGTCGCCAGCCAGCGGGCGCAGTCTTCGCCCAGCTTTTCGCGCGCCAGGGTTTCGTAGCGGGCGTTGTCGTCGGCCGTGAGAATTTCGCGCCAGCGCCCGTTGGTGCCCTTGTGGACGAAGGTTTGCGCGCCGCCGTCCCAGAAGGCGCCGCCCAGCGGCACGCTGTCGGTGGCGTGCGCCTTCATATAGTCGAAGCCGCAATGCTCCTCGCATGCTTCTTTCGAGCCTCGGCCAATCGGCCCAAACTCCCACGGCGTCTTCAACTGCGCCCGGTTACACGACGCTCAATCCGACCGGAGACACCGCCTTTCCGTTCCGCCTTTACACCGATCTGATTTCCGGTACGAGCAGCGGCAGCGTGCGGGTCCAGGTCAACGGCAGCAGCGGCGCCACCGTCAACGAGATCACCGACGGCTGGATACTGCACCGGTAGCTCGACGGCCGCCGTTCCCCGCGTCGCGCGTGTCCGTCGCCTCCTCGACCGATCCGGCCGCCGCAAGCGTTGAAGTGCGCGTCTTCGTGAAATAGCCGTCACACGGCGACGCCGCTTTTTTTCAGCCACGCCAGAGAGCGTTTCCACGCGAGCTTTGCATCCGCCGGATTGTAGGACTGGCGGTAGTCGGCAAAGAAGCCGTGCTGCGCATCCATGAAGACGTCCAGTTCGCAATCGAGCTTGCCGGCAGAGGCCAAAGCGGCGCGCATCGCCTCGACGTCGGAAACCGGAATTCCCTTGTCGAGGCCGCCATAGAACCCGAGCACCGGCGCATGGAGATCCCTGACGAGGTCCAGAGGATAGAGCGGGCGCAGCGGGCTCCGCAGGGCGGGGCCGCGCAATTGTCCATAAAACGCCAAACCCGCCTTGAGATCGCGATTATGCGCGGCGTAGAGCCAGACAATGCGCCCGCCCCAGCAGAAACCGATAATGCCGGTCTTCGATACATCGGCGCCGTCACGGGCGGCGAAGGCCACGGAAGCGTCGAGATCGGACATCACGCCCGCGTCGGGCACTTTGACCACGATATCGGCAAACAGCGTCTGCAGGCTGTTCATGTCGTATTTGCCGGGATCGCCGTAGCGGGCATAAAGCGAAGGTGCGATGGCATAGCAGCCGAGTTTGGCAAAGCGCCGGCAGATGTCCCTGATGTGCTCGTGCACGCCGAACACTTCCTGAACCACCAGCATGAGCGGATGATACGTTCCCGCTTTCGGCTTCGCGCGATAGGCCGGCACGGTCCCGTCGGAAACCGGCACGCCCACTTCGCCCGCAACGAGCCCGTCGGCATCGGTAACGATGGCATCGGCACGCAGCGGTCCCGCCGCCAGCGTGAAGCCGGCAACGAGGCCGGTTGCCGCGAAGGCGCGTCTCGATAGGGGTGTGAGAATTCGATTTTCTTCGGCGCTCACGCGTGATTTTCCTCCGTTGCGAAAATCTCGCGGTAGCCCGCGATGGAACCCAGACTGCGGGCTTCGTAAATGCCGCGGGCGATGGCGCGCGCCAGGCAATCCGCGGCGAGCGAGCCCATGCGCATCACATCGAGACCGCGCGGCTCGCCGAGCGGTTTTTTCGCGGTCGAAAGCGCGAACACCGTATCGCCGTCGAAGGGTGTGTGCACCGGGCGAAGGGCGCGGGCGAACCCGTCGGCCGCCATGATGGCTACGCGCTTGAGCTCCACGCGTGTCAGCGCCGCATCGGTCGCCACAATGGCGATCGTCGTATTCGCGCCCGCGCGCGCCGGCCGCTTGATATCCGCCGGCAGGTCGAGATCGAAAGGTGGCGAATCTGTGCGCGGGCGCCGGTCGCCGAATTCGCCGTCCTGCTCAAGTGCAAAGGCCCAGAAAACGTCGGTGCCCGGAATGAGCGGCGAGCCGACGGCGTTGACGATGACCAGCGCCCCCACCGTGAAGCCGTCGTCGCTCACCGCCGATGCGCTTCCCGTGCCGCCCTTGTAGATGCCCGCGCGCGCGCCAAGTCCCGCGCCCGCATTGCCCAGGGCGAAGCTTTCGCTCGCGGACGCCACGGCCGCGAGCCCGAGGGCGCGATAGGGCGGCGATTCGCCCCAGCTTTTGTTGCCGCCATTGGCGAGATCGAAAATGATTGCCGCCGGCACGATGGGGACAGCCGGTAGCCCCTCCGCAAGGCGAAAGCCGCGGCCGCGTCCACCCAGCCACGCGGTGACGCCGCTTGCGGCATCGAGGCCGTAGACCGAGCCGCCGGCGAGCGCAATCGCATCGACGACGCCACCCAGGCTCACCGGATCGAGCGATTCCGTTTCGCGCGTTCCCGGCGCGCCGCCCCGCACATCGACTGCCGCCGCGACGGCTTCCCGCGCCAGCAGAACCGTGACACCCGTGCAGACGTCGAAATCCTCGGCATGGCCTACCGTCAGGCCCGCTACATCGGTAATGAGATTGCGTTGGCCCGGACTTGTCATGGCGGGGCACGCTATCCGTTCACGGCCAAGGCCGAAAGAGAGAGGCCGAAAGAGAGAGGAATGACAATGTCTCGATGGCACGGCCCGATGCTGGCGTTGCTGATGTTCGCGGCTTTGCCGGCGGGAGCCGCGGAGAAACCCGCCGCGCACGACATGATCGCGACGGCGAATCCCTATGCGACGAAGGCCGGTCTCGAGATGCTGCGCAAGGGCGGCTCCGCGGTGGATGCGGCGATCGCGGCACAAATGGTGCTCACGCTCGTGGAGCCCGAATCCTCGGGCATTGGCGGGGGCGCCTTTCTTCTTGTTTGGGATGCCTCGAAGAAACACCTGACAAGTTTCGACGGCCGCGAGACCGCGCCGGCGTCGGCTTCCCCCGGCATGTTCCTCGACGCCAGCGGCAGGCCGCGCGCGCACATGGATGCGATTCCCGGCGGCCTTTCGGTCGGCGTGCCCGGCGACGTGGCCGTGCTCGAGCTTGCCCACAAGACATACGGACGCCTGCCCTGGGCCGCGCTGTTTCAGCCCGCCATCGAACTCGCGCAGAACGGCTTCCCCGTCGGCAAAAAGCTTGCCGCGGAGCTGCGCGAATTGCCCGAAATGGGGCGCATGCCGGATGTGAAGCGCTATTTCTACAAGCCCGACGGCACACCGGTCGCCGCCGGCGATATCCTGAAAAATCCCGAGCTTGCGCAAACCCTGCGCGCCATCGCCCAAGGCGGCGCGCGGGCATTCTACACCGGAACCATCGCCCAGGCGATCGTCGATGCCGTGCAGCATGCGCCGGTCAATCCCGGCGGCATGACGCCGGCCGATCTTGCCGGCTATGCCGCGCGGGAACGCCCCCCCGTTTGCGGCACCTATCGCCTCTACAGGCTCTGCTCGATGGGGCCGCCAAGCTCCGGCGGCGTCTCGATCCTGCAGATGCTGGGCATGCTCGAACGCTTTCCCTCAAGCCAGTTGCAGCCGGAAACGCTGAGCGGGATTCACCTCTTCACGCAGGCGAGCCGGCTCGCCTTTGCCGACCGTGCCATGTATGTCGCCGATCCCGATGTCGTGCGCGTGCCGGTTTCGGGATTGCTGGATAAAGCCTATCTGGCGCAGCGCACCGCGCTCATCGATCCCGCGCGCGATATGGGAAAGGCTGCGGCCGGCACGCCGCCGATGAATCGCGCGTCGCTCGATTTTGCGCCGCAGCGCACGCCGCAGCTGCCCGGAACCAGTCATCTCTCCATTGTCGACAGCCGCGGCGAAGTCGTGTCGATGACCACGACCATCGAGTTCGTGCTGGGCTCCGAAGTGATGGCAAAGGGCTTTTTCCTCAACAATCAGCTCACGGACTTTTCCTTCGAGCCCGTGCATGACGGCAAAGCCGTCGCCAATGCGCCGGCCCCCGGCAAACGGCCGATGAGTGCGATGGCGCCCACGATCGTGTTCGACCCCGACGGCAAATTCAAGATCGCGCTGGGTTCGCCCGGCGGCCCGGTCATCATCGACTATGTGGCGCAGTCGATCATCGGCATGCTCGATGGCGGCCTCGACCCCCAGACGACAGCGGCATTGCCGCATGTCGCCAATCTGAACGGCCCCACGATTCTCGAAAAGAACACGCCCATCGACGAATTCGCCTCGAGCCTCACCGCGATGGGGCACACGGTGGTGCTGCATGAACTCCAAAGCGGCTCACACATCATCGAACAGACAAAGCGCGGCTATGTCGGCGGCGCCGACCCGCGTCGCGACGGCAATGCGATGGGGGATTGAAGATTCGCGTTACCGGCGCGCGACGCAGAACAAGCGCTGGAAGGGATAAAGGGTTATCCCGCTTTTGCGCATGGGATAGGCGAGGCCAACGCGGCGGCGGTATTCCGCGAGAAATGCCTCTCGCTCGTCACCCTCGAGCGCATTGGCGAAAGGGCGCAAACCCGTTCCCATCATCCAGCGGTAAACGGCATCGTCACCCGAGAGCACCTGAATGTAGCGGGCTTCCCAGATGTCGATCTGCGAAACATGCGGCTCCAGAATGTCGAAATAACGTTCCCCCTCCAGCACGTCTCCCATGCGTGCATCGGCAAGCCTGCCTGCCCAGGGCCCATCGGCCACTGTTTCATGGATCAGGGTATGGGAGAGCTCGCCGAAATTGCTCGGCACCTGAAAAGCCAGAACGCCGTTCGGCGGCAAATACGACGCGAGACGCGGCAGCAGCCTGGCGTGATCGGGCAGCCACTGAAACGTGGCGTTGGAATAAATCACATCGCAACGCGATGACGATTTCCACGACGTAATATCGGCACACGTCCATCGCGCCGAAATTCCCGCGGCGCGCGCCTCCTCCAGCATCTCGGGCGAACTGTCGACGCCTTCGACCTCAGCTTGCGGCCAGCGCGCGACGAGCAGCGCCGTCGAGTTGCCGGGACCGCAACCGAGATCGACGACTCGCGCCGGCGCATCCAGCGCCACGCGTCCGAGCAATTCTGCGGCGGGCCTGGTGCGCTCGGCACCAAAGGAAAGATATAGTTGGGGATCCCAGGCCATGCTTCAGCCTTCCTCCCGGTCCGGAATCGTGATGCGAAACACCGTGCCGGAGGCACCGGTAGATATCAGCGCAACGTCGCCGCCATGCGCCCGGGCAAGGTCGCGCGCGATGGCGAGTCCCAGTCCCGTTCCGCCGGCTGGCGAGGAAAGTGCAAAGGGTTCGAACAACCGGCCGCGCAGTGCGTCCGGGATGCCGGCGCCATTGTCGGCGACCTCGATCGAGACAGTAGAACCTGCCCGCTCGGCGGAAACGGCGACGCGCGCGCCAGGCGTTCGCGCCAGCGCTTCGGCGGCATTGCGCACAAGGTTGAGCAGGATTCGGTAGAGTTGCTCGGGATCCGCATTGATCTCCAGTGCGGGATCGATGCCGGCGTCGAATGCGATGTCGCGCCCGGCCGCCGCGACGGCAGCTTCGCGCACCTCCTCAACCAGCGCCGGCAGGTTTACATGACGCCGCTGCGGCGGCTGTTCGTCGGCCCGCCCGTAACGCAGGGTATTCGTCGCCAGCGCCACGGCGTGGCCAAGCGAGGAGACAAGCCTGGGCGCCAGTTTCTGCACCACCGGATCTTCGATGCTCGAAAGCCGGTCCGAGGCGAGCTGCGCGGTCGACAGCATGTTGCGCAGATCGTGCTGGATTTTGGCAACGGCGGCGCCGAGCGCCGCCAGCCGGGCGCGCTGCCGAAGCGAGCCATAGATCGTGCGTTGCATGGCGGCGAGTCCGCGCTCCGCGAGACCGATTTCGTCCTTGCGGCTGGTCGGCGCCATGATGCGCCCCGCGTCGTCGGGGTTTTCCTGGAAGCGAACCATGGCTCTCGTGAGTCGGCCCATGGGCCGCACGAACACCAGATAGAGGCTGACAAAGACGAGAAGCGCGGTGGCGAGCGAGATCGCCAGCGCAAGCAGCAGCAGCTTCCCGGCATAGGCAACGAGTGAAGCACGGATCGTTGCCTCGCCCAGAACCACTTCGATCGTCTCGGCACCGGCGATTCGCGTCTGCGCAATGGCGCGCAGGGTGCGGTTGCCACCGAACGCCATGCAATCGAGCGCCTGCGCCATTTCGTCGAAGAGATTCTGGTTTCTCAAATCGACGGTAAAGTCGATCTGGCTCGGCATCTGATTAAGGTAGAGTGTTCGCACGTCGCGACGCTTGACCATCACGGCCTCGGCGCCCGCGCGCGCGAGGAGCTGGCGGCGCAGGGATTCCGAAAGCTGATTTTCACCCACTTCCGTGAACGGAAGAATTGCGATCTCGGAGCTTTCGACGCGCGCCTCCAGCAGGCTGCGATGATAGCGCCCAAGCGACGGCACCAGAATCAGGACTTCCGTGATCAGCACATAGAGCAGGGTGAGGAGAAGCAGACGTCCGGAAAGACTGTGTACGACCAGCGCAATGCCTGCGCCCGCGCGCGCGCGCCAGCCGGCGAGCGCGGCTCTGGTTCGCCGCGCGGGGCTGGCCGTGTTCGTTTCATCGCCGCCCGCAATTCGCAGCGATCCGTTGCACGATGCCAGGGTTGGCACATCCGCATTCTGCTGCTTTACGATGTCGTCGATCGGTCTCGCACTCCCGCATCGCCCACTTTCCTTCGCGGGCAATTCCCTTCATAGGCTGTTCCTGCCCGTTTTGGTAACGGACTCATGATCGATATTGCCAATCTTACCAAGGATTACCATGCCGACGGCGCGCCTGCCGTTCGCGGGCTCGATCTCGCCATTGCCACCGGCGAGTTCCTGGTTCTGGTGGGGCCGTCGGGCTGCGGCAAGACCACCATGCTGACAATGATCAATCGTTTGACCGAGCCATCGGCGGGCGAAGTGCGGATCGACGGCCGCAGCATCCGTGACGGCGATCCCGCGGCGCTTCGGCGCCGGATCGGATTCGTCTTCCAGGACGTGGGCCTGTTCCCCCATCTCACCGCAGCCGAAAACATCGGTATTACGCTGAAATTGATGCGAATGCCCAAGCCGGCAATCGAGGCACGAACAGACGAACTGATGGCGCAGATGCAGATGCCGCGTGCTCAGTTCGGCGGGCGATTCCCGCGCGAGCTCTCCGGCGGCCAGCGACAGCGGATCGGCCTCGCCCGGGCGCTGGCGGCCAGGCCGTCGATCATGCTGATGGACGAGCCGTTCGGCGCTCTCGATCCACTCACGCGCGACGAGCTGGCGCCGGAGTATCGCGCGCTTCATGACGCGTTGGGCCTCACCACGGTGCTCGTGACACATGACATGACGGAAGCGTTTCTGCTTGCCGATCGCATCGCCGTGATGCGCGCCGGCCGGTTCGTTCAAATCGGCACCCCACAGGAAATCGTCTCCGGGCCTGCCGACGATTTCGTCCGCGGCCTGATCGAGAATCCGCGCAAACGGGCGCGGGCGCTTGCACGGGTCCTGGGAGCGGACCCGACATGACCGGAGAGTTCGCGGCCGCCTGGGCAGATTTGCCCGAATATCTGGGATGGCACGTGCTTCTGAGCCTGTCCGCAATACTGCTCGGCGTAATCATCAGTCTGCCGCTGGCAATCTTCTCCGCCCGCTCCGCGATCTTGCGCATGCCCGCGCTGGCCATTGCCGGCATCATTCAGACAATTCCCGGACTGGCGCTGCTGGCGCTTTTCTATCCCGTCCTGCTCGGACTTTCGGCGTTCACGCAAGCAACATTCGGGTTCGGCTTTCGCGCGCTGGGATTTCTGCCGGCGCTGGCCGCGCTCACGCTTTATTCGATGCTGCCGGTACTGCGAAACACGATCACCGGACTTGTCGGCATCGATCCCGCGGTGATGACCGCCGCCCGCGCCGTCGGGATGACGCGCGGTCAGCAGCTTCGACTCGTCGAGTTGCCGCTGGCCGCGCCCGTTATTCTTGCCGGCATTCGCACCGCCGCCGTGTGGGTGATCGGCACGGCAACGCTCTCCACGCCGGTCGGACAAACAAGCCTGGGCAATTACATTTTCACGGGCCTGCAAACGGAGAACTGGATTCTCGTGCTGTTCGGCTGCGTGGCGGCGGCCGTGCTGGCCCTTGTCGTCGACCGGCTGCTGGCGCTGGCCGAAGAAGGGCTGGTATTGCGCTCGCGCCTGCGGCTTGTGGGCTCGGCGGTGGGACTGGTTGCCGTAATTTGCGTCAGTGTTTTCCCGTTGCTCGGCAGCGCGCGCGAACACGCCATCGTCGTCGGCACCAAAAGCTTCGAAGAGCAATATATTCTCGGCGCGCTGATCGGCGACCGACTGGCGCATGCGGGATTTGCAATCGAACGACGCGACGGTCTCGGCTCACAGGTGATTTTCGACGCGTTGGCAGCCGGCGATGTCGATGTCTATGTCGATTATTCGGGCACGATCTGGTCCGACGACATGAAGCGAACCGATTTGCCCTCCCGCGCCGATGTTCTCGCGAGGATGGCCGACTGGCTGAAGCGCAAGCACGGTATCGCCTATGTCGGGCCGCTCGGATTCGAGAATGCCTATGCGTTCGCCATGCTGCGCGACCGGGCCGCGGCGCTTCATATTGGCTCCGTTGCCGATCTTGCCTCTTATGCGCCTCACATGAAGATCGGCGGCGATTTCGAAATTTTCAGCCGGCCGGAATGGCGTTCCGTCGAACGAGCCTATGGCCTGAGATTTGGCACCGAACGGCAGTATCAACCGGATTTCCTTTATCGCGCCCTGATCGGCGGCGATGTCGACGTCATCAGCGCCTTCTCGAGCGACGGCCGCATCGCGCAATACGGGCTGAAGCTGCTCGGCGATCCGAAGGGTGCATTGCCGCCTTACGATGCCGTGCTGCTGGTTTCTCCGGCACACGCCCATGACCGCTCGCTGCTGGCTGTGCTGAAGCCGCTGATCGGCGCCATCGATCTTGCCACCATGCAGCGGGCCAATCTGATGGTGGACCGCCAGACCGACAAGCTCTCGCCCGCGGAGGTCGCCCGGATGCTGGATACGGAAATCACACGCCGAACAGAGATCCCCAAGGTTTCCCGATAAATCGGCGGGGTCTTGTTGCCTGGGTAGTGGGCTGGGGCCTTCCGGCTTGCGTTGACAGGAC
The DNA here is from genome assembly GCA_036511745.1 of Rhizomicrobium sp. Classification (GTDB taxonomy): domain Bacteria; phylum Pseudomonadota; class Alphaproteobacteria; order Micropepsales; family Micropepsaceae; genus Rhizomicrobium. The sequence goes on from DATCBQ010000104.1 coordinate 11,919, forward strand.
AGGTGCCGGTCTTTAGAAGCTCGGTTCCTTTTCGGTGGGCCGTCGGGGCGGCCTTTCCGCTGGAGAATGGGTTATGAAGCGCACCTACCAACCGAGCAAGATCGTGCGCAAGCGCCGCCACGGCTTCCGTGCCCGGATGTCCACCGTTGGGGGACGCAGGGTGCTGGCTCGCCGCCGGGCCCATGGCCGCAAGAAGCTTTCAGCCTGATTTTCCCCAATTGTCATGGCCCGGCTTGACCGGGCCACCCAGTTAGCATTGCGACTATGACAACCTGGGTGGCCGGCATTCGCCTTCGCGCGCCATGGCAGGTGGAGTGAAATTGCCCGCAATCGCCATGGACCGTCTCAAGAATCGCAGCGATTTCCTGCGCGCCGCCCGTGGCGTGCGTCGCGTCGCCGCCGGCGTGACTCTGGAAGTGTGTGTGACCCCTTCTTCCTGGGCAAAGCCGCAAGGGCTTCGGGTGGGATTCACGGCGAGCAAGAAGATCGGGATGGCGGTAGAGCGCAACCGTGCCCGGCGGCGTTTGAAGGCGGCCGCAGCGCAAATGCTTCCCCTTTATGGCCTCCCCGGGAATGACTATGTTCTCGTCGCACGGCGCGAAACGCTGATCCGGCCGTTCGATGGCCTGCTTGCCGATCTCGCTTCCGTGCTGCATGCGGCCCATCAAAAACTCGGCCGTTCCAAAGCGGGAGATTCCTTGTGAGCGCGCGCTGGATCTACTCACTGCGCGAACTCGGTGTTGCTCTGCTGCTTGTTCCCGTGCGCCTCTATCAGTGGTGTATTTCGCCCCTGTTTCCCCCGGTTTGCCGTTTCGAGCCGAGCTGTTCCCACTATGCGGTCGAAGCGCTGAAAGTCCACGGGGCCTGGCACGGATCGGGTCTCGCCTTGCGCAGGCTATTGCGATGCCATCCTTTCACTTCGCTCGGCGGTTCGTCGGGCTTCGACCCCGTTCCCCCAATCCGTTAACCGGCCATGGCCGATAGAGAGCAATGAACGACAACCGCAACCTGGTGATCGCCGTCCTGCTGGCAGCCGCTGTGCTGTTCGGCTGGAACTGGTTCGTGGCTGTGCCGCAGCGGCATGCCGAACTCGCCCAGCAGGCTCTTCTCGCGCACGAAGAAAAACAGAAGCCTGTGGCACAGACGCTGCCCGCCATGGGCGATGTCGGCCATCTTGACCGCATGGCCGCGCTCAAGGTCGGCGGCGCCAGGATCGCCATCGATACGCCCTCCGTGGACGGTTCCCTGCGGCTCAAAGGTGCGCGATTCGACGATCTGCGACTGAAGAAGTACCGCGAGTCGATCAATCCGAAGAGTCCGGAGATCGTGCTGCTGTCGCCCGAAGGCACGAGCTATCCCTATTACGCCGTCTTCGGTTGGGTTGGCGCACCCGGCGAGACCGTGAAGGTTCCCGACGATTCCACGCCGTGGAAGCTGGTCGGCGGCACGGCGCTGACGCCAAAAACGCCTGTCGTTCTGCAATGGGACAACGGCCAGGGCCTGGCATTCACGCGCCGGATCGCTGTCGACGCCCGTTTTCTGTTCACCGTCACCGACGCGGTCGCCAACACGGGAACGACCAGCGTAGTCCTTTATCCTTACGGCTATGTCGCGCGCGACGGTGTGCCGGCCGAAAAAGGAACCTGGATTCTGCACGAGGGCTTCATCGGCGTCGCGGACGGCAGTGAGCACGACGCCAATTACGACGACTTCAAGGACAACAAGCCGCCGCAAACCTTCCAGTCGACCGGAGGCTGGCTTGGCTTCACCGACAAATACTGGATGACGGCCGTCATTCCGCCGCAGGACGCCGGCTTCGACGGCAGCTTCCGCGCCTCGCAGCTCGATTCGGCAAAAGCCTATCAGGCCGATTATCGTCTCACCGGGCGCACCATCGCGCCGGGCGCCGGCACGAGCCTGACGGAGCGCATTTTTGCCGGCGCGAAGGTCGTCACCGTTCTGCAGGATTACGAAAAGAAGGACAGCATCGAGAAGCTGCACTATGCGGTGGACTGGGGCTGGTTCTGGTTCTTCACCCAGCCGATTTTCTATCTGCTGGATATTTTCTACCGTTACATCGGCAATTTCGGCATTGCGATTCTGCTTCTCACGGTCTCGATCAAGCTTCTGTTCTTCCCGCTGGCGGACACCTCCTACCGCTCGATGAGCCGCATGAAAAAATTGCAGCCCGAAGTAGAGCGCATCCGCGAGCGTCTTGCGGACGACAAAATCCGCCAGCAGCAGGAGATGATGGAGCTCTATAAGCGGGAGAAGGTGAATCCGGTTTCCGGGTGTCTGCCGATGCTGGTCCAGATTCCCGTGTTTTTCTCGCTGTACAAGGTTCTCTACGTCACCATCGAGATGCGGCAGGCGCCGTTCTTCGGCTGGATCCACGATCTCTCCGCACCCGACCCTACCTCGTTCCTCAACCTCTTCGGGCTTCTGCCCTATTCCATTCCGGCCTTCGTACCGGCCGCGCTGCACATCGGCCTGTGGCCGATCCTGATGGGCATCACGCAATGGTTGCAGATGAAAATGAACCCGGCCCCGGCGGATCCGGTGCAGCAGCGAATGTTCGCGTTCATGCCGCTCATTTTCACTTTCATGCTCTCGTCGATGCCCGCCGGGCTCGTGATTTACTGGACGTGGAACAACCTGCTTTCGGTAGCGCAGCAATATGTGATGATGCGGCGGCAGGGCGTCGAGATTCATCTCTTCAACAATGTGAAACTTCCCGAATCCCTGCGCCGCCTCGCCGGCGGCGGTGCATCCGCAAAAACGCATCCCGGTGAGTGACGCTGCGGAGAAGATGTTTGCGGGCGCGTGCGAGTTCGTTGCCGGCGCAGCGAACTTCGAGGCCATTCCGCCCTCGCGCCTGCCCGAAATCGCCTTCGCCGGCCGCTCCAATGTCGGAAAATCGAGTTTGATCAACGCCCTCACGCATCGCCGAAACCTTGCCCGCATTTCGCAGAACCCGGGCGCCACGAAACAGATCAATTTCTTCGAACTGGGGAACCGGCTCATTCTTGCCGATCTTCCGGGCTATGGTTATGCACGAATCTCCAAGTCGCTCGCGCAGGAGTGGCAGCACCTGATCTTTTCCTATCTTCGCGGTCGCCCCAACC
>DATCBQ010000105.1:0-2845 GCA_036511745.1 Rhizomicrobium sp.
CGCGTTGCCCCCTGCCGCTTCGGCGACCAGTTCATCGGCGAAGCTCAGCTGTCCCATCTTGCGTTCGGCCATGACAAAACTCCGCGATTCACTCCCCCCAAAAAGAATCACAAACGCCAGACTTATGCAAAGCCCTCGCAACGGCGGGCCACCCAGATGGATCATCCGCGCCGCCAACTGGGTGGCCCGGACTTCGCTGCGCTTCGCCGGGCCATGACAAGATTGAATTGAATTCGCGTCGCTGCGTGCAAATTTTTCCGGTCGAACGCCCGTGTCGTGGGTCGGGGCAATGGAGCGCCCTACGGACTGTTCCGCTCTATCCTAACGCATTGTCGGCGAGCCGGTTTATCTCAAATCCGCGTTGCCTTAAGCTCGACCCGATGCACCATTCGCTCGCATTTCGGGGAAAGTCATGAAAGCCGCGCTCTGCACGCATTACGGGCCGCCGGAAGAGCTGGAGGTGCGCGACGTACCCGGTCCGGCGCCAGGAAAGGGCCAGGTTGTCGTCACCGTCAAGGCCTGTGGGGTGAATTTCCCCGACGTGCTGATGATCCAGGACAAATATCAGTTCCGCCCCGCCCTTCCCTTTTCGCCGGGTGGAGAGGTCGCAGGAGTGGTCAGACAAGTCGGAGAAGGCGTTGAAAGCCCGAAGACCGGCGACAAAGTGATCGTCTCCACGGGTTTCGGCGGCTTTGCCGAAGAGGTGCTGGCCGACGCGGCGCGCTGCGTGCCGATGCCCGATAATCTCGATTACACGGTGGCATCGTCGTTTTTCGTGACTTACGGAACTTCGTATCACGCGCTGAAGGACCGCGCGCATCTGAAACCCGGCGAACGTCTTGTCGTGCTGGGCGCGGCTGGGGGTGTCGGTGCGTCGGCCGTGGAGCTTGGCAAGACCATGGGCGCGCATGTGGTGGCGGCGGCGTCCACCCGGGAGAAGGTCGATCTCGCCAGGGCGATGGGCGCCGATGACGGGTTTGTCTATCCCACCGGCAAGCTCTCGAAGGACCAGCAGAAAGCGCTGACGGAAGACATCAAGCGGCTGACCGGCGGACAGGGCGCCGATGTGCTCTACGATCCCGTGGGCGGCGACTACGCGGAGCCCGCGCTGCGCGCCATGAACTGGCAGGGACGCTATCTCGTCATCGGCTTTGCCGCCGGCGAAATTCCCCGCGTGCCGCTGAATCTGACGCTGCTCAAGGGCTGCGACATCGTCGGCGTGTTCTGGGGCGCCTCGATGGCGCGCGATCCCAAAACCGGCCTCGCCAACCTGAAGGCAATCACGAACTGGATCGCCGAAGGCAGGCTCAAGCCGCATGTCTCGGCGCGGATTCCGCTCGACCGTGCCGGCGAGGCCATCCGTATGCTGATGGACCGCAAGGCGCAGGGCAAGGTCGTGGTGGTGCCGTAGGATGGAATTCACCCTCCCTCGCGCGGAGGGTCGATCCCGTGCGCTTGTGACGATCTGTGCGGCAATCCTTGTGCTGTTCGCGCTTTCGGGAGCGGGGCCGCAGACGCAGGCGCTTCCCGCGCACACAAAGATCAGGACCGTCGGTATCATTTCGGCCATCGGCGACACGTTGATGTTCGAGCGCGTGTCCAACTCCTGGTACGAGTGGATCGGACCGCCTGCGACGAGCTTTCTCGAAATCACCGATTGGGGCCTTGACGATTTCGTCGATCGCGAAGCCACCGCCGCACTCTCCAAACACTTCGCCGTCAAGCCGGTAAGCTATGCCGAGGCCGATTTCGACACTTGGAGCTGGTCCTCGCTCGTGCGCCGCCTCCGCGAACTGCCGCTGCCGGTCGATGACATCGACGCCTATGTCGTGATCCTGCGGGACTGGCGCGGCGACGAAATCGGCAACAGCGTGCATCAAATTGCTGGACTGGGGGTCTACCGCCGCGATTATTCCCGCCGGCCGCCGCGCCTTGGCGTCTTCGCGTCTTACCGCATCGCCATCGTGGACGCCCACAGCTACGATATTCTGGCTTCGCGGGAAGCATTGATGCCGGACGGGCATTTGCCCTGGGCGGCTGTTGCGCAATCGCTATGGCCGAGAACGCAGAATGATCTCACTGACGCACAGCGGACCGCACTTCAGGTCGATCTGAACAAACTCATTGACGAGACGCTTAAGTCGACGCTGCGGCAATTGGCACTTGCGGAATAAGCCGCCCGTACCCCTCACCGTGGCCGGCCTCCGAGCCGGCCATCCAGCCGCTGCGCGTCTGCGCGGCGCATGACTCAGGGTTCTGTGACAGGCGTGAAGAGAGTCATCGCTCGCGGACGCTCGCGGGCTGGGTGGCCGGGTCAAGCCCGGCCATGGTGAAAAGGGGTGATCTCGATCTGTCGCTCCCTCTATGACATGCTGCGGCAAAATAAGGTGTTGCAATGTCCATACTCGGTTGGATCATATTCGGTCTGATTACCGGCTTCATTGCCAGCAAGGTGGTGAACAGCCGCGGCGAAGGCTGTTTTATCGACATCGCGCTGGGCCTCGTCGGCGCCATGGTGGGCGGCTTCATCTTCCGCCAGATCGCCGGCTTCAATGCCTTCCACTTCAACCTGGTGTCGATGTTCGTCGCCATCGTCGGCGCGATCGTGGTTCTGACCATCTATCATGCAATCACGGGGCGGCGGGGGATAAGGTAGCATGAGCCGACATCGTGACTCTTTCCCAAAGCAGTCATGGCCCGCGAATTGCGAGGGCTTTGCATAAGTCTGGCGTTTGTGATTCTTTTTGGGGGGAGTGAATCGCGGAGTTTTGTCATGGCCGAACGCAAGATGGGACAGCTGAGCTTCGCCGATGAACTGGTCGCCGAAGCGGCAGGGGGCAACGCG
>DATCBQ010000106.1:0-10300 GCA_036511745.1 Rhizomicrobium sp.
CGCGTTGCCCCCTGCCGCTTCGGCGACCAGTTCATCGGCGAAGCTCAGCTGTCCCATCTTGCGTTCGGCCATGACAAAACTCCGCGATTCACTCCCCCCAAAAAGAATCACAAACGCCAGACTTATGCAAAGCCCTCGCAAATGCGGGCCACCCAGTTCGTTCATCGCCGATCGCACTTGTTGCACTCCAATCCCCCCCAAGCGTCCGCTACGCGGATTGCAGAACCTGGGTGGCCCGCATTTGCGGGCCATGACAAATTTGGGGTTTTGTTTCCATGAGCACTCCATCCCCCATCGCCGCCGTCAACGACTTTGTCGTCAAGTTCGCCAACGTCAACGGCTCGGGCTCGGCGTCCGCCAATGAGTTGTTCGCCCGCTGCATCCTGCGGATGGGCGTGCCGGTGGCCTCGCGCAACATTTTTCCTTCCAACATTCAGGGCCTGCCCACCTGGTACGAAGTGCGCATCTCCGGCGAAAACCGGCTCGGGCGGCGCGGCGGCGTCGATCTGATGGTGGCGATGAACCCGCAGACCTGGGACCGCGATGTCGCGTCCATCGATGCGGGGGGCTATCTGTTCTACGATTCCACGAAGCCGTTGCCGCCGGCGAAATTCCGTGCCGACGTCAACACCATCGGCGTGCCGCTGACGGCGATCTGCAACGCCACCTACACCGATCCGCGCCAGCGCCAGCTGTTCAAGAACATCATCTATGTCGGCGCCATCGCCTCGCTGCTCGACATCGACCCCGCTGTTGTCGAAGCGGCCATCGCAGCGCAGTTCCAGGGCAAGGAGCGGCTGATCGCGCCCAACGTCCAGGCCTTTCGGCTCGGCTTCGATTATGCAACGCAGAACCATGCCGGCGCCTGCAGGCTGAGGGTCGAGCGGGCGGACGAAGTCGGCAACCGCATCTTCATCGGCGGCAACGACGCGGCGGCGCTGGGCTGCGTCTATGGCGGCGCCACGGTGGCGGCGTGGTATCCGATCACGCCTTCGACTTCGCTCGCCGAAGCGTTTCAGGCCCATTGCCGCAAGCTGCGGGTCGACAAGGAAACCGGAAAGAACAAATTCGCCATCGTCCAGGCGGAAGACGAAATTGCCGCCATCGGCATGGTGATCGGCGCGGGCTGGAACGGCGCGCGCGCCTTCACCGCCACCTCCGGGCCCGGCATTTCGTTGATGCAGGAATTTTTCGGCCTTGCCTATTTCGCCGAGATTCCGGGCGTCGTTTTCGACATCCAGCGTGGCGGGCCATCCACCGGCATGCCGACCCGCACCCAGCAATCCGACATTCTGCTCTGCGCCTATGCGAGTCACGGCGACACCAAGCATGTGCTGCTGTTTCCGAAAGACCCGGGCGAGGCGTTCGAATTCGCCGCACTTTCGTTCGATCTCGCCGAGCGGTTGCAGACGCCGATCTTCGTCATGCTCGATCTCGACATCGGCATGAACGACTGGCTGTGCGAACCGCTCGCCTGGAACGACGCCCATCATTACGACCGCGGCAAGGTCATGTCGGCGGAAGACCTCGACGCCGGCAAGACCTTCGGGCGCTATCTCGATGTCGACGGCGACGCGATTCCCTTCCGCACGCTTCCGGGCACGCACCCGACCAAAGGCGCCTATTTCACCCGCGGCACTTCGCGCGACCGTTTCGCCAAATACAGCGAGGAAGGTGCTGCCTATGTCGACAACATGCAGCGGCTGCTGCGCAAATTCGAGAGCGCGAAGTCGCTGGTGCCGGCGCCGATCCGGCGCGCGGCGGCGCAAGCCACCGGTTTCGGCGCCATCTATTACGGTTCCAGCACGGTGGCGGTGGACGAAGCGCTCGCCGCGCTGCAAAAGCAGGGCCTGCATCTGGACACGCTCAGGGTGCGGGCTTTTCCGTTCGCCGAAGAGGTGGTCGATTTCATCCACGCGCACGAGCAGGTGTTCGTCATCGAGCAGAACCGCGACGCGCAGCTCCAGAAGCTGCTGGTCAACGAATGCACTATCGATCCCGCGCGCTTCATCTCCATCCTGCACTATGACGGCACGCCGATCACCGCGCGCTTCATCACCGCAGCAATCGCCGAACGCATGACCCTCGATTCCCGCAAACAGGCCGCGGAATGACCTATATCGCCAAACCCAAGCTGCGCCATCCCGGGCTGCCCACCAACACGCTCGGCTTCACCCATCGCGACTATGAAGGCGCGATTTCCACTCTGTGCGCCGGCTGCGGCCACGATTCGATCAGCGCCTCGCTCATCCAGGCCTGCTTCGAGCTCGCCATCGAGCCGCATCGCGTCGCCAAGCTGTCCGGCATCGGCTGTTCGTCCAAGACGCCGGATTATCTTCTGGGCAACAGTCACGGCTTCAACAGCGTTCATGGCCGCATGCCGAGCGTGCTCACCGGCGCCAACCTCGCCAATCGCGAACTCATCTATCTGGGCATTTCCGGCGACGGCGATTCCGCCTCCATCGGGCTCGGCCAGTTCGCGCATTGCGTGCGCCGCGGCGTCAATATGGTCTATATCTGCGAGAACAACGGCGTTTACGGCCTCACCAAAGGCCAGTTCTCCGCCACCGCCGACAAGGGCTCGAAAAGCAAGACGGCGGTGAACAGCGACAGCCCGATCGATCTCGTCAGCCTGGCGCTGATTCTGGGCGCGACCTTCGTGGCGCGCAGCTTCTCCGGCGACAAAAAACAGCTCGTGCCGCTCATCAAGGCCGCGATCGGCCACCAGGGCTCCGCCGTGCTCGATGTGATCAGCCCCTGCGTGCAGTTCAACAACAACCCGCAATCCACCAAGTCCTACGATTTCGTGCGCGAGCACAACGAGGCCGTCAACCGCATCGATTTCATCGAGCCGCGCGCGCCGATCCATGTCGATTACGAATCCGGCACGGTGGAGACCGTGATCCAGCACGACGGCTCGGTGATCAGGCTTGCCAAGCTTCACGCCGACTACAACCCGCACGACCGCGTCGCCGCGATGACCTATCTGCAGGAACGCCACGCGGCCGGCGAAATCGTCACCGGCCTGCTCTATCTCGATGCGGCGGCCGCAGACATGCACACTCATCTGAACACGGTCGCCGCGCCGCTGAACCGGCTTGGCGAAGCGGAGTTGTGCCCCGGTTCGGCCGCGCTCGACGCGATCAACGCGGGCTATCGGTAAGGGGCATCGCCCGGCAGAATCAATCCGCCAGCCCCATGACGAAGGCTAGCGCGATGTTGAGGCGAGAAAGGTCGGCGTCGCCGAGGCGGCCGATGCGCTTGGCGATCCGCGTTCGCCGGACCGTGACGGGCTTGTCGGCCATCACCTGAGAGCGGACGGCAAGGCCGTTCTGCCGGCTCGGTTCGATCGCGACGCGAAAGTCCGGCGACTCGACGCATTCCGATGTCATCTGACAGATCACGACCGAAGCATGGGTCTCGGGAAACGCGTCGCTCTGCACGATGACTGCGGGCCTGGGCTTCCCGTAGTCGCCGCCGGCCGCGACAACGACCACATCGCCCCGCCTCATCGCCGGCCGGGTTCGGCCGCGTCGAACTCCGAAACCGCTTCGATCCAGCGCAGCGCACCCTCCTCATCGTGCCGGTCGAGGCGGACGACCTGAGCCGCCACGCGGCGTCGCACGGCGCGCAGGCGCGGGTCCGGCACCACGAGGCGGAGTTCGCGCAACCCCCCCCGGCGGCGGCGCGCGCGCATCATTCTCATTCGTTCGGCCGGTGCCGTCATATGCGAGTCTTCCTACTGGTCGCGTGACACCGTAACGCGTTACGCGTTGAAGGACAAGACCCGATGCCGGATAGTGGATTGCACGACGGTTATGCGTCCTCCCGCAATACCTATCCGCCCCGCGGCAGCGGGGTCCAGATCACGTCGTCGATGGTGTGCGCGCCTGTTGCGAGCATCGCCAGCCGGTCGAAGCCCAGCGCCACGCCGCTCGCCTGCGGCATGTGCTGCAACGCATTCAAAAAATCTTCGTCCAGCGGATAGGTCTCGCCATAGACGCGGGCCTTCTCGGTCATTTCGGATTCGAAGCGGCGGCGCTGCTCGGCTGCGTCGGTCAGTTCGCCGAAACCATTGGCGAGTTCGATGCCGCAAACATAAAGCTCGAAACGCTCCGCGAGGCGGGGATCGTGGCCGCAGGCCCGCGCCAGGGCCGCTTCGCAGCGCGGATATTCGCACAGGATGGTCGGGCGGCCGATCCCCAGTTCGTGCTCCACGCGCGCCACCAGAATCTTGCTGAAGATGTCGGACCAGGTGTCGTCAGCGGACGCGCGGATGCCGCTTTGCTCCGCGGCCCGCGCAAGACTGTCGCGGTCGCCTTCGCCTTGCGGCGACAGCGTCGCCGGCAGATCGACAGCGGCGAAGTTTCGAAACGCCTCTGCCACCGTGAGGCGTTGCGCGTCCGCCCGCGGATCGCAGGCCCTGCCGCGCCAGGAGAAAAGCTTCGCGTCGGCAACGTCGGCGGTTTCACGCAAAATCGCCAGACAATCGCCGACGATTGCCGCACAGGGTTCGCCGGCGCGGTACCACTCCAGCATCGTGAATTCCGGCGCATGCAGCTTCCCGCGCTCGCGGTTGCGGAAGACACGCGCGAAATCGAAAATACGCCGCTCGCCCGCGGCCAACAGTTTCTTGCTCGCGAATTCCGGCGAGGTGTGGAGATAGAGCGATTGCCGCGCGCCGCCAGGGCCAATTGCCTCGGTGGCAAATGCGTGCAGATGCGCTTCGTTGCCCGGCGAGGCCTGCAGCGCCGCGCATTCGACTTCGACAAAATCCCGCGCTTCGAACCAGCGCCGCAGCGACCGTTTGATGGCGTTGCGGGCCAGCAGACGCGGGCGGCGGTCCGCGTGAATATGGGCGGCCCACCAGGGCGAGGCGGCATCCGTCATTCGTTCTCGTTCCATCGGCTCGCGCCAGGGTAACCCCTTGGCCGTGGTCGGTGCCGCTGCTATGACCCCGCCCGACAGTCGAGAGGTGATCGGTGGTATCCGTTATCGCAAGCAACGTGCGCAAGGGCCATGTGCTGGAACGCGACGGCAAGCTTTATGTCGTGCTGACGGCCGAGAATGTTCATCCCGGCAAGGGCACGCCCGTCACCCAGCTCGAACTGCGCCGCATCAGCGACGGGGTGAAAATCAACGAGCGCTTCAAGACCACCGACACCCTGGAAAAAGCCTACATCGACGAGCGCACGCACAATTATCTCTATCACGACGGCGACCATTATATTTTCATGGATCCGGAAACCTTCGACCAGGTTTCGGTGACGAAATCGGTGATGGGCGATGCCGTGCCCTATCTTCTGGAAAACATGGAGGTGCGGTTGTCGCTGTATAACGGTATCCCCATCGCCATCGTCCTGCCGGCGCGCGCGATTTTCGCTGTCGCCGAGACCGAGCCGGTCGTCAAAGGCCAGACGGCCTCAGGCTCCTTCAAGCCCGCGATGCTTTCCAACGGCGTGCGCACGATGGTGCCGACGCACATCGTGCCCGGAACGCGCGTGGTGGTGCTGACCGAAGACGGCTCCTATGTCGAGCGCGCGAAGGATTAGTCGTACAGAAAACAGATGGCGGTCAGGGCGCCTCGGTAGGGGCTGGGAAACCGCGCGCATCCTGCGCGCATCTGGTGGCGCCGAACCTTGGTACGGGCTGGAAGCCCGCGGTCCCAGGGACGGAACGGCACGAATGTCTGGGCCGGACTAGACTAAGCCGACGAATCGATGACCATCAGCGCGGAAGGCCGTCGGGACCATAGCCGATCATCTCATCGGGAGAGCGGTTGTCGACGACAGGCAACTGCGCCAGACGGTCGAACAGAGCTTCGACTGTAGCGTCCTGGCAGGCGGAGCGCAGGGGCTTCGCGCGCGCGAATTCCGCCTCGGACACTTCCGGAATGTCGCCGTCCCGAAGGATACGTTTTCCATTCTGCGTCATAACGCGTGGCCTCCTCACGATTCTCGTTTCGAAAAATCTCAGTTGAGCGTGCAATAGAGTCTGACGTGCGCCATCCGCACACGAGACTTTATGCGTCAGCTTACTGCGCGGCGTGAAGGGTCGGTATCCTGGCGATCACGTCTTTGAGTTCCCGCTCTGCCATCTCGCGGTCGTAGGCCTGCTGCATCCTGAGCCAGATGTCCGGGCCGTCGCCGCAAAGCTTGCCGAGGCGCACGGCCAGATTGGCCGTGACCGGCTGCTTCTCGCGGAGAACGTCATAAAGGGTCTGGCGGGATACGCCGAGCAATCGGGCGATCTCCGCCTTCGGCTTGGCGAGCGCCGGCAGAACGTCTTCCCGCAGGTGTTCGCCGGGATGCATGGGCGCCAGGCCCTTCAGAAGCGGATTGCGGGACATCAGTGATAGTCCTCCAGGTCGACATCGATGGCATCCTCTCCGGCCCAGCCGAAGGTGATGCGATAATTTTCGCTCACCCAAACCGCGAAGCGGCCCTTGCCGGCGCCCACGCACCGGTTTCAATTCACAAGCTTGAACACGGTTCCACAACCGTCGCCGCACCCTGCGCCGCTGCCACCGCCGCCATAAAAGGTGGTTCCGTAAAATGTGCCGCCCTTCGTTGCAAGCAGGCCGGCGAGCGGCTCATTGCCGTCGTCGAAATCCGCAAACGCGTGCAATACGGTTTCCTTGCCCGCCGGGGTGAGCCTGAAGACCACGCCGTCACCATCCACACCCCCCGACCCGGTCAGGCCGTAGAGATTGCCGGATTTGTCCAGAACGGGGGGAGCCGAAGGGCGAGCACCGTCGTCGCCGCCGGCGAAAGAATACAGAATGGTCTCGGTGCCGTTGGCTGTTACCTCGAAGACGGCTCCTGCTCCATGTGCGCCGCCTCCTTGCGTGACGCCGAAAACATTGCCCGTCTGATCGACGGCTACGCCTGTGGGAAACACCCCATCGCCACTGCCGTTTGCGCCAAACGAATAAAGCCGCGTCCCGACACCCTTGCGTGAAACCTTGACGACAGCGCCGGTGTTGTTCGTGCCGCCTTCATAGGTAATGGCGTAAAAGTTTCCTGCTGCATCCTTGACGAGATTGCCCATGGGCAACGGATCGCTGAACGCATAGAGCACCTGCAATTTGGCGCGATGCGTGAATTTGAAAATGACGCCGTCCCCGCTCGCGCCGCCGCCGTTGGTCAGTCCGTAGAAGTCCCCGGCCTTGTCAGTAATCAGATTGCCCAAAGGACTTGCGCCGTCAGGACATCCGCTTTGAACGCAGAAGGAATGGAGCACCGCCTCCGTTCCATCCGGCGCGATCTTGAAAATCGTGCCGTCGCCGCCGGCATCTATTCCCGCCCCGCCTTCCAGAGTGGTGCCGTAAACGTCGCCGCTCTTGTCGACAAACGGAGTCGAGAGCGGAAAGGCGCCGTTGGTGTAGTCGAACGAGACCAGAACCGTTTCCGCGCCGTCCGGCGCGATCTTGAAGACCGTTCCGCAACCACCTACGTCCTGACATACCCCGACGCCGCCGCCGTTAAAGGTCGTTCCGTAGAGGTTGCCCGCGGCGTCCATGGAGACGCCGGCCTGTGGCGCCGCTCCGTCGCTACCGCCTGCGAAAGCGTAAACGACGTTGTAGCTCTTCACGTGTGCATCGACGGCGGCCGCGGTCATCGTCAGCGCAGACACAAGAACACAAAAGCCGAAAATACCGACGCGTTCCCGCATGATCGCCACCCCCCCTGCAACGACGGTCGGTACCGGATTGGGAAGACGTGCGCAAGCATTCAATAAGGTTTCGTAAGAGCCGGCGACAATTGTCCAATCCCCTTTGGACCGCCCTGACGACCGGTACCGGGTAATGCAGCTCATGTCATCGCAGGGTTTTGCTCCGAATACTTCACCGCGGCGGCGGGTTTGCGATGACTTCGGTAAATCGCTCGATGAACTGCGCCGCCATCTCAAGAGCCGATTGCGCGTCCGCTTCCGTCGGCGCAACACTGCCGGCAAGATCGTAGTCGGCGATCGTCTTGAATGCATAAGCGCGCGAAAGGAACGCGCGCAGGCTGGCATCCACCGGCGACTCGTTGCGCGTCAGGCTGGAATTCGGATTGGACGCCCCGATGCGTCTTCAACACGCGGCCCTCCCGCTCGAAGATCAGGGCCTGGGCGACATGAAAGCAGGCGAGGTAGGCTGCGCGCCCGGCGTCTTCGTACAGCGGCGCCTTCATCATCAATCGGCCGCGCTCCAGCATCCTGCGAGCATTGTCGAGGAACTGCGCGGTCTCCGGCCTCATAATGTCAGGCCGAAGCTCCTGATTTCGTGCATGATGGGCGTGCGATCCCCGTACGCGGATGCCTTGAACGGGATCGCCTCGAAGAAGGCTCCGTCGCGGTCGAGAAACTGGACGCGCAGGTCGGCCAGCCTGGCGAATTCGGGCATCAGATCATCGATGTCCTTGAGGAATACGGCCACATCGTAGTCGGAGGCGGACGTGCCGTCGCCGCGGCCGCGCGATCCGAACAACACCACCCGATCAAGCGCAGGCCCATACAAGTCCCGCAGAGCGCTGCGGAAACGGCCCAAAATGGGATCGGTCGTTGCGGTCGTATCCATTTGGTCGATTATAGCATGCTGCCGCGTGTGCCCAAATCCTCATAAGAACCCGGCGACGGTTGTCCAATCCCCTTTGGACCGCCCAGACGGTAATGCAGCACATGTCACCCTCAGAGTTTCACACGCGGCGCTCGTCACGCGCACAATGGAATACGCCCAAGACATCGATCGACGATTCGCCGATTGCATACACCACGACATACGGGACGCGCCGAACGACCCATTCGCGCGTTCCGGGCACCCGGCCCCGTCGGCCCATTTCGGGAAAATGGCAGAGCATTTCGAAAGCCGCCCGAATCCGGCGGCCGACGCCGCGCGCGGCGCCAGGATTGTCGGTCGCGATATATGATTCGATCGACTCGATGTGAGCGGCGGCCCGCCGTGTGACCCGCAGCGTCAGCGGTCGAATTTGCGCCACAGCGCGGTCAATTCATCTTGCGATACAACCCGGCCTTCGCGCAGTTCCTGCAGCGAGAGCCGTACCTCGTCCGCCTGCTCCTCCGACAGAAGCGACCGTGCCGGCTGATCGGCGAATTCCAACAGCAATTCCGCGGCCGCATCCTGCTCGGAGTCCGGCAGGTCGCGCACGCGAACAATCGCAGAATCGAGAAGCTTTGTCATGACGGCTTGGATAGCAGAATCCGTGCCGCATGTCATTGCTGCCTGAAACCGGCGCCGGCAGCCGGCCAGCGACGCGACGCACGTCGCGTCAATCCCCTTCGTCGTCCGGAAGCACGGGATCCGGCGCGTCGCTGTTCGAGGCCGTGCCGCTGATGCCCAGCACAGTGGTGCCGGTGAAGCTGCCGGCATATTTCACCCGGCTCGCGGGCGAGGCGAGGGTCTGCGGCGACGGTTCGAACGGCACGGGATTCTGCAGCACCGCGTTCGCCCAGCTGCCGGCCGCGAGCGAAGTTGTGTCGGTGAACATGACCGTCACGCCGTCCTTGGTCACCGCGGAAACTAGCGTCAGCGTGTCCGCCTTGCTCCCGAGCTTCACGGTCATCTTCGACGGCGCGCTCGACTGATAGGAGTTGCCGTTGAAGACGAGCGTGATCGCGCCCGCCGGGATTTTGTAGCTGGCCGAGGTTTTCGTGTGTTTCACGGGCTTGAGCGATTCGCTCGCGAGCAGCGTGATCGTCGCACTCTGGCCGTTCAGGCCCAGGGGATCGTTCCCCTTGAGGATGGGCCCCGCCGTGCCGTCGACGACGATGGTCAGCGTTGCAGACGGGCGCGCATCGCCGCCCGATTGCGCCAAGGCAGCGCCACCGCCCGCGACCGACAAAAAAACCGCGGCAAAGATCGTCTTCCACGACATCGGATGATTCCCCCGTTTTGCGCCGGGAGCCTACACGAGCGCGACGGGACGCGCCATGCCGGAAGGCCGTCGGCCGGCCCACCCCACTAAGGGTTCGTTTGTCCCGGCAAATGATGCACGCGGAGAGCAGGAGACGCGGAGAGCCGAAGACGACCGACGATCCGCAGGGGTTCCTTTCTCTATTGCGCGCGCAGGCGTTACGCATCAAAAAAAAATGTCATTCCCGCGAAACAGGCTGTGCGAAAACTTTGCGACCGGCTGTTACGTCGAGAGGGGCGAGAGGCGCTGTGCACCTATTGGTCTCTTCAGGATGGGGCGAGATGCAGTTCGAGGAGCAATTGCTGGACGCCCAGTATGTTGATCGCCCGCTTGAGATTGTAGCAGAGCACGCCGAGCGCCAGTTCCGCTTTCGCTTTGACCGA
>DATCBQ010000107.1:0-3206 GCA_036511745.1 Rhizomicrobium sp.
CTGAAAAACACTCTTGGACGTGTCAATGCCAATGCGGATAAGCTTGTCCATGGACGGCTCCCTGGTTTGAGATCTTCAACGACCTCACTCTGGCACATCGATGCCGTCGGGGGCCGTCCACCCCAACAGCGCGCGAGCGTCTGCGAGCGCAATCTGTCCTGGTATTGCGGGAAACATCATTCGCCGCGCCGACGCGCTCCGTGCTGGGTCCCCGATCTGCGCATCGCAAGCGATGCTTGTCGGGGATGACAGCTTTTGTGCATGGTACTTAAGCGTTCGTATGCGTGGCGGGCGCTCTACGGAAGGTCGAATGTCTATTCCGTTGTCCGGGCGCACCATTCCGTCATGCCGAAATCGATAGGGCGTTTGATCAAACGCGTCAACCGCAATTTTTGTTTGTTTCATCCGTACGCAGAACGTTTCGCGGACGATTTCAGCGAATGTTCAATTCGGACACGCGGTTACGGACAACGAAGTTTTTTCGGTTGGGATCGCGTAAACGTTTTGGTTTCGCGCGCGTCTCAATCCCGCGCGGGACGAATTTGCGCAGGCACAGGCATCTCAATAGCCGCGCAAACAGCTTCGCCTTCACCTTACCGTTTCGATCTGAACTCACGTCCCGCAACGACAGGATCGAAGAGAGTCTTTTGCGCTCGCGGACGCTCGCGCGCTGGGTCCTCGCTTGCGCGAGGATGACAGCGGTGGGTATTAATTTTGGATGTCATCCTCGGCAAGCGTCGCTTGCGACGCGCAGACCGAGGACCCAGTCGCCGCGCGTCGGCGCGGCGCGTAGCGCACTTGGCAATCGAAAACAACTCGCATCCACGATCTCGCCCGTAATTCCGTCTGGCGCTTTGTGCGACCCGGGCAATGCTCCGCGTTCTCATATTCCTCCCGTGCGCAATTTTCGAGGAACGGGATATCTACCGCCGACGGCGTTGTGTGGCTGGCAAGTGCGGACGCCTGCCGCCGGGCAACGCTGGTGGCCGCTTTGCGCCGGGTTCCGGTTCGCGGAACAATTCGCAGATGCCCACGTCGAGCAATCCCGCGAGTTTGTCCAGCATGTCCAGCGTGGCGTTGCCCAGCTGCACTAATTCGCTTTGGACGCAGGATTTGCGGGGACGTCGGTGCTTGCCGGGGCCATCGGAATTTGAAAGGCGTGTGGATATTCGTTTATCGCGCCCGTCGCTGCATCAACGCCCAAACCGATTATTGGAAATCCGATAACGTTTGCGATGGTCCAGCCCTCGAAATCGGAAGGAATCGTCGCCACTCCGTCCTGCCAGCCGGGCTTTATGCAACGCGCTACAATATCTTCTTTGCTTTTCTCAACGGTAACCACACCTGGCGAAACGACTGTCCAATTGCCCTCTCGGCTGGATAGCGTGCATGCAGCCCCACTTGTTGGCGGCGTTGTGATTGCAATGGATTGAGAGGTCCCCTTAATGATCGTTGCACAGCCCGATACAACAACCCCAAGCGCGGCAATCGCCGCGAACGCAGATGATTTCATGATTGCCCCCAGAGAATCGAAAGAAAACGAATCATAAGAGGCTTCATCTGGATTAACAATCACATAAACCTTCTAACTCCAGACTTTGAGCGCGCGGAAATAGCCGCGCGAAGCGGCCCATTTCACGAGCATATCCGGCCACGCGGCGACAGGCAGGCCCGTGGCGGCTTTCAGGTTGAAGCCGTGCCCGCCGCGTTCGAACAGATGCATTTCCACGGGAACCTTCGCCGCACGCAACGCCGCAAATAGCGAAAGCGTGTTCTCCGGCGGCACGAAATTGTCGTCGAGGGCGTGGACGAGAAACATCGCCGGCGTCTCGGCGCCGACCAGCCGCTCGCAGGAATAGGCCGCGCGCAAGGCCGGCGAAGGATCGGCACCGAGCAGCATCTCGCGCGACGCTTCATGGGCGTAAGGCGCGAGCATGGTGACGACGGGATAGAGCAGCGCCGCGAAAGCGGGCTTCGCGCTCAACCCGTCGGCCGCGTCGCGCGGATCATAGACGGCGGCGTTGGCTCGCGTCGCCAGCGACGCGGCCAGATGACCGCCCGCCGAAAATCCGACAATGCCGATACGTCCGGCATCGATGCCATATGTCGCGGCGTTGGCGCGCACCAGTCGCATGGCGCGCTGCGCATCCTGCAGCGGCACATCGGGCGCCTTGAGCCAGCCTTCGCCCGGCAGCCGATAGAGGAGCACGAAGGCGGTGACGCCGGCGGCGGCGAAGCGGTCGGCAATGTCGAAGCCTTCCGCGTCCACCCACAGCTCGCGATAGCCGCCGCCGGGCGCGATCACAAGCGCCGAACCGTCGGGGCGCGCGGGGCGCACGACATACAGAACCGGACGGGCGATTCCCGTCAGCACCCGATTGTGGAAGAGCTCCGGTGTCGGACTCTGCTCGGTGCTGCGCAGAACGGGCAATGTGTCGCCGGCTCCCGGCGGCAATTCCGGCCACAGTGCAATCGTCTCTACGGCGTCGAAAGCGGGAGTGCTCATCGGCGAGGGCATTTGCGCCTGAGCCTGCGTTGCCGGAAGGGCCGCCATCGCCGCGATGAAGGTTCGCCGGTCCATGCTGCGCTCCACTTATCGGCTGTGCAACCTTACGCCGCTTCGCTGCCTTGCGCGCGTTTCGGAAACGATGGATTTCAAAGTCTCTATTTTTTAATCGTCGGCAATGTCCATATCTGTAGGGCTGGAAAACCGGCGGGCCCGTGAACACGACAGCCCGCCAAGGGAGACACCGATGATCGAACGCAGGCCTTTCGGGCAATTGGGCGGAGCCAACCATGGCTGGCTGGACGCCAAGCACCATTTCTCCTTCGCCGAATACAACGATCCCGCCCGCATGCAATGGGGCGCGCTCAGGGTGTGGAACGACGACGAGATCGCGCCCAACACGGGCTTTCCGCCCCATCCCCACGCCGACATGGAAATCGTCACCTATGTCCGCAAAGGCGCCATCACCCACAAGGACAGCCTGGGCAACGAAGGGCGCACCGCCGCCGGCGACGTGCAGGTGATGAGCGCGGGATCTGGCATCCGCCACGCCGAGCAGAACCTGGAGGACCAGACGACGACCCTGTTCCAGATCTGGATCGAGCCCAGGAGCGCGGGCGGCGCGCCGGCCTGGGGCTCGCGGCCATTTCCCAAGGGCGAGCGGGCGGGGCGCCTGGTCCCCCTGGCCAGCGGCGTGGCC
>DATCBQ010000108.1:0-4227 GCA_036511745.1 Rhizomicrobium sp.
GAGCGACAGCGCGCTTGTGCTTGACCAGCCGAACGCTGCGTTCACATCGATGTTGTTCGCCTGCACGCCGGAGCCTGTCGTCGTCACTTCAACGTTGCCTGAAGCCAGCAGGTTTGTCAGATCGGTGACGTTGAGTACGGCGTCCTTCGCCGTCGGTGTACATACGCCGCCCGAGCATGACATGTTCTGCGTCTGCGCCGAGGAGATCGTCACGTCGGCATGAGCGCCCGCGGCGGCGAAGACCAGCGCAACGGAGAGGGCGAAAAATCCTGCGCGAAGGTGCATCGTTCCCCCGAATGGAAAGCTGTGTCGCGCCGATCCTACGCCTTCGGCGGCGGGTTGGCGATGGCTCTGTTTTCCTGCGCCGCAACGCCGCCGTCATTTTGACGGTTTCGGATTGGGGTTGCAGCCGGGTGCCTGGCGCAGCTTCCCGACATGCCGAAATCCATAGCATGTTTGATCAAACCGCACAACGCTTTTTGTTCCGTACGCAGAACGTTTCGCGGACGATTTGCCGGATTACGCAGGCCCGACAATCGGTTGGCCGGGCGCAGACTCCGCCGGGTTCAGGCCCTCTCCAAACGCGGTGCGCAACGATTCTTCTCCCCCATTTTCGGCAGGGCTGTCGGGGACCGGCGGATGCGGCATTCGTGTCGCGCGGCACTGTCGCGACCAACCGGCAAGCATTGCCGGTGTCGTTCCCCGAAACATGCTCACGCGAAGACAGGGAGAACGCGGAGCATTGCCGCGCTTGTCCTTCACGCCTTGGAGCCGATTGATACGGTCGCAGGCGCCACAATGCGTGCAGCTCGGGCCTTCCGGCCACATGATCGCGGCTTGGAGCGGCCTGATTGCCCCACGCCCGAGAATCATTAGGCTGTAGCTCGCCTGGAACCGGCCTCTACATCTATCGTTTCCTCCCTTTAACCGGAGAGAAAGCGGCCGCGCCCTACATTCCGTCTTGATGTTGGCATAATGTGCGTGCATTTACTGCGCCCAAGTGAGACGACCCATGGCCGAAGTCCTAGAACTTGAACTTGCGACCTATAAGCGGTTGCTGCCTTCGCTCTTGAAGGACGAGGGCAAATACGCCGTCATCAAAGGCGAAGCGCTCATCGGTATTTTTGACAGTTATTCCGACGCGCTCGCTGAAGGGTATAAGGTCGCCAAACTGAAACCCTTCCTCGTCAAAAAAATCGCAGCCACCGAGACCGTTGCGTATTTCTCGCGTGACGTGGATTCGGCGTGCATTACAGCGTCCTGATTGCACCGCAGGGACCACTTGTCGCTGTGCACGTCGGTGTAAGCGCGCAACGACACGCTGCGCTCACCCAAGCTGGACAACCCGTCCCCGCTCCCATTCTTGCCAATCTGCTACTCGATACGGGAGCAAGTTGTACGAGCATCGATGCATCGGTCATTGCGCAACTAGGGCTGCAGCCCACGGGCACACAGGGAATCCTGACACCGTCGACCGGCGCAACGCCGCACCAATGTTCGACCTATGATGTTTCATTGATGATCCCGGGGGCTACCCCTCAAAAAATCATTCCTGCTATTGCGATCATCGACGGAAATTATCTCTCGCAAGGTCACCACGGTCTTATCGGTCGCGACGCGCTCAGGGACGCCAGAGTCGTCTACAGCGGACCAGACGGATACGTGATGCTTTCGTTTTAGACGGTTGCCGAGGGCGGCCAAACCAAGACTTGACCCAGCCTTAGCGTGTGGGTTTGCGAAGTATAATATTCCCCCCTTGCGGAGGGTCGAAAAGTTCGCAGAACTTTTCGGGGAGGGGTGATGGGGGAAGTTACGGATGCTGCAACATCACCCCTCCCCGAAATTCGTCTTCACGCTATCGCGCGAAGCCAAATGTCGACCCTCCCTCAAGGGGAGGGTTGGACGCGCTTCCGCGTCTCCTGCTCTCCGCGTGAGCATCTTCTTTCGAAAGTCACGGTTCCCCGAACACCCGGGTAAAGATCGTGTCGACGTGTTTCAGGTGGAATTCGAGATCGAACAGGCTTTCGAGCGTCTTTGCATCGAGGACGCTCGTCACTTCCCCATCCTGCTGCAACAGCGCAAGCAGCGACGCTTCGCCGTTCCAGGCCCGCATCGCGTTCTTCTGCACCAGCCGATAGGCGTCTTCGCGGGCGATGCCGGCCTGCGTCAGCGCCACCAGCACGCGTCCCGAATGCACCAGGCCATGCGTGCGTTCGAGATTCTCCTGCATGCGCGCGGGATAGACCACCAGGTTTTCCACCACGCCCGCGGCGCGGGCCAGCGCGAAATCCAGCGTGATCGTCGCATCCGGCCCGATATAGCGCTCGACCGAGGAATGCGAGATGTCGCGCTCGTGCCACAGCGCCACGTCTTCCATCGCCGGCATCACATAGGCACGCACCATGCGCGCCAGCCCGGTCAGGTTTTCGCTCAGCACGGGGTTGCGCTTGTGGGGCATCGCGGACGAGCCCTTCTGACCTGGCGAAAAATATTCCTCGGCCTCCAGGACTTCGGTGCGCTGCAGATGGCGGATTTCGGTGGCCAGCCGCTCGATGGAGCTGGCGGTGACGCCGAGCGCCGCGAAATACGCGGCGTGGCGGTCGCGCGGAATCACCTGCGTCGAGACGGTCTCGACTTTCAGGCCCAGCGCTTTGGCGACATGCGCCTCGACCCGCGGATCGATGCCGGCGAAGGTGCCGACCGGACCCGAGATCGCGCACACCGCGATCTCCTCGCGCGCCGCAACGAGACGGGCGCGGGCGCGGGTGAACTCCGCGTAATAGCCGGCAAGCTTGACCCCGAAGGTGGTGGGTTCGGCATGAATGCCGTGGCTGCGCCCGATGGTGACGACGTGGCGAAATTCGAAGGCCCGCCGCTTGAGAGCGGCCAGCAAAAGATCGACATCCGCGAGCAGGATATCCGCCGCGCGCGCCAGCTGCACCGACAGGCAGGTGTCCAGCACGTCCGACGACGTCATGCCCTGATGCACGAAACGCGCCTGCGGCCCGACGATCTCCGCCAGATGCGTCAGGAAGGCGATGACGTCGTGCTTGACCTCGCGCTCGATGGCGTCGATGCGCCCGACATCGAAGGTTGCTTTCGAACCCTTTTCCCAAATCGCGCTGGCCGCTTCCTTCGGAATGACGCCCAGTTCCGCCATCGCGTCCGCCGCATGGGCTTCGATCTCGAACCAGATGCGGAATTTCGTTTCCGGCGACCAGATCGCCGACATTTCGGGGCACGCATAGCGGGGAATCATGTCAGGGCGCTCCTGTTGTCAGTGCCGATCACGCCAAATCGAAATGCGCCACCGGCGATTGGGCGAACTTCCTGCATAAACCCGGCGAGCCTAAGCGGCCTCGTAGGCTCGAATCCTGTCCTGCAGCTCTCGGCTGAATTGATCGGGCCTTATCGCGTGCGTACCGGCGATCATGTTGGCGTCCTTGAGCATCCTTGCTTCGAGAACAACGTCCGCCGAAAGCTTCTCATTCATTTGCAGCCAGCGCGAAACCTCGACCCAATCCCACAACGGACTTTCTGTCGTGATGCGCGCGACCGGAACCGGGAATGCGCGCCCGCGCTCTCCCTTTGCATAAAGCGATATTGCCGCTCGCGACATTCCGCTTCTCGCCGCAATGTCCGACAAGCTTACGAGATGGTCCGGTTCGAATCTCTCCACCTTCGCGCCCGCCTTTTGCACGTTTTCGAATGCGGAAATTATTGCGTGCGAAAAGTTCTTTGCCTCCCGGGTGAACTCCAGGATGCTCAGACCCTTCTGGTACGCAATGGTCGCATCGCTGCAACCCGCTTCGAAAAAACGATTTTCGAATTCATCGTCGTTTGGGTTCATCCCGGACGCGATGATGGTGAACTCGTGCATCTTCATCGGCACTCTCCGAGCGAGCATGAGGACACCTCTCGATGGCCTCGTAATCGCGTTTGTGTAAACACTTGTCAACATATGGACGTTGGCCTTTCCGCTGCTCGGTAAATTTTTAATGAAAAATCAAGGGCTTAAAAGAAATAGAGCCAATTGTCCGCCAGTCTAAAATCACTTCCGATTGAGCGAAATGGAATAGGGAAAACCTCACCGATCGCCTTCACGCCACACCCAATCCGCCCAGCGCGAGGTATTTGATTTCGAGATAGTCCTCGATGCCGTATTTCGAGCCTTCGCGGCCGATGCCGGATTCCTTCATGCCGCCGAAGGGCGCCACTTCGGTGGAG
>DATCBQ010000109.1:0-14218 GCA_036511745.1 Rhizomicrobium sp.
GCGCAGATCATGGCGCTGATCGCCGATCTGCAGGCCGAGTTCGCGATGGCGACGCTCTTCATCAGCCACGATCTTTCGGTGGTGCGCCGCGCCGCGCATCGCGTCATGGTCATGTATCTGGGGCGCGTGGTGGAGCTGGCGGACGCCGATGCGCTCTACGCCGATCCGCGCCATCCCTATACCCGCGCCCTGCTGGCCGCGGTGCCCAGGCCCGATCCGCGCAGCGAACGCGCCCGCAGCCACGCGATGCTGACCGGCGACCTGCCCTCGCCGCTCGATCCGCGAAGCGCCCTCACCTTCCTCAAATCGAAGCTGATCGACGATTCCCGCGCGGAGCAATATGTGCCGCAGCTGATCGAAGTGGCGAAGGGCCATTTCGTGGCGGAGCACGACGCGCTGGACGACGCGCGCGAACGCGAAGCCGCAGCCATCGCCGAACCCGCCGCGAAAAAACATGCGCCGCCGCACCGCGGCTTCGCGCTCCGCGCCGCACGGGTGGCGTAACAACCGCTGTCATTCCCGGCGAGCGCAGGCGCGACAGCGCTTGCGCGAGGTCAAGGGGACCCAGGAGGTGCCGGGGCGCGTATCTCTCCCGAGTAATTCCTACGTCGCCGCGCACTGTCTTGCGCATGAAACAAATGTGTGTTCGTGTCAGCGTGGGCGAAACCGAAGAAGCGCGACGAGGTGATCGATCCCCACGATCTTCCGATGGATCCCGTAAAAATATGACTCACGCACGGCCCGAACCAAACGTCGATCACCCGGTCATGCGCCTACTGAAGGAGTTATATCTCTCGACCTTCGTCCTATTTTTCCGAATATCCAGGTGGCGTGGAAACATGAAAGCACGCTCGGCCGCCTTAGGGCTTACGTTGGTCGATGGAATACTCGTTATGAGTTTTGGCGCATCGATTGCGGTGGTAACCCATCAGGTTATCGAAGTGAATCGCTGGATAGTCGGGATCGCTGTTATCGTGCTGTACTCATTGAACGACTATTTTTTGGTGGATCAAGGTCGGGGGATCGCATTTGAGGAACGGTTCCGCGGCTTCCGGGCGGGCAAGCGCACCCTCTTGTATCTGGCAGCTTCAGGCATCGTTTTGGCGACGGGGATTGCGCTCTATTTCTCGGCGGCTGCCTACCATCAGACCTTCAATCTTCCTCGGAAGTGAAGTTCAGGCGCGTGCCGAATCCGCATCGAGCCATGGCTGAAAAGCGGAGGAGTTATAGGAGGAAGTATGGGGGCGAGCGCGATTCCTTTATGCGTCCCGTGAAGGAATTGTATCTGTCGATTTTCGTCCTGTTTTACCGAATGTCGGGATGGGAAGGACGGTTGAAAGCGGACACGGCTTCCATTGGCGTATCGGTGGTCGTGGGCTTTCTCGCGGTGGCATTTTGGGCCCTGATACAGACGGCGACACATCAATATGTCGCATTGAATAGCCGCTGGATTTTTGGGGGCGCGGGCGTCGCCATCTTCGTTTTGAATAACTATTTTTTGGTGGTTCGGGGCCGCGGTGTGGCGTTCGAAAAACAGTTCCGAAGCTTCAGCAAGAGCAAGCGGATTATTCTATATCTCGCGGCCATTGGCTTCGTTGTGGCGATCGGTATCGCATTTTACCTCTCAGTCGCTCACTATCGTCAGACCTTCAATATTCACCGAATGTGAAGTTTGGGCGCGGGCGTCGTGTGGCTGGGGCGCGATCTCGCCGAGCCGCTGGGCGCGCTGATGCCCGCACCGGGCCGCGCGGAAATCGCCGCCCGCGTGCGCGCGATGCTCGCCCGCGTGGGGCTGGAGCCTTCGCACGTCAACCGCTATCCCCACGAATTCTCCGGCGGCCAGAACCAGCGCGCCGCCATCGCCCGCGCCATGATCCTGCACCCCAAACTCGTGGTCTGCGACGAAGCGGTGAGCGGCCTCGATGTTTCGATTCAAGCGCAGATCATGGCGCTGATCGCCGATCTGCAAACCGAGTTCGCGATGGCGACGCTCTTCATCAGCCACGATCTTTCGGTGGTGCGCCGCGCCGCGCATCGCGTCATGGTCATGTATCTGGGCCGCGTGGTGGAGCTGGCGGACGCCGATGCGCTCTACGCCGATCCGCGCCATCCCTATACGCGCGCCCTGCTGGCCGCGGTGCCGAGGCCCGATCCGCGCAGCGAACGCGCGCGGCGCCATGCGATGCTGACCGGCGACCTCCCCTCGCCGCTCGATCCGCGAAGCGCGCTCACCTTCCTCAAATCGAAGCTGATCGACGATTCCCGCGCGGAGCAATATGTGCCCAAGCTGATCGAAGTGGCGAGCGGCCATTTCGTGGCGGAGCACGATCCGGTGGACGACGCGCAAGAACGCGAAGCCGCGCAAAAGACCCTCGCCGGCCCCGCCGCGAAAAAACCCGCGCAACGCGAGTTCGTACTCCCCGCCGCACGGGTGGCGTAACAACCCCTGTCATCCCCGGCGAGCGCCCTTGCGCGAGGATGACAGCAAGGGGGACGCGACAGCGCGGCGCTATAAATATGGTTGTCATCCCCGGCAAGCGTCGCTTTGCGACGCACAGACCGGGGACCCAGCACGCCGCGCGGACGCGCGGCGAATGATGCTGTTTCGCGGGGAGTCAAAAAAAAATCAATCGCGCTCGCACGCTTCGCGCGCTGGGTCCTCGCGTTCGCGAGGATGACAGCGAGGGGGGACGCGATAGCGCGGCGCTATAAATATGGCTGTCATCCTCGGCAAGCGTCGCTTGCGACGCGCAGACCGAGGACCCAGTCGCCGCATGAGCCTGCCCTCGCGAAAGCGAGGGTCCGCGCGGCGAGCAGCACACTTTGTCAAAGAGAAATATCCCAATCCACGATCTGGCCAGTAATTTCGTCTGCGCTCTGTACGACCCCAACAATGCTTGCGCGTTCTCCTCATCTCCGCGTGAGCAACCTTCGAGGAACGGCGACCACAAATGCAGCCTGGCGGCGACAATGCCGCCAGCAGACGCCGGCGTCGGTTTGTCTCGGCGCGGGCGCGCGGATATGGTCGACGGAACGGAGCGGCGCGAATGGCGCGATGGCGATTAATCGCAGGAACTCTCTGGAAAGCGGGAGCTTACGTTGTTTTTTTATTCCCGATCCAAAAACCAAAGGGGAAGCTTGCGCTTCCCCTTGGTCGATTGTCTCCCTTGCGGGCAACGGACACCCTTTCGGGGCCGCGAATAAGGCCAATATAGTCCTATGGCCCTGAATTTTCAATCACGGAAAATGCTCGGGGAGCCATTGGCTCAGGAGCGTCAGGATGGCGTTGAAATCGGCCTTTGGCACCAGCGGAATTCTGCCCTTGAACTGGCTGAAGCGACTGGGCGACACGGTCGCCGGCTGATTGCACACGGCCCACGACTGAACGCCGTCAAAAGTCACGGAAAGTTTGTGCGCCCATCGGTTGGCGTCCTGCGGAACCGTCGTTGTCGGGACAACAAGGCACGGACCGTGCAACGCGTTCTTGTAGGACACGACGATAACGGGCCGGGTTTTCCAAAACTCGGGCAGCACCGCGTCCTTCCAGAAATCGCACCAGTAAAGCTGTCGCAGCTTCGGCGCGGCCGTGATGCGCGGCTCTCGCCACGGCGGTTTTTGTTCCTCGGCCATTTCCTGCCTTTAGCCGCAGCATTCTTCGCTCGCAAGCCCGGACCTCCGCTCCCCGTCGTCATGTTTCCCACGCAACCATACGCCGGGCTCGTTCAGAATATTTTGGACGAACAATCCGCGCGGCGCTGCCGGTCAGATACTGCTCGGCGTCGCGAAGCCACCGCCGTCAACGGCGTCGTCAATCCCACTTTCAGCTACGACGCCAACGGCAACATGACGGCGGGCGCGGGGCGCAGCATCGGCTGGACTTCGTTCAACATGGCGGCTTCCGTCACCGACGGCTCCGCCAGCGTGGGCTTCACCTATGACGACCGGCACGCCCGCATCACCCAGGCGGCCGCAGGCGTTACCACCACCTATCTCAACGACCCCATCACCGGGACTTTGAGCGAGACCTCCGGCTCGGGCCCGGGCGCCTCCTGGCGCGATTATATCGTCGCAAATGGCTCCATCGTGGCGGAGCGCTTCGTGACCTCGGGCACCGTGTCGGTGCTGTATTTCAACGGCGATCATCTGGGCTCGACCTCGGTGCTGAGCACTCCGACTGGCGCGGTGAGCGAGCGCGATTCCTATACGGCGTGGGGCAGACGGCGCAATCCCGACGGCTCGCCCAACGCCGCCTGCTCGCTCACCAGCGCCACCACGCGCGGCTTCACCGCCCAGGAGATGATGGACCCGCAATGCTACATCAATCTCAACGCGCGGCTCTACGATCCCACCACCAGCCGCATCCCCAGCCCCGATCCGTTCGTGCCCAATCCGTTCAACGGGCAATCCTACAATCGCTATTCCTACGCCCTGAACGCACCCACCGTGTTCATCGATCCTAGCGGGTATGTGGAAGATCTCAATCCCGAGGATTACGTGCCGACGTTCCTCATTGGCGGAGACCCCAATGACCAGCCCTCGGACGTACCCTATGGACCGCAATGCCTCACCTGCAACGGTCCGGAAACCGATAACGGCTCGCCGATCACGGGCGATTACGAGTGGCTGGATGCGCAGGGAAACTCGTGCATGCCGGGCTCCGGCTCCGCCTGCAAAGGCATACCGCTGTTCGGAACCACCAGCAGCGGTTCTGCCATATCGGATTCGCTGTATCAGCTTATTCAAACGGGCGATCTGTCAGATGTCGTTCCCGGATACACGAGCCCCGGCTGGAACTTCTATCTCTCCTCCGGCGGCAACCCCAATCAGGGCGGCGGCGGAGAAAGAGGTGACGCGGAGGCGGCAGCGCAGAATCCGAAGGGGGCGTGTACGCGAGCTGATGTTGCAGCTACGGAAGGGTTGTACAATCAATTTGGATTGTTGTCTGGAACAGGCACCGCCCTTTTGGCTGGCGCATTAGTGCTGCAATTCACTCCGGCCGGTTGGGCTGCTGATCTTGCTGTGGGCCTAGCGGAGGTGGGAGGCGGACTAACTTTATACGGAGGTTACGGACAGGTAGCGACAGGCGCATACATTGGCGGACAAACTGGCGATTACGGGCCGGCAGAAGCGGCTGTAGCCGGTATTGTTGCCGGCAATGTGGCCGGCGCATCGGCTGCCACGAACGGCTTACCGGGTATGTCGAATTTTTTGGGATCCCTTACTCAAAATATTGTTACGGGAACCGCAGCAGGCCGCAGTACCTCTTCTTGTAACGGAGGTTAACAAGTGGGCGCCCAAAATCCATTTAGTTCGATGCGTCTGTTCCTTGCGATTCTAACAGGCGCACTTGGGGTGGGAGCAATCGTCGTTGGTCATTTAGAAAAATTTGGCCTTCTCACCGGCCTCCTTTATATTGCGACCGCAGCGGCAGCGGCCTGCTTAACTCGTTACCAACCGGTCGGCCATCAGAGACTGCCGACTGATCATGGTCGAATTTTGGAAATGTATTTTGATACCCATGATGTCGATCGGTCCCTCTATGAGGGTGGACAATTAGCCAAAAAGATAGCCGGATGGCTTGTCTTAGGATGGCTCACTTTTTCCGTCGCCTTACTGGCGATATTGAGGTTCCAACTGAGCCAATGGGGTCTGCAGTATGTTGTGTTTATCGCGGCGGGCTTTGTGATAGCTATCGCACTCCGCCTGTACACCGCGATTATTTATTTTACAATCTCTCGGCGCGTAAGGCAGTGGTATGGCGGACGCAAAGGTACATCTGATGAAGCGCAACATTGAGGCTTATAGATTTTCTGTCTCGATTTTTTCCGTGTCAGTCGGGGCATCTACATTTCTGTTTTTTGGATCTGCCCGCGTTGCCTTCGCGGAACTCGCTGCGGGTTGCGAATCCGTTCGACATCTATCCGAAACCCTCTTACGATTCGATGACTGGGCGCTGGTCGCGTTACTTCTCTGTTTAGGCCTTGCATCCGTAGTATTTTTTGTGAGGCAGCACCAAAAGGTCTTTTTGTTCTCGTTCAAAGGGGGTCAGATTGTTCGTCGTATGGCTGGACCGCGAACACGCGCGATGCCGAGCTGCATCTGACGGCGGCGACCGCCGGCAACGGCGTCGTGACCAACCAGAGCTTCGATCCCGATACCGGCCGGCTGCTCGCCATCTGCGCGACGCCGGATTCCGGCAGCTGCGACGGGTCGACCGCGAACTTCGCGTATCAATGGGACACCATCGGGCGGCTGACGCAGCGCCAGGATCTGGGCCAAAGCTACAGCGAGAGCTTCTGCTACGATGCGCTGAACCGGCTGCTGAACTACGACCTCAGCAGCAATTGCACGGCTTCGGGCTATACGCATATGGGCTATGACGCGCTGGGCGACATCACCTCGAAGACCGGCGTCGGGAGCTATTCCTATCCGCCCGCCGGCCAGCCCCAGCCGCACGCCGTCTCCGGGATCACGGGCACGGTCAACGGCGTCGTCAATCCGACTTTCAGCTACGACGCCAACGGCAATATGACGGCGGGCGCCGGGCGCAGCATCGGCTGGACTTCGTTCAACATGGCCTCGTCGGTCACGGACGGTTTCGCCTCCGTCGGCTTCACCTATGACGACCGGCACGCCCGCATCACCGCAACGGCCGCATTCGGCTTGATATGCGTTCGACTGCAATTTCGCGCTGCAGCCAATCAACGTCCGAGGAATCGCAGGAATTGCTCCACCGTGAAGCCCGAATCGGCAATGATGCGACGCAGAGTGCCGGCACGCATTTGCTTGTGATCGGGAACAACCACCCTCGCGTAAGGCTCGGCGCGGCGCAGAATCATCTGACTGCCAGTCTGGCGACGGAAGACAAATCCCGCCCGTTCGAGTACGGCGCGGACATCGCGGCCGGAGAGGTCGGTGGGAAGCTTGATGGGGGGCGGCATACTTACAGCAGGAAATCCTGTTGCAACGCGCGCTTACGCAGCGGCGTCGATCTCGACGAATTCCTTGCCGGCCTCGGTGGGAACGGGATCGCCGGCATCGCGACAATCCTCGACATAGAGGGTGATGGCTTCGCGTATATTCTCCAGTGCGTGCGTGCGATCGTCGCCCTGGCTGACACATCCCGGCAGTGCCGGTACGCTGGCGACATAACCGCCATCGACTTCCTGTTCCAAAACCACCGTGTAACGCATCTGCATTCTCCTGCCTGCATAACGCAAGCCACCCATACTTAACCGTCCTGGGCAAGCGGGGAAAGTGCGCGGCTGCCGATCGGGTCGCCGCGCGCGCGCTGCTCGCGGCGGACGGAAAGCCCGCGCCGGCGAGCTGGCGCGCAAACTCAAACAGGGCAAACGTGTCGAACCGCGCGTTTCCGAGCTGCTGCAGATCATGGCCGCCATCGGCCAGGCCCAGACCGAAAACGGCAGCCGCTACTTCGCGGCGCGGTAGGCACGATTCCCCCAAGCTGTTGAGGGAGCGAAGCTATCGGCGATAGGGTGAATGTGCTGGTATTGGTTCCTGCTTTGTTCTACAAGAGCGGCAATGGCGACGACCACGCAAATCGAATGGACGGACGCAACGTGGAATCCCCCCACCAAAGCGTCGGCGCGGTACGTATGCCGATGCAAACATGAAACTGATCTTCAAACCCAGTCAGACTGATGCCTAGACCGAGGCTCGTCATCTGCGCGAGGTATTCGCGTGACACGAGCTTATGCCCCCAGAGATCCGAGGAGGTAGTCTCTCTCTCCTGCCGCCACGTTAAGAGGAAACCGGGCGCGAGCTCGCGCGCAAATTCAACAGGGCAAGCGTGTCGAGCCCCGCGTATCCGAGTTGCTGCAGATCATGGCCGCCATCGGCCATGCCCAGACCGAAAATCGCAACCGCTACTTCGCGGCGCGGTAAGGGAGCTCTCGTTCGATCCGGCGCGCAAAGCCGCGGAGGTCACGCGCCCTTCAGGGTCATGCAGGTCGTTTCCAGGCGGTCCTGACTTGTGCACCCGGCGGGCGCGCGACGCATAAAAAGAGAAACCCGTTTGGATTCTCCGAGCCGGATATCGCCGACCTTCGAGTCCCCAAATCTTTGCAGAAGCCGGGCGCTTGCGCCTATAGCGCAACCCGCAACTGCGTGATTTGCGTGCCGATCGTGTTCAACGTCGTGATGATCTGGCCGGATGTGGTCAGATCGAAGTACTTGCTCGGATCCGACGCGCACGCCTGCAAAACCGTGGAACTCCCCTGCGTGCCATTGAGATCGACATAGATCGCGTAGATCGTGACGCCGTCGGCCTTCACCGCATTGCAGACGAGCGTCATCCGGGCGTCCACCTGCGTGTCCTGCGCCAGGTACTCCGGCGGAGCCAGGACGGAGCCCGTATACCACCGGTCCTCGGTGTTCAAACCATCGCTGAGAAGGATGACGATCCTGCTCGTGTATGGAGGCAGCGCCGGTGGATTGAAGGGCGCCCCCTGGGTCATTGCCTGCCAGCCCCAGGCGAGGCCGATCGGCTGATCGGTCGAACCGTTCGGCGTCATGGCATTGACTTCATTGGTCAGGTTGGTCCAGTTGAAATTCAATCCCATCAGCGCGGCCGGCGGACACGAGTAATTGTTTTCCGCGGGGAAATCGGTCGCCGTAGTCGTCGGATTCGTGTCGCTGACGTCGTAGCTCTGCGTACGGTCCATCACGCAATTGTCCCACGTGCTCGTGGCATTCGCTATCCACGTATGCGTGTACGGCGCATGCGAGCCCACGCTGTTGTAGCAGCCGTTGTAATAGTGGAGGAATGGACCGATATAGCTGCTGCCGCTCACGCCCTCGACCATGCTGGGGCAGATGTAGCCCTTGTAGGTACCGCTCGAGGGTATCGTCGTGACGGTAGCACTGCCATTCGACGGCCCGCTGGTGCAGTTGTAGCCAACCGTGTTTAAGACATAAGGACATGTCGACCCGGGTCCGACGCTTGTGGAAGGCATGGAGCTGGGCGGCGCCGAATTAAAGTCGGTAAAATCGATCCCCGTCGTCCCGATCGACGCGGGCAGCTTGACGTTCTTGGTGAACGGGACGAGTGCAACCTGGATGTCGCCGGGATTGGCGGAGGCATTCTGCAGCATCGTCAACAGCTGGTTGGTTGCCGTAATGAGCGCGCTGATTTTGCTCACTCCGTTCACGTCCGTCTCCGCCATCGACAGCGTGTTGTCGAGCACCAGCGACACCCAAAGCTTCGTCTGGCCCCAGGTGATCTTCGACGAATAGCCGACGTTTATCGTGTTGATGCCTATGACCCTCATCAGCACGGTGGGCATCGCCACCGTAGCGCTGACCGTTATTGTGTTTATTGTACTGCCGGCCCCGGTGGTTGAGGTAGAAACGCTGACGGCGCCCGGTACGCCGAAGGATGTTGCATTCGTGTAATTTGCAGTAAAATATTGCTGCGCGACTGTCGCCATCTGCGCCTGGGTGAGCCCGGATGTGGCCCCCACGGCGAGACCCGCCGCGTCCAGCGCACTGGCCAGTTCGGAACGAACGACCATTGAGCGCGCCAGATCCACGCCGCCGCCCACCGCGATCACCATCGGGATTGCGGAGAGCGCGAAAATCATCGCGACATTGGCGCGCGTGGAGCGCCAGAATCCTGTCAGCCGCGCAGCAGTCGCGTGTAACTTGCCATCAAGCATGTATCGACATCCAGCGGATATACCCCCGCAGACTATGACGGTCCCAGGCCAATTTGCACCCGACTCTTGGGAACGCGGTTATCAAAATCCTAAGACGCGGGAACGCGGTTATCACAATTTCAAGATGTGCAACTTCGGTATGCGCGCGTTAATAGCGCATTCAACAAGAAATCGGATCGCTTTTGCGGATTTGTCGCGAGAGGCGTATCTGAATGGGGATTAATCCACGGGGCCATTCCAATTGGATCGGACAGATGTAACGGCAGGGAGCCTCCTCCGGAGATTTCGCGATCTTCTCCGTCATGCGCGCGAGGGCGCGACGGCGATCGAGTTCGCGTTGCTGGCGCCGGTTCTTTGTCTGTTTATAATCGGGATGATCGAAACCGGGGCGATCTATTACCTCAACTCCACACTTACGAATGCGGCGAACGATACTGCGCGATTGGTACGCACCGGCCAGGTGCAGAGCGGGAACATGACCAGGGCGCAGTACATCGCCAAAATCTGCACGGAAATGACGGGCATGGTCAGTTCGGCCACCTGCAACGCCAATCTGCAAGTGGACATGGAGGCCTTCGGCAGTTTCACGAACGCGAACTACACCAATGTGGTCAACCCCGATGGGAGCCTCAATATCGCAGCAATGCAGTACGTAACAGGCAATCCCTGCGATGTGGTACTTGTCCGCGCGTTCTACCCCTGGAGCATCATGACGCCGCTTATGCAGCCCTTGCTCAAGAACATGCCGAACGGACAATTTCTGATGAGTTCGGCGACCGCGTTCCGCAATGAACCCTTTGTGGCGGGGGCCTCATGCTAGCGCGTTTGAAGAGTATGTGGAGATCCACCGCAGGCGTGGCCGGCATCGAGTTTGCCTTTATCGCGCCTGTATTGGCCATCCTGCTTGTTGGAACGATCGAAATCTGCAGCGCGCTTGCATGCCGCGAGAAGGTCATTAGCCTGGCCGCCAACGTCTCGGATGTCATCGCCATGACTTCATCGGTTTCCGCCACGGATATTTCCAACGTCTACAACTCCGGCAACGCGATTCTTTATCCCTTCCCGGTCGGAACCACGGCCATCGTGATATCCAGCATCAAATATTCGGCCACGACCCGCCTGAACACAGTGGCCTGGAGCCGCGCGCAAAACGGAACCGCTCTGACGCAGGGAAGCGTCGTCACCACCGTGCCGGCCGGCGTCATCGCGACGACGGACGGCGCCAGCGCCATCCTGGTCACGGTGACATACCCTTACAAGTCGCCCATCGGAGAGTTCATCGTGGGGACGCTAAACATGGGGGACAGTTTCTACGCTCGCCCGCGCCAATCTCTTTCCGTCGCCTGTAACGGCTGCTGAATCTCGATATCGCGACCCGTGCGGTCGCGAAGTCCGGACTTGTACCCGCGTAAGCAACTATGGTCCGGTGCGCCAATTGACGATACGCCGGAACCGGGCATAGCTCACTTATCGATAGCAAACGGCCTTGTTTATTCGTCCCTGATGGAAGGCGCTCGCGCCACGAGCAGACGGGGTCGCGAGACTTCCCCCGTGTTGTTTATTGACCGGTCGCGGGCAAAACATGCGACGGATCGCGAACGATCGGGGTTGAAGTCCAGACATGCTTTCGCGCCGGTTCAAGACGATATTCGTTCATGTTCCGAAGACCGCCGGGCAGAGCATCGAGCGCGTTTTCCTGAAGGAACACGGCCTGACCTGGCGAACGCGGGCCGAATTGCTGATGTGCCGCAATGCAAATCCGGGCCTGGGGCCGCGGCGTCTGGCCCATCTTTATGCGCGGGAATATGTGGCGTGCGGCCATGTCGAGGCTGGCGAATACGCCGCCTACTTCAAATTCGCGGTGGTGCGAAACCCCTATGACCGGTTTATCTCGGAGTATCGGTTTCGCGAGCCGCGGCGGTTGCGATCGCCCGAAAGATTCCTCGCCGAGAGCGGGGACGATCCGTTTTCCGGCCGTCACCTCGCGCCGCAGATCGCCTTCGTGCGCGATGGCGCGGGCGCGACCATCGTCGATGAAATTCTCCGATTCGAGTGTTTGAACGAGGACATTGCGCCGCTCTTCCGCCGCCTGTTCGACACGCCGGCGATGCTGCCGCGAACCAACAGGTCGAAGGCCCCGGCGATCGATCGCGCCGACCTCGGCGCAGACCTGCTGCGGTCGATCTATAAACGCTACGAGGCCGATTTCGACGCCTTCGGCTACGCCAGCGGCTTCCGGCGTTAATCGCAAAACGGCTAAGCCTTGCGCGTCGGCGGAAGGGCTGTAGGTGATCGACGATCCGTTGGGCTCGCTTTCTCCATTCGGCGCGCACGGATGGAATAAAACCGGCATGGGGCGCGTCCTCAGCATGGTGCCGCCACGCGGGTCGTCCGCGACGCGGTGAACATCTGACGAATTCGGGGGAGACCGGCGGAGGACAGTCCGTGGGTGAAGCAAAAGTTGCGCTCCCCACCGGAACCGGCGCCCCGCAATTCCATTTTTCAGCTTGCGATCATGAAACCTGTGAGGGCGAGCAATGCGGAAAAAGAGGAACCCGGCGAAGGCAATGACACCCGACCCCGGCGATGCGCCGGGCATGGAGCGCGACGGCAAGGGGCGCGCGATTCCCCTAAAGGATCGTCTGCCGGAAGATCGGGCGAAGGCGAAACGCAGCCGGCGCCGACGGCCGGCCGACGATTGAGGGATGCCGTCTTCGCGACCGCGTCTAGGATTTCGACAGGGCGTCGCGCCGGTCGATCAGGGAGGCAAGCTGCGCCTCCTGTTGCGCGATGCGATCCGCCGCGAAGGCTTCGTCGGCGGCGCCGGACCTTGCCGCGGCACTCTCCGTCAATTCGAGAAGGTTCTGCCGGATCGCCATGATCTGGTCGTTGAGTTCTGCCAGGCGGGCGGTATCGGGCATCGTCATTCTCCTTGGGCTTGCGTGTTGGGCCGAAGGCCGCAGCATAAACACCATCGTGCCGGCAAGCGACAGCTCCCCGGTCTCCGCGGATAAGTCGAGAAAGGGGAGCCGGACGTGGCTCGACGGTGTTGGCCGCTCCGGCTCTTTCTAAGGCGCCGCCGGGGCGACCTTGAACAGGACGCCGCAACCGAACTGGCAGCGGCGCGAAATATTGCCGCCTTCATAGGTGGCGCCGTACAGATTGCCGTCGGCGTCCAGCACCGGCGACCCCTGGGGCGTCGCGCCGTCTTTTCCGCCGGCATAATTGTGCAGAACCGTCAGACCGGCGGCGTCCAGCCTGAAGACGGTTCCCCAATCCGTCTGGTGGGTGCCGAATTCCGTCGTGCCGTAGACAACGCCCGCGGAATCCACAGCCACGCCGGTCTGCGGCAGCGCGCCTTCGTCGCAGGATTTGGACGAACAAAAACTGTGCAGCACCGTCTCGTCGCCGGCCGGCGTCATCTTGAAAACGACGCCGCAGCCTCCCGCGAGGAAACATTTTTTGGCCGGCGTCCCGCCGCCATTGGTCGCTCCGTAGAGATTGCCGGCGGCGTCGAAGACCAGTCCGGGCGCCGGAGACGTTCCGTCGGGGCCTTCAAATGTATGCACCACGCTGAAGGCGCCCGCGGCATCGATTTTGAACAGCGTCCCGCAGCCGCTGGAACCCAGATAGGAGCAGTTCAGATCGCCCCCTGCGATGACGGTGCCGTAGAGGTTGCCCTGACTGTCGCGGACAAGGCCGCCGCCGGGAGCGGGCGTGGCGCCGTCGGCGCCTCCCGTGAAGGTGTGAAGAACCTTGTAACGCGCGGCGGAACTCAACTCGAAGACGACGCCGCAACCGCCGACCTGGCTGCAGTTTCCTCCGCTCATCGCGGTGCCATAGAGATTGCCGGCCGGATCCAGGACGGGGATGGACGCCGGATACTCGCCGTCCGTGCATCCCTGCTTGCGGCAAAAGCTGTAGAGAATGGTGAGCTTGCCCGTTTGATCCAGCTTGTAAAGCGTGCCTTCCGACGGGTCCTTGCCGCCGAAGGTTGTCGTTCCGTAAAGGTTGCCCGCATCGTCGCCGACGACGCCTGCGGCCGGAAACGAACCGTCGGTGCTGGGAAATCCCTTGAAGCTGTGCACAACGCTCAGCGTGCCGGCGGTGTCCAGCTCGAACACGGTTCCGTTGTCGTAGGCGCCGCCGAAAATCCCCGTGCCGAACAGATTGCCGGCCGCATCGCGAAACACCCCGTTCGGACCGAAGCCATCGGGGTGCCCGCGAAATCGATGAAGGACCGAGTAGGTCTGCGCCTGCGCCTGCGGAATCGCACCGGAAGCGACAAGCCCGGCCAACCCCAACAGCGACACAAGGGCGTTGCGCCAAATCGCGGCGCGGCATCCTGCAATCATCGCCGATCCTTTCGAATGCTCAATGCCGACCCTAGCACCGCGCACCCGGTCCTGTCAGATGGCTCCTCCCCTGCGAAGCGGGGGAGGTGGATCGCACGGACGAAAGTCCGCGCGAGACGGAGGGGGCCAACCCCGAACATCGCGTGGGCGGCCGCCCCTTCCACCATGCTGCGCATGGTCCCCCTC
>DATCBQ010000110.1:0-4960 GCA_036511745.1 Rhizomicrobium sp.
CTATCAGCTCTTCCCGGCTCGGTTCTCTCGGCGTGGCGCGAATCATCCAGCCATTGATTCGTAAGTCGATTCCGCCGTCCAGAAAAATCCTGCTCGCCTCAAAGTCAGCCCGAAATCAGGCCACCTGGGCAGTTACACAAATCGTTTTTGCCGGGCGATGTGCGCGACCGGCGGGATCTCGGCTGCAGTGGGAACTGTGTACGCCGGCGATCGTAGTCCCGTTACGCCTGACGACGGGACATCAACGCCACATGGGATGCGGTCAGTTGCGCGAATAGCCGATCAGCGGCTTGCGCGGCCGGGCCAACAGCATCAGCAGAATACCCAGCACGCCCATCACGGCAAAAACCGGCTGATCCAGCACGACCCTGATGACACTGTTCCAGAGCCAGGGCGCATGGCTCTCGACCCAGGTGCGGAATGCCTGCTGGCTGGATTGATGGATATCGTTCCAGAACTCCCCGAACCGGGTGAACCGCAGGGTTTGATCGGCAACCCAGCGCGCGCCGTCATAGACCATGAAAACAAATCCGCCCGCCAGCAGCAGCAGCCCAACAAGCCTGAAAAAAACGCGGATCATGCGTCACCTTATATCTGTCGCTCCCGGCAAGCAGTCAGCCCTTACCGGGAGGCCCCGGGAAATTCAACCTCATCAGCAGCTTATCGGCGCTTCCGGGCCAGGTTTTCGGGCTCCGAGGCCTGCCGGAGACGTTGACGCTGCAGGAAGGGCCCTCTATAAGACCGCCAATGGCGGCGGGCGCA
Source organism: Rhizomicrobium sp. (assembly GCA_036511745.1). Taxonomy (GTDB): domain Bacteria; phylum Pseudomonadota; class Alphaproteobacteria; order Micropepsales; family Micropepsaceae; genus Rhizomicrobium. Next base: position 763 of record DATCBQ010000110.1, read on the forward strand.
ATCCCGCCGCCGCTGTTCTTTGAGTGACGCCGCCATGTGAGCCTGTTGGCTCCGGGAATGGCACTCTCGCTGGACACCCGAACCCACACCAGCGTCGATCACCCGGTTGAAACGGCCGGCGCGCGCAAGCCCGACACCCCGCGACGGTCACCGCCGAAGGATATTTGAGAACATGGCCAATACGACTTCCGCCAAGAAGGCGACACGCAAGATTGCCCGCCGCACCATTATCAATAAGTCGCGTCGCACCCAGATGCGCGGCTCGGTACGATCCGTCGAAGAAGCGATCAAGAGCGGCGACCGCGATGCCGCGCTGAAGGCGATGGCGCGCGCAGAACCGGAACTGATGCAGGCAGCGCAGCGCAACATCATCCACAAGAACAATGCGAGCCGCAAGGTTTCGCGACTCGCGCATCAGATCGCCAAGCTCGCGAAATGAACTGATCGAAAAAGATTTTCGTCAGAAAAGCCCGGCAGTGCCGGGCTTTTCTGTTTCGCCCTCGCGTTGCTCCGCGGTCGCGAAATTATCGCGCCCCCGTAGTTTCACGTGATGCCATTTCGCACTATGCAACAACGCGGGCTTATGCGTCGCGTGATTGCAACTTGCGATATCGATACGGATTGTTTCCCGGCCTCGCTTTTGAAATAGCAATCGCGATCGCACCGCGCCGCTCCGGAGTTCGTGAGGGCTACCCTATTCCGACGAGCAAAAAAAAACGCGCTTGCGTAGTCACTTATAGGCATAGCGGCGATCAGTTGTTGGAAAATTCCTCTCCGCCCGACTCAAACATAAACAATTTATGAATTTATTTTGGGCAATCGCAGGAAATGTGACCGCGCTTCGGCGTTTCGAATCTTCGCACAGATTCAAAACCTTGCCGCCGCGAATGGCGACCGTTGCGGTTTTTCGCGAACCCGAAGTCGATTTTGCCGGCACCCCGCACCGAATCTTTCCGTTGCGGGAAATGGACCATGATGTATCTCTTAGGGCGTTCGCGGCGCCCACGGCTTTTTAGATCAGCGCGGTTTAGGAAACGGGGCGGACGTGCAAATCGGCGGCGGTGTGCGCGTTGGCGACGCTTTCCAAGCGATTGTCGGTTCGAAACTCATAGCAATATGAGGACGGCGGTTTTGTGTCGAAATTTCTCAGGCGGGCGTTCGCGTCCCGTTGGCTTCGAGCATGAGAAATACGAAACGAGCCGACCGCGGCGCAGGAGGCGAAGCAAGTGGACGGGTTAAAACGGGCTAGGCGAAGCGGCGTAGCGGCTGGATAATTGAACTTCAGGCGTGGCCGGTTGAATTTGAAACACACATAAAGTGACACCTCGCCGTGGGCAATCGCGGTGAGAGGGGGAGGTTGCATGCTTTACGGAACCATCGCGGTATTTGACCAAATGCCAGCTTCAGACGATGCCGTATTGGAAGCCATCTGTGCGCAGCCTCCCACGCGAGCTCCGGACACACCGTCGAGTACGCGCTGACCTCGCGGACGCTTCTCTCTTCCAGCCGATGACTGCCCAGCGGCATTCCGCCGAACGGCCGGTCTATGGCTGAAGACGAAGCCTCGCTTGAGGTCACGCCGCGCGGCAAATCCGCACGGCGATTCCGCAGCCAATATTACTCCGTCAGAAAAGTCGTCAGACAATGTCAAACATGGAACAGGATCGCTGGTCACGCGTGAAGGGTCGGCTGCGTTCGACCGTCGGAGAAGACGTCTACTCAAGCTGGTTCGCGCGGATGGACCTGGAAAGCGTGCAGCAGGAGAGCGTCCACCTCTCGGTTCCGACGCGGTTTCTCAAGAGCTGGATTCAGGCGCATTACGCCGAGCGCGTTCTGACCTGCTGGCAGGCCGAGATGCCGGAAGTGCACCGGATCGACCTCACCGTGCGCACCGCGATGCGCTGCGCGGCGCCCGCCAAGGACGCGCCCGCGCCGCTCGACCCGCGCCGCATCGAGCGCTCCGACGGCCGCCCCGCGCCGGAGCTGCGCGCCACCGCGATCGCGCCGGTGTCCGCCAGCCATGACGCGCTCGGCGGCTCGCCGCTCGATCCGCGCCTGACCTTCGGCAGCTTCGTCATCGGCCGTTCCAACACACTGGCCCACGCCGCGGCGCGCCAGGTGGCCGAGGGCCGGCGCGGCGACAGCGTGATGTTCAATCCGCTCTATATCCATGCCGGCGTCGGTCTCGGCAAAACCCATCTGCTGCAGGCGGTGACATGGGCCGGCAATTCCGGCAGCGAACGCAAGGTGCTTTATCTCACCGCGGAAAAATTCATGTACGGCTTCGTCGCGGCGCTCAAAACCCAGACCGCGCTGGCGTTCAAGGAGGCGCTGCGCGGTATCGACGTGCTGGTGATCGACGATCTGCAGTTCCTGCAGGGCAAATCGACCCAGGCCGAATTCTGCCACACCCTGAATGCGCTGATCGATGCCGGCCGCCAGGTGGTGATCGCGGCCGACCGTCCGCCTTCCGACCTTGAGAGCCTCGACGACCGCGTGCGCTCGCGTCTGGCCGGCGGCCTGGTGGTCGAGATGGCATCGCTCGGCGAGGAATTGCGGCTCGGAATCCTCAAATCGCGCGTCGCCGCGGCGCGCGCCCATCATGCGACCTTCGACGTGCCGGCGCCGGTGCTGGATTATCTCGCCCGCACCATCACCCATAACGGTCGCGACCTCGAAGGCGCCATCAACCGGCTGCTGGCGCACAGCAAGCTCAACGCCCAGCCGGTGACGCTGGAAATGGCCGAGCGCGAAGTGCGCGACCTGATCCGCCCGCAGGAACCCAAGCGCATCAAGATCGAGGACATCCAGCGCGTGGTCGCCCGGCAATACAATGTCAGCCGCTCCGACCTGTTGTCCTCGCGCCGCACCGCCAATGTGGTCCGCCCGCGCCAGGTCGCGATGTACCTCGCCAAGACCCTGACGCTGCGCTCACTGCCCGAGATCGGCCGCCGCTTCGGCGGACGTGACCACACCACGGTGCTGCACGCCGTGCGCAAGATCGAGGCCTTGGTCACCAAGGATGTCGCGCTGTCCGAAGAGGTCGAATCGCTGAAGCGCCAGTTGCAGGAGTGAGCGAGGCAATCGCATCTGTTGCCTTCTGCTTGCGGGCGGCGCGTATGGAGCGAGTAGTCGCCGCATCTCTTCCTTACCCTGCCCTGGAGGGTCCCTCCAGGAGGGTAAGGCAGAATCCCTTCGTCCCTGAGGCTTTTCCCGCCGCAAAACGTGGGGAACGGCGCCACGCCTCCCTTGCGCTGGCGCGCCATCCGCGCCACCTTGGGGTCCCCCCTCAGGGTCCGGTCAAACCCAGCTTTGATCGGGCTTTTCGGGTTTCAGATGCCGCGGCGCGCGCCTTTGGAGCCGCCCGGCTTTTCCATCTTTGGATCAGGCGGGTATTGCAATGAAGGTCACCGTCGAACGCGCGCAACTCCTGAAATCGCTGGGGCACGTACATCGCGTGGTGGAGCGCCGCAACACCATTCCGATCCTCGGCAACTTGCTGGTCCGCGCCGAAAACGCCCGGCTGTCGCTGAAGGCCACCGACCTCGACCTCGAGGTGACGGAGACGCTGGCGGCGGAAACCGCGACCGGCGGCTCGACCACCGTGCCGGCGCACATGTTCTACGACATCGTGCGCAAATTGCCCGACGGCGCCCAGATCGTGCTGGAAGGCGACGGCGACCGCTCGGTGCTGGCGATACGCGCCGGCCGCTCGCGCTTCACGCTGCAGACCCTGCCTGAAAACGATTTTCCGGATCTCGCCGCCGGTGAGATGACGCATTCGTTCACGCTGGCCGCCTCCGACATCAAACGGCTGATCGACCGCACCCAGTTCGCGATCTCGACCGAGGAGACCCGTTACTATCTCAACGGCATCTACCTGCACACCGCCGGCAGCGCCAAGGCCGCGACCCTGCGCGCGGTCGCAACCGACGGCCACCGGCTCGCCCAGATCGACCTGCCGCTGCCCGCCGGCGCCGCCGGCATGCCCGGCGTGATCGTGCCGCGCAAAACCGTCGGCGAAGTGCAGCGGCTGATCGAGGACAGCGAGGCCGAGGTCGGAATCGAACTGTCGCAGGGCAAGATCCGCTTCACCATCGGCAATGTGGTGCTGACCTCGAAACTGATCGACGGCACCTTTCCGGACTATGGCCGCGTGATCCCGCAGAACAACGACAAGGAACTGATCGTCGACAAG
>DATCBQ010000111.1:0-20807 GCA_036511745.1 Rhizomicrobium sp.
AGCATTGAAGAATGGTTGGGAAGAAACACAGAAGCGTATTACGATATACTTGCCAGGACCGGGAATGGACACTGGAACCCCGACCATGATGCGCTGCCATGGGTTCGTTTCTGCCTCGTGGCGCACTATCAGCAAGCCGCCACCCTCCTTCAGCGAAGCCGCGCGATGTCGCGCGTCTTTGACGAAGTGACCAGGATTGTTGAAAAACAGGGGCTTCATGAGCGCATGAGCATCTCGCTCGTGGACGCTGTTTTTGGCTATCGAATCCGCGCTGGGCGGTATCAGGAAGAGAATGAGGTTTCAGACGTCGTTGCCAGCCGCGATCTGCGACGCCTTTGCGAGGCAGGTCTTCTGCATCCAGTCGGAGAGAAGCGTGGACGGTATTATATTGCCGCGAAGCCACTGAAGGACATCTACACCAGGGCTCGCGCCAACGATGTCCGCGCTGGCGACCCTTACGAAATAACCCGCCGTCAAGAACCAAAGCCACAACTTGCTTTGCCGGGGGTCTGATGGCCTTTCGCGTCACGCGTCTAGCAACTGAAGGGGAGGCCCAAGCCTGTCTTGGACATCGCCGTGGACGGACCGAGTTGGAGCCAAACGTCAGGACTCTGAAGACTTCTTTGAAGCGGCAGCACGGTCGCCGCGCCAGACCGTGGCGCCCTAACGAGGTGATTTCAAGCCTCCGTCACATGCCTGATCGTGCCATCAATTTCCGCCGTGGTATTCATCGCAACGATTTTGATTTCAGGATGCCGATTCCGGAACACGCGAAATATCTCATCGGCGAAGGCCTGCCCGACTGTGCCGACGCCTTCAAAGTCCAGAAAAATCTCCTGAAATCTGTCGAAGCGAGCGAGAATCCGTTTGGCCTGAGACCTCGAAACCAACTGCTCCTTCCCGTATTTTCCCAAAGCCAGGGGCACCTGTGTTTTCACGAATAGCGGCGCTCCATCGTCGTGCACGTCGGCAGTAAATTTTTCGAAAACCTGCTGCGTCGTCCAGTCCGCATTTGTTGCGATGGACATGACAATTGCGGTGCCTTGCAGATATTCCGTGGTATCGTTTGTCTCAATCAGCCATCCCCAATCGTCTTTCCTTTTGCGGCGGTACGATAAATTGCCGGAGCGAATGGAAAATTCATCAAACATGCGGGACGCAAAGAAAATCCCTTCTCCGGAATGTCGGGTGCTGTCGGACGTCAGCTTTCCTTTCGAAAGCTCGAGCAATGCCGTTCTTGGGTCCGGCAAAGCGAAATCTTTTTGTATCTTCTCAAAAATTCCGACGCCATGATCGAACACCTCGAGGGTGACCGTCGTGTATGTTTGCCGGTATGAGATCAGGGCATCATGGCTCGTCGAATGGTCTATGACGTTGTTGAATATTTCGGTGAAGCCATAGAGACAGATTCCGTCGATGTTCGGCTGGAGGTCGACAAGGTGCGGCTCGACAAATTTTACCCAGATGTCGCTTTCCGATGATTCGGGAGTGACAGGAACGAGGTTCGCACCATCGGCCAGAGGCTTGAGCTCAAGCCGTTTGGCTTTGGTTTGGCCGGTTGCGAGGACCAGGCCCTCATCGACCAGCCGCTTTACGTAGCGGCTTATGGCCGTGCGCGAGAGGCCAAACCGCTCGGCGGCCAGCGCCCCCGCGGCGGTCGGGTGAGCCTCCATATTGCGCAGCAGGAACTCCCGTACTTCAGGGTTTTGACGGCTTGTCCTGCGCATTGTCATCCGGATGGAATTTATTGTTACCTTTAACTCGCCGTATTGTAAACGATAAGCGATATTATTGTCAACAATAGCAGTCCATTGCGCCGGATGGGCAGCTGAGCGCCTTCACCCTTTCTTATTGGCGTACTGAAGTAGAAACCTATTGCAAATCGCAGATACGCGGCACGATCAACCGAAAGAACTCCACCTTTCATGTCGCCTTTGAATAAACAGCACCATGCGCGGGATTTCATCGGTGCCTGGCGCCAGCCGCTGACGCGCTACGAGCGGCATATTTCCGCCGCCGCGATGGTCGCAGGCTTCGTGATCGACAATTACACCTTCGGGCGCATCGATCGCCCGGCGGCGAACATCATCTTCATCGCCTATCTCGCTTTGGCCGCGGTCTCGATCGCGCTTTTGCATTTCCTGCAATCGCGCGCCGACCGCAAGATGGAGGTCGCCGCCGCTGACGAAGAAACCGGAGCAACCCGGGATGCGCCGCCACCCGGCTCGGCCTTCGGCAGACGCCTGCACGCGGTCCTTTCCGCGGCAACGCAATTCGCGCTCGGCGGCCTTTTAAGCGGCTTTCTCGTATTCTACTCGCGCAGCGCCGTCTTTGCGGCGTCATGGCCGTTCATGGTTCTTCTGGCCGCCGCGTTCATCGGCAACGAGGTCTTCCGGCGTTATCGCGCGCGGCTGGTGTTCGCGGGACTCGTATTCTTTTTCGCGCTCTACTCCTACGCCATCTTCGTCGTCCCCGTTCTGCTGGGCGCAATCGGCAGTCTCACCTTCGCCGTCAGCGGCCTGCTGGCGATCATTCTGTTCGTTCTGTTTCTGCGGGTTTTGCGCAGCCTGGGCCTGGAACGCTTTCGGCAGAGCCGCTGGAGGCTGTTCGGCGGGGCGCTCGCCATTCTCGCGCTGATGAATGCTTTCTATTTTACCGACATTCTGCCGCCGCTGCCGCTCGCGCTGGCGAATGTGGGTGTCTATCATTCCGTCAAACGCACCGGATCACTCTACACCGCCGCTGCCGAAACCGGCGCGCCGGCCACGCTTTTCAATCTCTCACGCCCGGTTCTGCATGTGGCGCCGGGCGAAGCGATTGCCGTCTATAGCGCCGTCTTCGCGCCGATCAAACTTTCAACGCGCATTGCCCATCGCTGGCAATGGTTCGATCCGAAGCGCAAGCGCTGGGTCGTGCAATCCGTCGTTTCCTATGCCATTTCGGGGGGACGCGAAGGCGGCTACCGCGGCTATACGGTGAAGACAATCCCGCGCGCCGGTTCCTGGCGTGTCGATATCGACACCATCGACGGAAGGCTCATCGGCCGCATCGCGTTCGAGGTCGCTCCGGTTGCCAAAGCGCCAGCCATTGCGCTGAAGGCGCTGCGCTAGTGGCGCACGTGAAGCCAATCGTATATTCCGATGAGGTTCCCTGATTTGCGACGCGGGTATGAGTCCGATCCCTACATCGCCAAAATTGGGCAGTTTATTTCGCAGAACTTGTGGGACGGGACAAGAACTGGCGGCCCTCGGTCAAACTAATAGCATTTCCGCCTTTCCTGTAACTTACCAATCTGACATGCGTTCCGATTATCGCCACGAAGCCGCGGTGCAAACGAGGCCGAAACGATGTTGGCGCGTTAACACAGTGAGAGCCGCAGATGCGCGGACTCCACACGTTCCAATAAGGCGTGCGCTTAACAACTGTTGCCGCGTTCCATGCAAATGTGAACGTGCAACGGCCAAAAGAGGAATGCTCATGCGTAAAACTCTGAATGGCGCAATCGTCGCCCTTGGAATTGCCGGTGCCGCTCTGGCGATCGCCGGTCCGGCCAGCGCCCAGGACGTTGGAGCCGGCGTCCATGTCGGCGGCGTCGGAATCGGCGTCAACGTCGGCGTCGCGCCCAGCGATGTAAGGTATGGATATCAGGACGGTTACTGGGATACGGGCCATCAGTGGCATGCCTGGCGCAACGAGCAGGACATGCGCGACTACAGGAACTCGAAGAACAGCAACTACAACGACTGGAAACACGATCGCGACAGCGACCAAGGCTGGCATAGCTGAGATTTAGCAACCTGCGATTTTCGACATGCAGAACCCGGCGCTCCCCGCGCCGGGTTTCGTCCATTTTGGCACGTCGGTATTATTATTGGTCCCATGCGTGGTAAGAGGAGACGATACGAAACATCCGACGCACGCCTCGCGCGCTGCGTCTCGCGCCTGTCCCGGCCAGAGCACAGCTATCGAATACGCTGGGGAATCGCTGCTTAATTCGCTGGTGCGAAGGCGAGGACAGCGCGCCGGGGATCGCTGATAAAATCCCTGTTCGCAGCGAACGCAACCGGCAGTCGAGAGCGGTGCGATCGGTGCTTATCGCTGATAAAGATGGCTGATAGCAGCGAAACAACCATTCACCCGGCGCCGGCAGCGTGATCGCGTCAGGACCGCCCCGTCGGGCCGGTCGGTTCGGAGGCTAAGTCCCGGCCGCAAAATCGAGGGCACTGCTTCGGCAGCGCCCTTCGACCTGTCCGGGTGGATTGCCCTTTCTTTCCCTATCGGCTATACGCCGCCCCCTTGAAGAGCGGCTGCGGTCGCGGGAGGCGTCGATTGCGCCCAAGCCGGAACGTCCGGCATCCCTGCGAGCCAATGCCTGCGAAGGCAACCCCGCCTGCGCAGGTACCACAGCCCGGAAAGGGACGGACATGGCTCTTTACGAGCATCTGCTGATCGCGCGCCAGGACATCAGCGCGCAGCAGGTCGACGCACTGGCGACCCATCTGAAAACGATCGTCGAAGGCGAAGGCGGCAAGGTCGAAAAGCAGGAATATTGGGGCCTGCGCTCGCTGGCCTATCGGATCAAGAAAAACCGGAAGGGGCATTACGTGCTCCTCAACATCAACTCCCCCGCCCGGGGCGTGCAGGAACTCGAGCGTCAGCTGAAGATCAACGAAGACGTGCTGCGCTTCATTACCGTGAAAGTCGAACAGTTCGAGCAATCGAGCTCCAACAAGGCGCGTCGCGATGCCGAGCGCAAGCCCGAGGGCGAAACGCCCCCCGCCACGGAAGGCACGACGCAAAACGCAATGCAGAGCGCAACGGAGACCGTGCAATGAGCCAGGCTGGCACCCAGCGGCGGCCGTTCTTCCGCAGACGGAAGACCTGCCCCTTTTCCGGCGCCAATGCGCCGAAGATCGACTACAAGGACGTGAAGCTGCTTCAGCGTTTCATTTCCGAGCGGGGCAAAATCGTACCGTCGCGCATCACTGCCGTTTCCGCGGGCAAGCAGCGGCTGCTCGCCATCGCCATCAAGCGCGCGCGCTTCATGGCGCTGCTTCCCTACGTCGTGAAGTGAGGCCGCCATGCAAGTGATCCTGCTCGAACGCGTCGAAAAACTCGGCCAGATGGGCGATGTGGTGAAGGTGAAGGACGGCTTCGCCCGCAATTTCCTGCTGCCGAAAAAGAAGGCCCTGCGGGCCACGAAAAGCAACCGCACTTACTTCGACACCCAGAAGACGCAGCTCGAAGCCCATAATCTGGAGCGCAGGGCCGATGCCGAAGCGGTAGCCAAAAAACTTGGCGGCAAAGTTTTTGTGCTGTTGCGGCAGGCGGGCGATCGCGGGCAGCTTTACGGTTCGGTAAGCCCGCGCGACATCGCCGATGTTGTGAGCGCAGGCGGGTTCACCATTGCACGCACGCAGGTTCCTCTGGACAAGGCGATCAAGACGATCGGGCTCTTTCCCGTGGCCGTCGTGCTTCATCCGGAAGTCCGTGTGAACGTGACCATCAACGTGGCGCGCACCGAAGACGAATCCGAGCGCCAGGCCCGCGGCGAGGATGTGCTGACCGAAGCGGCACCCGAGGAAGAAGCCGCCGCGACCGGCGACGCGATCTTCGAGGAAGGCTCAGTGCCGCCTGCCGGCGAAGAGGCTTCGGAATAACGCTTCCCCCGCTTCGCGGGAGCAAGAGGATCCATGTCCGCCGTTGTCGATGTCAAGCGCGTCACCGTCCCGGAAATCAGGGGACACAAGGGCGCAAAGCCCGTTGTTTGTCTGACCTGCTATCACGCGCACACCGCCCGCCTGCTTGATACCCACGTCGATCTCATGCTTGTCGGCGACTCCGTGGGCATGGTGATGCACGGCATGGAAACGACGCTGGGCGTTACCCTGGAAATGATGATCCTGCATGCCAAAGCCGTGATGCGCGGCAGCCGGCGGGCGCTCGTGGTCGTCGATATGCCGTTCGGCTCCTACGAGGAAAGCCCCAACGTCGCGTTCCGCAATGCGGCCCGTGTCATCCAGGAAACGGGATGCGGCGCGGTCAAGCTGGAAGGCGGCGTGCGCATGGGCGACACCATCCGTTATCTCACGGCGCGCGGCATCCCCGTCATGGGTCACATCGGACTCACGCCGCAGATGATCCAAATTTTCGGCGGCTTCAAGACCCAGGGCCGCACGGAAGCCGAATGGCCCGCCCTCGAGGCCGACGCCAGCGCTGTCGCGGACGCCGGCGCCTTCGCCATCGTGCTTGAGGGCATGGCCGAGCCGCTTGCCATGAAAATCACGCGGCAGATTGCAATCCCCACCATTGGCATCGGTGCTTCGGCGCAGTGCGATGGGCAAATTCTCGTCATGGAAGACATGCTGGGCCTCAATCCACACCCCCCAAAATTCGTGCGCGAATACGCAAAGCTCGGTGCCGACATCGAGGCCGCGGTCAAGGCCTATGCCGAAGACGTGCGGGAACGCCGTTTTCCGGGAGTGGAAAATATCTATCCGATGAAGCGCATCGGGTGAAATCCGTGGACCGTCGATTTCGTTCCGATTGCCAGCATGCGCTGCAAAGGCTAATCATCGCGACCGATCAGGGCATTGGACATCGGTCGAAGAGGACGAAGACGTGACCGACATCTTCCACGAGGTCGAGGAGGAAGTTCGCCGCGAACGCCTTGAACAATTCTGGAAAAAGCACAGCGACTATATTATCGCGGGCATGGCGCTCATCGTTATTGCCGTAGCCGGATTCCAGCTTTGGCGCGTCTACGACCAAAAGCAGCGGGTCAGAGCTTCCAACGAATACACCGCTGCAGTGCAGATGCTGCAATCCGGTCAATCGAACCTTGCTGCGGAGCTGTTTGCGAAGCTGGGCAAGAGCGCGCCGCGCGGTTATTCCGCCGCATCGCGGCTGCAGGAAGCCGATGCGCTGCTGAGCGAAGGAAACCGCGCCGATGCGATCGCGCTTTACAAACAAATTGCCGCCGGCAGCGATCCCGATCTGGGCGCGGTCGCCAGGCTTCATGCGGCATGGGCGATCGTCGATCAGGCGCCAAAGTCCGAAGTGACGGCGCTGGTGGGTCCTTTGACCGCCGCTGGCAGTGCATGGAATCCCATGGCGCGCGAAATTCTGGCTTATGCCGATTATCGCGCCGGCAATGCGAAGGCGGCAAACGAATATGAATCGCTTGCTGCCGACACGAATGCTCCCGACGGTGTACGCCAGCGCGCGCGGATAGTAGCGCTGTTTCTGAAAGCCGGCGGCGACCGGAATTTCGGCAAGGTGCCTGCGCCGGCCCCTCCCGCGCAATCGCCGGGCGCAAACCCCACCGGCGCCGGAGGACCTCCGTCCAGATGAGAATTGGCACCCTGAGTTTGCTCGCCTGTTTTGCGGGCTCGCTTGCGCTCGCAGGCTGCCAGCAGCTTGACGCGGTTTCGGACCTGACATCGGGATGGTTCACCGGGGCCAAGAAATCGAACATCAAGGGAGAGCGTATCTCCGTGCTGGCCGCGGAGCAGTCCGTCAAGGTCGATCCCGACATGGCGAAGACGAAAGTGGTGCTGCCCGCGCCTTATCGCAACGATGCATGGCCGAGCCCGGGCGGATACGCCTCGAACGCCATGTATCACCTGAAAGCCGACGGAACCCTGGTGACGGCGTGGCAGGCTGAGGCCGGCAAGGGCTCCGACACCGACTCACGCCTCACCGCACCGCCCGTCGTCGCCGACGGCCGCGTCTTCGTGCTCGATGCGGCCGCTCACGTCTTTGCTTTCAACGCCCAGAATGGACAGCCGCTTTGGGACAAGGACCTTGCTCCGAAGGGGCCCGAGGATTCCATTCTCTTCGGCACGTTGCCGGGTTTCGGGCTTTTCGGCGAGGACCTGTCAATCGATCCTTCAAAAGGCTTCGGCGGCGGGGTTGCCTGCGACGGCAGCAAGATCTTCGTATCGACGGGCTTCGGCTCGGTGATTGCACTCGACGGCGCCAGCGGGCGCCAATTGTGGAAATCCGATCTCGGCGTTCCCATCGTCAATGCGCCCGTCGCCAATGGTGGCCGCGTATTCGTTTCCTCGCAGGATAATCATTTCTTCGCCCTGGCAGAGAATGACGGCCGCACGTTGTGGGATCACCAGGGCATCACGGAATCGGCCGGCATTCTCGAAAGCACGAGCGCGGCTGTCTCGGGCGATTACGTCATAGTGCCTTATACTTCCGGCGAGTTGTTCGCGATCCGGGTCGAGAACGGCCGACCCGCCTGGAACGACATGTTGACGCGTTCTGGCAACGTGACCGCACTTTCCGAGCTTGACGATATTGCGGGACGGCCCGTCGTCGATCGCGACATGGTGTTCGCAATCAGCCATTCCGGCGTGATGGTCGCCATCAATCTCAATACCGGCGACCGCGTCTGGTCGCGCGATGTGGGCGGCATCCAGACCCCGTGGGTCGCCGGCGATTTCGTCTATGTGCTGACGACGGAAAGCCAGGTGCTTTGTCTCGCGCGCAAGGACGGTCGCGTCAAATGGATCCACCAGCTCACGCGCTGGCAGGATCCGGAAAACAAGAAGGATATGATTATCTGGTCCGGACCCGTCCTGGCGTCCGACCGACTTATCTTCACCTCATCCGATGGATACGCGGTGTCGCTCTCCCCTTACACCGGCGATCTTCTCGGCAAAATCACGATTCCGGATGGCACGTTCATTTCGCCGGTCGTTGCCGATGGTACGCTTTATCTTCTGACCAATGGTGCCGAGCTCGTTGCCCTGCGATGAATGTGCCACCGCGGCGGTGCGCCAGTTCCAGGAGGCCAAGAACAACCGCGAATGGCGAGCAAGAGCATCATTGCGTGGCCCTTGCCGCTTTTCATTGCCGGGTGCCGTGATACCGTCCGATCATGCCGGTAACCGTCGCCATTGTTGGACGCCCAAATGTCGGAAAATCGACGCTCTTCAACCGGCTCGCCGGCAAGAGACTTGCCATCGTCCACAACACGCCCGGCGTCACACGCGATCGCCAGGAAGCCGCGGTTGAAGTCGGGCCGATCTCGCTGGTCCTGATCGATACGGCCGGACTGGACGACGCAGCACCGGGATCGCTCTCCGCACGGTCGATTGCCCAGACGCGCGATGCCATCGCGGGCGCGGATATTTGTCTGTTCCTCATTGACGGTCGTGAAGGACTGACGACAGGCGACGAGACCATTGCCGATGCGCTTCGCCGCTCCGGCAAGCCCGTGATCCTCGTTGCCAACAAATGCGAAGCTTCGCGCAGCATCGACGTTGCCGAAAGTTTTCGCCTCGGCTTCGGTGAACCCATCACGATTTCCGCGGGGCATGGTCTGGGGCTGGACGAACTTTTCGACGCATTGGCTCCCTTTGCGGCGGAGGAGGGCGTTGAGGACGAAGAGAAACCGGAGGCAGACCGGGAACTGAAACTCGCGATTGTCGGGCGGCCGAATGTAGGCAAATCGAGCCTCTTCAACCGCCTCATCGGCGAACAGCGCGCCTTGACCGGTCCGGAACCCGGTATCACGCGGGACGCCATCGCGGCGCAATGGACCATCGGCGAACGAACAATTCTGCTTCACGATACGGCGGGTCTTCGCAAGCGCGCGAGAATCCAGGGTGAAGCCATCGAAAAACTCGCGGTAGAAAGTACGTTGCATGCCATCCGTTTCGCCGAATGCGTTGTCGTTGTGGTGGATGCCATCGCGTCGTTCGAGAAACAGGATCTGACAATTGCCGATCTTGTCGCGCGCGAGGGCCGCGCCATTGTGTTCGCGGTAAACAAGTGGGATTTGATCGAACATCCCGCGGGTGCTATCGGAAAGTTGCGGCGGCTGCTGGATGATTTGCTGCCGCAGATCGCGGACGCGCCCCTGGTCGCGGTTTCGGCCCTTACCGGCGAAGGGGTCGCGCGCCTGCTGCCCGCAGTGCTCGCAGCCGACCGGGCATGGAACACGCACATACCGACGGCCGAGCTGAACCGGTTCCTGGCGCGCGCGCTTGAACGCCATCCGCCGCCGGCGATTCATGGCCGGCGCGTTCGCGTGCGCTACATGACGCAGCCCAAGACCCGGCCACCGGCCTTTGCCCTGTTCGGCAACCAGCTCAACGCACTACCCGAATCTTACCAACGATATCTGCAGAACGAACTGCGCGCCGCATTTGGTCTCGGAGGTACACCCATCCGTTTCTCGTTGCGCACGACGATTAATCCCTACGCAGATAAATGATCGGCCGGTGAACCCGCCTCATATAGGCCGAAATGGCGCGCCATGCGTTTCCCTCGTTGCCAGTCCGGAGGAGCCGCGCCGGCGTCGCGCACAGAGGATTTTTCCAATGGCCCGCAAACTCGTGATGCTTTTTGCCACCCTGATTGCGCTGCTTCCGCTTTCGGCGGTTCGCGCGGCGGATACGACTGCCGATCCCGCGGCGCAACAGATCCAGACCTTTTATGCGTCGCTGCTCGAGACGATGAAACACGGCCCGGAGCTGGGCGTGCAGGGCCGGTACAAAGCGCTCGCCCCTGCCATCGACAGGGTTTACGGCCTTCCAATCATGATGCAGCTAATCGTGGGGCCAAGCTGGAGCACCATGGCGGAAGCGGACAGGACTGTGCTGCTCGCCGCCTTCCGCCGCATGACCGTCGCCGATTACGCCAGCAATTTCGACAAATTCTCCGGCGAGCAGTTCGAAGTCGACCCCACCGTGCAGCAGCGCGGCGGGGACAAGATCGTCCAGACCAAGCTGATACCGTCGGGCGCCAAGCCCGTTTCACTGGTCTACCGCATGCGCGAGCAGTCCGGTAACTGGAAGGTCATCGATGTTTATCTCGCAGGCTATGTCAGTCAGGCGGCGCTGAAGCGATCCGATTTCGCCTCGACCCTGGCAAGCGGCGGACCCATTGCGTTGGCGGCAAAAATCAACAGCATTGCCGATAATGCTCTTGCCGGAGCAAAACCGGGGCAATGAGCCCGCGCCGCTGGATCGCTTGGCGGCTCAAACGTTATACGGTTTCCGGCAAACCCTCGCGATAGGTTGCCCGCGCCAGAAGTGCCGGCAAGAGAAAAAGAACGCTGCCCAGGATCCATGCCAGGGAAATCGTCAGCAACTCCCCCATACTTGCGATTCCGGGATGGCTGGAAAGCCAAAGCGTACCGAACGCCGAAACAGTGGTACCGGCGCTCAGGATGATGGCCCGCGTCAGCGGCGATTGCAGCAGCCGCCGCGCGCCGGCGCGCCATGCCATCACGAAATAGATGTCGAAAGCGACGCCGATTCCGAACAACAGCGGGAGCGCGATGATATTGGCGAAATTGAGCTCGAGACCGATGGCGACACAGGTACCGAGCGTCATGATCCCTGCCAGAACAAGCGGGCCCAACGCTATGACAACGTCCTTCACCCGCCTCAAGGCGATAATGAGCAGGATGGTGATCGACAGAAAGGAGAGAATACCCGCCTGAATGAAGGCGCGTACGATGGTGGTGCCCGCTTCCTGGATGGAGATCGGCGCGCCCGTCGCATCCGGCGCTACGACCCGGACCTCGCGAACGAATTCCCGGATGACCCGGTTGTCGTTTGCATTGCCGCTCGGAAATACCTCGAGACGAAATGCACCGTTGGGCGCGACCCAGTCGCGCAGCAATTCGGGCGGTAATTTGGCGAGCGCGACCGGCTGCGGCTGCAGGGCAGCGCGAATCTGGTCCAGCATTGTGTCGAGACCGGGCACGAGTGCGTTTGCTGCGCGCGCACGCAAAGCTCTCGATCCGGCGGCGAAACGATGAAGCGTCGCCGCGAGGCGGCGGGCAGCGATTGCTGTGGCTTCCCCGGCGCCTCCGGCTGCGGTCTCCAGTGCCTGCGCCGTCGCGGCAAGACTCTTGGCGGTTTCTGCGTCGCTTGGCGCAGGCCTGGTAAAAACCGGATTGATGGTGAGATCCAGCAGCGACGACGCATCGTTGATGACGGACAGCTTTTCATTCTGATCGGTCGGAATGAAACTGTCTATCGACACGACCTGAGAGACAATCGGAAGGGCCGCAAGAACCATCGCGCGCGTTTCGGCTCGGGCGCGCGAGGTCAGCACATTGATGGTATTGGGGGAGGTCTGCGGATCTCTCATCAGGTCGAGAGCGGTGCCGACCGATTCCACCTTCGGATTTCGCAGGTCCAGCGGATTGAAATCGAACCGCAGCGATGGCAGCAACGCAATTGCCGCGAGGACAAGAATGCCCGAAGTCACGGTCACGACGACCCGCCGCTTCCCGAGGAAGCGATCCAGCGGCGCCAAGGCGCGATAGCCGATCAGGCCCGGCTCTCCTCCCGGTGCAAGCAGCTTCACCAGCGCCGGCAGAAGCGTGACGGTGAGCACAAAGGTCACCAGCATTCCGATGCCGGCGACGAGACCCAGTTGGGCGACACCGAGATAGCTCGTCGGCAGGAACGAAAAAAAACCCGCAGCCGTTGCCGCAGCGGCGAGTGTCAACGCATTGCCGACGCCATCGCCCGCCCTGCGCAGCGCGGCGTCCAGATTGTCGAACTCATGACGCTCCGCGCGATAGCGCACGCAGAACTGAATGCCGAAATCCACTCCAAGCCCCACGAAGAGCGCAATGAAGGCGACGGAAATGATGTTGAAGGATCCGAAAATGCGAAGACCGATGGCCGTCGTGATGCCGAGGCCTACAAAGACCGTAAGAAGAATCGCAAATATCAGCCGGAAAGAGTGAACCGCCAGCCAAAGCATTGTCATCACGGCAGCCATCATCAGAGTCGCCATCAGGGGTGCCCGCTCGGCGAGCGTGACGAATTCGTCATCCGCAATGGGAACGGGCCCGGTCAGGCGCACGCGCACGCCTTCCGATGGCACGAGGCTGAGGCGCCGTGCCGTCGAACGGATGACATCGCTTGCCCGTCCGCCGGGCGTCAGCGACAGGTAGTCCAGCTTTGGTTGAACCTCGATGAAACGTCGCAATTCCCGCCTCGCCGGCGGCTGACCGGTCACCAGCGAGCGCCACGGAAGAAAGGATGGGCGGCCTGCCAGAACCCCGTCCAGGGTTTTCGAGAAGGCAGTGATCGGAGCACGCAGGCGATCCAGGGGACCCTGTCCATGCGCCACGCCAGCCAGCGCGGTGGCAAGGCTGTCCATGATGCCTCGCAGACTCGGGTCGGCCGCGAGCCCGCCAAGGAATGGTTGGGCGGCGATCAATTGCCGGGCTGTTGCCTTGACTTCTGCCAGAGGCAAAAACAGCAGACCCTCGTGTTCGAAAAACGGGCCGCCGTCCGGTTGCCGCACGGAACGGAACTGATCCGGATGCGTCCGAAGCGCAGCCGTGAGCGCCGATGCCGCTGCTTGTGCCCGCTCGGGCGTTGCGCCGTCGATCACGACGTCGGTGAGATTGGTCTGCTGGGGAAAGTCCGCGTCGAATGCGGCCTGATTGCGGCGCCAGGAGGTCTGCGGAGAGATAAGCGTTTCGGCGTTGCTGTTCAGGGAGAAATTTGCGGCGCTGTACTCTCCGCAAACGATGCCGAGCAGAACGCAACCGATCGCGACAACCCAGGCATAGCGGGCGCATACTCCGACGACGCGCTCGACAATGGACGTTGACATCCCTTCGCCTTCAGGCGCGACTAGAAATTCGGAAGGTTTTCAATATTCGGCTTGCCGTGATTGATTTCTGCTTCCCGGTGCTGACGATAGAGGCTGCGTTCGGTGGCGTAGAGATCGACGGAACTTCGCTCCAGTTGATCCAGCGTGTCTATATTGCGCGCCCTTTCATCGATGATCGTCAAAAAACCCCTGCCCAATTTGAAAAACATGCTGCTGCGGAATGTTATCCATGTCGTCGGGTCGAGGGCGATATCGACCCCGTAGCCGAGCGCGTCGCGCGGATTGCTGGGACCGAGCGTCGGGAGCACGAGATAGGGGCCCTCGCCTACCCCGTAGACTGCCAAGGTTTCGCCGAAATCCGCCGAGTGCTCGGGTATACCCGTCTTCTGCGCTACATCGATCAACCCTCCGATTCCGACCGTCGAGTTGACGACGAAACGTCCGAACGTATCCACCCCGCGCTTCGCCTCTCCCTGCAGAACATCGTTGGCAAACGTCACGGGCACGGACAGGTTGACCAGAAAATTGTGGATCCCGTCACGGGCGAACTCGGGCACCACCCTGTTATAGAAAACAGCGATCGGCCGCGCGACGTTTTTGTCAAGGCTTTGATTCAGCGCGAAAATCTTGCGGTTCGTCGCTTCGTAAGGATCGTTATCGCCCGTGGCTATGGTTTGCGTGGCGGAGGTTGCACAGCCGCAAAGAACAAGCATCAGCGTCCCAGTTGCAAGGGCTCGACAGGTGGCCGGCATACGAATTCCTCATAAGCTCCCATCGCACAACGAACGAGCCCGCGATTTCGGCAGACGCTAACATAAGATGCGGATTTCTGTTCGCAAGCTGGGCTTTGGCGGCCACAGTGTGAGGCCCCGGTACCTGCTGCACAAAGGCCGATACGGGTCGGAGCAACATTTGCATGTGCGAGCGCCCAAGGCTGGTACCTTTTGGCCCTTTCGCCCCTCGTGCTAGCCTGCCGTGGGGATTCGTCGCACAACCGTCAGACAAAGTGCTGCTTCCTTCTGGCGTCCGCCATACGCGCCATTGATCGAGAACGGCAGTTCAAGCGAGCTCGAATGCTTCAGTATCTGCCGACGCTTCTCAATTTTGTTGTTGCCGGCGCTGTCCTACTGCTTTTCCTTGCGCTCGTCGTCATCGGCGCCGCCGTGGGCGGAAGGGAACGGCGGGCGGCGTTCGATCCCCTGGCCGGATGGGCGATCGCTTGCCTGCCTTTTGTGCTGCTCGGCACGCTTACGACATTGTCCTTTGCCTGGATCGACGGGATTTGCATAGTTATCCTCGCAGCCTCGTTCCTGCACTGCCGGCGCCGCGGGATACAGGTTGGCCTGGGTGGCTGGGGACCTTATCTCGCCCTCGCCTTCCCTTTTTTGTTGCTCGTAATCCCGACTGAACCCTATGGCTGGGATCAGCTCAGTCATTGGCTGCCGAACACAAATTATATCACCACGTTCCAGCATTTTCCCAGGGAAGGGTTTCCGCCAAGCACTTCGGCCCATGCGGGCTATCCCTATGCATTTGCGCTCGCGACCTATTGGGTGGAAACGGCGGCTCGCCTTCTCGCTGTTCCGGCAAAAGCGGTCGGGATTTCCGCGGCTCTCAACGTGTTGCTGTTTGTCATTGCCGCCCGCCTGCTTGTCGAACAGGTGCGCGCGAACCCTGGTCCAACGGCCGCCCACAACAATACGTCGCTCGGCAGAATTCTTTTCGTGGACAATATCTGGCTGGCTGCAGGCTTGTCGCTGCTTTTAATGACTGCCCTGTCGCCGACATTCCTGCCGACCAATTCGATTTCCGCCAGCGCCGACAATCCGACGTCCGTCGCGCTCCTTGCGATTGCGTTTGCCGTTCTGCCGGACGGAACGGCGAACGAACGCGCGCAAGGTGCAGGATTGATACAGCTGGCGTTGATTCTGGTTCTTACCGTCTTTCTCAAAGAGGACAACGCGGTACCTGCCATCGCGCTACTTATAGGACGCATCGTCTGGGACGCGAGGACGGGCCGCGAACCGTTGCGCACATTCCGCCATTTCGCGCTCGCAGTCATTCCCATGCTGGCTGTGGCCGTGCTCTGGCACTCCTACGTCTATCTTCATATTCCACAAGGCGAGATGACCCTGCGGGCGCCCGCTGAATGGAGGGTGGATCTCCTGCCGCGGATCGCGGGGGGAATGGCGTTGATGATGGTATCGAAGACAGGGTTCTTCATTTGCCTGTTGGCAACCCTGTTTTTCGCTGGCCGAAGTCTCTGCCGTCGCACGAACCCAAACAGCGCCACGGACTCATTCGCCGTGATCGCCGCAGCAGGATTCATCGGATACAATCTGTTCCTCGCCTTTGCGTATGTCAGCATCTTCTCCGCCGCCGAAGCAAAGCGTCAGGCAGCGGTGTGGCGCTACGAAACTCATTTGGGACTCCTGCTGGAATGCGCTGTCATCCTGCTGGCCTGCACAGTCATGGTCCGGCGTCGGCCCGTCCATAATCGGCTGGCGCTTCCCATTGCGGCCACGATGCTCATGGCGCCGATCATCCTGGCGCCCGTGATACGACCCGATCTCGATCCGCAAACGCGCGCCGTGCGAGCCATCGGCGACGACGTCAGCACGCGTATCGCCGGGGCGAAGGACATCTATGTCGTCGATCAGTCGGGAAACGGCGCGCCCTGCCCCATGATCGTGTACGAGGCGAAAACGCCGGTCAAGCTTGCAGAGTGCGTCACCAAGATATCGCCCTGTCCGGCGTGCATGATCCGGACGGCGGCGGCGCAGGGACAATTTATCTGGTCCAATGGATGGTCGCCCGCGCTCGATCAGGCGACCCGTCTGCACCTGCCCGCGAATGCCGCGTATCTGCTGAAGCGCACAGACGGCAGGTGGAACGTTGTGGCGGCGTGGCCGAAAACGCCTACTCGAATTCGGGGGGTTCGCGCCATCTGGCAGGCGTCTTGAAGGCCCGTCAGTCGCGCCGCCATCATATCCGCCGAGACTCTCATATTGCGTCGTTGAAAATGATGCCGAGCGTGCAGCGGCTGCCCGAGCGAATGCGGCTCACGCCATGGCGCATGGCGACACGATAGACTCCACGTGTCCCTTTCACGGGACGATGCCGCACCGGAAACACGACGCCGTCGCCTTGTTGCAGCGGCACGACTTCCGCGCGCGACTGCATGCGCGGCCGCTGTTCCGCTAATGTAAATTCTCCTCCGCTGAAGTCTTTTTCGGGATGCGACAACAGGACCGCCGCCTGCAGGGGAAAGATGTGCTCGCCGTAAATATCCTGGTGCAAACAATTGTAGCCGCCTTGGCCATATTTTAGCAGCAAAGGGGTTGCCAGCTTCTGACCTGCGCCATGACAGCGGTCGAGAAACGCCTGGTGAGCGACCGGATAGGAAGTGTCCATTCTCAATGCACCGCTCCAGCGATTGGCAATGGCGGCCAGCGGCGAGTATAGAGCAGTCCGAAGATCGGCGATGAGCGGCGGCAGAGGATAAGTGAAGTATTTGTACTCGCCGCTTCCAAATCCATGCCGCGCCATGACGATGCGACTGCGGAAATTCTCCTCCGCATCGTAGAGCTCGCAGACAGTACGGCACTCTTGCGGCGAGAGAAGGCCCGCCTGCACGGAGCAACCATGGGTGTCGAGTTCGCTCCCGACGATTTCCCAGTCCGGGAACGCGAAGTGTCCGGTGGCGAAAGGCCGCACTTCCGGCAAAGATACACGCAGCGCACAGCCTCGGGAGGACGTTATGGGCCGCATCATGAATGAGCACGCGGCAATGTCATTCCGTTTCTTGCGCGGCGCCGGTCAAGCCGGAATGCGCACCGGCAGCTTTTCGTAGCCTTTGACAAAGCTGGACGGCACGCGCTCGGGCTCGCCGGTCACTTCGATCACGGGAAAACGCTTCATGATTTCTTCCCAGATGATCTTGAGCTGCAGCTCGGCCAGACGGTTGCCGACGCAGCGATGGATTCCGAAGCCGAAGGAAAGATGTTGGCGCGCACGGGGCCGGTCGATGATGTAGGCGTTCGGATTTGCGATCACCTCTTCGTCGCGGTTGCCCGAGACGTACCACATGATGACCTTGTCGCCTTTCCTGATGGTCTTGTTGCCAAGCTCGACATCGCGTTTCGCATTGCGACGCATATGAGCAAGGGGCGTCTGCCAGCGGATCGTTTCCGATACCATGCTGGGAATGAGATCGCGATGCCCGCGCAGCTTCGCGTACTGGTCCTGATTCTGGTTGAGAGCCAGCACGCTGCCACTGATCGTGTTGCGCGTGGTATCGTTGCCGCCGACGATCAGGAGGATGAGATTGCCGAGATACTCGTTGCGCTCCATGTTGCGCGTGGAATCGCCGTGCGCCAGCAGCGAAATGAGATCGCTTTTCGGCGGTGCGTTGACCCGTTCGTTCCACAACTTCATGAAATAGTCGACGCATTCGAACAGTGTTTCGCGGCGATGTTCGTCGGAGACATACAACCTGGAGTGCTTGCCTGCCGTTGCAATGTCCGACCAGTAGGTCAACTTGCGCCGATCCTCCCACGGAAAATCGAACAGGGTCGCGAGCGTCATGGTGGTGAGTTCGATGGACACCTTATCCACCCAGTCGAATTCTTCGCCACGGGGCAGCGAATCGAGAATCTTGCCCGCGCGCTCGCGAATGACCGGCGCCAGATGCTCCAGATTCATCGGCGAGACCGCCGGCGTCACCACCTTGCGCTGTGCGTCATGCTTGGGCGGATCCATCGCAATGAACATCGGCAGACGAAAATCGTCCTTGGGATCGACGATCGTGATATTGGGCTCGGAGGAAAAAGCTTCGTGGTTGGTGTCCACGGCCATGATGTCGTTGTATTTCGTCACCGACCAATAGGGTCCGAACTCATGCTCGGCGCAGTAATGCACCGGATCTTCTTTCCGCAGACGCTCGAAATAGGGCCATATCGTATCGGTGCGGAAAAGTTCCGGGTCCGCGACGTTGATCCGGTCGAGCGGCATGGAATAGGCGCGCTCGCGGGCGTCCGTGTGAATATCGCGCGCGGCAATGTTCATCGCTATTCTCCCGATCGTTCCGGCAGGATGCCACAAACCCGACACGCGTGCCAGAATTTGTACGTCCGAGTAACAATCGCGTTTTGGCCGGCGCCTCGGTCAGGTTCCCGCTCGCAGGCCGCCCTTGCAATTTTCGCAATAAACCCCATTTGTCCCGTAGGACAAAGTTTCCCCCGGCCGTACTGCCTATGACGACGCGCCCGTTCCGCGGCTTGCGTTGGCACAGTCTGAGGTCGCAATAGGCATACAAAACAGGAGCAGCAAGTTTGCACACGACCACGACAGCGAACAAAATGGAGAACGACCATTCCTTCCGCTTGAGCCGTATTTACGCCACGGGGTGGAACGCGGCGAAGGCCCTGTCCACCGATTGCCTAGCCGATCTCGACGCCGACAAGATCGCGGCGATGAATCCCTATCGCAACGACGACGAAAGACGGCGCTGGAATGAAGGTTTCGAGGGCGGAGCGAAAAAGTAGGGTTACGGACGTGACGGCCCGCTGACGAAAGTGGGGGCGCCGAGGGAGTATGGACGTCCCCGAGGGAGTATGGACGTCCCATCGCATCCGGGGCATAGTCGTTTGAGCGGTGTCTCGGGAAATTTCCATGACCATTTCCATTCGCAGGCTGGCGTCGCCGGCCTTTTTTGTTATCGCGGCCCTTTGCGTCTGTTGCGCAGCGTCCGGTCCGGCAATAGCAACGACGAAAATCGGGGTCACGACCTATCACAATGACAATTTCCGCACCGGCTGGAACAGGCTGGAAACCACCTTGACGCCGGCGGCTGTGAGCGGCGGAAGTTTCAGCATGGTCGCAACCGCTTCACTCGACGACCAGGTGGACGCCCAGCCGCTTGTCGTGCCCAATTTGTCGATCGCTGGAGGAACGCACGACGTCGTCTATGTCGCAACCGAGAGCAACAGTGTCTACGCGATTGATGCCAGCGGCGGACAGGTGCTTGTAAGCAACAATTTCGGCTCGCCCGTTCCCGAAACGATGCTTCCCGACCAATGCAACAACAACGGACCGAACATCGGTATCGATTCGACGCCGGTCATCGATCCGAATTCGGGGCTTATGTACGTAATTACCTACACGCTGGAGAACGGCAACCAGACCTTTCGCATCCACGCCCTGAACCTTTCGACCCTCACCGACGCCGTCCCGTCGGTTGTGATCACGGCTTCTGCGCAGCTCACGAACGGGCAAACCTTTCAACTCCAGCCGGCTTCGACCCGCCAGAGGCCGGCGCTGCTTCTTGCCAACGGCAATGTCTATGCCGGGTTCGGAAGCTACTGCGACATCAACGCCAATGTTTCGCGCGGCTGGGTACTCGGCTGGCAGACCGGAACGCTGACACCGCTGCCCGCCAACCATCTCGACAATGTGCTCGCCAGCTCTCAGGACGATTTCTTTCTGACGTCCATCTGGATGTCGGGCTACGGGTTGGCGGCCAACACCGGCGGCGACATTTACTTCGTAACCGGAAATTCCGACTATAGCGGCAACAGCTACAACAGAACGACCAATCTTTCCGAAAGCGTCATCGCGCTGTCGTCGGACCTCAGTACGGTGGAAAGCTATTTCTCGCCGACAGATGTTGCCCAGCTCGAGATGAGCGATTTAGATTTCGGCTCGGGTGGAGTGATGCTTCTCCCGCCGCAGAAAGGCAACATCAGCAATATCGCAGTTGCGGCCGGGAAAGACGGTAATCTTTATATGATGAATGCCGACCGGCTTGGCAAGAAGGGCGGCGAGATTGCGACGTATGACATCGGCGGCTGCTGGTGCGGTCCGTCCTATTTTCAGAACGGGACAACCAGCGAAGTGGTGACCAGCGGTGGCGTCAACGTCAACATTTATAGTTTGAAAACACCAAAGAGGGCGCATCCGTCGCTGGTTTTCCAGGCACAGTCTGCCACCATTTCCAGCGGGCAGGACCCGGGATTCTTCACCTCCATTTCCTCGAACGGCACGCAGCCGAATTCGGCCGTGATCTGGGCCGTCAGTCGTCCGATTAACAGCAACCCCGCCAATATTTCTCTTTACGCGTTCGACCAGAGCGGCAACACACTTTTTTCAGGAGACGCGGGAACGTGGCCCAACGTCGGGGGTAATTCCAACACCGT
>DATCBQ010000112.1:0-32236 GCA_036511745.1 Rhizomicrobium sp.
GAACCTCAAAAGGGTTGCAGCGATGGCCCCATAACGGGGACAACGCTCCTCCAGTCCACCTTTCCCGACCCGCAAACCGAACGAAAACCGCAATCAACTGCCAACCCGCACATACAGCGACTTCTGCAAAGCCCTCGCGACGGCGGGCCACCCAGGTTCTGCAACTACGAAAGCAGCAAGCTTTACAAAAAACCTACTGCAACACTTTCAAACGTTGCGAGACCCAAGCTGGGTGGGCGCCTTCGCGGCCATGACAAATGTGGTGTTGACGGAAGATGCGTTGCGGGAGAGCGAGCGCGCGCAAGAAATGTCGTTAGCTCGTATTTTTCCTGTTACGGAAGCGTTCGAAATAAAAGTGAACTGTCATGGTCCGCGGCTGCGGGCCACCCAGGTTATGCAGCTACGAGTGCAGCAAGCATTGCGAAAATTTCGCGCACCACTTTCGCAGATCGCGAGACCCAAGCTGGGTGGCCGCCTTCGCGGCCATGACAAATCTCGTCCTGCGGAGAAAATGTGCATAATCTCCGCGTCGGGTGCAGTTTATATTTCGGATGGCGCCATGAAGCGCGGCTCGCGAAGAGTGGCATGCACGGTTTTCGTTATGTCGGCTCTCGCGTCGGCAGCGACCGCGCAGACAAACCCCGTTGCATCGCAGCCCGGCGAAGAGCATCCGTCATCCTCCCGGCAACCCGAAACCGTTACGGTCACCGCGCAAAGGCTCACAGCACAGCAACTGAGCGATGCCGTGATCGCGCAGTTTGTCGACCAGCACGGAGCAAGAGACAAGAAGTCGGGGCAGTTCGTTCGCGATCTGGGCGTATGCCCGCTCACCCTGGGGTTCCCGCCCGCATTCAACGCCTTCGTAACCGCGCGGGTTCTGGCGGTCGCGGCAAGCGTGGGCGCACGGACGCAGGAGGCGGGAAAATGCAACCCCAACATCGAAATCATTTATACGGATGAACCCCAGAAAGTTCTGAATGAGCTCTACCGCCACACCAGGGGTGCTATCCTGGGGGTGCATTACGTTCACGAAGCGAAGACCCTGATCAGGGTTACGCGCCCTGTTCAGGCCTGGTACGTCACCGGCACAAGGGTGAAAGGGGGAAACGGCGACGCTGTCTCCGGGCAGGGTACGCCGAGCTCGCCGAATGATGCCGATCCCTCCCGCATGCATATGGACGATGCCTATAGTCGCGGCCCGGAACCGGTAGGAATGGGCAGCCGCATCCACCAAAGGCTCGAAAGTCTGATCATAAATACGCTGATCCTGATGGATGCCACCAAAGTGGTGGGGCAACCCATCGGCCCGATTGCGGATTATGCCGCCATGCTCGCGCTTTCGCAGCCGAAGTCGCTCGACGACTGCAGTAAGCTCCCCAGTATTCTGGATCTGATGTCATCGGGTTGCGACGCGCGCCCAAAACCGGAAAGCCTCACGGCCGGCGATATCGCCTATCTGAAGGCGCTTTACGCGGCCGATTTGGCTGCGTCCGTTTCCCGGCAGGAGGATAGCGTGACAAACGGGATGAAAGGGGACCTCGACGGGCAGTGAGATTTTTTCGCGGCCATGACAAATTTGGTGTGGAATTATCGGCTGCGGCGCTGCGCGGCAATTTCGCGCATGACGGTGGAGCTCAATGTGTTGCGCGGGGCGTCGACGATGGCCAGCGCGGGCGGCGTTGCGTGCGCGATGCGTGTCCATGATTTGCGGCGCGCGCCGGCAAAGCGTTGCGCCAGCGCAGCGTAAAGGGGCGCGAGTACGCTGCCCGGGCGCAGGATCACCGCGATGGGGAGCAACGCCGCGATGTCCGCCCAGCGATGCCAGCGGCTGAAGCTCCGCAAATTGTCGCTGCCCATCAGCCAGACGAAACAGGCCTGCGGAAAGCGCCGTTTCAATGCCTTCAGCGTGTCGACGGTGTAGCGGGCGCCGAGCGCGGCCTCGATGCCGGTGACACGAATGCGCGGATGAAGGGCCAGCGCGCGCGCCTTCGCCAGGCGCTGCGAAAACGGCGCCATGCCCGCAATGGGCTTCAGCGGATTTTGCGGACTGACGAGCCACCAGACGTAATCGAGACCCAGCCGCTTGAGCGCCACTTCGCTGACATGCAGATGTCCGCCATGGGCCGGATTGAACGAGCCGCCCATCAATCCGATGCGCAATCCTGCCGCCATGGGTCCCGGCGGTCTGATCCAGGCGTCGGATTGCGGCAAGCGCTTCACGGCTACCCGCTCCGGTGCGCGGCGCAATTCATGGCGACCAATCCCGATCGGCTTCGGGTCCGCGCCGTTCCCGCGCCCGGCGCCTGGCGATCTCCCGCGCCAGCGCCCGCAGCACCTCATCGACGCCTTCGCCCGTGACGCCGGAAAGCAGATGCACCTTCGCGCCGCTTGCTTTTTCGAGCGCCGCTTTCTTGCGCGCCACCGCGGCCGCGGGAATCGCGTCGATCTTGTTGAGCGCGACGATCTCCGGCTTGCCCGCCAGGGCGTGACCATAGGCGTCGAGCTCGTGGCGAATGGTCTTGTAGGCGCGCATAATTTCGCTCTGCGTTCCGTCGACCAGATGCAGCACGGCGCCGCAGCGTTCCGCATGGCCGAGGAAGCGGTCGCCCAGCCCTGCGCCTTCATGGGCGCCTTCGATCAGCCCGGGCAGATCGGCGAGGACGAAATCCGTGGTGTCGATGCGCACGACGCCGAGCTGCGGCACCAGGGTCGTGAACGGATAATCCGCGATTTTCGGCCGCGCGGCGGAGACCCTGGAAAGGAACGTCGATTTGCCGGCATTCGGCGAGCCGATCAGCCCGGCATCGGCGATCAGCTTCAATTTGAGGACGATGGTTTTTTCTTCGTTCGGCTGCCCCGGATTGGCGTGGCGCGGCGCCTGGTTGGTGGAGCTTTTGAAATGCGCGTTGCCGAAACCGCCATTGCCGCCCTTGAGCAGCATCGCTTTGGCGCCGGCTTTGTCGAGGTCGCAGATCAGGGTTTCGCCGTCGTCTTCGAAAATCTGCGTGCCGACGGGGACGCGCAGGATGGCGTCGTCGCCATTGGCGCCGGTCATCTCCTTGCCCATGCCGTTCTGGCCGGCTTTCGCCACCATGTGCTGCTGGTAGCGATAGTCGATCAGCGTGTTGAGATTCTCCACCGCTTGCGCCCACACGTCGCCGCCGCGGCCGCCATTGCCGCCCCACGGGCCGCCGAACTCGATGAATTTCTCGCGACGAAAGGCGACACAGCCGTTTCCGCCGCGTCCCGACGCAATGTAAACCTTCGCGACATCGAGGAACTTCATTGCGAAGCGGTTCCGTTCACGAGACCCCGACCGATCCCTGTTTCCCGGTGACAGGGCGCTCCAATCGCCGCGCTATCGCATTCAACGTCGCTGTCATTCTCGTGCCACCGGTCCGGCGAACGCCGGCCGGAGCATAAACTCCAGCGAGAACCCAGCGCGCGCCTTTGCGAAGCGCTATCGCTTCGCTACATGAGCGCTCCAGCGAGTGCAATTTACCTCTTCAATCCTGGCCCTGCAGGGAACATCATTCGCCGCACTTTGCGAAGCGCTACCGCTTCGCTACATGAGCACTTCCGCGCGGCGGCTGGCTTCCCGCTTTCGCGGGAATGACATTTTTTTGTTTTGCGCGCAGCGCCAAACTTCCCTCGCGCAACGCTTGCCTCCCCCGCGCGGGATGGCCGCAGTTTTTTCGCGTTCAACTACCCGCGTCTTCCGCCGCGTTCGCCGTAACGACCGAGACGTAGGTGCGCCGCTTGAAGCCCTTGCGAAATTCGACCTTGCCTTCGCTTGTGGCGAACAGGGTGTGGTCTTTGCCCATCCCGACATTGCTGCCGGCGTAGAACTGCGTGCCGCGCTGACGGATGATGACATTGCCGGCCTCGATGGCCTCGCCGCCGAATTTCTTGACCCCCAGCCGCTGGCCTGGAGAGTCGCGTCCGTTGCGTGAAGAGCCGCCGGCTTTCTTGTGTGCCATGTCCTGCTCCTTCAGCCCGCGTGGATGGAGGTGATCTTGAGTTTGGTGAAGTGCTGGCGGTGACCGCGCTTGCGATGCGTGTTCTTGCGCCGCTTCTTCTTGAACGCCACCACCTTCGCGGCCCGGCCGTGCTCGACGATTTCCGCCAGCACCGAGGCGCCTTCGATCAGCGGCGCGCCCCATTTCGGCGAGTCGCCGCCCAAAAGCAGGACTTCGCCAAACGTCAGGGTTCCGCCGACATCGCCCTCCAGCTTCTCCACCGTGAGGATGTCGTCCTGTGCGACCGTGTATTGTTTTCCACCCGTGCGGATCACCGCGAACATGCCCGAAATCCTCGGAAATACAATTCTGCCTGCCTCAAAAAGGCATCGCTTCCGCGGAACCGCGTTCCGCAGGAGGCGGGCAATATACTGACGCGAGATGCAGGGTCAAGGGCAGCCCGGAAAGTGTCAGGAACGAGGCCTGGTTCGTCGCGTTATGGGCGCCGGCGAAAGGGGCACTTTATGCGGGATCAAAGCACATCGGCAGGATGTAAACTCAGTAGATCCCGGGAATCAGGCGCGCGGTGCGTTTCATGTAAGCCGGATATTCGGGAAACGTCTCCGCGAGGATCTCTTCCTCGTAACCCATCCGACGCAGCTGGAACATAAACTGCAGAACCAGCAAGACCACCGCGATCGGTGAGATATATTGCAGAGCGACGCCGATAATGGCCATTTCCTCCCCAAGATACAGCGGATGGCGGACGAAGGCATAAGGGCCGTTTACGACGAGACGCCTGGCTTCGGACATGATGCTGATGGAACGGCCGAGCCACAGCAGGCCCCATAGCGCAAAGCTCATCCCGCCCAGAATGAGCACGGTCGAGAGCGTGCTGAGTTCCCAGTTTACGGGATGACGCGGCAAGGTCAGGATCCCTACACCCAGATAGGCGCCGAAGAACGCCGCGGCCCGCGGGAACATGCCTTGGGCCTTCGCCGTCGCGGGGCGCCGCGCGACCAGCATCAGAATCAGCAGGGCGGCAAACAGGAACACCGCAAGCTTGGAGAAGACGTCGATGGCGGGCAGAATGCCGGATTGGGCCGCCACGAGCCGCGCCATGCCGTGCGCCAGATCCGGCGCCTGCTGCATGAGACAAATACCGTACCAGAGCGTCAGCGGCGAACACGCCAACAGATCGTAGATCTTGGCATTCGGCAGGACGGCGCCCGAATCGAGAGCCGCGTTGCGATGGGTTGTCTCTGTGCTCATGGCTCATTTCTAGGAGCAAATAGTTAAGAACGAGCGAAAAAGACTTCGCGAACCGTCTGGGCGCTGCGGACACGCCAGTGTCGATGGCCGCGAGATCCCATTCGACCGACTGCGGCGCAAAAAAAGGCCTGACAATTGCGCAGGCAGGCAGGACGCGATAATCCCGAACCTCGATGCGGTCGCTGCCCGATCTGTTTTACAATTTTCATTGGGTGGAGCCCGGGATCGCGGCACGCGCCTCGCAGGCTTATGCCGGATTTCTGGCGGCGTTTCTGACGGCGCGCGGCATCCGTGCCGTCATCAATCTGCGAGGCTCCAATCCGGGCTATCGCTGGTGGCGCTACGAGACGGACGTCTGCGCGCGCCTGGGCATCGTGCATTGCGATGCGAAGCTCAACTCCCGACAACTTCCCACACGCGCAATGCTTCTCGATCTCCTGGGTGCTTTCGAAACCGCGCCGCGCCCTTTTCTTCTCAAATGCTCCGGCGGTCAGGACCGCACGAGCTTTGCCGCCGCGCTGTATCTTCTGAATGCCGGAGGCTGGAACGCGATGTCGCAAGCCGGCGCGCAATTCGCACGCTGGCCCTATCTGCACTTCCCCCGCCGGGAACAGCGCTGGCTGCAGCTGTTTCCCGCTTTTGCATGCGACCAGGCGGCAGGCGCTGCGTTGGGCGAATGGCTCGCTACGCGATATTCGCCGCAGGATTTCAAAACGTGGCTCGAAGCGCGCGGGGAAGCGCAATCGTTTCGCCGGATTTACGGCGCTCCGCTCCCCACGCCGCCTATCGCAAAAATCGTGCGACGATGACGCCGATCACCGTTCTGCCCGGGGTGCGATTGTGGCCCACTTATTACGATCGGGACGCCCAGGCAGCGTTGTTGTCCGAAATTCTTCAGAGCGAGCGTCTGGCGCCGTTTTATCGCCCGCAGATGCCGCGATCCGGCCAACCGTTTTCGGTGGAACAAACGAATCTGGGATCGCTGGGCTGGATTTCCGACCGCGAGGGATATCGCTATGAGAAAATCCATCCGCTGACGAAAGGGCCCTGGCCGGCGATACCACCGCTGCTGCTTGCGCTTTGGGCCACGCTTGGCCGCTATCCGCAGCCGCCGCAATGCTGCCTCGTCAATCGCTATCGCGACCAGGCCCGCATGGGTCTGCACCAGGACCGCGACGAAGCCGCGCTGGAGGCGCCCGTGCTTTCGATTTCGCTCGGTGACGAGGCAATCTTCCGCATCGGCGGTGCGTCGCGGCGCGGTGCAACGAAAAGCCTGCGGCTTGCAAGCGGCGATGTGGTCCTGTTCGGCGGCCCGGCGCGGCTGGCCTTTCACGGCATCGACCGGATCGTCGCCGGCAGCTCGCAACTGGTCCCCGGCGGGGGTCGCATCAATCTTACGCTTCGGCGGGTAAGCGGGCCCGATGCCCAAAAAAAGACGCCCGACCAGGGGGCTGGTCGGGCGTCGCATGCGCTGTTACGCGCTGGTGCCGGGAGGGGATGACCGACACCTGGTGGAAGAACGCCATCCGGCGTGCGAGCGGGGGGGCAGTGCCTGCCGGACGGTAGTCGTCCTTCCGGCTTCAAAGCTATGCACTGGGGCCACAGTTTGCAACTATTTTTTTCGTAAGGAAAAAATACGAATTTTTCATATGACAGTTGCAATTAAGACACTTTGAGTTCCTGCCGATTCGCGCCTCCGAGGCGGGCGATAAACAGGCATCGGGATGATCGAATTTGTGGATTTGTTAAAACGTCACCCCACAAGTTTTCGCAAATCGCTCGCGGTGCGGTCCACGGCGTCCTTCGCTTTCGCGAGCATCTCTTCGATTTCGTCCTCGCTGACGACCAAGGGGGGCGCCAGCACCATGGTATCGCGGATCGCCCGCATGATGAGACCACTGGAGAAACAGTAATTCCGGCAACGCGTACCGACATCGAGGCCGGATGGGAAAAAGCTGCGGCGCGGCTTGTCGGGCACAAGCTCGATGGCGGCGAGCAGGCCCTCGCCGCGCACTTCGCCGACCAGGGGATGCGGTTCGAACGTCTCGCGAAGACGGCGCTGAAAATAAGGGCCGATCGTTTTGCGGACGCGTCCGACCAGACCGTCCCGTTCGATGACTTCCAGATTTTTCAGTGCGACCGCGCTGGCCACCGGGTGCCCCGAATAGGTGTAGCCGTGAACCATCTCTTCGTTGGCATGCAGGATGGTGTCCGCCATGCGCGAGCCCAGCGAAACGGCGGAGATCGGCTGATACCCCGACGAAAGGCCTTTCGCCATGGTCATGATATCGGGTGCAATCCCGTAGAATTGGGCGCCGAACCAGTCTCCAAGCCGGCCAAAACCGGTAATGACTTCGTCCAGGTGCAAAAGAACGTCGTATTGGCGGCAAATGCGTATGACCTCCGGCCAGTAGCTTTGCGGCGGAAAAATGAGCCCGCCCGCTCCCTGCACCGGCTCCGCGGAAAACGACGCGACGCGATCGGCGCCCAGTTCGAGGATTTTTTCTTCAAGCTTGTGTGCGATGCGCAGGCCGAACTCCTCCGGCGCGATCTCGCCGTGGCCCATCGCGGAGGCGGCGAACCAGTATGGCGCCGGCACTTTGGCGAATCCCGGCAGCGGCAAATCCCATTGCGGATGCATGGGCGTGAGCCCCGACAGCGAGGCCGCCGCCATCGTCACGCCGTGATAGGCGTATTCGCGCGATAGATGGATCTTCTTGTCCGGACGACCTTTCAGGTTCCAGTAATAGCGGATGAGCTTCAGCGCCGAGTCGTTGGCCTCCGATCCGGAATTCGCGAACAGCACGCGTTCATGGCCGTCCGGCAGGAGCGTCGCGAGCTTTGCGGCCAGTTCCGCCGTCCACGGATTCGTCGTCTTGAAAAAATGATTATAGTAGGGGAGCTTCGAAAGCGCCTCGCAACCCGCTTCGGCAAGCTCGCGATTGCCATAGCCGACCTGGACGCACCACAGTCCCGACATGCCGTCGATGAGTTTCCGTCCTTCCGAATCCCACAGATAAACGCCATCGGCGCGCGTGATGACGCGGACGCCTTCCCGATTGAGCGCAACCGTGTCGCTGAACGGATGAACATGATGGGCGGCATCCAGCGCCTGCCAGTGTTTGGTAAGGTTGTGTTCGCGCGATGTCATGGAATTCTCTGCGAAGACGTTGGGGGCGGATCGCAAGCGGCCGAGCGACCGCGCAACGGACTACGGATTATAGCCGATGCGCGCGCAGAGAATGAGCAGGGCCAGTTTGGCGTCCATCGGCGAAGTCTAGCAGGCGCGCCCCATGGCGTCACGCCGCCCTGGCTTGGGGGCCTTCGCCATGGCGGACGAACGCGCGCTGGTAGGAAGGCCGGGCGCGGCAGCGCTCCAGATAGGCACGCATGACGGGCGACGACTCAAGCACCCCGGATTGATTTCTGACAAAATCGAGGACGGTCGTCATCAGAATGTCCGCGGGCCCGAATTCTCTCAGAAAATACGGTTTTGCGCCCAACCCGGTTTCAAGTTCCGCCAGCCGCTCGGCGGCAACGCCGAGGAGTTCCGGATAGCGCCACTCGCGACCGGATTTGCCCTGCCAGAACATGTCCCAGCGGAAAATCTCGACGAAAACGGGCTCGACGGTATTGAGCGCGGCGAAACACCATTGGTGGAGTTCGGCGCGCGCATGCGCGTCCTGCGGCGCTTTCCCGACGTTTTCATACAGATAAAGAACAATGGCCGCGGACTCGAACATCCGCAGCGAGCCGTTTTCCAGCGAAGGAATTTTTCCGAACGGATTGATGAGCCGGTTCGACGGCAATTTCTGTTCGCCCCTGGCGAAGTCCATCCAATGGACGTCAAAGGGAAGGCCAAGCTCCTCCAGCGCCCAAAACACGCGGAAATCCCGCACGATTCCCTTGAGGGGCGGGGGAAAATTGTAGGCGCCGTAAACCGTGATCATCAAAATGTTTCCTTCCTTTTCGTCGCATTCTCACCGTGATGTGGTGGATTGCGCAAGGCGCGCGAGTTGCTCGGCCAGTACCGTGTCGACAGCTTTCGATAGCATGGCGAAGCCATCATTTGCATATCCACCCACGTTATAGGTCAGGGTAATGTCGGTGCCTCCATTACCGGGCTTGAGCGACCATGTCATCGAGCCATCGACGCCCATGCCCTGCAGCGGTCCCAACGCGCCGCGCAACCTGAGTATCTTGCCCGGCAACGCGTAGACGACGGTCATATGCTGGGCTGTTCCTCCGCCGGGCATTGCTTCGCACCAGCAGCCGCCCGCCCTGGCGTCGAGTGTGAGGTTGGCGGCGCTCTGCGAGAAGGTATGCGCGGAATCCCACCACCGCGACGGTACGATCAGCGCGTCATAGACTTTGTCCGGCGATGCTGCGACATGCGCGGTTTGCGTAACCTGAAAACCGCTGTCGCCGACGCCATCGACGGCCGCCGCCGCCGGGACCGCCACGCATATCAACGCGGCCATCGCTGCCATCGATCGAAAAGCAGTCTTGCGCATTGGAGATTTTCCTTCCCGTTTCATGCACCGTTTTCAGGATGAAGCGACGTCGCGATAATGCTCGAGCAGACTGCTCCACCCGCCAGGCGAATCGACTGCGGCGCGGATGTCTTCCGCATCGACCGATTCGATGCGATGTTCCAACTCGACGCGGGTAACTGCCGCGCTCTCGGCGATGAACCGCACTTCGACTTCGCTCGCAACGCTCTCGTCATATTGGAATTTCGAATTGATGTGCCATGACAGCACGACGCGTTGCGATGGTTCCCAGGCAAGTACGGTACCCCATTGGCATTCCGAGCCGTCTTCGCCCTTTTCGTACCAACGGCCGCCCTGGCGCGGCTCGATGACCGCCCCCTGCATGGCTGTCTGCCCGATGTGATGCGTCTTCGGCCACCAGGCATCGAAGCGCGCGGTGAAGACCTCGAAGGCGCGGGTCTGCGAAGCGTTCACGCGTATGCTCTTCTTCACCGGCGACACGCGGATCATTGTCTGCGTCCTCATTGATTCTCCTTGCGTTTGGTGTCGGCATCGACTTCGGCGCGAAACGCTTCGAGCGCCCGATCCCAGAACTGATCGAGCCAGCCACGCAACGCCCCAAGCCCCTTGGGGTCGATGCGATAGATGCGACGCGTTCCTTTTGCTTCTTCCCGCACCAGTCCAGCCTCTTTGAGGATTTTCAGGTGCTGCGACACCGCCGGCCGACTGACCGGAAGCGTCGCCGCGATCCTGCCGACGGATTTGGGACCGGCTTTCAGCCGTTCGAAGACCTTGCGCCTGGTCGGATCGGCCAGGGCGGCCAGTGCATTACCGTAAGTCATTGCTTACGGTAAGTGGTAGCTTACGCGCCTGTCAAGGATTGAGATCGGCGCTGACTGTTCCTTCGGCGAGGAACGTGGCAAGGAAGCCTTCGGAAGTCCAGGTAACCCTTGGCGCACCGAACGATCGAACGATGCCGCGAATGCGCACGCCACGTCCTTCTGGTTTCGCAAGCGCAGTGCGCACCTCCTGCTTGAGCTCTGCCATTTCGCTTCCAACACGGAATACGAGCCTGGTCTCCAGTATCCTGGCAAGCGTGTCGCCGGCAAGCGCGCGCAAAGCGGTGAGGAGAATGTTTTCCGTCCCGATATCGTAATGCACATTGGTAATGCGGATCGTCTGCGCGGCCGAATCGTACCGCGGCACGCCGCGCAAATAACCGTCGCCGCAGGAATCGAACCAGCCGAAGGGATCCCAGGTCTGCCGGACGCAGAACCGCGTGGCGACGATCACGTCCTGACCCGACGGCAGGATCGAAAGCCTTTTGAACGCGACCGTCATGCCGCCGATTTTGAGCGGCTTGTCGCCCAGTCGCTTCATCGCCAGCCGCGAAGCCTCGTCGTAAGACAGCATCACCGGCACGGCGAACGAAAATCGGTTGGCAGGGGCGGCCAAAGGTGCGATCGGGGGCAGAGGCGGTGTCTGCGCCGGCTCCGGCGAATGATCGAGCACCACGACATGTGCGCGCACATCGATGCCCAGTCCTACCGTGACGACATTGTCCTGCATCCGCGGTTGCGCCACGCGGATGCGCTCGGGCGCCAACACGAGCCAGGATGAGGGCGATTTGCCCACACGCAACGGTCTAACTGCACGCGACCACAGTCGGTCGATCTGCGGTCTGACCTTCACTTCCGACGCGACATGCCTGTCGAGCGATTTGAACAGCGGCGCGGATAGTTGCCGCGCGTTCCTGTTCCACAGCTCGGCGATGCTCACCTTCAGCGGCCCGACGTTCAGTTCGCCCTGCGAAAGCGTAATCGTGCCGTCCGTTTTCGAGCGGATGCGCCAGTCGGGTCCGAGCGATAGCGTGGTGGTGGCGCTGGCTGTCCCGGTTGCCGCACCGTTCGCCGTCGTCTTGAAGAACGAAGATTTGACCGGCATCTGCGCATTGACCGAGAGTGGCACGGTCAGCGTCAACCGGTTGCCGGTCGCGGAAACCGTAATCGGCCCCGTGCGCACCGCTTCGAGATTGAGCAGGCATTTCGCGATCGCGCAATCCACGGGCTGATTGCGGACGTCGGCGATATGATTTTCGGTCTTCTCGTTGAGTGCTCGCGCTATCTCTGCGGCGGGAATTGTGAATGTGGCCGTAAGCGTCGATAGGGGCGCAGGCGGCGGCACAGGCGCCGGCGTGCGCTTCGGTTGTGGCGCATCGAAGCCGCCGGCGGCGAGCGCCGCGCATAAAACAAACATGACGGGCCACGCCCGCGGGACACTTATCCGGCTGGCTCTCCAATCGGCAACGCGGCGCATTTTCTCACACGTTCAGCAGGAGATGCTGGCGCTCCCAAGGGCTGATTACCTGCTGATAGGCGTCATGCTCGGACGCTTTCACGTCGCTGTAGAGTTGAACGAAGCGCTCTCCGAACACGTCCTTCAAATCCGAGGAAGCGCGGAATTTCACCACCGCATCCAGAATGTGCCGCGGCAATTGATAGCGGCTCGAATCATAGGCATTGCCTTCCATTGCCTTGGTGGGAACCAGATTTTCCACCATGCCGAGATAACCGCAGGCCAGCGACGCGGCAATGGCGAGATAGGGATTGGCGTCGGCACCCGGCACCCGGTTCTCCACCCGGCGGTTTTGCGCGTCCGAAATCGGCACGCGCAGGCCTACGGTGCGGTTCTCATGTCCCCAATGAGTGTTGATGGGAGCGGAGAGAAACCGCACCAGCCGGCGATAGGAATTCACAAATGGCGCGATAAGCGGCATGGCGGCCGGCAGATGTTTCTGCAGGCCCGCGATGTGAGCCAGAAACAGCCGCGTATCCTTGCCATTTTTGGCCGCGAACAGGCTTTTGCCCCGTTTCGTATCGACCACGCTTTGATGAATGTGCATGGCGGAGCCCGGCTCCTGCTCGTAGGGCTTGGCCATGAAGGTGGCATAGATGTCGTGGCGCAGCGCTGCCTGACGCACCGTGCGCTTGAACAGAAACGTCTGATCGGCCAGCGCAAGCGGATCGCCGTGATTGAAGTTCATCTCGACCTGCGCCACGCCTTCTTCATGGATCAGACTGTCGATGCCGATGTCCTGCGCTTCGCAATAATCGTAGACATCCTCGAACAGGGGATCGAACTCGTTGACGGCGTCGATACCGTAGGCTTGCCGCCCGGTTTGCGGCCGGCCCGTCTTGCCGGCCGGCGGCAGCAACGGGTAATCGGGATCGATATTCTTCGCCGCCAGAAAGAACTCGAGCTCGGGCGCGATGATCGGCCTCCATCCGCGCTCTTCGTAGAGTTGCACGACGTGCTTGAGAATGGAGCGCGGCGTGATCTGCAACGGCTCGCCATTCTGCGCTTCGCAATCGCAGATCACCTGCGCCGTCGGCTCCTTGTACCAAGGCACGATGCGCAGCGTGCCGCCATCCGGAATCAGATTCATGTCGGGCGACTGATAGGTGAGAATTTCGGTTTCGGAATCCGCTCCCGTCACCATTTGTCCGAAAATGGACTCCGGCAGGCGTAAAGTGCCGTTGCGCAAGCCGCTCAGGAATTTGTTGGCCGGGAGGATTTTTCCGCGCGCGATGCCGGCCATGTCCGCCACCAGGCATTCCACTTCGCTGACGCGGCGCGCCTTCAGCCATTCGGCGATCTCGTCGTCGGAGTCGCGGCTCATGATGCGCGCTGCCTGACCGCCTCGCCGAAGGCCGCAAACAGAGCGCGCGAGATCCTGTTCTCCGCCCAGCGCCATTCGGGATGCCATTGCACGCCGAGCAGAAACGATTTCGCGCCCGGCATCGACACGGCTTCCACGATTCCATCGGGAGCAATGGCGTCCGCGTGAAGCTTTGGCGCCAACCGGTCGATGCCCTGCGAATGCAACGAGTTGACGGCGAAGCTGCGGTCCTCGAGGATCTTCGCCAGCAATCCGTCCGGTTCGACGCTCACTTCGTGCGCGGGGCCATATTGTTCGTCCAGCGGTGCGGAGTTGTCTTCGCGATGTTCGCTGCGGCCGGGCTGTTCGTGGATATGCTGATGGAGTGTGCCGCCCAGCGCGACATTCAGCTCCTGAAACCCGCGACAGATGCAGAAAATCGGCGTGCCAGCCGCAATCGCGGCCTCGAGCAACGGCAGCGTTGTTGCATCGCGACTATCGTCTTGCAGCACGCCCCCGCGCGGCTCGGGGCCGCCATAGTGTTTCGGAGCGACGTTGGAGAGCGATCCGGTAAATACGAGCCCGTCGAGGCTCGTCAGAATGTCGTCGGGCGCGATGGGCTCGGCCAATACCGGAATCAGCAGCGGCACGGCGCCGACGCCGTCGCGCACTGCCGCGATGTATTTCTCGCCGGCCATGTGAAAGGCATGCTTGCCCACCATACGATGGTCGCAAGGAATTCCGACAACGGGAGAGCGGGAACTCATGGGAAGCAGGGCTTTGTTCCGCCCCGACTAGCACGGCGTCGACGCGAAGGGCAAGGAAGGGGCGCAATCAGCCCAGAAAAGGGATCAATGGCAGCGGAAATGCTATCCCGATCTCTTCCGAGCGTGTTGAAGAACCGGCAACGGCAATGTGACGCGAAAACAGGATCATTCGCCCTTCTTCGCATGCATCTCGGGAATCACGAACAGGGAAGGATCGAGAGGCACATTTGGGCTGACGTCGCGAATGAAGACGGTAGTCGCAAGGCCCTGTGCGTCCACGATGGTCCATTGTCTGAGTTCGAGGTCAGGCTCGGCGAACACAAGGGTGATGTTGCCGTTCACCTTGCTCGAATGGGCGCGCGCATCGACGATGAGTTCGCCGGCTTGATGCTGCACCCCGGCTATTTCCTCGTTCTTCTTCAGATTGACGTCACCCGACAGAATAAGATTGAGCGGTGTCGACCAGATGGGATAGCGATCGACGGTGTCGAGCCGCCTGTTCTCGACCGCAACCGTCGCCCCGTCGCTGACGACAAGAGTGGGATTGGGTTGGGCATATTCGAATCGCATCCGGCCCGGTTTTTCAATGTAGACCGAACCATTATCGACCTGGCCTTCCGGGCCGATCTGCACGAAGCTGGCCTTCATGGTGTGAATGGCGTTCAGGGCAGCGCTGACGCGATCGAGATCGGCCTTGTCGGAATCGCTAAGCTCGTGCTGAAAGCCGGGCACCGCTGCGCCGAGGCCGGACGACACCGCCGATAGGCAAAGAGCAAGAACAATGCGACGCATGACGATGGGTGCGGCTTCCAGGCGGCGACGCGTCAAGCGGCCTCG
Organism: Rhizomicrobium sp.; assembly: GCA_036511745.1. Taxonomy (GTDB): domain Bacteria; phylum Pseudomonadota; class Alphaproteobacteria; order Micropepsales; family Micropepsaceae; genus Rhizomicrobium. The sequence goes on from DATCBQ010000112.1 coordinate 14,987, forward strand.
TGATGGGAGGTCTGCTCGCGCCGCTGCGAACATAGGCCCTCGGCGATCAGCTTCAAGACGCCTTCCAGTTCGCGTTCGAGCTTTGGCAATGTGAGCTTTGACCACAGCTGGGGATATCGGAACTTCATCGTCGCCGACTGAATCATTTCGGCGGTTGTTTCCTTGTCATCTGTCGCGAATTCCCCGCGCCGTTCGGCGTCGTCGAGCAACTCCACGATAATCCGCCGCTCGTTGGCGAGCATCCAGTTGGCAAATTTCGGTCGCTCATGCGCGATAACGGTCGCCATCTCGTAGGCGCGCGGATCCTTTTCCAGCTTGTGGTAAGTGCGGCGCAATTCCTCGAATAGCAATTCGTGCAGCCGCTCGCGCGCGGTTTTCTCGGGCGCCAGCGCTATCTTTCGCAGGTGGTCGAGATGGCGCTCGTAGTCTTCCGTCGCGATGGATTCCGCGATATCAAGCTTACCGGGAAAGAAGCGATAAAGATTGCCTGGGGACATGCTGCAATCGGACGCCACTTCCGCCATCGTGGTTTTGGTATAGCCGAAATGGGAGAAGCGTTTTTTGGCGGCTTCCAGGATATGGCAGCGTACGGAAACCTTTTCGGGCATGGCGAATCTTTCGAGTGCGACATTTTTCTTTCCACACCAATAACCTAATGGATATTTCTGAATAATCAACAAATCGTTCAATCTTTTGCAATGCAGCAAGGACTCCGATCTGTGGAAGAAAATCTAGCGCCGGCAAGGGCTTACGATCACATCGCGGTGATCGGTGCGGGCGCTTGGGGTACGGCGCTTGCCGTTGTTGCGGCGCAGGCAGCCCGTCGGGTCACACTCTGGGCCCGAGAACCGGAAGTGATCCGGTCCATTCGGCAGGAGAACGAGAACAGACCCTTTCTGCCTGGCGTTCCATTGCCTGACGGCCTCGAGCCAACGTCGGAACTGGAGGCCGCGGAGCACGCCGAGGCGCTGCTTGTTGCGGTGCCGGCGCAACACGTCCGGAGCAGTCTGCGAAGCCTCAGTCCGGCGGCGCTCTCCTCCCGGCCCGTAACGCTGTGCGCCAAGGGGATCGAGCGCGGCACGGGGAAGCTGCTGAGCGAAATTTTGATCGAATGCGGCGCGGAAATGCCGGCGATTCTATCCGGACCGTCCTTTGCCCGCGATGTCGCCCGCCACCTGCCGACAGCAGTGACCATCGCGGCCCAGCATACGGTAGCCCGTCGGTTGCAAGCGACGCTGGCGAGCTCCACCTTCCGACCGTATGTTAGCGAGGATCTCATCGGCGTAGCCCTCGGCGGAGCGGCCAAAAACGTCTATGCCATCGGCTGTGGAATTGTGGTTGGCCTGGGACTGGGGGAAAGCGCGCGCGCGGCGCTGCTCGCCCGCAGCTTCGCGGAGCTTTGCCGCGTGGCCCAGGTGTTGAACGCACGGGATGAAACCCTGATGGGACTGTCGGGTCTTGGCGATCTCGTGCTTACGGCAACGAGCCCAACCTCGCGCAATTTCTCGTTCGGGCTCGCGTTGGGCAATGGAAGGTCATTGGCCGAACTGCTGGCGCCCGGCCAACCGCTCGCCGAGGGTGTGGAAACCGCGCCCGCGCTCGTTGCGCGCGGGAGTGCCCACGGCGTCGAGCTTCCGGTGGCCGAGACCGTCTCCGACATTCTGGCGCACAGGCTCACACCGGAGGCCGCGGTGCCGCGTCTCATGCTGCGCCCACACAGGAGCGAATGAACATGCTGTTTGCGATTATTGCCATGGACAAGCCCGATGCGCTTTCATTGCGCATGGCCACACGGCAGGCGCATTTCGACTATGCCCTGGGCACGGAGGTTCTCAGGCTGGGGGGCCCGTTTCTGAATGCCGATGGCGAAATGATCGGGAGTCTCATCGTCATCGAAGCCGCCGACCTCGAAGCGGCACGCCGATGGCACACCGACGACCCTTACGTGAAAGCCGGTCTGTTCGCGAGTTCGGACGTCCACCCCTGGAAGGCGACGGCCAACCGCTGCGGCGCCAACTTTTAGAGAGCGGCGAAGATGAGCTATTGGCTGCTGAAAAGCGAACCGGAAAGCTGGTCATGGAGCCAGCAGAAAGCAAAGGGTGCCAAAGGGGAGCCGTGGAGCGGCGTGCGCAATTTCACTGCGGCCAAGAATATGCGCGCGATGAAGAAAGGCGATCGCGGCTTTTTCTACCATTCCGGCAAGGAGCGCAGCATTGTCGGCATCGTTGAAGTAATCGGGGAATATCGTCCCGACCCGTCCGACGAAAGCGGTCGCTTCGGGCTGGTGGAAGTGAAGGCGGTCGCCGATCTTGCAACGCCTGTGACTCTGGACGAGATCAAAGCTGATGCAAAGCTTCAGACCATGGTGCTGGTAAAATTTTCGCGCCTCTCCGTACAGCCCGTCAGTCCGGCGGAGTGGCGCAGGATTTGCGCCTTGGGCGGAGTGAAATAGTCAAACCCGGGTCAGGTCCCCTTAGGTCCGAAATCGACGCCCTTTTCGGGGTCTTTCGTGACGTGAGCCGGCTCCTCGTGGAGGGCGCAGCGCAACCGCACAATCGGCCGGCCGTTCTGCTCGATGACGATGTCGGTCCCGCGCGCCGCCTCATCCAGCAGGGCTTCGAACTGTTCCTTTGCCTCGTTGAAATCGACATATCGCTCGGTCATGGCATCGTAACGCGCAACCCGCACAAGGGTATCCGCGGCTCAACTCCGGCGCTGATAGAGAACCGCGCCATTCGCCTGCGTGACGCTGTAGAGCGAAACGCAGCGTCGGTCCTTCACATTGCGGCAGAACAGATCGACCGCCACGAGGTAGCGCGTCGCATGGGTGGACGCTACGCACACATAACGCCCCTGGACATTGGTGCGGTAAATGTTGTGACCGTAAAGCTGTCCGTAGGGAGGCACGATGCCGAAGCTCTGTGCGGCAGAAAGTCCCGTCTTGCAGAGTTGGGTCACCGCGCGAACGGTTTCGGTCTGATGCAGTTGGATGCGGGCCAGGGTTTCACGCCTGAGCATCGCCGGCTGTAAGAGACCGAACCAGACAATTGCCGCAACGGCAACGACAATGCCGCCGACGACGACGATGCGCGCGACCAGCCACTCGGCGGACAGCGCGCCGCGCGCATGCTCCGCATTAGGGGAATCCGACATTCAGCCCCGCCTTTTCATTTCATCGTTGGAATGACGAAGCTGGAATTTTCACGCAGGCCACCCTTGGGCCAGCGTTGGGTCACCGTTTTGATCCGGGTGAAGAATCTTACGCCCTCGGTGCCATGCTGGTTGATGTCGCCGAAAGCCGAGCGCTTCCAGCCGCCGAAGGTATGATAGGCAAGCGGCACGGGAATGGGAATGTTGATCCCGACCATCCCCACTTTGACCCGGGCGGCGAACTCGCGCGCCGCATCGCCGTCGCGCGTGAAAATGGCCACGCCGTTGCCGTATTGATGGGTCGATGGCAGCGCGATTGCCTCCTCGAAATCCTTGGCGCGGGCGATCTGCAGCACGGGGCCGAAAATTTCGTCGCGATAGGTTTTCATGTCGGTCGTCACGCGATCGAACAGCGACCCTCCCATGTAGAAGCCGTTTTCGTATCCCTGAAGATGGAAATTGCGTCCATCGACGACGAGCTCGGCGCCTTCCTTCACGCCCATTTCAATATAGTCCGCAACCTTGTCGCGATGCGCGGCCGTCACCATCGGCCCGTAGTCCGCATCCGGATCCGTCGGCGGCGCGACCTTCAGCGCTTCCACGCGCGGCTTCAGTTTTTTCACCAGCGCGTCGGCGAGCTTGTCGGTCACCGGAACGGCGACCGAGATCGCCATGCATCGCTCCCCGGCGGAGCCGTAGCCGGCGCCGATCAGCTCGTTCGTCACCTGGTCGAGGTCGGCATCGGGCATGATGATGGCGTGGTTCTTCGCCCCGCCTATTGCCTGCACGCGCTTACCGTGGGCTGTTCCGCGCGAATAGACATATTCCGCGACCGCCGAAGAGCCCACGAAGCTCACGGCCTGAATATCGGGATCCTCGAGAATCGCATCGACCGCTTCCTTATCGCCGTTGACGACGTTGAGGACGCCCGCGGGCGCACCCGCCTCCATGAAGAGCTCGGCCAGCCGCAAGGGGACGCTGGGGTCTTTTTCGCTGGGCTTGCAGATGAAGGTGTTGCCGCAGGCGATCGCGACGCCGAACATCCACATTGGAATCATGGCCGGGAAGTTGAAAGGCGTGATGCCGGCGACAACGCCCAGCGGCTGGTGCATGGAATAGATGTCGATGCCGGGGCCCGCGCCTTGCGTATACTCACCCTTGGCAAGGTGAGGGATGCCACAGGCAAATTCGATCACCTCGATGCCGCGCTGGACGTCGCCTTTCGAATCCGCAACCACCTTGCCGTGCTCGGCGGACAACATCTGCGCAAGCGCGTCGATGTTTTGCTCGACCAGCGCCTTGAAGTTGAACATCACCCGCGCGCGGCGCTGCGGGTTGATCGACGCCCAGCCGGGAAAAGCCTTTGCCGCCGCTTCGACTGCGCTGCGCATTTCCGCACGGCTGGCGAGTGGAACCTTTGCCTGAACCTCTCCCGTCGCCGGATTGAACACATCGCCAAAACGTCCCGATGCGCCCTGGATTTTGTGGCCGCCGACAAAATGGGTGAGTTCCTTCATAGGGGTGCGCTTTCCCTTTCGTTTCGCCGGCTTGTCGTGCCGCGTCGGCTGTTTAGCCAAGCGATGATCGCGCGGCAAGCCGACACCCGTCTTCTCCCAAGAATCCCGTCTTCTTCCAAAGAAGAAGGGCCGCATGCGTCGCGCGCGGCCCTCAGTTGGGGAGTAACAAATGTCAGCGGTCGAGCGCGACCTTGCGTCCATCGGATGTGCGGGTGCCCGCGAAGGTGTCGCCTTTGGGGTTCAGCCACGCGACGAGCTCGCCGCCGGGGGAATAGAGCTGCAGGCTGGGCCCGACAGTTTTCCAGGAGCCGATGGTTGAAATATCGCCGGTACAATCCGGCGAGGGGCTCGCCGCACCGGCATCGGCCAGCGTCAGGGTGCATGGTGCGTCGTTCGCTCCGACGCTGAGTTTCCAGGTTCCGCTCACGGCAGGATCCGCGTGAGCGAGCGCTATTGTTGATAAGGCGAGCGCGGTGCCAAGAACGAGGGAACTGATTCTGCTCATGTGAATACCTCCTTAAGCGTTCAATGTTCAGAACATATAGATAATCCCGTGAACTTGGCAACCTGCAATTTATGCATGGGACCGATGAATATATGTGTGACCGTTCAGAGGGCCCCGAGTGCTCCTCGCTGTCCACGCGTAGTACACTAAATAGAATGTTATTTTGTGAACGTCGATTGGATTTTGTCGTCCATCGCCTTACGGGCCGCACCTCGCGCTGATAGAATCGCAAGATGACAGCTGGCGATGATTCGCTTCCAGCGAATGTTTCCCGTCTGGCCGGGATCGGCAGTTACGGTTTGCCGCGAGGCCGCTGGCGCTGGGCCGCAATTGTTTTGGTGCTGCTTGCGCTAATCTGCGCCGGTCTTGCGATAGGCACACCACAAGTTTCCGGGTGGTCGGGCCTGATCCTGATTGCCGGGGTCGGTGTCATGTCGTCGCTACTTTTTTTTGCCGTCTGGCCCCGCGGAAATCTCCGAAGAATCGATGCGTTGCGGATTGGGGAAGCTGCAGCGCGGGCGAACGTGGCGTGGGTCATCACCGAGCAAAGCGGTGCTGTTCTCGATTGCAACGATGCTTACCGCCGCCTCGTGGGAACAAAAGCGGGAGAGGCTGCGCCGCCTCCGGAACTGGCCCTCGCAGGCGAATCCGCAGCGGCAAATCTGTATCGGCTGACGCATAGCGCAAGCCAGGGCAAGCCTCGGGAAGAGATAATCACGCTGTCACCGGGAATGGAACTCCTTGGCGCGGTCCGTCCCCTGACGGGCGGGCAGGCTGCGTGGTGGTTCACGCCCCGCCTTGCACCCGCCGCTGCCGGCACGCCGCGGATGGAGCCGCCGTGTCCACCCACGCCTGCATCGATGTGGGTGCCGCTCCTGCGCGATGCCCCCGTCGGAGTGGCCGTCGTCGACGGGACCGGAAAAATTCTTGAAGCGAACGACACCTTCGCACGTTTCTTCGGGCACCCGGCACAGAAGCTTTCGCTTGCCGATCTGTTGAACCGGACTGACAGTTCGAAAGTAGCTGACGCGATCGCAGGCGCGGCGCAAGACATTTCGACGCGCGTCGTCGAGATCGGGATTGCCGGCGAAAGCGAGCGGATGGCCGAGCTTCATGTGTGCGCTATTGGCGGTCAATCCGAAAAATTCGTCATCCTGTATCTCGTAGATGTCTCCGAACAAAAGGCACTCGAAACGAAATTTGCGCAGTCGCAGAAAATGCAGGCTGTCGGGCAACTTGCCGGCGGCGTGGCGCATGATTTCAACAATCTCCTCACGGTGATCATCGGCAACAGCGAGTTCCTGCTGATGCGCCACGCGGCGGGTGATCCGTCCTTCAAGGAGATCAACGAAATTCATCAAAATGCCCTGCGTGCCGCCACTTTAGTGGGTCAGCTGCTCGCGTTCTCGCGCAAACAAACATTGCAGCCGCACGTATTGGCGCTGCGCGAAGTTATCGCAGAACTGGCAGTGATGCTGCGCCGCCTGCTGCGGGAAGGTGTCGAGCTCAAGCTCGATCACGGCAACGAACTGTGGTCCGTGCGTGCCGACGAAACGCAGATTTCCAATGCGATCATCAATCTCGTCGTCAATGCACGCGACGCCATGCCGAGGGGCGGAGAGGTGGCTATCGCCACGGCAAATGAAACGGTGACGCAACCGGCGGCTACGGGTGCCGGCATTATGCCGCCGGGCGACTATGTCCGGATCGAAGTGCGCGACTCGGGCGTGGGAATTCCTAAAGAGCACCTGGGAAAAATTTTCGATCCTTTCTTCACCACGAAACCCGTGGGCCACGGCACCGGCCTGGGCCTCGCGACCGTCTACGGCATAGTCAAGCAGACGGGCGGTTTTCTGACTGTCGAAAGCCAGATGGGCAAAGGCACGACCTTTCGCATTTACCTGCCGCGCTACAGGACAGAGTCGGCCGCGCCCCCCGAACCCGAACGCGCGGCGCCCCGCGACATCACCGGCGAAGACACGATCCTGCTGGTCGAGGATGAAGAAGCGGTGCGCAGCTTTGCCGCCCGCGCGCTCAAACTGCGGGGATACAGGGTGTTGGAAGCGGCAGGCGGCGAGGAAGCGCTGGAAATCGTCAAGCAGCAGCGTGGCGCCATTCACCTGCTCATCACCGATGTCGTGATGCCGAATATGGATGGTCCAACTCTCGTACGCGAGGTCAAGCGGCTGCGTCCTGATATGGCTGTCATCTTCATGTCCGGATATGCCGAAGAAGCATTTCGCCGACATGACGAGAAAGCGGAAGAACTGCATTTTCTCCCCAAGCCCTTTGGCCTTAAACAGCTTGCGGCAAAAGTTAAGGATGTTCTGTCGAACGCGCCTGAGCCGAAGCGCGAAAGTACATAAGCACAAGAGCGGAAGGGAATAAGCATACGACAAGCGCTCGACGCGCTCCGCGGCGGACGTTTGACAGCGCGAAGTCGATGGCTATAGTGCGCGCCTTTCCGCGAGGGTTGCCCTGCGGACCCGTTTTCCGCACCATTTTGGACGATTCATGACGAAGCGCACGACCTCGAAATACAAGCTTGATCGCCGCATGGGCGAAAATATCTGGGGTCGCCCAAAGAGCCCGGTGAACAAGCGTTCCTATGGCCCGGGGCAGCATGGCCAGCGCCGCTCGAAAAAACTCTCCGACTACGGCACACAATTGCAGGCTAAGCAAAAGCTGAAAGGCTATTACGGCAACATCACCGAACGGCAGTTTCACGGCTACTACCAGAAAGCATCCCGCAAGACCGGCGATACCGGGGAGAACATGATCGGGTTGCTTGAGCACAGGCTGGACGCGGTTGTCTATCGCGCCAAGTTCGTTCCCACGCCTTTCGCGGCCCGTCAGCTGGTGAGTCACGGACATGTACGGGTGAACGGCCGGCGCGTGACGGTCGCGAGCTATCAGGTCAAAGAAGGCGACGCGATCGAGCTGGGCGGAAAAGCCAGGGATATGGCGCTGGTTCTCGAAGCCTCCAAAAGTGCGGAACGCGACGTGCCCGACTATGTAGAAGCCGATCACGGCAAGATGACCGCGAAACTTCTGCGTACGCCCAGGCTTGCAGACGTTCCCTATGCTTCGCAAATGCAGCCGCACCTTATCGTCGAGTTCTACTCGCGCTGACGCGGACCGGATGGCGTAATGTTCGGGGCCCGCGAAACCGTCCGCGGGCCTTTTGCTTGAGGAGGCTGCCTTGACCTACAGCATCTTCGGAGACCTCCGCTCGGGAGCCTTTTCCGCGGAAGCAGCCCTGGCGGAAGCCGGCGCGCCTTACGAGTTCCATCGAATCTCCCTCGACAGAAACGAACAAAAGGAGCCGAAATTCCTTGCCGTCAATCCGTCTGGCAAAGTGCCCGCGTTAAGATTGCCGGAAGGCGAGATCGTAACCGAATCCGCGGCGATCCTGCTCACGATCGCCGACCATTTTCCCAACGCGAAACTGCTTCCGCCGGCCGCTGGGGCTGCCCGCGGGCAAGCCTATCGCTGGCTCGCCTTCATGGCCTCGGAAATCTATCCGATGGTAGAGATATCGGACTATCCGCAACGCTTCGTGACAGAAGGCGAAGAAGCGCATGCCTTGCGCGCTCGCGTGCAAAAACGCATTCGCGAGCGCTTGCTGATTGTGGAACGCAACGTTGCAGAGCCCTGGCTGCTTGCCGGCGGCTTCTCGATTCTCGATATCTACGCGGCGATGTTCACGCGTTGGCGCGGATCGGTCGGAAAGGACTGGCTGGACGGGGATAACATTCCGCGGCTTCAAGCGCTGGCGCGGGCACTTTCGTTACGTCCGAAAATCGCACCCGTTTGGGAACGCCACTTCGCGGACTGAGTTGGCGTTACCCGTTCGCTGACGCGATGCCGCGCTGGGCGAAAAACGGCTCGAGTTCATCGCTCTCGGCCATTTCGCGAATGATGTCGCTGCCGCCGACGAACTCGCCCTTGACATAAAGCTGGGGAATGGTCGGCCAGTTCGAGAACGTCTTGATGCCCTGGCGGAGCTCGGGATCCTTCAGCACGTCGATGCCTTTGAACTTCACGCCGATATTGGTAAGAATCTGGACGACGGCAGCCGAGAAGCCGCACTGCGGAAACACCGGCGTTCCTTTCATGAACAGGACGACGTCGTTTCCCGAGATCTCGTTTTGGATGCGCGCTTCGGACGAATCGGTCATGTCATCCTCTTTTGCGTTTGTGTTCACGCGTCACTTAAGCGCGGGTGGAAGGCCCGTCAAGACGTGCTCAATCCTTGGCCGCCGTCTGTAGTGAAAGCGCATGCAATACCCCGCCCATGCGGCCCTTCAGGGCTTCATAAACCATCTGGTGCTGCTGGACGCGTGTCTTCCCCTTGAAAGCCCTGCTCGCGACCATAGCGGCATAGTGATCGTTATCGCCGGCAAGGTCGGTGATCGTCACCTCCGCGTCGGGAAACGCTTCGAAAATAAGCTTTTCAATTTCGCCTGGGGTCATCGCCATCGCGCTATCCTCAATTGGTTGGCGGAAGCTTGCTGCCCGCCATATAGCGCGGCAGCCATGCTTCGTGCGCTTTTTTCAGCGCCGCAACTGCTATTTCTCCGCATTCGTCGAGCGCAATCTTATCCCCACCGGTGCGGCCGAGCAAAGCCATCGGCACATCCGATAATTTGGCTGCCGCAAGAATGCGATCCGCCGACGCAGCGGGAACGGCAAGAACATATCGTCCCTGATCCTCGCCAAAGAAATACGGAATTTCATTCCGCGCTGACAACATCTGCGCGCCGATGCCGCCAGCCATAGCCATTTCCGCAACGCAAATCAGCAGCCCGCCGTCGGAGAGATCATGCACGGTGTCCGCTTGACCGGACTCGATCAGCGACCGGACAAGCTCGCCATTGCGCTTTTCGGCGGCCAGATCGACCGGCGGCGGCGCACCCTCTTCGCGAGCCTCGATTTCGCGAAGATACAGCGACTGACCGAGATGACCTGTCGCTTCTCCGATCAGCAGTATCGCATCGCCTTCGCGTTTGAACGCGATCGTCGCCATGCGCCGAACGTCCCTGATCAGGCCTACACCGCCGATCGCCGGCGTCGGCAGGATCGCTTCGCCATTGGTCTCGTTGTACAGCGAGCAATTGCCCGAGATCACCGGAAATTCCAGTACGCGACATGCTTCGGCTATGCCATCCACCGAGGAGGCTATCTCGCCCATGATCTCGGGCTTCTCGGGATTGCCGAAATTGAGGTTGTCCGTAACGGCCAGCGGCTTCGCGCCTACCGCGCACAAATTGCGCCATGCTTCCGCGACCGCCTGTCGGGCTCCTTCAAAGGGGTCCGCACTGCAATAGCGCGGTGTCACGTCCGTCGTGATTGCAAGAGCCTTGGTTGTGCCGTGCACGCGCACGACGGCCGCATCGCCTCCGGGACATTGCAGAGTGTCGGCCATGACGGATGTATCGTATTGCTCCCAGATCCAGCGCCGGGAACAGAGATCCGGCGAACCGAGAAGCTTCAAAAGCGAGCCTATAACAGGGCGTGCGCGATCGAATGAAGGCGTTCCGGTCGCCGGCGGCCGGCGTTCGATCGGCCGTTCGTAAACCGGCGCCGCATCCGACAGCGCACTAACCGGCATGGCGGCGACGATCTCCCCCTTGTGCCTGACCACGAGCCGGCCGGTATCCGTCGTTACGCCGATCACGGCGAAATCGAGCTCCCATTTCCGGAAGATGCGTTCGGCTTGTTCCTCGCGGCCGGGCTTCAGCACGGCCAGCATGCGCTCCTGGGATTCGGAGAGCATCATATCGTAGGCTGTCATGTTCGCTTCGCGCTGCGGAACACGGTCGAGATCGAGTTCGATGCCGGTCCCTCCTTTGTCGGCCATCTCGGCAGACGATGAGGTAAGCCCGGCCGCACCCATGTCCTGGATCGCAATGATGGCATCCGTCGCCATCAATTCGAGACACGCCTCGAGCAACAACTTCTCCGTAAACGGATCGCCCACCTGCACGGTCGGGCGCTTTTCTTCCGAGTCCGCGTTGAATTCGGCCGATGCCATGGTGGCGCCGTGAATGCCGTCGCGCCCGGTTTTCGAGCCGATATAAACGACGGGATTGCCCGCGCCCTTTGCCGCCGACAGAAAAATCCTGTCCTTGCGCGCCACGCCCACGCACATCGCGTTGACCAGAATGTTGCCGTTGTAGGAAGGGTGGAAATTCACTTCGCCGCCGACGGTCGGCACACCCATGCAATTGCCGTAGCCGCCGATACCGGCCACGACACCGGCAACCAGGTGGCGCGTCCTGGGATGTGCGGGATCGCCGAACCGCAATGCATTCAGCATCGCGATGGGTCGCGCGCCCATGGTGAAGACGTCGCGCATGATGCCGCCCACGCCTGTTGCGGCGCCCTGATACGGCTCGATGAACGAAGGATGGTTGTGGCTTTCCATCTTGAAGATGGCGGCATCGCCATCGCCGATATCGACGATACCGGCATTCTCGCCGGGACCCTGCAGCACCCACGGCGCCTGTGTCGGAAGCCGGCGCAGGTGCGTGCGGGTGGATTTGTAGGAGCAATGTTCGCTCCACATTACCGAGAAGATTCCGAGCTCGACCAGGTTCGGATCGCGATCGAGAAGTCGCTTGACGCGCGCGTATTCTTCCTCGCTGAGCCCGTGCTCGCGGACGATTTCCGGGGTGATTTCGTTCACGTCACGACAGGGCTTCGATGAGACTTTGAAACAATGCAATGCCGTCCGTGCCGCCAAGCAGCGGGTCGCAAACGCGCTCGGGATGCGGCATCAGGCCCAGCACGTTGCGCTTCTCGCTCAGGATGCCTGCGATATCGCGCGCCGAGCCGTTCGGATTTTCGCCCGGCGCATAACGAAAGACGACGCGGCCTTCGCCTTCGAGGCGATCGAGCGTCGTTTCATCCGCGAAATAATTGCCATCACCATGCGCGACGGGGAACGTCACGTGCTGGCCCTTGTCGTATTTGCGGGTGAATGCGGATTGCGTTTCCTCGACTTCGAGGCCCACCGGCCGGCAGACGAACTTCAATTCTGCGTTGCGCAGAAGCGCGCCCGGAAGCAATTCGGTTTCCGTCAGCATCTGAAATCCGTTGCAGATGCCCAGCACCGCAAGACCTTTCCCGGCCTTCGTCTTGATGTCCCTCATGATGTGCGACTGCGCCGCCATGGCGCCGCTGCGAAGATAATCGCCATAGGAAAATCCTCCTGGCAGCACGACCAGATCGACATCCGGCAATTCGCTGTCTCCGTGCCATACCAGAGCGGGCTTTTCACCCGCGAGGTGTTCGAGAGCGGTCGCCGCATCGCGGTCGCAGTTGGAGCCGGGGAAAACGATCACGGCGGACTTCATGGCAAAAGCTCGATCTCGTATTTCTCGATCACCGTGTTGGCGAGGAGCTTCTCGCACATCTCTTTCAGGCTCGCGCGGGCCTTCGTTTCATCACGTTCGGCAAGCTCAAGGTCGATCACCTTGCCCTGGCGCACCTCGCGGACCTGGGAAAACCCCAACCCCCGCAACGCATTGCCGATGGCGTTGCCCTGCGGATCCAGCACGCCGGTCTTGAACCTGACGAAGACGCGCGCTCTCATTTTCGTTTCACCAGTCACTGCGACTCACGACGTCAATCTACCCTCTATCGAGGGTCGGGTTCTGCGGCGCATCGGCGCGCGGTCACTTCACCAGAACCGGGCCTTTTTGTTCGCCCTGAACCGATTCGGGCATGATGCCAAGGCGCCGCGCCACTTCGGAATAGGCTTCCACGACACCGCCCAGATCGCGGCGAAAACGATCCTTGTCCATCTTCTCGTTGGTCGTCGTATCCCACAGGCGGCAGGAATCCGGACTGATCTCGTCCGCCAGCACGATTCGCATATACTCGTTTTCCCACAGCCTGCCGAATTCGACCTTGAAATCGACAAGCTTGATTCCGGCGCCCAGGAAAAGCCCCGTCAGAAAATCGTTGATGCGAATGGTGAGATTGACGATATCGTCGAGGTCCTGGGGGCTCGCCCAGCCGAAAGCCGTGATGTGCTCTTCCGAGACCCAGGGATCGTGAAGCTTGTCGTTCTTGTAGTAGTACTCGATGATCGAGCGGGGAAGCACGGTGCCTTCCTCGATGTCGAGGCGCTTGGAGAGCGATCCCGCCGCGACGTTGCGCACGACCACCTCCAGCGGAACAATCTCCACCTCCTTGACGAGCTGCTCGCGCATGTTGAGTCGGCGCACGAAATGCGTGGGCACGCCGATGGCCGCCAGCTGCGTCATCAGGTATTCGGAGATGCGGTTGTTGAGCACCCCCTTGCCTTCGATCGTCGCGCGCTTGGTGGCGTCGAAGGCGGTGGTATCGTCCTTGAAGTACTGCACGAAGGTGCCGGGCTCGGGGCCTTCGTAGAGGATTTTGGCCTTGCCCTCGTAAATCATTCGCCGGCGTTTCATGGGTGTCGTCCTTGCGGCGCGCGACCGCCGAAAACGCGTGACGGGACCTCCGAACAGCGAGACCCCGTCGAGCGGGGAACTTAGCGGATAGCGGTACCCCGCAGCAACGCTTGCCGTCGGCGAGAGGCTTCGCGGTAGAGTTCTATCCGCGGCTTGGGTTAAAGTGCGGGCGCGAGGCGGTGTCGCCTGGCTTTTTTTCCACTATTTCAAGAGGTTGGGATGAGCAGTGGTTTCGACGAGCGCGAAAAAACTATGGAGGCCAAATGGGCCCATGACGAGGATCTGCGCTTTCGTGTCGTCACCCGGCGCAACAAACTTCTGGCGCAATGGGCTGCCGAGGCGCTCGGTTTGAAGCAGGCGGAGGCCGACAGCTACGTGGCGACGCTGCTGGAACTGGAAGTTCGCGGCGCCGACGACGAAGATCTGGTGCGGAAAATCCGCGGCGATTTTGCCTCCGGAAACCTGGGATATTCCGAGCATTTCATCCGCAGCCGGATGGAAGAGCTGGCCGCCATGGCCAAGGATCAGATCATGCACGAATTCCTGGCGTAGGCGTCGGCTGTGGGGGCGAGACGTTTTGCCGGGGTGATTATTGCAGCGTTGCTGCTGACGGCCGGCGCCGCGCGCGCGGCCGGCCCCGGCTGGGAATATTACGGCGGCGATCAGGGCGGACAGCGTTACGCGACGGCGGCGCAGATAACGCCCGCCAATGTGGGCAGGCTCAAAGCCGCCTGGACATTCTCGACCCGCGACCTCGCCACGAAGGGCGCCGCCATCCGCAACGCCTCGTTCGAGGACACGCCCATTCTCGCCGACGGGAAACTCTTTGTCTGTTCGCCATTCGACGAAGTCAGCGCGCTGGACCCGGGCACCGGCAAAGAGCTTTGGCGATTCGATCCCAAGCTCGATCCCACCCTTCGCTATCCCAATGACTTCGTCTGCCGCGGGGTGGCCTACTGGCGCGGGGCGAATCGCCGTGCGCCCTTCTGTAACGGCCGCATTTTTGTCGTCACCAACGATCGCCGCCTGATCGCGCTCGATGCCGCGTCCGGCAAACCCTGCGCCAACTTCGGCAACCAGGGGACGGTTGCAATCGTCCCGTCGCCCAAAATGTTCTATCCGGGCGAACAGCAGAACACGTCCCCGCCTTTGGTCACTCATGGGCTCGTGATCGTCGGCTCGTCGATCGACGACAACCAGCGGGTGGATGCGCCGCGCGGGACCGTGCATGCCTATGACGCGGTGACCGGCGCGCCGCGCTGGAGCTTCGACCCCATTCCCCGCAATCCGACGGCCGCGAACGCCGCCAGCTGGTCCGGCCAGGGCGCACGTCAGACCGGCGCCGCCAATGTCTGGGCGCCCTTATCGTCCGACGAAGAACACGGACTGGTCTACCTGCCGACGACAAGTCCGAGCCCGGACTTTTACGGCGGCGCGCGGCCGGGCAATAACCGCTACGCCGACTCGGTCGTGGCGCTGCATGTCGAGACGGGCAAGGTTGCGTGGTCGTTCCAGGTCACCCATCACGATCTATGGGATTACGATGTTCCCGCGCAGCCGACGCTGGCGCTCGTCACCTATCGGGGCGCCACAACGCCGGCTTTGCTGCAGCCGACCAAACAGGGCCTGCTGTTCACCCTGAACCGATTGACCGGCGAGCCGATCATTGCCGTGGAAGAGCGAAAGGTACCTCAGAATGGCGCCCCCGGCGAGCAGCTTTCCCCGACCCAGCCGTTTCCCATCGCGCCGCGCCCGCTGGCGCCCACGCGCATCAGGCCGGACGACGCTTTCGGGCTGACCTTCTGGGATCGCGGCAAATGTCACGATCTCATCGCGGGCGCCCGCGCCGATGGTCTTTACACGCCGCCGTCGCTGCGCGGCACGATCCTGTATCCGTTCACGGGCGGCGGCACGAACTGGGGCGGCCTTGCGTTCGATGCCGCGCACGACATCGCCTATGTCAACACCTCGAGCGCGATGCATCTGGTCAGGCTCATCGCCGCGAAGGATTTTGCCTCCGTCAAGAGCGCCAATCCGGACCTCGAGATTTCGCGCCAGCGCGGCACGCCGTTCGCGATGCTGCGCGCGGTGCTCAAGGGCCCGTTCGGGCTGCCCTGCAATCCGCCGCCCTGGGGCCAGTTGCACGCGATCGACCTGCATGACGGCCATGTGCTGTGGGAGTCGCCGCTTGGCACCACGCAAGATGTCGCGCCGCTGTCGCAATATCTGCTGGGCAAAACCGGAACCCCGAATATGGGCGGACCCATCGTCACGGCGGGCGGCCTGGTTTTCATCGGGGCGGCGATGGACAATTATCTGCGCGCATACGACGCGAAAACCGGCGCCGAACTTTGGCGCGGGCGCTTGCCGGCGGGCGGCCAGGCGACGCCGATGAGCTATCTCTGGAAGGGCCGGCAATATGTGGTGATCGCCGCCGGCGGCCATGCCGCACTCGACACCACCCGCGGCGACAGCGTGGTCGCCTTCGCGTTGCCCTGAATCGTCCCATTCGCTGCCATCAGCGATTCTTATCAGCGATCATCACCGATTCGCGCCGCCGCACCCCCTCGCGGCATTCGCTGCCAACAGGGATTTCAACAGCGATTCGCCGGCGGCCAGCACGTTGCTGTGACCAGCGAATTCATCAGCGATTTGGAGCTGGGAAGACAGCGGCTGCGGTGTGTGAGTTTCGTTCGGCGAATGCGTTCCGTTCGAAGTGCCGAACCTATTTCTTCGGCGGCGGGTTGGCGATCAGATAGGGGAAGCCGTCGTTGATCTTCGGCTTCTCCGCCCAGATCGTGGGATCGAAACCGGTGGGAAGGCCGGATTGAAGCTGCTGTGTCGTCAGGCCGGTGATGCCAGGAACATTTCCGTCGTTGCCCGTGCCCTGGTCGGTGCCGCTTGTCGTGGTATCCCAATAATTGTTCGTCGGGGGGACACCTGAGCCGAAATAGCCGATGAAGCCGCCGGGGTATGCCGATCCTACGATCTTGCCCGTCGAATAGGAAGTCGCGACGTTCAAAGCGTCGTTGTTGTTAAAACCAATCAGCCCTCCCGCAAACGTGCCGCGCACCGAGCCCACGGCGTAAGAATTGAGGATGCTTCCTCCGTAACTAATGCCGACCAGCCCTCCAACAGGTGAATCCTTGTTGCGGGCTGTGACGGAACCCGTGGCGTATGAATTGCTGATCGTGCCTGTAAAGGTAGCCACCAAACCGCCCTCGAGGGCCTTTTTTCCTCCGACTACGCTCGCGCTTGAGGAACAATTGGCAATCGTTCCAAAGCTCAATGCGGCCAAGCCGCCCGATAGGTCCTCCCTCGATCTGCTGCCAACGGTCCCGCTGACGTGATCTCCGAACAACAAGCCTTTGTTCCAGTAGACAAGACCGCCAGCAGCGACGCTGACCGCTGCCAGGTCCAGATTCTCCACCGCGCCGGCCGGCCCGATCTCCGAGAACAATCCACCGACGCCATTGTCGCCTTCGACTTCGACGACGGTGATGTTCGAGATTGTATTGCCCAGGCCCTGGACGACACCGGTGAAGGTAGTGGGTACCGGAGAATTGCGATAAGTGCCGTCGCCGCTTGCGTCGTAATTGGCAGAGAGCGCGAAATTGCCCGCTGGGTTGGC
>DATCBQ010000113.1:0-15842 GCA_036511745.1 Rhizomicrobium sp.
CTTCTTCGAATTTGAGGGCCTTATGGAAGCGCCCTTTGCAACCGTTCCGGGGACAGGTAGTATCGGAGAAGCCTTTGTTCAAGAATGGCCGTGCGGAGTTACAGACCATTGCTATCTTCTCGTGCCGAAAGAAGGCGTCGCGAGAGAGCTGTTGTACGTCGCATGCGCCACCATTCGGCATGAAAAATGGCGCTATAGTTATGGAGCGCAAATTACACCTCGCCGAATTGCATGGCTTCCGATGCCCAGTGGGAAGGAAGTTATCGCTTTTGTTCGGGAGCATCTTGCCTCTGCCGGTCGCATTGAGGCTGTTGCGTTTGAAGAAGTGACCGACGACATAGATCGGGATATTGTGCGCAGACGGATCACGGAACGTCTCGTTAAGGGCGAAGAGTTGAGCGCGAGACTCGCAAAGATAGAAACCTAATCAGTGTCGCGCCTTTACGGATTCGCATTTTCCGAGAGCGCCCTTGAATATCTTGAGAAGAATGTCCCCACAAAAATCCGAGGGCAGATCAAACGCCGAATTGAGAAATTGGCAGCCGACCCGACGCCGCTAGGATGCAAGCAGCTTGTGGGGGTGACGGACGGCGAATATCCTGTTTACCGGGTGCGCCAAGGCGACTATAGAATCCTGTACTCGGTGCGCCCGATTATCATTGTGATTCTGGACATAGGGCATCGAAAGGATGTGTACCGATGACAGCAAAGGCGACGGATACGGATAGCGAAATGCGCATGAGCGGGCGAGAGTTCGACCGGATCATGGGCAAGGCGCTTCAGGTGAAGCCGGACGGCGGCAAGCTGAAGAAGGCCAAACCCAAGGCGAAGAAGAAGCGGACCCGCTAAGGTCCGCACCCCGTCCGGCCTGTCACGGCGACCTGTCTACCCCTTGCCGCTAGGGTTGTGAAGTGCATAATCGCCTTTTGAAGCCTGGTCGCCGGCAAGCTTGCGTGCCCAATGGAGACGTGGCGCTGACGTGGTTACGGCGTCAGAGTCGATTTAGCGAGCGCCTCTCCATACTGTCGGACGCCCACATTGCACCCTCATCGGCGCGAAGGAATTGCGCCTTTAGGGTGCTGGATCGGGCCGCGGCGGCGATGGCCCCCAAAATTGCTGCCTGTTCGCCTGCTAGAGCTTAACCGCTGCTTTCAAGTCATCGTGCTCGAAAGCCGAACTCATCCGGTCGATTTCCTGGGCCTTGAGCCCGAGGGAAGCGGCTTCTTTGCGCCAACCGGCAACGGCGTTGCCGACTTCGCGGGTAATTTTCTGCGCGGCCTTCGGTTTCAAACCGAAATGGCGCGCCGCAGAAAGCGCAACATCGAGCGAAGCCGTGTCGTCCGCTTCGTCAATCGCCAGTGACAGGATGCGCGGCTTGATATCGAGCGGCACCGGATTGAGATCGTAGGCCGGGGAAATCCGCCAGCCGCGCGCGGTGTCATAGAGAAAGCCGTGGTTACGCAGATGGTCGTCGGTATTGGAGATCAGGACGTTGAACACGATGCGCCGCCATAGTTCGGCGCAATCGGCTTCCGGGTGCGAGCCGTACCGGCGCAGGGCATCGGCCTGTTCCATATAGCTGTGCGGCTCGTTATCAATCGCGTTGAGCATGCTCATGGCTGACAGGAACGGGATGCGTTCCTTGTCCGCGCGATCGAAGCGACGCAGTAGAAGAACGGGGCGCGCAGCTATTTCCTGCAGCCGCCAAGTATGCGTCGTTATTCCGGCAAGCGAAGCAAGTTTGAGGGCGGTTGCTTCCCAAAGCGATACGCGGATCGTGTCGTCCGATTGCGGGAACTTCGCAATCATCAATTGGCCGTCCTTATCGACAACAGACGCTTTTGGCCGTGCGCCACCGAGTGACGAGCCGGGCGCGAGCAGAAGGCGCAAGTCCTCATCGCCTTCGTTTTCAGTGCCGATCTTCATGGCGGCATTGAGCAGTTTTGGAAGCTCGACGAGCGGCGGCACTTGTGCTGCCGCTCCCGGTGCCAGAAATGCGCCGCCGATTTCCCGCGCGAAGCGAAGAGCCCCGGACCGTGTAAAATCACTGACGCCGAGCAGATAATCGGCTTCGGATAATGTATGCGGCGGACGTTTTTCCAATCGAGCTTGCCGGCGTTCCTCGCGCTGAAGCAAAACCCGCCCCCAGCGATCCGGGGCCGAGTCTCCTATCGCACCGAACAGCGCGCGGCCGGGAAGGGTATGCTGCGGGTCCTTGCCGAGAACGAGCGCCGGTTCCAATGCGAAGCGGAGCGGGTTCGCGAGCCATTCTGCTTGATACTCAAAGGACGCGCTTTCGGCTCGCGCCTTGCGCCGCGTCCAGAGTCTTCCAACGAGGTGAGGTTCGCCCTTGAGGTCGATATAGACATGAAGGCCCGTTTCCATCAGTCGGCCTTTCGGCTGCGGCGCGGACGGACCCGCTTTGGCAGACGCTCCTCGTCCAGCTGGAGACCCAATTCGTCCTCACGAATGTCCGCGAGGCTTGCGAGGCGGTCGGTCAATCCAAGAGAGAACAGTACGTTCGCATAAATACCGAGCGAGACGGCAGGATCGCCGCGTTCCACCTTGTTCAGCGTGGTGCGGGTGATAAATGCACGCTCCGCCATGGTGGTGGTGGTGATCTGACGGCGAATGCGCGCATTGCGGATATCCTCGCCGAGTTTGGCGAGGGCGCGTTTCGTGGGAAGCGGTAGGGGCGGCGCGGAGCGCATAATGTGTGCCTCTGCCTATTATCATAGACACTAAATCGTTTAATGTCCATGAAAATAGGCAATCAAGACCGTGGTCCGTGTCTTCCTATATATCGTCTGAATCGGTTTGACACAATACCAAAACGGGCGCTATGGTCCACCGCGAAGAACAAACGTGAAACATCATGCCCCGCTTCAAGCCCGGCCGCTCCGGCAATCCCAAGGGCCGCCCGAAAGGCGCCCATAATCTCGCAACCGCGTTTCTGAGCGAAGTCGAGCAGGCCGCGCCGGGCAAGGGCGACGCCGACGGCGCCTCGCCCAGATCGAAGCTGGAAGCCCTGATCCAGGCGCAGATCGACAAGGCGATGGCCGGCGACAACCGCGCCATCGAAGCGGTGCTGCTGCGGGTCGAGCAGACGGTGGCGAAAGCGAGCGAAGCGGCCTCGCAGCTTCCCGCCTTCACCGCCGCCGACCGCGAGACCATCGACGAAATCCACCGCCGGCTCTGCGACCCGGAGCCGGAACCGGCGCCGGAGCAAGGGCCGGAACCGGAGTATTGCCCGTGAGCGCCACCCCGCAACGCTGCCCTTCCATTCATCATCTGTCATGGCCCGCGGCGGCGGGCCACCCAGCTTGTTCATCCGCACCGCCAACCGGGTGGCCCGGACATCCCCCGGACTGCGATCCGGGGGCCATGCCGGGCCATGACACGCGGAGACTATCGCGAAAGCCAACGCCATGACCGACCGCACACAGGCCCGCTACGCCGACATTCTGCGCCGCGACTTCACCGCCTTCGGCCATCGCTGTTTCCGGGCGCTGAACGGCGACACCCCCTATCTCGGCAACTGGCATCTGGAGGTGATGGCGGCGAAGCTGGAAGCGGTGCGCGCCGGGCGAATCGCGCGGCTGGCGATCGCGCTGCCGCCCCGGCATCTCAAATCCCACATGGTGTCGATCGCTTTCGTCGCCTTCGTGCTGGGCCACGAACCCGCGCGCCAGATCATCTGCGCCAGCTACGCCCAGGATCTGGCCGACAAGCTGGCGCGCGATTGCCGCGCTCTGCTGAACGCGGCGTTCTATCAGGCGATCTTCAAGACCCGGCTTTCGCCCGACAAGCAGGCGGTGGCGGAATTCGCCACCACGGCGGGCGGCTTTCGCCTCTCCACTTCCGTCGGCGGGGTTCTCACCGGCCGCGGCGCCGATCTGATCGTCATCGACGATCCGCTGAAAGCCGAAGAAGCCTGGTCCGACGCGCGCCGGCGCGCCGTCAACGAATGGTTCGACACCGCGCTGATCTCGCGGCTCAACGACAAGGAGAAGGGGGCGATCGTGCTGGTCATGCAGCGGCTGCACGAAGACGATCTGATCGGCCATGCGACGGCGAAAGGGGGCTGGGAGGTGCTTTCGTTTCCGGCCATCGCCGAAGACGACGAATGCTTCGCCGTGCCAACGCCCTACGGCGCCAAGAACTTCAAACGATCGAGCGGCGGCATTCTGCATCCCGCGCGCGAATCCGCCGCCACCCTGGCGCGTCTGCGGGCGCAGATGGGCTCGCCGGCGTTTCTGGCGCAATATCAGCAGGCGCCGTGTCCGCGCGAAGGGGCGATGGTGAAGACCCGCTGGTTCCCCCGCTATGGGCCGCAAGAGCTGCCGGCGAAGTTCGACCTGCGGGTGCTTTCCTGCGACACCGCCAATAAGGCGAGCGAGCTTTCCGATTACAGCGCCCTGACGGTGTGGGGCATTCGCAACCGCCATTTCTGGCTGCTCCATGTGTTGCGCCGGCGGATGGAATTTCCCGAGCTCAAGCGCGCCATCGCCGAGCTTGCGGCCGAACATCGCTGCGACTCGGTGCTGATCGAGGATCGCGCTTCGGGCACCCAGCTGCTCCAGGAACTGAACTTCGCGCAGGTCAACGGGGTGTTCGCCTGCGAGCCGGCCGGCGACAAGAGCATGCGGCTCTGGGCGCAGACCGCGACCATGGAACAGGGACGGGTGCATCTGCCCAAGGAAGCGCCGTGGCTCGACGAATACTTACGCGAACTGACGAGCTTTCCCAATGCGCGCCACGACGACCAGGTGGATTCCACCACCCAGGCGATGGCCTGGCTGACCTGGCGCTACACCCATGGCGAACAGGGCTGGCTCGATTACGTCAGACAATGGCGCGAAGAAAACCCCGTCCTCGCCGACAGCCTGCGCTACACACCGGCCAGGGGCGAGCCGGGATGGGATAAAAAAAGTGAGGATGCCCCGGGCGCGCGGGCAGACTGGCCGCATGGGTGATGGGACGTGCGGCAAAGATTGAATGCATGCCACGATCTGCGGTGGTAGCCGCACGCGGGAAAGCCGCTCATACGGTTTGGTACGGCGCGCGCGCAGCAATACGAGTCCCCGACTGTGATCGGAATTGGTATTGTATTGGCCGTGAACTTGAACCCTTTGCATACTACCTGCTCAGGCTGTAGACGACTCCGCAGCCGAAGTTATCGCATCCAGCTCCTCCGACGTCTGTAGTGCCATAGATGGTCCCGTGCGCATCTCGCACAAGTGAACCCGTGGGCCCCCAACCCCCGCTCCCAGTCTCGAACGTGTGAAGCAATGTCTCCTGGCTGCTCGGCGTAAGTTTAAAAATCGCTCCACAACAAGGCCCGCCGTTTTCAGCGGTGCCATAAATGTTGTGCTTCGGGTCGGCTATCAGTCCAGATGGATTGACACCGCCGCTTTCAGTAAAATTGTAGAAAATTGTCTCAACACCCGGGGGAGCAACTGTGTACAGCGTGCCTCCGTTCCCCGAACCACCGCCCAAAGTGGCTCCGAACAATGTTCGATGTGGATCAAGAAAGAGAAGGTTAGGGCTTGCGCCGTCACTGCCGCCCGCAAATTCATGAAGAATATGCATGCTCCCTTTGGCGGTAAGCATGTAGAGAATTCCGTCGTGATAATGACCGCCGCGAACTGTGATCCCGTACACTCGGCCCTTTCCGTCCACGACTACGTTTCCCACAGGCTGCTGGCCTTGCCGCTTGTTGGGAAAGGCATAAAGTACGGTTTCCGTACCGTCCGGTGCAAGTTCGTAGACAGTGCCACAGCCTCCACCGTTGAACTTTTGGCACCGTTCACTTCCGCCCGCGGTCGTAGTCCCGTACAGGTTGCCAGTCGCGTCCATCGTCACACCTGATTCAGGAAAGGCACCATCCGTTCCGCCAGCGAAATCGTGAAGAATTGTCTCGTTGCCGTTGGGCTCAATTTTGAAAACAGTGCCGCAGCCCCCAGAGGTTTCCGGACACGTACCTCCGCTTCCTGTCGTTCCGTAGAGGTTGCCTGAGTTGTCTATTAAAAGTGCGGATTCCGGAAACGTTCCGTCAGTAGGCCCAGACCCGAAGGAGTGCATGATTGTCTCGCTACCGTCAGGTGTGATCTTGAAGACCGTCCCACATCCATAATAGGGGCAATAATTCCCGCCTCCTTCGGAAGTTGTACCATAGAGGTTGCCCGAACTATCCGAAACCAGTCCCCCGAGGGGAGCCGCTCCGTCCGTGGGATAAGCCGCGAAAGTGTGGAGAACCGTGAACGTTGCTCCTTGCGCAGAGTTGGCGGACGCGCCCAGCAGCGCAGATGAAAAGCAAAAAGCTGAAAGCATTGATTTGCGAATGAGATACATGGAGCCCCTCAGCATGCTGGTGACCTGCGACCAACTGACAATACTCGTATACTAGAATATCGTTCCTCGTGCAGCATAGCGAAAAAAGAACGGCGTCACAGGAAGACTCAATTGCCCCTCTGACCCATACGTCAAGGCCTCCGCTCTATTCGAGACAGGTTATCGAATAAGCGCCTGATATTACTCTGGCCCGCGCTTATCTCGCGTTTCAACGACAAGAGAGTAGATAAGATAGCGCGACAGGATACCTATTGCAGTAGCTGAGGGTAGCTGCGGAGAATCGCGGAACACGATACAAATTCCAGCAACCTCCGCCGATACCGAGAGCGCGGCTTTGTGGGGCCTTTAGGGAGTCCCCGGCGCCGGGTTTTGCGCGCTGTCGGATTGGCCCGGCGAGCCGGTGTTGCCCGGAGAGGGGATATTGGCGACACCCGATCCCCTGGGCGGATTCGCGGCGCTGCCGGAGCTCATAGGAACGTATCCGCCCCGCTCGATGCGAAAGGAATCCTTACCCGGACCGTTGGTGTGGCCGGATTTACGTTCCTGCGTCATTGATCCTCACTTCATCCTCAAAAAATTCGACCATTCGATAATCGGTCGGCCGAAGTACGATACCACGGCTTTGAGGGGTTTTCTGCACTACCTCGACCTCATTATTCGCATTCTTCGAGCTCGGTAAGTACCGCGTTCCAACATCGAAGTGACTTTATTGCGGGAACCATGATCGTCTCCCGCGCTTTTCCGCGTCAATCGTAATCCTCTTCGTTCACGTCGAATCGACCGGATGCCGTAGAGCAGCGCACGCTTCATGTTTGCGTCTTTATGAGTTCCGCAGCCAAAACTCTCAGTGTCGCCATTGCCGCTTCGAATTCCGTCCTCGCCCCATACACCATGTCCCGCTGCAGCACGCCGTAGTCGTGCGCATAAGCCGCGCTCGCTTCGATGCCCGAAACGGTGCGCAGCGTCTCCGCGAGCGGATCGGCCCCATAGGCCGGAAATTCGTGGCCGCGGGTCCCGGCGTCGGATTGCATCACATCGCGCGCGAGAATCGCCACTTTGGCCGGATCGTAATGCGCGCGGATCGTGTGCAGATCATAGACGTGCCTTACCAGCGTGGGATCGTGTTCGCGTTGAACGCCGGCGAGCTCCGCGCCGGCGCGGCGCGTGAGCGCCACGAATTTCTCCGCCGCTGTCTCGACGATCGCGGAGCAGGCGAAGGCGGCAACTTCCGCAGGACGGCCGAAGGCTTCGGCGACGAAGGAAATCACCGGCCGATCGACAGGCGGCCGCCGTTGCGGCCACGCGGAGGTTTCGATTTGGATTTCCGGGCGCAACGCGCCTTGCCCGGCTGCAATCGGCTCGTAAGGCAGCCGATAGAGCGTGTAGCGGCTCTCGTAATTCGATTTGCGCTGATCGGGATTCCCGGGATCGAATTTGAATCCGGCCGCGAGCAGTTCATTCGTGACGCTTTCGCGCAAACGGCGCAACGCCGATCGTGGCGGCCTCCCTGCCGAAACAATCTTGATGTCTATGTCTTCCGACATGCGGTCGATGACGCGATGCGCGCGGCTCAATGCCGTGCCGCCCTGAAAGACGAGCTGAAACGGCCCTTTGTCGGCCGCGGCAATTGCCGCGAGTGCGTTAACGGCGAACCAGTCCTTCTCGACATGCGCGGGCTCTGCCAATCCAAAACGGCGCTGCGCTTCGACGATTCTTCAAGCGAAGGCCTAGCGGACAATCACAAGCTCCCTGCCGCCATCGCGCAGCCGGCGCGAGAAACGGCCTTTCACGCGCACGACCGGATTGGCGGGGACCTGTGTCGAACGTCCTTCGTTATAGGCGCGCTGGGAATCCGTCAGTTCCCATTTGACGCCGAGCTTGTTCATCGCTTCCCTGGCCGCGCCTGCAAGTCCGCCAGGGCTGTAAAGCAACGGCTCGCCGGAGAGGCGCGAGATGATCGCACGGCCATAGACGCCGTACCCCAGACGCACGAGACGGCCTTCGCGGACCAGCGTGCGGAGCGCACGCAGCACCTGATCCTCGTCGCTCAGATCGGTAAATTCGCGCGTGAGGAAGACCGAATCGCCTTTCTTGCGGGCGATCCGTTCCTCGATTCTCCAGCGTAACGTTCTTCTATGGCGCATCGCTTGCGTGCCTGCAAAAACCCGACAGTTTGCAAACGACAGACAATGGCTCGGGAGTGGTAACCGGCTACACCGACAGCCTCCGCTACACCCCCGCCGGCGGCGAACCCGGATGGGACCGCAAGTGAGAATTGTCCACGGGTGCGCGGGCATCATGTCCGCAGGGTGGCAGGACCTGCTGCCGAATGCAGAGGAAGGGCCTGTGGCCACGGTGAGGCAGCATTGCGCTGCCGGAGCGCCGGGACGTAGGATTGCCCGATGAAAGAACAGGCGATTTCACGCGATTCCGAAATCATGGGCGGAGCGGTCGTGTTCCGCGGCACGCGTGTGCCGGTACAGACGCTGCTGGACTATCTCGAAGCCGGCGATTCGATTCGACGAGTTTCTCGCGGGCTTTCCGTCCGTCACGCGCGAGGCGGTGATCGCCTTTCTTGAGAATGCGAAAGACCGGCTGGTCGAATCCGTCTCGTGAAGGTCTTCCTCGATGCGTGCGTTGACCGGCGGCTGTCGCGCGCCTTCGCCCTCATCGTAGTTTCCACTGAATTTCCAGGGCTTTATCGATCGCGACCGGTTTCCCGTTCGCCGTTGCCGGATAATAATGATGGAATTCGGCGCAGGTTACTGCGGCGCCGTCGAGCCAGGGAGAGCCGCTCGACTGCGCAATGGCGACATCTTTTACAGCGCCGTTTGTCGCCACAACGTAACTGACAACTGCCGTGCCTTCCTGACGAAGCCTATTTGCCATTGGTGGATAAGGAATCGCGGGGCAGAGGTTCGCCTGACCGCCGGGAGAGGGCTCGGCAAATCCGGATGGCCGCGGGGGAACACGCCAAAAATACCCGATGACCCAAGACACTTCCGTCGCAAGTCCACCCACCTTAAGCGGCTCAGCACGAATCAGCCTGGCGCACTGAAGCGCCGCGTGATCCAGATCGGCGCTGCCGCTCGACTGGAACACGGAAATGTCCTGCATCTCTCCGCTGAGCGGCAAGCGATACGACAGGAGCGTTACGGTTTCTTTCTGTGGGTGAAGGACGCCGGGCGGGAGAAACCGATCACAACTGGCCGGGTACGGCGCGGATTGTGCCGAAGGATCGGATTGCGGAGCCGCCGAAGAAGCCGGGAGAATTGCGCCCGGTGCCTGCGGGGGCTCAGCCGCCGTCGCGGACCGCGCGAGCGCCGCTACGAACATCAACGAACCAAGCAGGCATTGCCCGGCACCGGGCCGCGAACCCACGCCGAGGGCCGCGTCACCCCGACTGTCTCCCCTTGTGGTCGCCATGCGATCAGCCTCCGTGTGACACCGGTCCAAACCGTCCATGACGGCGATCCATGGTAACATGGAGAATCGCGGGGGATGCACATCCGTCTCCGGTATGTGAGCGCGAGAACGCAAAAGTTGACAAATGTAGAGGCGATTGCATATACATGGACAGGGAACTGGATGGAGTTTTCGGGTTTTGATTGGGACGACGCCAACCGTGAGAAGTTCCGAAAGCACGGCATGACCATCGCGGCAATCGAACGGCTGTTTCTGCGCGGTGTGGTGGTGTTGCCCGATGCCGGGCACTCGCAACGGGAAACGCGTCTGCGCGCGATCGGGCGTACGCAGGACGGCCGGACAGCGTTTGTGGTGTTCACGCTCCGCGACCGCGCCGGTGCACAACTGATCCGCCCGATCAGCGCGCGCTATATGCATAAGAAGGAGATCGATCGCTATGCCGAAACCTGCAAAGCTTAAGACGATTCCCGGCTTCAAGAGCGACCGCGACGCGGAGAAATTCGTCGAAAATTCCGACTTGTCGCGCTACGATCTTTCCGGCGGCGCGTTCGTGCGCTTCGAACTGAAACGCAAGGACAAATCGATCAATCTGCGCCTTCCCGAGATGCTTCTGGAAGCGGTGCGCAGCCGCGCCAAACGGGCCGGCATGCCCTATCAGCGATTTATCCGCATGGCGCTGGAAAAGGCCGTGCGGCCGAAGCCGTAACCGCCTTTCAGGAATCGAGAATTATGATTGCACGCCTCGTTTGGGTGGACGTCTCATCGCACAATAAAGCCCTTCGCTCGATAGGAGCGGGGAGTCCGTCGTCGCAAACCCGCTATTCGGCAGCTTTGGATTGGCCAACGAATGAATCATGTATCCTGTCCCGCGAACGCATCACGCAAATCGTGCAAGGTGAATAGCGCTAGCCGCCGATGGACGCGGCGAGAAATTTCTCGACCTCCTGCAGGACGCGATAGCGCGTCGGCTCGAGCGACAGATAATGGTCGTCACCATCGAGGCGGACGAACTGGACCTTCTTTCCCGCTGTGGTGAGCGCGGCCGTCATCAACTCGCTCTGCTGAATGGGAACGGTGACGTCCAGTTCGGAGTGTAACAGCAAAACGGGCGCCTTGACCTGGCTGGCGTGCAGGGCCGGAGACGACGCATCCAGTTGGGCGGAATCGGTAAAGGCATCGCCTATCCGCGTCGTCCAGAAGCTTCCATTGGTGATGTCGATGCCAAATTCCTTTTTCGTATAGCCGAGCAGATCGGGCAGGTTCGAAACCCCGGCAAGGCTGATCGCACAGGCATACAGATCCGGCGTCAATGTGGCGCCCGCCAGAGCGGCATAGCCTCCGTAACTGGCGCCGAAAATGCAGACACGCTTCGGGTCGGCGATGCCGTCCGCAATGACTTTCTGTACGCCATCCGAAATGTCGTCCTGCATCTTCAGCCCCCATTGATGCAGCCCGGCCTCGGTAAAGGCACGACCGTAGCCGCTTGAGCCGCGAAACTCGGGCCGCAGCACGGCATAGCCCCGGTTGGCGAGAAACTGGCTGAGAAAATCGAAGGTCATGTCGTCGCGCGCGTCGGGGCCGCCATGGGGCATGACGACAAGGGAAAGATTTAGGGGTCGACGAGCCGGCGGGATAGTCAGATAGGCCGGAATCCGCAACCCGTCGCGGGCCATATAAGCATACGGCCTGACCTCTCCCAGTTCGCTCTCGGTGAGATCCGGATAACTCGCGACGATGGCAGTCGACCGATGCGTCGTATGGTCGAACAGGTAATAGCTTGCAGGCGTTCGCGATCCCACGGCCTCGACGATGGCCTTATCCCCGGCAAGATCTGTTGAAACCGCATGCACCGAAAGGCCGGGGAACGCTTTCTCCAATCCCTTTTGCAGGGCTTCGCGTTTTGGGTCGAAATAGCGGTACACCGGCATGTCCTCATCGACGACATAGCCGATGATTCGTCCCGTCCACTCATCGCGCAGTGCGCCTGCAACATCGTAAATCGGATCCTGGAACAATTTGATTTCAGCCCCGGTTGCGATATCGATCCGGTCGATCGAAACCGTTGCTTTGCTGTCGGGTGCGAGGCGGATCAGTGCGCCGTCGCCCTGATCCACCGTAGAATCGAATTTTGCCAGCGCGCGCCACGAATCATTCTCAAAAACTTTCAGCGTGTCGTGCCAAAGCGGATGCACGTATGATTGCGGGTCGCGTATCTTGTCGATGCGCGCAACGACCTTGCCGTGGCCGTCGAGGAACCATTTGGGGGTTTGCTCCTTTTCCGGACCCACATACTTCTTGACGACAAATTCCGGTCGGCCGCCGGTCCGCACATTCATGGCGTAAAGCGAATTCCCCGCCGTGGCATAAACCGTGTCTGGGTCGTCGAGATCGACGTCCACGATTCTCGCATAAGCGGTCAGTCGGACCTCCTTGTTGTCTTTCAACGTAACCGCGACGGCGTCGGCGAGGGGCCGCAGCACGTCTTCCCTGAATCGGTCGCGTACCCCCAGTTTGATGTTCTTCCTGTTGTAAACGACGAGAACGTCGTTCTTGACCCACATTGTTCCGCTGATGATCCAGTCGCCGGACGTCACGATCTGGGGAGGCTCTGCGGGCGCGTCGATCTTGTATATGGCGACGGACGGACGGCCATTGATGCCGCGGATCAGCGCGAAGCGCGTTCCATCGGGCGATATCTCCGGCGCATCGGGCGCAAGGACGGCGAATGCTTCCACGGGGGGTTTCGACTGCGCATGCGCGACCGCAAGCATGCAACCGAGTACTGCCGCAGCCACGCCAATTCGCGCCGCCATTCTGACGTCGGGCATGTTTGGTTTTTCCCCTGCCTCGATCGACACTTCCCCGGACGGCCAATCTAACAGGAACTGTCCGCAAATGCGAATTGCGGTGAATCGTCTGCTGTCGGACGACCGGACACGCGTGATGGGTGGTCCAGGTCGTTGCTTTGAAGCCCACCGGGGCTGTGGCCGAGTTTATCGAGAGTGCAGCAGGCCAACTTTTCGAATCCGTTCGCGAGGGTTCGCGTCGAACACGGATGGCAACATCCTCAGGCCCGGCGCTTCTGGAATACCATAAGACTTGATCCACTTCCAATTGATCGCATCGCCCGCGAATTTGTTGACTTGAGGCGAATCGAAATCTATTTTTTGCTTTCAGCAATGAAATTTGCCTGCTGCCTCGCCGGGTCGCGTCCCGGCGACGCCCGCATCACGGCCGAACTTCGCTCGTTTGGCGCACGCGAGCGCCGCCGGCGCGGGAGACGAAATGACGCTCGCAGTGAATGAGGATCGCACACCCCATCGATCCGGCGGGATGCTTTCAAAAAAGCCCATACCCGTGAACGAAAGGCTGATCCTGGCGCTCGACGTGCCCGAGCTCGAAGACGCCAGGCGCCTTGTGATCGAGCTCGGAGAAACGGTGGCCTTCTACAAGGTCGGTCTGGAGCTCTTCATGACCGGCAACATCTACGAGCTGATCGACTGGCTTCATGCGCGCGGCAAGAAAACTTTTGTCGATCTCAAATTTTTCGACGTCCCGAACACCGTCGGCTCTGCGATCCGCCAGCTCAAGGGACGCAATGCGACCTTCGTCACGGTGCACGGGAACGACGCGATTCTGAAGGCCGCGGCCGCCGAAAAGAACGGGATGAAAATTCTTGCCGTCACGGTGCTCACCAGCCTCGACGATGCCGACCTGAAGGACATGGGCTTTGCGGTCGATACCCGGCAACTGGTGCTTTCCCGGGCCAGGCGCGCGCTGCAGATCGGCTGCGATGGCGTCATTTCCTCCGGCCTCGAGGCGGAAGGGCTTCGCGGCGAATTGGGCGAAAATTTCCTCATCGTCGTGCCCGGCATCCGTCCGGTCGCCAATGTCGACGACCAGAAACGCACGGTCGATGTCGAAGACGCCTTCCGGCTGGGCGCGGATTACATCGTGGTCGGCAGGCCCATCCGCGAAGCGCCGGACCCGCGCCGCGCCGCGCAAGCCATTCAGGACCGCATCTCGGCGCTGTTCCGCGCGGGTTAAGTCAGGCCTGTTCTATCGCCGGGACTGACCAGCCGCACGCTCGGGAAATAGGCACGCACCCGCGCCGTGTCGCGGGTGACGAGGGCAGCGCCTTCGACGGCGGCGTGCGCACCGACGAAGAAATCCGACAGCACACCCGATTTTGTCCCGCCGTGCGCGCGATATCGCAGAAACGCTTTTGCGGCCAGGAACAGCGCCGGCTGCGGCATCGGCAGATGGACCAGAGTCAGCTGTGCGAGCATCGCATCGAGGCGTTCGAGGCGGGCATAACGCGTCGACAGCTCGGCATAGATGATATCGTTGATCGCCAGCGTGTCGGTGCCGGCCGCCGTATCCAGTGCCGCCGCGGACCAGTTCGACCATCTGGGGTCGTCCTGCAGAACGTCGAGCAGGACGCTCGTATCGACGAAGATCACCGCCTTCAATCGCCGCGCAACAGCGCCATGATTTCGTCGGTCGATTTCTTGCGGCCGAGGCTGCCGCGGACGGCGGAAAATCTGTTGCGCGGCGCACGACCTGCCCGGCGAATGATGGCTTCGCCGCCGCCGCGATATTCGAAAGCGACCTTGCTACCCGGTTTCAGTCCCAGTGCATCGCGCACGCGTTTGGGGACCGTAACCTGTCCCTTGCTGGTGATGGCTGTCATGACGGTATTACCTGTGACGATCCAGGTAATACTAGCAAGCCACGCGTGGACTGCCAAGCGGCGCAGTGAGCCGGTTGCCGCGTGCCAAACGGGCGCCACTTAAGTGTGCGGTTCTTTGCGTGACAATCCGGGAAAGCGCGCATAGTCGCGGTCGAGCGTCACCCAGAAGCAGCCGTGTTCGATCGCGAGAGCCGCAAACCATGCATGCGTCACGCGTGGCCCGCGCGTGTCGGTGTCAATGCAAAGTTGGCGAAAAATGTCCCAATGCCGGGCGCCGGGCTCTACGGCTTCGCAATGCGGCTGATCCAGCAGATTGGCGCAGAAGGCAAATACTTCGGCGAGCGTGCTCGGCTCTCTGAACACGCGCGGATTGGTGGCAATGCGTGCGACAGCGGCGAGCGCGAGCTGCGAGACGCCGAACTGGGCATCGCTTTGTACGACCTCGTCGAGCCAGCGTTTGCAGAGGGCGTGATGCGCCGTGTCGCTGCGGAACGCATAAATCAACACATTGACGTCGGGCAGAATCACCTCTGGCGTCCCGGACGCGCAAGATCGTCGCTCTCTTCGAGCGCCGCGGTGTCGTGGAGAACGATGCCGGGCATCAGGCCGCCGCTTGCCATGCTGACGGGCGGCGGTGTCCGTCGGCTTCGTGCGCCTGTTCGAGTCTCGCTGAGGACGCGGCGCAATCCCTCCTCGATCAAATGCGTCATCGACACGCTCTCGGCCGCGGCCTTGCGCCTGACCCGCGCCAGAAGCTCCGCCGGGAGACGAACAGTGGTTCTCTCGATCATATGTCATGACATATATCGAGTGACATGAGATGTCAAATCAGGTAGCGCCCCCAACGGCGGCGCCAATGGCGGTTTGTTGTTGTTGTAACCGCCTGACAATAAACGCAACTTACGATCTGTATACTGACATTGTTTCACGTGAAACATTTTGTTGCCCGCTTGCCGCGATCCGCCTAAAGCACCGACCATGAACGGCTTCGATGTGATCGTGATCGGCGGCGGCCATGCCGGCTGCGAAGCGGCGGCGGCGTCGGCGCGGGTTGGCGCCCGCACACTTCTGCTCACCCACAGCCGCGCCACCATCGGCGCAATGTCATGCAACCCGGCCATTGGCGGGCTGGGCAAGGGCCATCTGGTCCGCGAAATCGATGCGCTGGACGGGTTGATGGGGCGGGTCGCCGACGCGTCCGGGATCCAGTTCCGGCTGCTCAATCGCCGCAAGGGGCCTGCCGTACGCGGCCCGCGCGCCCAAGCCGACCGCAAGCTTTATCGCGCCGCCATGCAGGCCGCGCTGGCCGAGACTGCCCATCTCGAAATCCGCGAAGCGTCGGTCGACGACCTGATCGTCGCCGGCGGCC
>DATCBQ010000114.1:0-62674 GCA_036511745.1 Rhizomicrobium sp.
TCTTGTGCAACGCCCTGCAACGACGCAGGAACTTGTCTTCTTCGCGGCACGCGGCAAAGTATCCGAAACCGTCTCGATGCG
Organism: Rhizomicrobium sp.; assembly: GCA_036511745.1. Classification (GTDB taxonomy): domain Bacteria; phylum Pseudomonadota; class Alphaproteobacteria; order Micropepsales; family Micropepsaceae; genus Rhizomicrobium. The sequence goes on from DATCBQ010000114.1 coordinate 82, forward strand.
CGCGATGGCCTATGCCCTCAAGAACGCGACCGCAGCCGAGCGCCAATTGATCGAGCTGAAGGCGGTAGACAGCGCCTATCCGCTGTACGGAAGCGTAGGACTTTCGCCGCGGCACGGTTTGAACGCGGCGCTGGTCTGCCGCGGCACTGCCTGCGGCGCACTCGTCGAACAAAGCCTGCTCGACCGGCTGCATGTGGCACGGGGCAGTGCGGTTCGCATCGGCAATGCGAGGTTTCGCATCGCGGCTGTTCTGGAGAATGAACCCGACCGCATATCCGGCGGCTTCAGCCTGGGTCCGCATGTCATCGTGTCGGACATGGGCGTTGCCCGCACAGGACTCGTGATACCGGGCAGCCTCATCGCATACAGCTATCGAATCGCACTTTCGCCCAATGTGTCGATTGCCGGTTTCAAACGCGACGCCGCGCGCGCCTTTCCCGATGCCGGCTGGCAAATACGCGACCGCGACAACGCCGCTCCCGGAACGCGGCGTCTCATCGAACAGGTTGCCATGTTCCTCACCCTGGTCGGACTGACTGCACTCGCCGTGGGCGGCGTCGGCGCCGGACAGGCCGTCGGCGCCTTTCTCGACCGCAAACGCGAGGAGATCGCGACCCTGAAGGCGCTGGGCGCGGACGGGCGGCAGATCTTTCTCATTTTTTTCCTGCAGGTGATGACCATCGCGCTGCTGGCGGTCGCCACCGGAACGGTCGTCGGCGCGGCGCTGCCTTTTGTCGTTGAAAATGTCTCCGGCTCCCGGATCGCGGTACCCGCGGCTTACGCCATTTACGGAACGCCGCTCTTGCAGGCAGCCATCTTCGGGGTTTTCTCGGCGATGGCGTTCGCCATTTTGCCGCTTTCGCGAGCGCGGGAGATCACGCCCGCCTCGCTCTTTCGCGACCTTGTGGCTCCGGCACGGACGCGCGCGCGCTGGCCCTCCATAGCGGTGGCCGGCGGCGCGGCGCTGGTCGTGATCGCGATGGCGGTGGCCGTTTCCCCGTCGTTCGAATTTGCCGGCTGGTTCGTCGCCGGCGTTGCATGCGCGCTGCTGGTGCTTCGCGTGGCCGCGGAAGTCTTGCGCCGGGTGTTGCTACGATTGCCCCGCCCGTCCGGAGCGGGCTTGCGGCTGGCGCGGTCCAACCTTGCGCGTCCCGGCGCTGCGACAACATCCGTAATTGTGGCGCTGGGATTGGGACTGACTTTGCTTGCGACCGTAACCCAGCTGGATCGCACGATCGCTGCACAGGTGAATGGCGCGCTGCCGAAGAGCGCGCCGACTTTCTACTTCGTCGATATCCAGCCGGCGGACGCTTCCGCCTTCGATGCCACGGTCGCGCGTTTCGCTTCGGCACGCGACTACGAGCGCAGTCCCATGATCCGTGGGCGGATTGTCGCCTTGAAGGGCGTGCCGGCAAAAGACGCGAAAGTGGCAAGCGGTTCGCGCTGGGCGCTGAACGGCGATCGTGGGATCACCTATGCGGCAAAGCCTCCCGACGGCACCAAAATCGTGGACGGCAAATGGTGGCCGGCGAACTACAGCGGTCCCACACTCATTTCACTCGACGCCGATCTTGCCAAAGGCATGGGGCTTGGCCTCGGCGATTCCTTGACACTCAACGTTCTCGGCCGCGACATCGCGGGAAAGATCACCAATCTCCGCGAAGTGAATTTTGCCACCGGCCGGCAGAACTTCATTCTCGTCCTGTCGCCGGGGCTGATCGACAAGGCGCCGCATGGCTATCTGGCCACGGTGCGGGTTGACCCGAAGGACGAAGAGAAGCTGTACCGCGCCGTCACCGATCGATTCCACAGCGTCTCGGTCATACGCGTAAAGGACGCGATTGCCCAGATCGGCACATTGCTGCAGATACTCGGGTATGGCGTCCGGGCGGCGAGCCTTGTGACGATCCTGGCAGGCCTCATGGTCCTGGCCGGCGCCATTGCGGCAGGCCAGCGCGCGCGTCTCTACGACGCCACGGTCCTGAAAGTGCTTGGCGCCACACGCACACAGATCGCCGTCGTATACGCTGTCGAATACGGCGTCGTGGGAGCCCTGGCGGGGATCATTGCGCTCGCGGCGGGCTCCGCTGCGGCCTATGTCGTTGCAAGGCAGGTCTTCGAAGTGGCGCTGGTGTTCGATTCCCGCGCTGTCCTGTTGACCGTGTTCGGCGGCGGCGCGGTAACGCTCGTGTTCGGACTTGCTTCCGCCCTCGCCGCGCACTCCGCAAAATCCGCTTCCCGTCTGCGCAGTCCCTAGACCGTCGGCGGTGGTTTCAAACCCATCCCGGTGAATCCATAATCCAATGATCCATAAGCGACAATTTCGCCTTCAGGCGCTCAACGTCGATGACATGGTGTCCCTTCGCCTTCCATTCGATTAATCCTTCCTGCGCCCATTCGGCGATCAGCGTATTGAGGTATTGGCGCGATACGCCAACAAGCGAAGCCAGATCCTCCTGGGAAATCTTGATGCCGATGCGGATGCGCCCGTTGAATTTTGTGCCATGTGCGCGGGCGAGCCTGGCGAGAGCGCGGGCAATGCGCGCCGGCGCTTCCGCCCGCCCTTCAATGATCGTGCGCGCCGCCTGCATCGTATGGATACACATCAATTTGACAAAGGCGCGATAGGCGTCGCCGGAATTGTCGGTGATTGCCAGGAAGGACTGCTTGCTCAGAAAGAACAGCGCAGCCGGGCTGCAGCACCGCACTTCGAAGGTGCGGCACGGATTGCCGTCCAGAAGGTGAATGTCGCCGAACCACGATCCCGGTCCCAATGGGCGCACGAACATCATCTTGCGATCTTCACCCGGCACATAGACCCGCAAATCGCCTTCCAGTGCGGCATACATTCCATCGACCGGGTCTCCGATCCGATACAGCGGGCTCGACCTGCGAACGCAGCGAATGGCGCCGGCATCGAGAATTTGCCGCTGAAGGGCTGCAGCGAGATCGCAATACCAGTAGCTCGATGCAAGCAGTGTGGCTGCGCGTTCCTTATCCCAATCGACCGGACCGAGAGTCACTTTTTGCCCCACCGAAATCGCCGCAGACCCTGGATTTCATTCCGGCGCTCGTCAGACTAGCCGATTTTCCCAGGCGATGCCCTATCGAACGCTTCTCGACATGCCATGTGTCGCATTTCCGACACTTGGCAAATCAAAGGATTTTTCCCCGGCCGGCAGTATGCGGACGACGGGCGCACGGCTGCCCCGTTCAAGATCCGTGCATCCATGCGACCGGATTGAGCTCCTCGCATCTGTCGCCTTCTCGACACGCTCCTCATTGTCGGCGCCCCGGTCACGTTTCCGGATTTTCATTGAGATACATGGAATTACTATACTCCGTATACGAACGGATTACCTGTTTCCAATTAACGTCAAATACATTGTTGCCGATTTACCCTCCTCGCATGAGAAGCGCAGTCTTTTCCGGGATGGCGATCGGTTGATTTCCGATCAATGCAGGCCGCGCAATTTCGTCTCGGCTCTATCCCAATGCACCGAATGCAATTTTCCCGAACCATCGAAGAAGGATGTATCGCCATGAAAATCCGATCTGAAAGCCGGCTTCTCGCGCCTGCAGCCGGAGCCGCTCTCGCTTCCATACTGATGCTGGGCACATCTGCCTGGGCATCGAACGGGACAGCAACCACGACTTTCACGGTAACCGCCACCGTCGTCGCGTCCTGCGTCACTTCGGCTACGAACATGGGCTTCGGCAATTACACTGCAGGGGCCGGGACGCCGGACAATGCGTCGAGCACCATCTCGGTCACCTGCACGAACAACGATCCCTACACGATTGCCCTGAATGGCGGCGATTCGGGCCATGTCGCGGCGCGGACCATGCTGAATGGCGCCAATGCGCTGAATTACGGAGTTTATACGAGCTCCGGTTATACGACGATTTGGGGTGACGGAACCGGCGGCACACAGACCGTAAGCGGGACCGGCAGCGGCGCGGCACAGAACTACACGGCTTATGGACAGGTTCCCACAGCGGAGTATGTGACCGCGGGAGCGTATCTGGATACGCTGACGGCAACCGTTACCTTCTAAATGAAAATGCCGACGACATGTCGCCGCGCAATGCGGGCGATTGCAGCAGCCCTCGCGCTCGCTGCGTCGCCCGCCGGTGCGGGAACCCTCGAAGTTGCTCCCACCACTCTCGTTCTTGGAAAGAACGCATCGGCGAGCGTCCTCTACGTGAACAACTATGGGAATGCGCCGGTCACGGTTCAGATAGAACCGTTCGACTGGGGCCAGGCCGATGGCAACGATCGATTGACGGCCAGCGAAACGCTGATGGTCAGCCCGCCGATCGCCGCCATTCCGGCGCAGGGCAGACAGACGGTGCGCGTGATGCTCGCGCCCGCGGCGACGGCCGGAGAGCGCAGCTTTCGTCTTCTTGTCAGCCAGTTGCCGGATCCAATGGCGCATTCGGATCATAGCGTGCAGGTCCTGACGCAATTCAGTGTGCCGGTGTTTACGACCGTCGCACCGGGAGATTCCGAAAAGATTGCATGGGATGCGGTCGCGGGCGGCCATGGGCTTGAGCTGACAGCCCACAATCCAGGCGCACGTCACGCCAAGCTGACGGACCTCGAACTCGTCACGCGCAGGGGAGAGAAAATTTCGATCGCGGGCGGAAAACTCGATTACATTCTCGCCGGCAGCACGCGTCGCTGGAAAATTGCGAACATCGACTGCGCGGCCGGCGACACTTTGCGCATCGAGGGCAACGACCAGTCCACCGGCGCCAGGCTTGATGACGCCCTCGTCGTCCGGCCGTGACCGGCGACGAGGATGCGCGGCACTCGCTCGGCCATTCTTTGCTGCTGGGTCTGGCTGCTTGCGATGCACGCAGCGACCCCGGAGGCAAGGGGTGCGGAACCGATGCCGCAGACTCTCATTCTCGAGATTTGGGTCAATGGCACGAATACGCATGTGATCGCGAGTCTCGTCAATCGCGGCGCGACATGGTGGGCCAACCGCGCCGATCTCGTCGCAGCCGGCGTTAACGTTACCGCCAAGCAAACGGCGCGAGACGGACGGGTTTCCCTGTTTGGGTTCGATGGCATCAAAGCGGAAATTGACAGCGCCGATCAGCGGTTGACGATCGAGGCGCGGCCGGATTGCCTGGCAGCACAGGTCCTTGATCTTCGCGCTCAAAGGGCCGCGAGTGCCCAGCCGAGCGCGACGAGCGGCTTTATCGCGTCCTATCAGGTCGCCGGCACGATCGACGATTTCCGCGACCCATCGGTAACGTCGGGTGCGAACGCCGCCTTGTCGGCAACGTATTTCGCGTCGCCTGGAACCGTTACTGCAACCGGCTTCGCGCAGCTGCAGGATGGCGCTTCGCAATTCGTCCGGCTCGATACGACGGCGGAGTTCGATCAGCCCGACCTGTTGCGACGCTGGCTCGTGGGCGATGCGATTTCTGGCGGACTTTCGTGGTCTCGTTCGGTCCGGTTCGGCGGTGTCCAGCTGGGAACCGACTTCACCCTTCAGCCCGGACTGACGACGATGCCGCTGCCGGCTTTCTTCGGACAGACCGCAGTTCCCGGTTCGGTCGATGTTTACGTGAATTCCGCTCGTGTGTTCGAGGGCGATGTCGCGCCCGGGCCGTTTCAAATCCAGAATCTTCCCGTCATAACCGGTAACGGGCAGGCGACTGTCGTGGTGCGTAATGTTCTGGGGGAGGAAACGACACAGACATTCTCCTTCTATGCGACAAATGCCCTGCTGGAGCAGGGTTTGACAGACTATGATCTGGACGCGGGATTTCTGCGGCAATCCTACGGGCTACAAAGCTTCGACTATCGACAGCCGGTCGCAACGGCGACCTATCGTTACGGGTTTTCGGATTGGCTAACTGTCGAATCCCATGGCGAAGCCGCTTCCAGCGTTCAACTCCTGGGCGGCGGAGGAGCACTTGCGCTTGGCACGTTCGGCGAACTCGGCGCCGATGCCGCTTTCAGCAATAGCGGGTTGGGACGTGGGGCGCTCTACTCGGTGTCATTCGACAGTCAGGCGCAGCTATTGGGCGTATTCGGCTCGGTGAGTGCGGCAGCCAACCATTACACCGACCTGGCGAGCATCGGCGGCATGGTTCCATCGCGCCTGAGAACACAACTCGGTGCCGACATGAATTTCGACCGCAGCGGCTCGTTTGCCGTTTCATGGATAAGCATCAAAGACAACGGATCGGTGGCGAGCCAGCTCGCCAGCGCGTCCTACACCCTCTCGTTCAATCGGGGCTGGTATTTCGGCGCGACGGCTCTGCATGATTGCGCCGGGGGCGCATGGGGAGCGCAGCTAAGCCTCAGCATTCCGCTGGGCGGTGGCGCGATTGCGACCGCTTCCGCGCAGGCGGCCGCTCGCGCAAACCAGTTCGGGGCGGGAATCGCACAACCCACCGATCCCGATGGCGGCTTTGGTTACGATCTTTCCGTTTTGCAAGGCGACATCCGCACGGCGAACGGCGAAGCGACATGGATCGGCGACCGCGGCAGTCTGGACGCTGCGGTATCGTCGGTGAACGGACAGACGGCCGGCCGCCTTTCCGCATCGGGCGCGATCGTCGAAATGAATGGATCCACTTTTGCGACGCGCAATCCCGAGGGCTCTGTTGCATTGGTGGAAACCGGCGAACCTAACATTCCCGTTTATCGGGAAAACCGTCAGGTCGCGACTTCCGACCCGGACGGCGAGGCACTCCTCACGGGATTGGTGGCGAATGCGCCCAACAGGATCGGCATCGATCCGACCGATTATGCCTTCGGTTCGGTGGTCGACACGACCGAGCAGATTCTTGTGCCGCGCCGGCAAAGCGGTGTCGTGGTCGATCTTGCGCCGCGTCACAGCCGCCCCGCGCTTGTTGTGCTCCAATTGGCCAACGGCGAGCCTCCCCCTGTCGGCGCGCAAGTGACGCTGACGACCGGCGGCAATCTCCTGCTCGTAGGGCATCATGGGCAGGTCTTCATTTCCCACCTCGACAGACGGACCGAGGGGGTGGCGGCATGGCCGAACGGTTCCTGCCGGTTCACGGTCGATCCCCCCAAGAGCGAGTCCAAAAACGTCATCCCCCGGCTCGGACCCCTTCTGTGCGACAGGGTCACGCAAAATGGCGACTAGATGGCCCGACCGCGCCTTTGCCGCGGCGTTTGCAGCCGGTTTGATCGTGACGACGTCCAGCGATGCACGCGCAGCCGCCACATGCGACACACCGGGAAACCCGGTGGATGTCTCCGCCACCGGTCTCGCCTTTGGAATTTACAGCCCCGGCGCGCAGACGCCTACAACCTCCAACGGTACCGTGGACGTCTATTGCGCCAAGCCGAAAGACATTCTGCCGAGTTTCACGGTCGCTCTCTCGGCGGGTGGAGCGGGAAACTTCAGCCCGCGAAAAATGAGCTTCGGAAGCGCGCAGCTCAATTACAATATCTATACGACGCCGGGCTATACGAGTGTGTGGGGGGACGGAACCTCCGGTACCTCCATGCAAAGCTACAATTCGGGCCAGGATCAATCAAATGTGACATTTACCGCTTATGGAAGCGTGCCGATCGCCCAGCTCGTGACCGCGGGGAGTTACTCGGACACGATCATGGTGACGGTCACATACTGAAACAACGAAGCGTTCGAACACCAAATGCCGCTGCGGGTTCGCCACCCGCGCTCTCCGTCCCCCCACAAGTCCCGTTTTGCAAAGAAAGTCGCAGCGCTCCCGGAACTACGCAGCGCAGCCTCCGTTAGGTCAGGACGCTGCGCTCTGCGCAGGAGCAATCCGGTCAACGTGCGAGGAATTACTGCGATGGGTTCGATTCAGAACGATATGGCGCAACCGCCGATAGGCACCACAGGAAACCGAACATTTGGCAATGGCGGCTCCTTGTCAGATGCTGCTACGCATGCCGCGCAACGCGTGCAGCATGATGCGGCGGCCGCAGCCAGGGACGTTAAGGGGCAAGCGGCGGATTTGGCCGAAAAAACCAAGCAGACCGGCGCTGAGCGCATGGAAAAAGTTGCCGGAGCCGTACATACGGCCGCCGACAGTATCGGCAAAGATGTCCCGGAAGCCGCCGGCTATATCCACCGTGCCGGCAACGGCCTCGAAAATGCTTCCAGGTTCCTGCGCAACAACAGCATCGAAGATCTGTTGAACAAGGCAACCCAGCTCGCGCGCGATCAGCCCGCCGCCTTTATCGGCGGTTCAATCGCGGCCGGATTCCTGGTGGCGCGATTCCTGATGAGTTCCGCAGGCGCGACGAAGCAGAACACCAAGGCGTAACAAATGAGCCAGGAACGCAGCATCGCCACGGTTATTTCCGATCTTCTCGGCGAATTTACCGCGCTGTTCCGCAACGAGTTGCGGCTTGCCCGTGTAGAGGCAGGACAGAAGCTTGGACTTCTCGGCGCTGGCATTGGCCTGATCGCGGGCGGCGGCGCGGTATTGTTTGCCGGCTTCATTGTTCTGCTGCAAGCCGCCGTGGACCAACTGGCCGACAGCGGCATCAGCCGACCGCTCGCCGCTCTTATCGTGGCGGTCGTCGCGATGGTTGCCGGCCTTGTTGTCGTCCTCATTGGCAAAAGCCGTTTCAAACCCGCCAATCTCGCGCCCTCGAAAACCGTCCACCAGCTGCAGCGCGATGCGGAAGTGGTCAAATACCAGGTGAGTCCGTCATGAGCGAAACTACCGACAGTCTCGAACGTCAGGCCGAAGCACACCGCGCCCACGTCTCCGACCTCGTTGATGAGCTGAAAGATCGCGTGCAGCCGGGCGAAATGGTCGATGAATTCCTCAGTTGGGAGACAGGACGCGAGATGCTCACCGGTCTGGGGCGCCAGATCGGCAAGAATCCGCTTCCTTGCGCCATGATTGGCGGCGGCCTCGTCTGGCTTGCGGTGAGTGCCGGTTCGAGCGGCAAACCGCGAAACCGCAAGGCCCGCTCGCATCGCACGAGCTACGGTACACCCGGGACGCGATATTCGGGCGCGCGCTATTCCTCAACCGAGGCTTCAAACGGTTCGCAACACGTCACGGACGGCATCGCGAACACCATAACGTCTGCGACGTCGAAAGTTGGCGATTTCGCGCATGACGCCGTGGACAAGGGCTCCGATCTTGCCGCTACGGCAGCCAGCGGCATTTCCGGTGCGGCTTCGCACGTGACCGGCGCAGCGGCGTCGGTGGTCGATTCGGCATCGGATATGGCAGACCGCGTGGGCGATGCTGCCAATGAGGCAGGAACAACCTTGACCAACCTTGTTCGCGAACAACCGCTGATTCTGGCGGGCCTCGGGCTCGCGCTCGGCGCGGCTCTGGCAACACTTCTTCCCGTAACGCAGACGGAAAGCGAACTGATGGGCGAAGCCAGCGCCGGGCTGAAATCGCAGGTTGGTGGCGCTGCCCAAGCGGAATATGAAAAACTCAAGACCACCGCAGAACATGCCTACGACGCAGCCACAGAAGAAGTAAAGCACGCGACCAAGGGGCCGCCTTCCGGTTCCACGGTCGGTCAGCGCGCGAGAACCGGCGACATTCTGACCGGTGACGCACCGCAATCCGGCCTGAAGCGCGATGGACAATCGGGAACGCTGGGAACCTGAACCAGGCACGTTGGCGTCACGGCAAAGAAACGGAAGAGGCGCATCGCGGTTTGCAGCGCTGGTCGTTGTCACCGCGTTGCGCGTTTTATGGTCCGCGCGCCGCGAGCGCGCCGGACAGCGCGTTGGCGAAAATTTAGGAGCGCCGCGTAACGCCCGAAGCCAGGAAATTTCGCCACAGCGCCCGCAAGGACCATTCGCCATTGCGCTGGCGCTTTACCGTGCCAGCTCCAACGATCGCATTTTCGCCATCTCTGCCGGCGTCACTTTTTTCGTGCTGCTGGCGGCGTTTCCGGCCATTGCGGCCCTCGTCTCCGTCTACGGACTCATAGCCGACGCGCGCAGCATTGCGGAGCATCTGGCCAATCTTTCGGCGGTCTTTCCCGCAGGCGCGCTCGAAATCATCGGCGAGCAGGTCAAGCATGTAGCGGCGGCGGGGCAAAGCCGGCTTGGTCTGGCCTTTGCCGGCGGCTTGCTCGCCGCGGTCTGGAGCGCCAATGCGGGGATGAAGGCCCTGTTTGACGCCCTGAACATCGTGCTTAACGAAAAGGAAACGCGCGGCTTCCTGCGGCTGAATGCCGTCTCGCTGGCAATGACCGGCGGATTTCTGATCTTCGTGCTCGCAGCGCTCGCAGCGATGCTGCTTCTGCCGCTGGTAACCATCGGCCTTGACCGGCCGTTTGCTACCCTTCTCGACATCGCGCGCTGGCCGGCCTTGTGGCTACTGCTGACTCTGGCGATTGCGTTCCTCTATCGCTTCGGACCGGCACGTCGCGATGTGCCCTGGCGCTGGATCAGTTGGGGCAGCGCAAGCGCCTCTGTGTTGTGGATCGGCGTGTCGATGCTGTTTTCCTACTATGCCGCGAATTTCGGTTCGTACAACAAGACCTACGGCTCCCTGGGCGCCGCCGTCGGCTTCATGACCTGGATCTGGCTCTCGATGATTCTGATTCTCACCGGCGCGGAGCTGAACGAGATCCTTGGCCGCGGGCGCTGTCCGCCGAACACAAATGGCCGGCCGCCGCTGGCCGCGCCCCCGGCGGCGAGCCTTTGAGCGCCCGGCAGAACCGCTTGTTAGCCCATTGCGCAATGCCGGCTTGATCCGGCCCCCGGCAAATCCGATATTAGGGGTCGCCGGTCCATTCCGGACCTTCGGAGGTTTCTGCCAGATGGCTGACTACAACAATCCCGTTTTGCGCGGCCAGACCGCCGCGGCCGGCGTCATCGACGCCGGGCTGCGCGCCTACATGTTGCGGGTCTACAATTACATGCTGGTGGGCCTGACCCTGACCGGCGCCACCGCCTGGGTGACCGCCAACATCCCGCAAATCCGCAATCTGTTCTTCCATATCGACCCCGCAACGGGACGAATCGGGATGAGCATGCTCGGCTGGATCGCGCTTCTGGCCCCCTTGGGCCTTGTGCTGTTTCTGTCGTTCCGCATCAGCCGGATGAGCCTTCCGGCGGCGCGAGCGACATTCTGGGTTTATGCCGCGCTGATGGGAATCGGAATGGCGCCCGTATTGCTGCTTTATACCGGCGCCAGCGTGGGCGAAGTGTTCTTCATCACCGCCGGCACGTTCGGCGCCATGAGCCTGTGGGGCTACACCACGAAACGGGATCTGACCGGCTTCGGCTCGTTCCTGTTCATGGGGCTGATCGGTCTCATGATCGCGATGGTGGTGAACATGTTTCTCCACTCCGCGATGATGCAATGGATTGTTTCGGTCGCCGGCGTTCTCATCTTCACTGGGCTCACGGCCTACGACACGCAGAACATCAAGGAGATGTATGTCGCCAATGACGACGGCACGGTTGCCGGTCGCAAGGCGATTTTCGGCGCGTTGAAGCTCTATCTCGATTTCATCAACCTGTTTCTGTTCATGCTCAGGCTGATGGGCAACCGCCGCTAGGAAAGACGAATACCGGGCCCCGATGGCGACATCGGGGCCTTTTTCTTTGGCGGTTTGCGTGGCGAAACGCGAACGCGTGAGGTCTACCCCAGATTCCCCGAGCCGGGGGAATTTCTTCTTGTTCAGCTCTCGCTTGTTGCAGCGTGCGCCAGGTCTTCGAAGTAAGGCTCGACCGTCCCTTTGTACTTCACCGTCATCGGATTGCCCGCACGGTCGACGGTTTTGCCGACCGTCAGCTTCACCCACCCCTCGCTCACGCAATACTCCTCGACATTGTGCTTCTCGGCGCCATTGAAGCGCACGCCGACGCCGCGCTTGAGGACGGCCTCGTCATAAAAGGCGCTCTTGGCATTGACGCAGAGGCGATCCGGCGGGGTGTCGGTCATGATTGGCGATTGGTTGAACGGCTTCTCTTTTCGACGCCAATTTAGGGTACCTCTGGCTGCCTGTCACCAAGATGCTCTCTCTCCTACACTTTCGCGATCGTATCTTTCCTGTGAGCGCATCGGGATAAAGCGAAATCCGCCGGACGTGGAAACCGGGAATCGAGCCATGCCTTGCACGCGCGCGGCAGAGGATGTATATATCTTCATGTATATACGTTAGGAGAGCGGTCATGACTACTGCGCGCCTGTTCAAATCCGGCAACAGCATGGCCTTGCGGCTGCCGAAGGAATTCCGCCTTCGCGGCAGGGAAGTGGAGATATTTCGCCGCGGCGACGAAATCGTCTTGCGCGAAACCAAAGACGGCATGGCGAGGGCCTTCGATCTTCTTGCCGCGCTGCCGGACGACCTGTTACCCGCGAAACGGATTGATTCGGCGCCGCAGACGCGCAAAGGGCTTTGATGCCGGCGCGATTCCTGCTGGACACGAACATCTGCATCTATATCCGGTCGCACAGGCCCGCAAACATTCGCGCGCGTTTCGAACGGCTCGACCCGGGCGAGGCCGCGCTGTCGGTTATAACCTATGGCGAGCTGCTTTATGGCGCCGAGAAAAGCGAGAATCGCATCCTCTCAATGCGTCGCCTCGCCGAACTCGCCGGCGCAATTTCGGTTCTCCCGCTTCCCGACGGTGCCGCGCAGGCCTATGGCATCATCCGGGCAGCTCTCGAAATTAAGGGGCGCATGATCGGAAACAACGATCTTTGGATCGCCGCACACGCGCGGACATCCGGACTTGTCCTCGTCACCAACAACGAGCGCGAATTCCGCCGCGTGCCGGGATTGAAGATCGAGAACTGGGTGACGGCGTAGGCGGCCGGAACGCGCGTGAAGGCTATTTTGGAAATAGCGCATCACCGCAATCCCGCTAGGCGTTCCGGCCCATCGCGCCTCGTCGTTTACGGCGTTATCGAGAACACCGTACCGCAACCGCCGCTGCAATTGGCGGATCCTCCGCCTTGCTCGGTCGTGCCGTAGAGCGTGCCCCCATCGTTATACAGCCGGGCGTAGGGAAAATTCCCGTCGCTGCCACCCTTGAAGGAATAGAGTACGGTCTCCGTGCCGCTTGGGGTTACTGAAAAAACGGTACCGCAGCCGCTGCCGCCGCAACCCGTTCCCCCTCCCGACTCGGTCGTGCCGTATAGCTTCCCGCCCACGCCGATCAGGCCTGCGTAAGGGATTGCCCCGTCACTGCCGCCCTGGAACGAATGGATGACCTTCGCCACACCGGCTTTCGTCACCGCAAACACGGTGCCGCAACCAGACGGCGCATTCGCATTGCTGCAATGGCCGCTGCCGGCGTACAGCGCGGTGCCGTAAAGTGTGCCGCCGTTACTCAGCGCACTCGCCGGCGCCTCTCCGTTGGCGGGGACGAACGCGTACACAACCTTCTCGGCGCCGGCCGTCGTCACCGAAAACGCCGTCCCGAAGTTCTTGTAGTTGCCGTTGATGCCTCCATTCAAAGTGGTACCATACAGCGTTCCGGCTTCGTTGAGCAGCGCCGCATTCGGGTTCTCTCCGTCGGCGCCACCCTTGAAGTCGTGCACGACCTTTTCCGCACCTGCGGGGGTAACCGAAAACACCGTGCCGCATCCGGGCAAATTCGCGTTACAGGGCCCCGTGCCGCCATAAAGCGTCGTGCCATAGAGCGTGCCACTGACGTCGCTCAGGCCGGCATGCGGAGCGGCCCCGTCGCTGCCTCCCTTGAAGGAATGCACGACTTTCTCCGCACCCGCCGGCGTCAACGAGAAGACTGTGCCGCAGCCATAACCATTGCCGCCGCAGCCGCTGCCGCCGCCAATCGGCGTGGTGCCGTAAAACGAACCGTTTATTGGAAGCAGCCCTGAATCGGGAAACGCTCCGTCGGCGAATCCCTTGAAAGCGTAGACCACTTTCTCCGCACCCCCGGGTGTCAACGAGAACACGGTACCATTGCCCACGCCGCCGTTTGTCGTGGTGCTGTAGAACTTGCCGCCCGTGGCGATCAGGCCGGCATAGGGGTTGGCTCCATCACTGCCACCCTTGAAGGAATAAATGATTTTTTCGCTCGCGGCGTACGCCTGAGGAACGATCGGAAGGCAACACGTCAGCACGAGGCCGACCATTCGCGCGGGAAACTTGGTCATGGGTTTCGCCCTTCTGCGGTTATGTCTGATGTGACCCAGCAACCTCTTAGCCGAACGACCGGCCCTTCAGCCACAACCCTCAGATCGGGCGCTCGGTTCCAGCGAGCATCGCCTGGCGGCTGGATGCCGCAGAAACTCTCGCAGGACGACGGTGCAGAAAATGCCTTTCCGCCGGGATTGAGCGTCTGCGACTGTCGCCGTTTACAACGATGTCGATGACGGCTTACATAGCCAAGACGCACCCATCGGCTTGCCTGTTTCGATCAGCCGTCTTCCGATGAACAGAGGTGACCGATTTGAACAAGGCCGGAACGAGCCGGGCATTGTTGGCGTGTATCGCCTTGGGCTTCGGCGTTTCGGGCCCGGTAGCGGCGGCGCCGTCCAACGGGCTGTGCGAAGCGCGCGTCAACGATACCGCAGTCAGGCTCACGGCGTGCATACAGCAGCAGCCGCTCTGGCGTCATCTCGTGGCATTCCAGAAGATTGCGGATCAAAATCCTGGCACCCTGGGTCATGGCAACCGCAATACCGGTACGCCCGGATACAGGGCATCCGTCGATTATGTCGCCGCGTTGATGCGTCGCGCCGGCTACCGGGTTACGATACAGCCCTACCGCTGGACCCGTTTCAGCGTTACCGGCGTTCCGGTCTTCGGCACGGCTACCCAAAATTACACGATTTCGCGGGACTGGTTTGTCGCCCGGCTTTCCGGTAGCGGCACCGTGACGGCGCGCGTGCAGCCGGTTGGCAGCGACGGCGCCGGCGGCTCCGGCAGCGGTTGTTCGGCCGGCGATTTCGTCGGCTTCATCCGCGGACACATCGCGCTGGTCGAGCGCGGGTCCTGCGCCTTCGACACGCAGGTGGCGAACGCCGAAGCCGCGGGTGCGGCAGCCGTTGTTATCGCCAACAGCGAAGGGACACCTGATGAAGCGGGCCGCCAGGAGCGTCTTGACGGCGGCGCATTTCAGGCCCGGCTGGTCGATTCGGCAAGCATTCCGGTGGTGGGGGTTATCTCCCACGCGGTGGGTGCGGATTTGACCCGGCAATATGACGGCGGTCACGCGCCCGAAGTACATCTCGACATCCGCGCGCGTCAAAGATCCGACATCGATTACAATGTGATCGCCGACTCGCCCTTTGGCGACGCGGACCATGTGATCGTTGTCGATGCGCATCTCGATTCCATCTACGGCGCGGGGATGCTGGACAACGCCTCCGGCTCCGCGACCATCCTTGAAATCGCCTTGAAGATGGCGCGGACGCGGACGCATAACCGGCTTCGCTACATCTGGTTCGGTGGCGAGGAACTGGGGTTGCTGGGATCCCACCACTATACAAGAACGCTGACTGCCAAGGCGCTGCACCGGATTGTTTTCGATATCGATGTGGACGTGACGGCGACGCCGAATTTCGCCATTCTGGTTGCCGATCCTGCCAATGCCGGCAACGTCAATCGTTTTCCGCCCAATGTTGTTCCCGACTCCAGAGTTGGCAACAAGGATTTCGCCGAATATTTCCATTCGGTGGGAATCGAATCCCGTAATGCGGGATTTGGAAACGACGGCACCGATTCGAATTCGTTCAGTCTGGCGGGAATTCCGAATTCCGGAATCCTGACGCAACAGGATTGCTGCAAGAAACACTGGGAAGTCCAACTTTGGGGCGGATTTTTGGGAAACTTCGAAGGCAACGTTCCGGGTTTCAATGGCGGCTGCGTCGACCAGCCGCATCGCTGGTGCGATAATCTGTCGAACAATGATCGCTTTGTGCTGGAGTTTGTCACGAAGGCCGTCGCCTCCGTGACCTTCGAGCTCGCCAACGATGCGTCGTTGGGGCAAACGGAGCTGGAATAGAGTCGGCGTTTTTCCGGCTGCAGGAGCCGCCGAGATCAATCCCCTCAATACTTCGCGTTGCCGGGCGTTCGCGGGAAGGGGATGGCGTCGCGCACGTTGGCGAGGCCCGTGACATAGGCCAAGGTGCGCTCGAAACCGAGGCCGAAGCCCGCGTGGGGCACCGTGCCGTAGCGGCGCAGATCGCGGTACCAGGCATAGTGCTCTGTATCGATGCCGCGCTCTTTCATGCGCGCGTCCAGCACATCAAGCCGCTCCTCGCGCTGGCTGCCGCCGATGATCTCGCCGATCCCCGGCGCCAGCACGTCCATCGCCGCAACCGTTCGGCCGTCATCGTTGACCCGCATGTAGAACGCCTTGATATCCTTGGGATAATTCATGAGCACCACGGGCTTCTTCACGTGCTTTTCGGTGAGGTAACGCTCGTGCTCCGATTGCAGATCGACGCCCCACTTCACGGGAAATTCGAACGTCTCCTTCGCCCGCTCCAGCACCGCAACGGCCTCGCCATACTCCATGCGCACGAATTCGGAACCGACGATTCCCTCAAGCTTTGCCACCAACCCTTTCTCGATGCGCTCGTCGAAGAAGGCGAGATCGTCATGGCGTTCCTTCAGCAGCGTCTCGAAGGCCGACTTCAGCAGGCGTTCCGCCAAAGTTGCGTTGTCCGACAGATCCGCGAACGCGATTTCCGGCTCGATCATCCAGAACTCGGCCAGATGTCGGCTGGTGTTGGAGTTCTCCGCGCGGAATGTCGGCCCGAAGGTGTAGACCTTCGACAGCGCCAGACAGTATGCCTCCACATTCAACTGCCCCGACACCGTCAGGAACGCCTCGCGATTGAAGAAATCCTGGCCGAAATCCACGCCGCCTTCCTTCGTGCGCGGCGGGTTGGCCAGGTCCAGGGTGGAAACCCGGAACAGCGCGCCCGCCCCTTCCGCATCCGACGAAGTGATGATCGGTGTGTTGACCCAGAGAAACCCGTTCTCGTCGAAGAAGCGATGAATCGCTTTCGCAAGCGTATGGCGAACCCGCGTCGCCGCCGCAATGACGTTCGTTCGCGGGCGCAGATGCGCCACCTCGCGCAGGAATTCGAGCGAGTGCGGCTTGGGCTGGATCGGATAGGTGTCCGGATCGTCCACCCAGCCGACTACACGAATGGCACTCGCCTGCATCTCGAACGGCTGACCTTTCGAAGGCGACGGCACGATCGTGCCGCTCGCCTCCACGGCGCAGCCCGCCGTCAGTCTCAGCACTTCTTCCGTGTAATTCGGCAGCGTATTGGGCGCCACCACCTGCACCGGCTGAAACGACGATCCATCCGACAGTTGCACGAACGAAATGCCCGCCTTCGAGTCGCGCCGGGTGCGCACCCAGCCCTTGACGGTAACCGGAACATCCTTCGGCGCCTCGTCGGCCAGGATGCTGCGGACGTTGAATTGTCGCTTGTCCATGACGCGAGAGTTACAAGAGCCCCGGCGAACTTGTCCAGCGATTAACGCTGCCTCGCCTCACCAAATGTGCACGCGCTCCTGCGGCGTCACGTAAAGCCTGTCGCCGGCCTTCACGTCGAATGCGGCGTACCAAGCGTCGATATTGTGCACGACGCCGTTGACACGAAACTGCCTGGGACTATGCGGATCGCTCACCACCTGGCGCTTGACGTAGTCGTCCGTCACTTTTCCACGCCACGCCTGCGCCCAGCCCAGGAACACCCGCTGGTCGCCTGTCAGGCCGCCGATGACGGGCGCGGGCTTGCCCTGCAGCGAGGCATGATAGGCGTCGAGTGCTAATGTAAGGCCGCCGAGATCGGCGATGTTCTCGCCCATCGTCAGCGCGCCGTTCACACGGACACCGGGCAGCGGCTGAAATTGCGAATACTGTTTTCCCAGCATCGCCGCGCGGGCTTCGAACTTCTTTGCGTCTTCCGGCGTCCACCAGTCGCGCAAGGCGCCATCGGCGTCGATTTTGCGGCCCTGATCGTCGAAGCCATGCGTCATTTCGTGACCGATCACGCCGCCGATGGCGCCGTAGTTGACGGCCGGGTCGGCGGCGGCGTCGAACATGGGCGCCTGCAGAATCGCTGCGGGAAAGACGATGTCGCGCAGCGAGCCGTTATAGGCATCGTTGGTTTGCGGCGTCATCGACCAGTCGTCGCGATCGACGGGGCCGTCGAGCCGGCCGACATAGAACGCCCAATCGGCCCGCGCGGCGCGGCGCACGTCGCCGACGAGGTCGTCGTCGCGGATGACGACCTTCGAATAATCGCGCGGATGGGCGGGATAGCCCACCTTGATGTTGTAGGTGTCGAGCTTCTTCAACGCCTCTTCTTTGGTCCGGGGACCCATCCAGTCATTGTTTTCGAGACGAACACGATAGGCCGCCTTCAGATGCAGCACCAGGTCTTCGATTTTGGCTTTGGCCTCCGGCGGAAAATACGCCGCCGCGTAGAGCTGTCCGACGCCCCAGTTCAACGTACCGAAACAATCGCCCGGGCTGGCGCCGCAATCGCCGCCGCTGACAGCGTGGATCGCCCGCTTCCAGCGCGTCTCCTGCGCCTTCTGGCCCGCCAGGGTTTTTTGATGCAGCTCGAAAAACGCTTGCGCGAAGTTCCGCGAGAGATAAGGCGCCGCGCTGTCCGCGACATGAAAGGCGAGCCATGCGCGAATGGTCTCGATGGGTGCGGCGGCCAAAACGGCGGCGATCTTCGGAAACGCGCTTTTCTCCGCGACGATAACGCGAACGCGGTCTGAAAGACTGGCGCCTGCCAGATAAGCCTTCCAGTCGACGCCGGGTGCGAGTACTTGGAGTTCTGCGATCGACATCGGATTATAGGTTGCCTCGACGTCGCGGTCCTGCGCCCGGGTCCAGCTGGCCTGCGCGATCTTCGTTTCGAATTCGACGATGTCTTTGGCCGAGGTTTGCGCATTCGGCCACGCGATGAGGTCGAGCAATTTCGCCGCGTATGTCTCGTACGCCGCCTTCGCCGCCGCGAAATCCGGCTGCAGATAATAGTCGCGATCCGGCAGGCCCAATCCGCCCTGGCTGATGTAAACCGCGTAGCGTTTGGGATCTTTCAGATCGACATCTGTCGAGAGATTGAAGATGGCGGGCTCGAAATCCACCGTGCCCTGCCCCATCAGCCGGGCGAACGCCGAACGCGAGCCGGCAGCGCGCACAGCGGCGAGTTCAGGTGCGATCGGCCTGGCGCCCAGCGCTTCGATGCGCTGTTCGTCCATGAATGCCTTGTAGAACGCCCCGACCTTGCCCGAGAGATCGGAGGGTTCGTGGGCCGCTTTCGCACCTGCGTTTTCCATCAGCGCGTGCAATCGCGCCTCAACCGTATCGGTCATCGCGAGCCGCAGCGAATAGCCCGGCTTGTCAGCAGGAATTTGCGTGCGGTCGAGCCATGCGCCATTGGCATACCGGAAAAAATCATCGCCGGGTTTCGTCTTGAAATCGGCGCCTGCCGTATCGAAACCCCAGTCACCGTATTGCGGCCTGTCTCCCGCCAAAGCGGCAGTCGTCACAAGCGCCAAAATCATTGCGGCAATCAGCGTCGATTTCACGGCGTCCTCCACGGATCGTTTTCCCTCGTCTTGAGGGAGACTGGGATTCATCTGCGCCACGCGCAGTTACACCGCTTTTATCAGCTTGCGGTCGAACAGCTTTAACACCTGAGCCAGCTCGTGGCCGCGCTTGAGCACGTGGCCGGTCGTGGTCAGCACGACATACTGTCCTTGCCGAAGTTGTAATTCCGGACGCTTCTCAATGGTAAATAAAGGCGCTTCGCTCGCGCGTCGAAAAACGGAGAACACGGCGCGGTCTTCGAGGAAATCGATCGCGTAGTCGCGCCATTCCCCTGCCGCCACCATCCGGCCGTAAAGCCTGAGAATACGATCAAGCTCCAGGCGCTCGAATCGCACGTCGGGCGCGCCGCCCCACGATGCTGTCCGCGCGGCCGGGCGGGGGCTCGCGCGGAGGAACGCTATGGGTTCCTCGGCCATCGGACGAAGCATGGTCCCCCCCTGCGCCGCCCGCAAGCCCCTCCGCGGGCCGCCTTACCGCTTCCGTGCCATCATCACCCCGTCGCCGACGGCAGCCAGGGCCATGTCAACGCGGGCATCGTCATGGATCTTGCGGTTCAGCGCCCGGATGGCATTGGTATTGTCGTCGGAAACAGCCGGATCGGCAACGGCGCCGCTCCACAGCATATTATCGAGCATGATCAGTCCGCCCGTGCGCACCAGTTTCAGCGCGCGCTCATAGTAGCCATCGTAATTGGTCTTGTCGGCGTCGATAAACGCAAGATCGAATGGGGTCTCGGCGGCTGCGATCATGGCGTCGAGCGATTGGAGCGCCGGCGCAAGGCGCAAGTCGATTTTCGAGGCGACGTCGGCGTCTTTCCAGTACCCCCGGGCGCGATCGGTGAACTCCCTGCTGACATCGAGAGCCACGATTCGCCCGTCCCGCGGCAATGCGAGCGCCACCGAAAGCGCGCTGTAGCCGGTAAAGGTGCCAATCTCGAGATAACGCTTCGTGTCCGTGAGTCTCGCAATAAGCGCCATGAAGGCGCCCTGTTCCGGGCTGATCTGCATCATGGCCATGGGCAGTTTGGCGGTTTCTTCGCGGCAGCGGGTTTGTGCGGGATGTTCGCGGGCGCCGAATTGCGCCAGATATGCTTCCAGCTCCTGCGTCATGTGGATCGCGCGGCCCATGAAATTCTCCCTTTGCGATTGTGCGTCAGTTCATCATGTCGCCACGACGTGGGCAACCATCGCCACCTGGCCTTGACGATCGAGGGCCCACAAATCGGCGCCATCGGAAGCGGTGGCAAAACACAAATCGAACGGCGCAGTGTCATAAAGCGGGCGCCGAGCACGAAAATGGAAACGCTCGACCAGGGCATCGGGCCGCGTGCGCAGGAAATGGTCCATCAGCAGCATCGCCGTGAACGGCCCCTGCACGAGCAGTCCCGGATAGCCTTCGACGTTTCTGCAATAATCGCGATCGTAGTGGATCCGGTGCGCGTTGAAGGTCAGCGCGGAAAAGCGGAAGAGCTGCGCCGGATCCGGCGTCACCCGTCGCGCATGTTCGCAGAGGCGTTGCGTTTCCTCGCGCGCCGCCGCTGCCCCCGACGCTTGCGCGTCTCGGGGCGCATCGCGAAAGACGATGTCGTGCTCTTCCGTCAGGACCGTCCCGCTGGCGGTGGCGATCTCGTGGCGGACGGTGACAAAAATCATTTCGCCGCTGGCGCCGGTTTTCGCCTTTATGTCGGCGATTGTGGATCGCCGTGTCATGGCGGCGCCGATTTCGATCGCGGTGCGAAAGACGATGCGGCTTCCGGCCCACATGCGCCGCGGCAGCGTGATCGGTGGCAGAAAGCTGCCGCGGCGAGGATGCCCGTCCGCATCGATTTCGGACTGCCGCGCCCGCGCCAGAAAATAGAGCCAGTGCCCCAGCGGCGGAACTTCGCCCGTCCGCCATGGCGGCGCCTCGTAATCCAGCAATGCCGCAAGCCCGGCGATCTGGCCGGCAGACGCGACGTCCTCGGTGGTTTCGGTACGCCCGATCCATTGTCTGAGATGTAACGCAATTGCCATGACCTAGAACGATTTTGGCAAACCCAGCACGTGCGTCGCCACGTGACTGAGGATGAGATTGGTCGAGATGGGCGCCACCTGATAGAGCCTGGTTTCGCGAAATTTGCGCTCGATGTCGAACTCCTCGGCGAAACCGAACCCGCCATGCGTCTGCACGCACATGTCGGCGGCGAACCAGGAGGCTTCGGACGCCAGCAGCTTCGCCATGTTGGCTTGCGTGCCGCAAGGTTCGCCGGCATCGAACAGCTTCGCCGCCTTCTTCACCATCTCGTCTGCCGCGCAGACCTGCACATGGGCGCGCGCTATGGGAAACTGCACGCCCTGGTTTTCGCCGATGGCACGACCGAAAACGGAGCGGTCACGCGCATAGGCGGCTGCGCGATCCACAAAGAATTTCCCGTCGCCGATGCATTCCGACGCGATCAGAATGCGCTCCGCATTCATGGCATCCAAAATGTAGCGAAAGCCGTTGCCCTCTTCGCCAATGAGGTTTTCCGCCGGCACTTCGAGACTGTCGAAGAACAACTCTGTAGTGGCGTGGTTGATCATCGTCCGGATGGGCCTGATGGTCAGACCTTTCCCGACTGCCTGTGCGATCTCGACCAGGAAGACGCTCATCCCGTCCGTCGGCGTTGCCAACTGTTCGCGCGGCGCGGTGCGCGCAAGCAGCAGCAACAAATCGGAATGTTCGGCGCGGCTGATCCAGATTTTCTGGCCGTTAACAATGTAACGGTCGCCGGCCTTCCGCGCGAAGGTCGCGATGCGAGTGGTGTCAGTGCCGCTGGTCGGTTCCGTTACGCCGAAGGCCTGGAGCCTGAGCCGGCCCGCGGCAATTTCAGGCAAGTAACGTCGTTTCTGCGCCTCGCTTCCGTGCCGAAGAAGCGTGCCCATTGTGTACATCTGGGCATGGGCCGCGCCGCCGTTGCAGCCGGAGCGGTGAATTTCCTCCAGGATGGCGATGGCCGCGCTTACGCCAAGACCCGAGCCGCCGAACGCTTCCGGAATGAGTACGCTCAGGAACCCTTCCGCCGTCAGCCGCGCCACGAACTCGCCCGGATAGCTGCGTTCGCGATCCAGCGCGCGCCAATAGCTGCCGGGAAACTGCTCGCAAAGCCGTCGCACCGATCGCCGAATTTCGGGGTGGCTTTCCTCTTCTGCCATAATAGGCACTCTACGCGGTCACAACCGCCCCGTCTCCTTCGGAGCAGAGCCGTCCATGATTGTTTCTCAAGCCATCGCGTCACGCCGTTCCGTGCGGGCCTTTCTGGATCAACCCGTGGCGGAAAATGTGTTGCGCGGCGTGCTGGAACAGGCGGCCCGCGCACCCTCCGGCGGCAATCTGCAGCCCTGGCGGCCTTATGTGCTGACGGGCGAGCCGCTGGCGCAATTCAGGGCCTGCATGCGCGAGCGCCTTGCGACGAACCCATCGCCTGACCCGCTCGAATATCGCATTTACCCGCAGAATCTGTGGGAGCCACACCGCAGCCAGCGCTTCGAAGTCGGCGAGGCGATGTATGGCGAGATCGGTATCCCGCGTGGCAACAAGGCGGCGCGGCTCGCATGGTTCCGCAGCAACTACGAATTCTTCGGCGCGCCCGTGGGGCTGTTCTGCTATCTGGACCGGCGCATGGGTCCGCCGCAATGGTCCGACCTCGGCATGTATCTGGAAAACGTCATGCTGCTGCTGCGCGAACAGGGCCTTCATTCCTGCGCGCAGGAATGCTGGTCGATCTACAATCGCTTCGTGGCGGATTTTCTGCAAACCCCGCCGGGGCTGCTGCTCTTCTGCGGCATGGCGATCGGCTACGCCGACGAATCCGCAGCCGTAAACCGTTTCCGCTCGGAGCGCATGAAACTGGACGGGTTCGCGCAGTTGCGGGGATTTAATCCCGTTGGCCAGTCGCCCGTGCGCGAGCGTGAATGACAATTCGAGACCGTTGCGCAATTCAAAAGATGTGTGCGAAACATGCCGCCGCTATGTGTTGCGGCGCCAGAGTTTGCGGGGACTCATGAAAAGGCAATTTTTCCCTACGGTTTTCCTGGCTTGTCTGTTTGCAACCGCCGCCGCCGCACAGACCGGACAGGGTATTGAGCAGGTGGTGGTGACGGCAACCAGAACTCCGGAAGCCGTCGACCGTGTTCCGGCCGACATTTCCGTCGTTTCGGGAAGCGAATTGCGCAGCCGAGACGCATGGGATTTGCAATCGAGTCTGAGCCTTGTACCCGGTGTCGAAGCGCCGGCCGGCGGCGATGCCGGGCCTTCGAGCTCGGTCCCCGCATTCTGGGGGCTGCACGAATTCGACGCCTTTTTACTGGTGGTCGACGGCGTACCCTGGGGCGGCGCATTCAACCCCGCCATCTCGACGCTGGATCTGACCGATGTGGATCGCATCGAAGTGCTCAAGGGAGCGGCGCCTGTGATGTTCGGCGCGACCTCGTTCGTCGGCGTCGTGCAGGTTTTGCACTATCCGGCCGGACAAGCCTCCCAGCAGGCCGACCTCGCAGGCGGCAGCTACGGTTCGGTACGCGGCGATCTCTCGATGGCGCTTCCGGGAACGGACGATTTTCGCGACTCGCTTTCTCTCGACGGCCAGAGTCTTGGCTTTGCCGACCGTCGCGAGAATGTTTCCGACGGACAGTTCCTCTATCGCGCCACCGACGACATCGGTCCGGGCACGCTGCGCTTCGATGCGGACGTGACAATCGTGCGCGATGTGCCGCCAAGTCCGGTTGTCCGCCAGGGCGCGGGTTTGACCGATCTCACCCCCATCAATGCCAATTTCAATCCCGCCAATGCCGCGATCGACGAGAACAAATACCGGGGCGTGCTGGGCTGGACGCAACCGACCAGCCTCGGCTCCTGGGAGACGCTCGCCTCCTATGCCCATTCCGACATCGTCTACATCAGCGCGTTCCTGCATCCCGATCTGAGCGGCACGGCGGACACGCAGGACCAGCACCGCCTCATCAACGACGGCTATTTCGACACCCACATCACCAATGAGCGGATCGACCATCTGACGGTGATCTTCGGCAGCGACCTGCTCTATGGCTACGGCCGGCAGTCCACGCTCAACGACAACGGCGCCTATACGGTGCCGTTGAACGGTTCGGTGTTGCCGCCATCGACCGACGATCTGCCGGCGAACGAGGTGGGCAGCGTCAACGACAAGCGGCTGTTCATGGGGCAGTATGTCCAGGCGGACTGGAAGCCGGACGACCGCTGGGACGTGATCGGCGGATTGAGGATCAACGAAACCTTCGAACACCAATACGCGACGGATCGTCTTCTCACCCCACCGGTCTCCTATTCGGCCGAGACCTCGAACCGCAATGTCGTGCGCCCGACGGAGACAATCGGCGCGAGCTATCGCGCCTGGAAGGACGGCAACGACGAAGCCGTGCTTTATGCGGACTATCGCAATGCCTTCAAACCCTCGGCGCAGGATTTCGGCCCCGATTATCAGCCCACGGTCCTTCTGCCCGAAACCGCGCAAAGCTATGAAGCGGGTATAAAGGGCGCGTTGACCGGCGCGGCGCTCACATACGACGCAGAAGTGTTTCTGGAGGATTTCCAGAACCTGGTGGTCCCGCTCCCCAGCGGCTTTCTCACCAACGCAGCCGCTGAAACACTCAAGGGCGTTGAGCTGGAGATGCGGTATGCGCTCGCGCCCGATCTGTCTTTGGCCACGAATCTTGCGTATCACGATGCACGGTTCGGGCGATATCTGTTCTTCGACGGTGCCAATACCGTCAATGTCGCCGGCAACGCGCTTCCGCTTTCGCCGCACATTCTCGTTTCCGGCGGCGTTCTCTACACGCCAGCGCAGGGGTTCAATGCGACGGTTGTCGTCAATTATATCGGGCGGCGTTACCTCGACGAGGAGAACGTCGCCACTGTCGATGGCTACACCACGCTCGCTGCAACCCTGGGCTATCGCTTCGAACGATACCAAGTGTCGCTGGAAGGCACGAATCTGACAAACCAGCGCCCGCCCGTCAGCGCCAGCGAATTCGGAAGCGAATCGTTCTATTTGCTGGACGCGCGCATGCTATGGCTGAGACTCGGATACGCATTATGAGAGGCGGCGGCAATGCCGCGATGTGCCTCAAGCGGCCGCGGTCGTCGGATCGATCGTCTTGCGCACTTCGGTGACTTTCGTCGCGGGAAATCCGCTCATTTGCGCGTGTTTTTGAATGATCGCTTCGTCGGTCGCGAGATAGACGCAAAACGTCTTGTTGTCGGCAACAAAGCTCTCGAGCCACTGGATATCGGGACCGAGTTCGCGCAGAACCTCGTTGGATTTTGTCGCGGCGCCACGAAGTTGCTCGCGTTCGAACGACCCCACGGCCGGGATGTCACGTTCGATGATGAACCTGCGTAATGTCACTCGATCCTCCATTAGTTGTTGGTTCCATTCGGACAGCACCGGACGGTATTGTCTTCTTCAGTTATGCCATTTGCCGCCACATCAGAGAGCCGTTTCGATCTGAATTGCAATCTCCCGCACCGAAAGCCTCTGTCGTGCTGGCGGTCAGCCCCGCAGTGTACGGAACTGTACCTATTATTTGACTTTGGCGGCGATGAAACGACGAGCCGCGAGCGGCAGGGTCTGGCCGGGCGGACGATCCACGGGCAATCTCGCGCGGCGCCGACAAGGGGCATGATTCGGGCGCGGCGACAATAGTCCAGGATCGCGCATTCCGCTAGGCGAGAACAGAGTCCGCCATGACAAGCTATCGGTTCTGTTTTCTGGACGATAAGGGAAGTCCTTGCGCGTCCGAAGTCTGCGAATGCGCCGACGATTTGAAGGCTCTCGAAAAAGCCTACGCGCTTTGCGCAGAGTTTGACGTCGAGGTCTGGCGCGGCTCCCGCCGCATCTGTCGTGTGAAACGCACCGCGAAGCCCGTGACGCCTCAAGCGCCGGCTTCGCGATAAACCCGTTCGCTGTCGTCCTGAAACCCGTTCGCTGCGTCCTGGTGCCAATGTGCCATAAATGTGCGTCTTAATGGGGAGAAAACATGGTCCAGACGGCGCATGGGATTGTGGACTTGATTCCTGGGCGCCGCTGCCCTCTTGGCAGGCAGTTGAATAAATAACGCGCGAGATCGGTATTCTCACGGGTTGAAGCACGATGAACGATTATGTCGTCCGGCGCGGCTGTTGTCCTTCAGCACTTTCTTCACACAGCGGCGATCAACCTCTGCAACCGGATCAGATTGTAGGCTGCGGCTGCGAGGGTGAATGCCCATCGGACTCTTGCGAGACTAGACACCGCGCATGACACATCCATCAACGCAATTGCGCATCGAAGGACTCACCAAACAACCGAGTCCGCCAGTGGGTGAGACCAGCATGTGGGCCCGACCAACGTCTGTTTCGGGAGGGAAGCGTTATCGGTTAAAGTGCGCTTCGCGCCAAAAGCGGATATAGCCGCTTCGAGCGCGGCCCATGCATTCAATTTTGGCGCGCCGACAATTTCATAAGGGCCGCTTTGTCGGCGGCGGAAAGATAGAGCGACACGGCGAGCGAGAATTGTTTCTTCGCTTCGTCCTTCTTGCCCGCGTATATCAGCGCCTCGCCCCATTTGAGATGCAGCCGTCCCCAGTTCGGCGCGTGCGTGTCCGCTTCCGCGAATTTCGCGAGCGCGAGATCGGATCGGTTCTGCCGCATCAATGTCTCGCCCCACATTTCCAGCGGATCGGCCCAGTGCGGGCCGGCGTGGTTCGCGCCAGCGAATTTGGCGGCGGCGCCCGCGAGATCGCCGTGTCTGGCGAGCCCTGCTCCCCATGAGTAATAACCGGACGGAATATCGGGGCCGAGCTTCACCGCTTTCGCGTACCAGTCTCGCGCGCCATTCCAGTGGCCCCTCAGATCGAGCACGTCGCCGCGGAAGCGATAGCAATCGACAAAGGTCGTGATACCGACCGCCTTCATCGGGGCTGCGAGTGCTGCGTCCGCTTTCGCGGGCTGGCCAGTCCTTTGCCAGGTCGGCGCCGCCCAGCACATGTATGCAGGATTTCCAGTCGCCACCACCGGATCGGCATAGGTGGCGGCGAAATCGTCCCAGGCTTTGGCGGCGGCGGGCAGATCGCCCACCTCTTCGTCGAGCAGCGCCTGGGCATAGGCCGCAGCGGAAGCATCTGCATGAGATTTCGGATCCCACACCGCCGTGGTCAGCCTCAGGCGTGCGGTGTCGACCTCGTGCAGTTGCGCATCCAACTGTGCGACGATCAGTATCTCCGACCCGGTTGCAATCCCGGTGGTGCCGCCGGTCGCCGCGACGTCGGCGAGCCACTCGGCGCGCTGGGCCTGAATATCAAAAATCGTACTATCGTAGTCCCCGTAATGGAATTCCGCCGCGTTGCCGGGACGGCCGCCGGCGGCCTTGATCATCTCCCGGCCGACCAAGACTACGCCCTCCTCGTCGCCGAGGCCACTGAGGCCGTACATGATATTGTTATAGCCGACCCAATAACTTGGCTGGATGCGCACGGTTTCCCGCCACAGCGGCAGCGCCTTCGCCTGGGCGTGAGGGCCACCTTCGGCGCTGATCGCGTCGGCCCAGTAGTTCAGCAGATCCGGCTGGTCTGCGACATTGGCGCGGGCCAAATGCGACTTGGCGAAGGCGATGGCGTCGTCGTTGCGGTTCACGTCGGTCAAATAGTGGATGAACAGCCCCGGCTGCGATTCGCCATAGACATATTCCGCGGCCTCGGTAGTCAGTTTGCCGAGATCGCCCGCGCTGCCGGCGAACGCTTTGGGCAGCACGCCATCGCCGCGCACCGTCAGCGTCAAACCGCCGATTTGGGTCTGCACGAGATCGCCGCCGATATGCAGGTCGTGGCCGAACCGTTGGTGCAGCAGCCGGCCGACCTCGCCGATGGAAATGCCGGTTTCGGGAATGTCGATCTTGATGTCGTTCGTCCAGTCGTTGTCCAGGCGGCGTTTGACGGCGGCGCTGCGGGTGGCGGCCTGCAGCCGGGTCAGTTCGTCCAAAAACTCACCGGCGACGACATCGCCTGTCAGTCCGCTATTCGCCATCGCAGCCGGCGCTTTGAAGACATCGACGATGACCGAGTGCGAATCGACCGCGTCGATCAGCATCAGAGCCGCACCGGCTCCCAGAACGGTGGCGATCATGGCGGTGAAAATCTGGAAGCCGATCTTCAGCCACACGCCGATCAGGCGCGGCGCCCATTCGGCCTCGAATCCTTTGCGCTCGTCCTCGAGCGCCGCTTCCTGCGCCCGCAATACCGCCGACTGGTGGCGCAGAAAGGTCGCGGTCTCGGCGCCCACTTCAGGATCGTGACGCGTCATGTCGGCAGCGAGCGCCGCGGCGAAGGGATGCGGGCCGGATAGGGACGCAGTGTCCGTCCCATCTTCGGACTCGCCGCCCGAGAGGGCGTCGAAGACATTTTCGGCCATCTATGATCCCCGACCGCTCTCGCCCCGCAGCTTCTTCTCTCCCGGCGGCCAAGGCAATGCGAGCCCTGTCTGGACACCCTGATTCAGCTCAAGGCGCGGCGGAAAGCGAACCAGCCGAACGCGGCCGGATTCGGATTGCCGTCACTATTTGCCCGCGCACCAATTCCAACTTTCGCGGACGACGAGCACGTCACTTCGGAGATTGTGGGCTTGTTTCACCGCCGCCGTCGTTCTGCGCTCGGCCCGTGAAGTCGTTCCTGGACACTTCGGTGCTGATTGCGGCCTTCTATGGCGACCACCAGCACCATGAACCGAGCGTCCGGCTGTTCTCCGGGCAAAAGCCTTCGTCCGGTTGCACGGCAGCGCATTGCCTCGCGGACGTATATTCCGTTGTCACAGGAATGCCCGGCAAAAATCGGGCAAGCTCCGACGAGGCTTTGCTGTTCCTTTGCAATGTGCGCGAACGCCTTACGCTGGTGGCGCTAAATGAAAAGGAGTATTTCGGCGTACTGGAGAACGCAGCAGCAGCCGGGATTTCCGGTGGCATCTGCTATGATGCGATCATCGCACAATGCGCTCTTAAGGCCAATGCGCATTCGATATTCACCTGGAACGCCAGGCACTTTGCCCTTCTCGGCGCGCAGATCGCTTCGCGAGTCAGACAGCCTTCGTGATGAAAGCGGGGGAAATTTGCCGCGCTCGACCATCTCGTTCAAACGGTTGCGGCAGGATCGGGAAGCGATAGTATCTGCCCTCGGGGTATTGGCGCCTCGATGGGGCATGTCCATCGAAAGTGGGGCCGTGCGACCGTGATGAATTTGAAATGGAGACGATCCGGCGCTGGAGCCGGTCGAAGGGGAGAGACCATGAAACGCGCTCATATCGCTGCCGGAACCCTGGCGGTCGTGGTCGTCGCGGCAGTTGCCTTCGCCGCGGCGGCGCCGCAGCCGCAGAACAACGCGCCGAAACCTGCCGAACTCTATTCGGGCAAATTCTTCAAGTCCGAAGACGTGGCTACCGACGGAACGGTGAGCGGGCTTTCCTACAGGGCGATAGCGGGGACGCTCGTCGTCCATCCCCTGAACTGGAACGATTCCGCCCAGAATGGCGGCGCGAAGAATCCCGACGCGAAGGAGGACGAATCCTCGGCGGAAGCCTCGATGTTCTTCGTCTATTACGCAAAGAACAGCGAAACCCCCGACAAGCGCCCGATCACCTTCGTCTACAATGGCGGACCCGGTTCCTCGACCGTGTGGCTGCACATGGGCGCGTGGGGCCCCAAGCGCGTCGTCACGGCGGACGACACGCACAGCCCGGCCGCGCCCTACCAGCTCATCGACAACGGCCAGACCCTGCTCGATGCCAGCGATCTGGTTTTTATCGATGCGCCGGGCACCGGCTTTTCGCGCATCGCCGGCAAGGACAAGGAGAAGGCCTTCTACGGCGTCGATGTGGACGGGCAGGCCTTCGCTACCTTCATTGAAGAGTTTCTCGCCAAGTATAACCGCTGGAACTCACCCAAATATCTGTTCGGCGAAAGCTACGGCACGCCGCGATCCGCGGTGGTCGTCAACGATCTGGAAACCGAGCACGACACGGATTTCAACGGCGTGATTCTTCTGTCGCAGATTCTGAACTTCGATCTGTCCGTCGACCGGCCGGAAAACAATCCCGGCATCAATCTGCCGTATCAACTGGCGCTGCCGACCTATGCGGCCACCGCCTGGTATCACCACAAGATTCCCGGGCAGCAGCCCAAGGACCTGACCGCCTTCGTGCAGTCCGTCGAGCGTTTTGCGATGGGCCCATATGCGCAGGCGCTTGGGGCCGGCGCAGCACTTTCACCCCAGGCCCGCGCCGACGTGGCGAACAGGCTGCATGCGATCACCGGCCTGCCCGTCTGGTACATCCTCAAGGCCAATCTGCGCATCGATGGCGGCGAATTCGAGAAGACCCTTCAGGACGACAGTGGCCTGACCACCGGCCGGCTCGATACCCGCTTCTCGGGGACGACGCTCGATCCGTTGAGCGAAAGGTCCGACTATGACCCGCAATCGGCGGCCATCAGCTCGGCCTATGTTTCGGCGTTCAATGCCTATGTGCGCAACCAGCTGAACTATGGGCAGGGCAAGCTTTACGTTCCATCCATTCCCGCCTTCCGCGACTGGGATTTCAGGCACAAGGCGCCCGGTTCCCAATTCCCCGGGCGCGGCGCCGCCAACGTGATGCCGGACCTGGCCAATGCGATGAAGCAGAACCCAAATTTGAAGGTGATGCTGAACGGCGGCTATTTCGATCTCGCCACGCCCTATTACGAGGGCTGGTACGAGATGCATCAATTAGCGATTCCGCTGAACCTGCAGAAAAACATCCAGTATCACTACTACCAGTCCGGCCACATGGTTTACGCTCATCAGCAATCGCTGCAGGAGTTGCATGATGCGGTGGCGGAATTCATCCGCTCGACCAGCAACATAAAATAGGAAGCTCGACACCGGATTTTTCGAAGCGTTCAGGCAAGATGATTCTTGGTCGGGCGGATAGTTCGCGACGATTGTTCATAGATCCAGAATCGGGATACACGATCAGGTTCAACTCTCGGGGGAAACGATGACCGGCACATCCTTGGGCGACAGCCTGTTTCACAGCCGGGTGCGCGCTTCGACGCGCGGACTGTTCTGGCTCGGCATAGCGTTGGTGATTTTGGGGATTGCGGCAATCGTCTTTCCGCTGATCTCGACACTGGTGGCCGCCCTTCTCGTCGGTTGGGTGTTTCTCCTCGCAGGCGCCTTCCTGTTCGCGGGATCGTTTTCGATCCACGGCACCGGACCGTTCTTCGGCGCACTGCTGTTCAGCCTGCTGTCCATTGGGACCGGCGTGTTTCTCCTGTTCAACCCGCTCGCCGGCGAAGTCGCGCTCACGCTTCTGGTCGGCGTTTTGTTCGTGTTCCAGGGTGCGTTCGAGATTTTCTTCGCGTTCGAAATGCGCCCGCACACCGGCTGGATGGGCATGCTGATTTCCGGAATTGCCAGCGTCGTCATGGCAGTCCTGATTGCGGCTGGTTGGCCCGCGATTTCCGTGATTGTGCTGGGCATTCTGCTCGGCGTGAATTTTCTCACCACCGGCTTCGGCTACATTTTCGTCTCGCGGGCGAAGTAGACGAAAGACGGCAGCGTCTGCCTCACCCTGCGAGCCATAGCAGCAGATAGAGCGTGTTGTTGTCGGAGGCGTGGGCGCTGGTTCCGTCGAATTCGTCGTAGGCGTTGTATTGCAGCGACAGCCTGACATTGATGCCTTCGGGAAACCAGCTTTTGGCGTGGCTGGAGGGAACATAGGCGATCTCGGCGGTCCAGCCGGAGCTGTTGGGACTGCCGCCATAGAGCGCGGCGTCGGAGGTGCCGCTGGTTTCGAAGCGCTGGCCGCTGACGGTGAAGGTATTTTGAAAGCTGTAGGAGCCGTTGATCCGGAAGGCGGACAGGGTGTCGTGGGCGTTGGACCCCAACAGCACGCGGCTCGCGTCCAGCGCTTCGTTTTCGCGAATGTAGGTGAGGTAACCGGTCACGATATTGTCGGGACTGCCGCTGTAGAGATAGGTGGCATCCAGTGCGGTATCGGTCACATGGTCGGTGAGACCGGTTGCGTTGTTGCCGCCGGGAGCCTTGTCAGTGCTGAGGCCGAAGGTGCCTAGCTCGAGATAGTGACTGCCAAAATCGTGTTCCAGCGCGATACGCCAATAGGGTATGGCGCCGTCGTACGAATCCGATCCGCTGACCGGCACCGTGCCAAGCGCGTTGCGCACGTCGCGACCGAGGCCGCGATAGACATCGGCTTCGGCGTAGACGAGATCGTCCCAGAGCGCATAACCGCCGACGCCCAGCACCGATTGCGCAAGACCGCCATCGACAAGGGTTGCAGCGGCCGGCGCCGGCGCCAGCGCCGAGGCCGCGAAAGGAAATCCCCAGGCGGGTGTTGAATTCCAGGAATCCTGAACCGTCGGATTGTTGTTGATCGTGATCCCCAGCAGCAAGGACTTGCCGTCGAACTGAGTCGTGCCGGCATAACGAATGTCCGCATTGTCCCAAGTGAGTTGTTTGCCAATGCCGTCATAGGTGATCTGCACGAAGGCACCCGCGTTGCCGGCGATCGCGCCGCCGTAGAAGATGGAAGCCTGGTCGACTGCGAGGTTATTGTTGGGCGCGAAGCCCGGCGCCGCGCCACCCGGCTGATCGGCATTGGTGTGGGTAAGTGACGCCTGAAGCATCGCCGCAAGCGGAACATGGCTGCCGCCGTCGTTCCAGACATAGCCGTTGAGCTTGAATTGACGGCCAAATTGCGTCAGCTGCGGGCCGAATGCGCCGACATGGCAGGTTTCGCAGGGCTGCCCCGTCTGTCGTGCGAAGCTTGGCACGGCGAAAGCCGGGCTGCCAAACGCGAGAAATGCTTCCACAGCAGGAACGAGAAGCAAGAGCGCGCGCCGCATGCACCTGTGCGGCGCGCGAGACGATCTGCGGGCATTTTCGCTGCCGGTCATGATCCTTCCCTCTCGCAGATGTTCTCTGCAAGTCGGACGTTGTTGACTTCTGTCGATGGCCCGTTATTCGAAACGCGGGCGGACGCCTACTTGGCGGCGGTGCGATTGGAATCCAGGGATTGAAACAGCCTTGAGAAGACACGCCCGGCCATGCCCGGCATTGCCGCGGATTTCGCCGCCTGTTCGTTGACGAGATTGCCGACCACGATCAGGCCAACCATTCCGAGCATGCCGTGCGGCGTGCAGCGATACCCGTAAACACCTGGCACGCTCAAAGTAACCGTGAAGTCCTCGCCGATGGGGTCGGCGAAAGGCTTCGCGCCTTCCGGCAACATGCCGTCGATCGATTTCGCGTTGTGGCCCTTATCGACGGCAAGAAAATGCACGGTGTCGCCGGGCTCGACCTTCAGAACCTGCGGCGAAAATTGCAGCATTCCCTCAGGCCCCTGATTGAGCATGCGGATCTGATAGTCTGCGGCGAACGCGGGCACGAGCCATGAACTTAGGAGCAGCGCACCTGCTGCCGAAACAAATCGAAACATGAGCGTGAAAATCCCTTCTCGAAATTTCCTACCGATAGAAGGACGCAGGGGCACGCTGATTTATTCCTCATCGCCGTCATCGCCGTTGGCTGGACATGACTCGGGTTCGCTGCTGGCAGTCGCGTCTGTTCGTCGCTGACCGCACGCTGCACTCTCGTCCCCGAACGGCCCGCAGATACAGATTGCTCCGGCTCTTTTGGCCGCCTAACAGCGACGGCTTAACATGCGAAAAACAACATGAGTTATTTTTTGCGTCAACGAACACGCCTGCCCGGGACGGGTCCGGTTATTTTCGGGCACGGCTCACCGCCAACCCGGAACTGTCTCTTAACGGGGCGTTAAACTACTCGCGCGGCCGGGGTTGTCTCCGACCGGGATTGATGATCTTTTTTCAGCGGGCCTTGGGATTCTTCATCAGCCCAAACGGGAGAAATCGCGCATGAAAAATTCTCTTTCCACACTGGCTATACTGGCGGCGACGACGCTGCCATTCGCAGCGCAAACGGCGCTGGCTTCGGACCCGGCCGCGAAGCCGATGTTTACGGTCTTGCCGGCGCACGGCACGATCCACCAATACGCGCACAGGCCAGCGTCGCTGCTGACCTGGAATGGCACGATCACGTACAGCGGCAAGAACTATAATTATTCAATGGTCGGAACAAATCCCGCCAGCACAAACACGACGACGACCGTCACGATTTATATCATCCCCATCGAGATGGTTTACGCGAAAAGCATTTATCGTACGCAATACGTCTTCAACCCGAGCGCAGATCAGGCCAACGGTGTATCGATCGTTCAGAACCTGCTAAATTCCCCCCTGTTCAATTCGCTGGACTGGAAGTGGGGTTCGACGGATATGGGCACTACCCAGTATGAAGATGCTTACCAGCGCGGCAGTTTCTGGGGTGACGTCTCCAAGAACACCTCGTACCACGTTGTATTTGCGACACCGGGCGTTCTTACGCAACAGACGATCAACGTGACCAAGTCGCAGGGCGGAGCCGTGATCAACAATCCGTTCGGTTCCGGCAAGGTCGGCGAGATGAACATCAATTCATTCGACGCCCAGCTTCAGAGCTTCATGGCGAAGTTCTCGCAGATCAATCCCGGCGTGTTGCCCCTGTTTGTTACGGACAACATTTACCTGACGTCTGGCGGCTGCTGCATCGGCGGCTATCACTCCGCCGACAGCAACGGCCAGACATACTCCTACGCGACATATGTCACCTCCGCCGGCGCCTTCTCGCAGGACATCTCGGCCTTCTCCCACGAATTGGGTGAATGGCTTGCCGATCCGAGGACGACCAGCAACTCGCCCTGCGGTATCCTGGAAAACGGCGATCCGCTGGAAGGCCTCGCGAACTACGGCGATTTCAGCGTTGTCTACAATGGCGTGACGTGGCATCCGCAGGCCCTGGCATTCCTGGAGTATTTTGGAGCTCCGGCCAATTCCTCGGCCAACAACTGGCTGGACAACCAGCATCTTCTGAGCAGCGTTTGCCAGCACGGCTCATAATCCGGCTTCGTCCGGAATAGACAGATAAGCGGAGGGGCGGTGGCAACACCGCCCCGATGCTTTACCGGCCATCGAGACTTACGATTTGGCGGCGATCAGCTTCAGCCAATCATCTTCGTCGATCACCATGACGCCAAGCTGATTCGCTTCGGCGAGCTTCGAGCCTGCGCCCGGTCCGGCGATCACAAGATCGGTCTTCTTCGACACCGAACTGGCCACCTTCGCGCCCAACGCTTCCGCGCGGGCTTTGGCTTCGGGACGCGTCATCTTCTCGAGCGTGCCGGTGAAGACGACGGTCTTGCCCGCGACCGGCGAGTTCGAAGCCCTCTGCGTTTCCATCGGCAGCACCTTTACCTCTGCGCGAAGATTTTTCAGCGCCTGCCGGTTGTGGGGCTCGTCGAAGAAATCGCGGATCGCTTCGGCCACAGTTTTGCCCACGCCCTCGATGGCGTCGAGCTCCGCCACGGCGCTTTCGCTGTTCATAACGGTGGAAAGCGCCTCGATCGTATGGAAATTGCGGGCAAGGAGCTTCGCCGTCGTTTCGCCAACATGGCGGATGCCCAGCGCGTTGATGAAGCGATCCAGCGCGATCGACCGGCGCCGGTCGATCGCGGCGAACAGGTTGATGGCGCTCTGCTCGCCCCACCCCTCCCGCGCGCCGATGGCTTCTCCATGGCCACTTTCGAGGAGGAAAATGTCGGCCGGCTCTTTCAGATAACCGGCTT
Source organism: Rhizomicrobium sp. (assembly GCA_036511745.1). Classification (GTDB taxonomy): domain Bacteria; phylum Pseudomonadota; class Alphaproteobacteria; order Micropepsales; family Micropepsaceae; genus Rhizomicrobium. Next base: position 36,372 of record DATCBQ010000114.1, read on the forward strand.
CGTAGAAGGCTCGAATGTGCTTTTCGCCAAGGCCCTCGATGTCGAACGCACTGCGCGAAACGAAGTGCCTGAGCCGCTCGACGGCCTGTGCAGGGCAAATGAGCCCACCCGTGCAGCGGCGTGCCGCTTCGGCCTTCCCCGTTTCCTCGTCAACCTCGCGCACGGCGTGGCTGTGACAAATGGGGCAGGTCTGCGGAAATATGTAAGGCTTCGCGCCTGGCGGCCGCTTGTCGGCAATCGCGCGTACAATCTGGGGAATGACATCGCCGGCGCGCTGCACGACGACGGTATCGCCGATGCGGAGGTCCTTGCGGGCGATCTCGTCCTCGTTATGCAGGGTTGCGTTCTGCACCACAACCCCGCCGACGGTCACGGGTTTCAGTTTCGCAACCGGCGTCAGCGTACCCGTGCGGCCCACCTGGATGTCGATACCATGGAGAATTGTATCGGCCTGTTCGGCCGCGAATTTGTGCGCGGTTGCCCAGCGCGGCGATCGCGATACGAAACCCAGGCGATCCTGCAGATCGAGCCGGTCAACCTTGTAGACGACCCCGTCGATATCGTAGCCGAGTGTGGGCCTGCGCGTTTCGATGTCGCGGTAGAATGCCAGCATCTCCCGCGTCGAGCGGCACTGCCGGATCAGCGGATTGACGCGAAAGCCCCACCGTTTGAACAACTGCAGCATGTCCCACTGCGTCGCCGCCGGCATTTGGCTCATTTCGCCCCACGCGTAGGCAAAGAAGCGCAACGGCCGTGCGGCGGTGACGGCTGAATCCAGTTGACGCACTGAGCCGGCGGCGGAGTTGCGCGGGTTGGCGAACGCAGGCTTGCCGTCTTCCTCCTGACGCTTGTTGAGCGCCGCGAAATCCGCGCGCGTCATGTAGACTTCGCCGCGCACTTCGGCGACCCCCGGGAATTCTTCGTCAAGCCGTAATGGTACGTCCTTCAACGTACGCAGGTTGGCACTGATATCCTCGCCTTCGACACCATCGCCGCGCGTCGCGCCCTGCACGAACACACCATTCTCGTAGCGCAGGCTGGCCGACAGCCCGTCGATCTTGGGTTCGGCCGTGATGACGAGGTCCTGATCCGGCTTCAGTCCGATAAACCGGCGCACCCGCGTCACGAAATCCACCACATCGTCGTCGGCGAAGGCGTTGTCCAGCGACAGGAGTGGCACGGAGTGGCGGATTTTAGCAAATTTCTCCGCCGGGGGCGCACCCACCCTGCGCGAAGGACTGTCGGCGCGGACAAGATCGGAAAAGCGGGCTTCGATTGCGGCGTTGCGTTTGCGCAGCGTGTCGTATTGCGCATCGGAGACGGCGGGCGCGTCTTGCTGGTAATAGCGCCGGTCGTGCGCGGAGATTTCTTCGGCCAGCCGCGCAAGTTCCTTGGCCGCCTCCGCGCGCGAAAGCTTGTCGACCGGTTTCATCGCGGCACTCGCCCGTCTCCCCAGGAGTTCAGCGGCGCACGCGCTTCTTCAAGAAGACGGCGGGCTGCGGCACGTGCTTCTTCTGTCACTTTGGCGCCGGCAAGCATGCGCGCCAGCTCTTCCACCCGTTCGCCATCGTCGAGCAGTTCGACGGTCGTCTTGTTGCCGTTTCGCGCGATGCGGAAATGCCGTCCGCCGCGCGCAGCCACCTGGGGCGAATGCGTGACGAGTAACGCCTGCGTGCCGCGCGCGACGCGTTGGAGCCTCTCGCCCACGGCATTGGCAACGGCGCCGCCGACGCCGCGGTCCACTTCGTCGAAGATGAGCACCACCGGCGGTCCGGCTTCTGCCAGTGCGACCTTCAACGCGAGGGAGAAGCGTGCAAGCTCGCCGCCCGAAGCAATTTTTGTAAGCGAGCCGAAGGCGCCGCCGCCAATGGTTGCCACTTCGAAATTCACCCGCTCAAGGCCGTTCGCGCTGTCGCCATTTTCAAGTCGCGTCAACGAAATGCGAAACTTTGCATGCCCGAGCTTAAGCGGTTCCAGCTCCGCGGCCACCGCCCTCTCGAGCTTCGACGCCGCCTTTTCGCGGGCCGCCGAGAGTTTGTTTGCGGCTTCGCGGTACGCGTCCTTGCCGGCGGAAACTCTTTCGTCGATGGCAACGAGTTCCGCTTCGTTGCCCTCGATTGCCGCGAGCTTGATGCGGAATGCCTCCAGAACATTCGGCAGTGCATCCGGTTTCACGGCGTATTTCCGCGCCGCCGCACGCAGCGCGAACAACCGTTCCTCCTTCCGCTCCAGCTCGCCCGGATCGGCGTTCAGTTCGCCGAGCAGCGCCTCGAGGGTGCGGCGAGCGTCTTCGACCAGCACAAAGGCAGAGTCGAGGGCGCTCTCCGCAGCAGAAGTTCTTTTCCGCGCCTCCTCGTTCATGCGCGAAAGCCGCTTCAGCGCGCCTGCGAGGGCGCCTTCGGCGCCCCGGTCGCCCGTCAGCGTTTCGATCGCTGTCGAAACATCCTCGGCAATCCGGTTCGCGTTCATCATCAGCGCGCGGGCGCTCGCAAGAGTGACCTCCTCGCCCCGTTCCGGAGCCAGTTCCGACAATTCGTTCACCGCGTGCTGCAAATAATCCAGTTCCGCCGCTCCGGCGGCAGCGGTTCGGCGCAACGCATCGGCTTCCGTCCGCATAAGCTCCAGCGTGGCGAATCGGTCCGCGACGTTTCTTCCCAATTCTTCGTGTGCCCCGAACGCGTCGAGCAGCTTGCGATGTGTCGCGGGGTCAAACAGGCCGCGGTCGTCGGCGTGGCCGTGGATCTCCACCAGCTCGGTGCCCAGATCGCGCAACAGGCCCACGCCGATCGGTTCGTCATTCACGAAGGCGCGTGTGCGGCCGTCTGCGAACACCATACGCCTGAGGATGATCTCGCCGTCGCAGGCAATGCCATTTTCCAAAACGAGCAGGCGCCCCGCATGGCCGTCACCCAACTCGAAGATCGCAACCGAAGAGCCTTGACTTGCCCCGGCGCGCACGCCCGCACGGCCGCCAGCGCGGCTTCCGGCTGCCAGCCCCAGCGCATCCATGAGAATGGATTTGCCCGCTCCTGTTTCACCGGTGAGAACGTTTAAGCCCGGTGCGAAATCCAGCGTGACATCCTCGATGAGAAGGAGGTCGCGGACCTTCAGCGTCGCCAGCATGACCGCTGTGCTCCCAAGCCGAATCCTCAAGCACGCATCGTTTTACAGGCCGGAAGGACGGAGCGCCAAAATTTGCAGCGAAGGCGCAGAACGAACCCGCTTCGCAAAGTTCCAGAATGTCAGAAGTTGCCCGAAAACGCCCGGCTGATCCAGGATCCCTTATCTTCTTTTGGCTTCATGTTGTGCGCGACGAGCAAATCGTAGGAGTCCTGGTACCAGGGGCTTCCTGGATAGTTCGCGCCAAGAACGGCTGCGGCCGTCCTGGCCTCGTCGTAGATTCCCATGGCGTAATACGCTTCCGTCAACCGCTCCAGCGCTTCCGCAATCTGCGTGGTTCTCTGGTAGCGTTCGACAACTGTCTTGAAGCGATTGACCGCGCCGATAAAGTCGTGACGGTTAAGATAGTAGCGACCCACCGCCATCTCCTTCCCTGCCAGATGGTCGAGCGTCAAATCAACCTTGAGGCTTGCATCGCGTGCATATTCCGTGTGCGGAAAACGCTGCACGACGTCCTGCAGCGCGGTCAGCGCCTGTTCGGTGTTCGCCTGATCGCGGCCGACATCGGTAATCTGCTCATAAAGCGACATCGCCTTGAGATAGAAGGCATACGCCACTTCGCGGCTGCCGGGATGAAGCTGGATGTACTGGTCGGCAGCGGCAATCGCGTCGGTGTATTTGTTGGCCTGATAGTAACAAAAAGCGCTCATCAGCATGGCGCGGCGCGCCCACACGGAATAAGGGTGCTGACGCTCCACCTCGTCGAACTGCTTGCCCGCGCCCTGCCAGTCGCGATTATCGATTTTCGTCCAGGCATCGTTATAAATTTGCTCGACCGGCCGCTCGACATAATCGGCGTCCTTGGAGTCGCTGTCCTTGTCGAGCCCGAGCCAGGAGCAGCCTGCCAGCGTCAGGCAGGCGCCGATGAAGGCTGCGCGAAACACACGCGCGACCGCCGGCCACGCATTTGACGCCGGCTTCGAACTTTCCGATAGGAACATCCAGGTCTTTCCGTGTTGGAAAAACGGTATGCGCTTTGCGCACCCGGCATCTCCGCTACCTTATGCCATTGCGGGGCAACGCCGGTCCAGAGGCTGGTTTGGGAAATCCACTCGCGCCCAGCGTGCCTGGCAAAGGTCAAGTCAAGCCAAGCCGAGCTTACGGCCCTTCAGCAAGCGGGGCGAACTCGAGCTGCGCGACCCTCGAACGCCGCCGCTCCGCGCCTCCGTTCATATCGGGCAGACCGTTCTATGCCACATCGGCAACCCGGAAATTCGAGGGATCGGAAAAAAGCGCACGCAGCAGTGCGTTGTTCAATGCGTGGCCGGATCTGCGCCCCTCGAATCGTCCGATGACGGGGCCGCCGGCCAATGCCAGATCGCCCAGCGCGTCCAAAATCTTGTGTCGCACGAACTCGTCGGGAAAGCGCAAGAGGTGGCCATTGACGACCTTGTCGCCGGCGATAGCCAGTGTGTTATCGAGCGATGCTCCGCGTCCCAGGCCTGCCCTGTTGAGCGTCTCAAGTTCGTGCATAAAGCCGAATGTGCGAGCGGGCGCGATGTCCTTGCGAAAACCTTCCGGCGAAAATATCCATTCCATCCGCTGCACGCCGATGGCGGCAGACGGAAAGACGATCTCGAAATCGAATATGCGTTTCTTTGCAGGGACGAGCGCCGCTGTAATGCCGTCGCTTCCCACTTCGACACGACGAAGAACATGGACCGCACTTAGCTTGCCCGCGGTTTCGCGGATTCCGGCGCGGCCGATCAAATCGAGATACGCAAGCGCGTCGCCGTCGAGGATCGGCGGCTCCGGTCCGTCGAGCGTCACGATGAGGTCGTCGATCCCGGCGCCGGCAACAGCCGCCATCAGATGCTCGACCACGCCTACGCGCACGTCGCCTTCGCCGAGCACGGTGCCCAGCCTGGTTTCCGTCACACGGTCATATCGCGCCGGAAATTCCGCACCTCCCATATCGCTGCGGCGAAAAACGATTCCGTAATCGACCGGGGCAGGCGCCAGCGTCATGCGGATCATGCGGCCCGCATGAAGCGCCACGCCGTCGGTTGTGACTTCCGTTGCAACCGTTCGCCTTGTCACCGATCCCGATTTCTCAATTCGTCTGCCGCCGCAGAAATGCCGGAATTTCGAATTGATCGTCTTTCTTGTGATCCGGAAAGAGATCGTCCGCCGAAGGCTGCGCGGTCTGCCGCTGGAGATCGGGCCGCGATATCACTTGCGCGGTCGCACGTTGCGAAGACGCATTGCGCCCTGCCGCCGGCTGCGGCTCCAGCCGGGGCTCCGGTCTTTTTTCCTTGCGCCCCAGGAAACCGAATCGACGTTTTTTTTCCTCCACCGGCTCCGGTTCGCGTTGCGGTGTGACGCGTGCCGGAAGCGGCATGACTGGGATCTGGTCTTCGAGAACGGGGGATTCCAGTCCGCCCAGAATAAGTGTTTCCACTTGCGAGAGCGGTTCGCGGGCCATTGCGGCCACATTGACTTCGCCGCCAAGCGGTTCCACCTGCCGATGGACGGGGCTCAGTTGGGGCGACATCGCCTGATTTGCGGGTATCGCAATGGACTTCGCGCGTGGCCGCAACGTTTCGACGTTTTTCGGCATCTGGGCGAGCGTTTCGGCTTCGATTCCCGTCGCCACGACGGAGACCCGCAAACGCCCTTCCATGTTCTCCAAAATCGTTCCGCCGAAGATGATGTTCGCGTCCGGATCGACCTCCGCGCGGATGCGGTTCGCCGCCTGGTCGACCTCGAACAGCATCATGTCGGCCCCGCCCGTGATGTTGATGAGAACGCCGCGAGCGCCTTTCATCGAAACGTCGTCGAGGAGCGGATTGGAAATGGCGGCTTCCGCGGCCTTGAGGGCGCGCTCTTCGCCCTCGGCTTCGCCGGTGCCCATCATGGCCTTGCCCATCTCCGACATGACAGTCTTGATATCGGCAAAATCGAGATTGATCAGACCTGGCATCACGATGAGATCGGTCACTCCCCGCACGCCCGAATGCAGCACGTCGTCGGCCATGGCAAAGGCCTGGCTGAACGTCGTGCGGTCGTTGGCGACCCGAAAAAGATTCTGGTTGGGAATGATGATCAGGGTGTCGACATAAGCCTGCAATTCCTCGATGCCGCGCATGGCGATGCGCATGCGTTTCTCGCCCTCGAAGGCGAACGGCTTGGTGACGACGCCAACGGTCAGGATTCCCTGCTCGCGCACCGCGCGCGCAATGACCGGCGCGGCCCCGGTGCCCGTGCCACCCCCCATACCCGCGGTGATGAACACCATGTGGGAGCCCGCTAGCTGTTCGAGAATCTCATCGAGAGATTCTTCCGCACCCGCGCGGCCGATATCGGGGCGCGCTCCGGCCCCGAGACCTTCCGTGAGCCGGGCGCCGACCTGAATGCGCCGCTCTGCCCGGGACTGCGCGAGCGCCTGCGCATCGGTGTTTGCCACCAGAAATTCGACCCCCTCGAGTTTCGAGGCGATCATGTTATTGACGGCGTTGCCCCCTGCTCCGCCCACACCGAGCACGGCGATTCGCGGCTGTAGTTCCTTCATCTCTGGCGCCCTAAGATTTATCGACATTTTCCCTGCTCCTTGCCGGTACGCGATTTACAAAACCCACGACGACCCAACTTTTTTTGTTTTCAAGCGTAACCAAAATCAGACTCATCCGAAGAACTGGCCTGCGAACCGGCGCCACAATCCGGCCTCCCGGCGCTGCTCGGGAACGGATACCAGATCCGGATTGAGCGCCTCCGGCGGAAGCGTTGCACCGGCCATCAAGAGCCCCAAAGCGGTTGCGTAATCCGGACCGGCCGACGCAGCCGGCAAGCCCTGAAAGGTTCGCGGACGCCCCAGGCGTACCTGTTTGTTCAGCATGCGCTGCGCCAGTTCGCGCGTGCCGGCAAGCTGGGATGCGCCGCCCGTCAACACGGCCCGGCGTCCCGCTGCGACATCATAGCCGCTGGCACGAAGCCTGTCCTGCACTTCACCGAAGATTTCTTCCAGTCGCGGTTGAATGATCCGCGTCAGCATTGAGCGCGGCACACGCACGGCGAACTCGTCGCCGTCTTCCCCCATTTGCGGAACGGCCACAACGTCGGTTCCGGATTCGATGTCGCCGAGCGCGGCCCCGTAAAGCGCCTTGATCCGCTCTGCCGCGGAAACGGGAGCGGCCAGCACACGCGCGAGATCGGACGTCACCCGGCTGCCACCCAAAGGCACGACATCGGCGTGCACCAACACGCCTTCGAGGAAAACTGCGATTGAGGTGACGCCGCCGCCCATGTCGATAACGGTTGCGCCGAGCTGCAGTTCGTCGGGGGTAAGCGTGGAAAGCCCGCTTGCGTAAGGCGCAAAAAGGGCCGCTGTCACGCTCAGATGCGACCGCTCTACCGCGAGTTTGAGATTCTGCAGCGGCGACGGCTTGACGGCCACGCCATGCATCGAGACACCGATGCGCTGACAGAACATTCCGCTGGGGTCGCGTACACCGCGGGCTTCGTCCACCATATAAGAGACCGGCGCGGCCTGAATCAGCTCGCAGCCTTCGCGTTCGCATTTGACGCGCCCCTCGGCCAGCAATTCGCGCAAGTGAATATCGGTCACCAGCGCCCCGTCGAGGCTCATCGCCGCGCGGGCAGTGACACTTTGCGGTGCGCCGCAATTGACGGAGAGGATGACGTTCTGGATGCGCATGTCGGCGAGATTTTCCGCCGCCGCCACGGCGTCGCGGATCGATTCCTCGGCTTGTTCAAGGCTGGTCACCGTGCCGAGCTTGATCCCCTGGGACTCGCGCAGGCCCGCTCCCAGAACTTTGATCGTTCCGGGTTCGACGCGGCCGATCAGACAAATGACTTTCGACGAGCCGATGTCGAGGATGGCGACAAGGCCCGTGCGGTAGTTTGCAGGCTCGGCGTTCGTCGTCCGCATGCGAATCGATTCGCCCATTATGCCGAATTTCCCCGCGCTGGCTGCTGCTTTTGGCCGTTGCGCAGCACAAAAAAGTAATTGTCGCGGGCGCGCAGGTCGATCTCAGAGATGTCCCTTTCAAGCACGCCCTTGTCAACGATCAAATGCTCAAGCACATCGAGTTGTCTCGACCACCCGTCCTCGGGAAGCTGCACCATGACATCGCCGTCAAGAATCAAATTCCAGCGCCGGCCGGAGACCCGTTGCATGGCCTTGACCCGGGCACTGACGGCCCGATGCGCGGCCACGGCGTCGACAAGGTCTGCAGCCGACTCCGGCGCGTGTTCACCCAGGAGTAACGGCAGATGCGGAAACCTGGAACCCTCGGCAATCGAAATCGCTCGGCCCGAACGCTCCACGACATAAAGCCCTTCGCCGGTCTGCCAAAGAGCAAAAGGTAGCCTTTCAACGATGCTCACTGAAATCGAGTCGGGATACTGGCGGCGAACTTCGGCATCGAACACCCAGGGCAATGCCAGAAGCCGGCTGCGCGCGGACTGAACATTGGCGGTGAATATCGACTCGCCGGGCTGCAAGCCCAGTGCTCCCAGAATGTCATTTGGTTGCGTGCGGCGATTGCCTTCGAGCCGAACGGAAGAAATTCCGAAGCCGGCGTCGGCCACTACGGAGTTCAGCGCGCGCCCGCCTGCATTGATGGCGCGCCTGGCGTACCCTCCGGCAAAGATGCCTCCCAGCAGAGCGGCCAGCAGAAGAAGCGCCGTCAGCCACAGAACGGGATGACCCGCGGCGTACCAGCGCCGTAGCGCGGCAATCGACAGTGAAACCGAATTGTCGCGCCTGCGCTTGCCAGCCGTGTTGCGACCGGACGGCGCGCGATTCGGCCTTGCGCTGCGGCGATCGGGTTTTCGACGCCCTTCAATTTCTTGCGGCCGTGCCCGCTTTACCGATCGCACGAAGCGTCCTCCAATATCCAGCGGCACAAAGCGCGATAGCTCATTCCGGCGAAGGCAGCCTGCTCCGGAACGAGTGATGTCGGCGTCATGCCGGGCTGCGTGTTGATTTCAAGCAGCACAAGTCGTTCTTTGCCTTGCGTGTCGTCGAAACGGATATCGGTGCGCGAAACGCCGCGGCAGCCGAGCGCCGCGTGAGCGCTTTGGGCGAGGCGTATCGCCCGATCGGCAATCGATGGTGCTATTTTTGCCGGAAGAACATGGTGCGAGCCTCCCGATGCGTACTTCGCCTCGAAATCGTAGAATTCGAGATTGGTGGTGATCTCGGTAACGGCAAGAGCCTTTCCATCCATGACCGCCACCGTCAATTCCCGCCCTGGAACGAATTCCTCCACCATCATCGCATCCGAAAGCGTCCATGTCTCGCTGCCGAGCTCGGCGGGCGGTCGATTGTCGCCCTTGCGGATGATGAAGACGCCCACGCTCGAGCCTTCGTTCACGGGCTTGACGACGTAAGGAGGTTCCATCAGGTGCTCCCTGCTGGCGGCGCGACGATCCACGACGATGCTATCGACGACGGGAAGGCCCGCGGCGCGAAACACGTTCTTGGCGTGTTGCTTGTGCATGGCAAGAGCCGACGCAAGAACGCCCGAATGGGTATACGGAATGCGCAACAATTCGAGCAGCCCCTGTACGCAACCATCCTCGCCCCACCGGCCGTGCAGCGCATTGAAGACCGCATCGGGCGCCGCCGCTGCCAGCTTCTCCGCCAGATTGTCGTTCGCGTCGATTTCGACGACCTCGAACCCCTCATCGCGCAAGGCGGCGGCACAACCGCGACCCGTCACCAGGCTGACTTCGCGCTCCGCCGAACGACCGCCCAGAAGGACCGCTATTTTTCTGAAATCCATCACGGGACACCCACCCGCCTGATTTCCCATTCGAGCTCGATGCCGAAGTCGGCGAGCACGCGCGAGCGCACCTCCTCGCCCAGGGACTCGATATCGCCGGCGCTGGCATCGCCGCTATTGATGAGAAAATTGCAATGCTTGTCCGAAACCTGCGCAGCGCCGCGCACGAGCCCGCGACAACCCGCCTGCTCGATAAGCTGCCAGGCCTTGCGGCCCCCGGATCGAGCGGGCTCCGGATTCTTGAACGTCGACCCGCCGGTCTTCGATCTTACAGGTTGCGTTGCTTCTCTTTGCTCAATCAGAGCATTCATGCGCGCGACGACAATATCAGGTTGCTCCGGGATACCCTGAAATACGGCTTCGACAAAGATTAAGTCGTCGGGGATCGCGCATTTGCGATATGCAAAACCCATGTCTTCAGGGCCGAGTACGATCGTTCGGCCCCGGGGATCCACCGCTGTGGCCTCGACGAACACGTCGCGGATTTCGCGTCCATAGCATCCCGCATTCATGCGTAAAGCGCCGCCGACCGTCCCGGGTATGCCGCGAAGAAACTCAAGGCCACCAATACCGGCGTCGGCTGCGGCGCGCGCGGCGAGCGCGTCCAGCGCAGCGGCACCAAGGCGAAGACACGGGCTCTGCGGCACTGTCCGGCCGAAGCTCGCAGGGAGTCGGATGACGACGCCGGGAATCCCCCCATCGCGAACAAGAAGATTCGAACCGACACCAATCACCGTGCAGGGAATTTCACGGGGTCTTGCGGACAGGAATGCACAGAGATCGTCGAGGTCGGCAGGTCTGTAAAGGATTTCGGCCGGACCGCCGGCGCGAAACCACACGAGATCTCTCAGCGGCGCGCACGCGGCATATGTGCCGCGCACCAACGGCAGGGCTTCGCGGAGCCGGGCGGAAATCATGCACATCCCTCCCGACCCCTGAGAGCCGCCTCGAGCCCGCCGGCCCAGTGTGTAATCGACCCGGCGCCGAGACAGACGATGGCGCCGCCGGGTTGCACAAAACTTCCGACAAGTCCGGGCAAGTCTTCCGGGCCGTCCGCGACAAGAACATTGCGATGACCATGCGCGCGCAAAGCCTGCGCGTAGGAATCGCGGTCGATGCCGACAATGGGCTGCTCTCCCGCAGGATACACCGGCAATACGACCGCCACATCGGCTTCGTTGAGGCAGGTGCAGAACTGTTCGAAGGTATCGCGCAGCCGCGTATAGCGGTGCGGCTGCACCACCGCGACGATGGGACCAGCATAAGCCTGACGCGCGGCCTTCAGAGCTGCGGCAATCTTGAAAGGATTGTGGGCGTAATCGTCGATGATCGCCGCGCCGTTCCACTCGCCCACGCGCGTGAAGCGCCGCTTGACGCCTGCAAATTTCGCCAGCGCCACCACGATCTTCGCAAGCTCGATACCGAGGTTGCGCGCCACCGCAATGGCTGCCAGCGCGTTCTGGACATTGTGCTCGCCCGGCATCGGCAGACAGACATCTTCCATGCGCGTCTCCTTGCCTGTCCTGCGATCGGCAAGGATCACGTCGAAGTGCGAGGTGCCTTCGGCAAAACGGATATTGTCCGCGCGGACATCGGCCTGCGGACTGAAGCCATAGGTGATAAGCCTGCGATCCGTGACGCGCCCAACCATCGCCTGAACTTCGGGATGGTCGACGCAAAGCACCGCGAAGCCGTAGAACGGCACATTTTCCACGAAGCGCTGAAAGGCGTCACGCATTTTATCGAAAGTGCCATAGTAATCGAGATGATCCGGATCGACGTTGGTAACGACGGCAATCGTCGCCGGCAAACGAAGGAATGTGCCGTCGCTTTCGTCGGCCTCGACGACGACCCACTCGCCGGCGCCAAGCCGCGCATTCGTACCGTAAGCATTGATTATCCCGCCATTGACCACCGTGGGATCGAGGCCACCGGCATCAAGCAGCGCCGCCACGAGCGTGGTTGTGGTCGTTTTCCCGTTGGTGCCCCCCACTGCCACGCAATTCTTCAGCCGCATGATCTCGGCCAACATTTCCGCGCGTCGCACGAGGGGCAGCTTTCTCTGTCGCGCGACATCGAGTTCGGGATTGCCGGGCTTTACCGCCGAGGAATAGACGACGACCACTGCGTCCTTGACGTTCTGCGCGCTGTGACCGATCTGGACCTCTATGCCGGCCGCGCGTAAACGCTTGACGTTTCCGCCCTCGACGGCATCCGACCCCTGCACTTTGTAGCCGAGATTGTGCATGATTTCGGCGATGCCGCTCATGCCGATGCCGCCGATGCCTATGAAATGGATCGCGCCGATATCGAAGGGAACGCGGGTGGGCGCGCTCATTTGCACGCCTCCCGCATCCCCAGGCGGTCCACAAGGTCCGCCAGTTTCCCCGCGGCGCCCGGCATTGCAAGACTGCGCGCGGCCTCTGCGCGTTTCAGCAAGACTGACGGCGCTTCGAGCATTTCCTCCATCATCCGCGCCAGTTTCTCCGCCGAGATATCGCGCTGCTGCATGACCACAGCGGCGCCGGCTTTGGCCATCACCTGCGCATTGGCGGTTTGGTGATCGTCCGTCGCGAACGGGTACGGCACAATAATGGACGGACGGCCAATGGTGGCCAATTCACTGATTGTGGAAGCTCCGCCGCGGCAAATGACGAGATGGGCCGCTGCCATACGCCGGGGCAAATCGTCGAAGAAGGTCGCAAGTTCGGCACTTACGTGAGCCGCACCATAAACCGCGCGAACCGATTCGATGTCTTCCGACCGGCATTGCTGCACGATCTCGATCCGCGCGCGAAGCGATTCCGGCAATGCAGCGACAGCGGGCGGCACAAGTTCGCTAATGGCGCGCGCACCCTGGCTGCCGCCAAAGACAAGGAGGCGGATCGCACCGCCCGGCGTTGGTGCAGCGTAGGGCGCGTTGGAAAGCGCAGATGCTTCCGGCCGCACCGGATTGCCCGTGTACACAATGCTATTGGCGTTCCGTGGTTCGAAGCGTGCGAGCGGCAGCGAGGCAGCCACCACGGCCATGCGCGATGCCAGCCGTCTGTTGACGCGGCCCAACACCGCATTTTGTTCGTGGATGGCCGTGGGATAACCGCCGAGCCATGCAGCGACCATAACGGGGAGGCTTGGATAGCCCCCGAAGCCTACGACAGCGGCGGGCTTCAACCGCCTCAACTTGACCAACCCCACGAGGACGCCCGAAAGGATTTCAAACGTCGCCAGGATACGGGCGAAAAGAGAACCGGATGCGAAGGTGGCGGAGGACACAGCTTCGACTTCGGCATCCGGAAATGCCGATCGGTAGCTCCTGCCGCGTGCATCCGTCATCACGACGATATGTCGGCCGCGCCGGGACAACTCTGCGGCCAATGCCTGTGCCGGAAACAGATGACCGCCCGTTCCGCCGGCAGAAAGCACGATGGTCGTCATGCCGGCCGGGCCTCCCCGGCAAGAGCAAACACGCCATGTGGCCTTTCGCCGACCTTCGGGCGCTGTCGTGTGACGGCCAAGGCAAATCCCATTGTCAGCGCGACGGCAAAGAGCGAGGAACCGCCATACGATATGAACGGCAAAGTCATCCCTTTTGCCGGAAGAAGACTCACCGCGACACCCATGTTGATAAACGCCTGCAGCGCCACCACCGAGGCCAGACCCGCGCCCGCCAATTCGCAGAACCGGTCGTTCATCCGCGCCGACCGCGACAGAAGCCGCACGCCGAGCGTGCAGAAAAGAACCGCGATGACCGCGCACAGCGCCAGGCCGAACTCCTCGCCCGCAACAGCAAAAATGAAGTCCGAATGCGCTTCGGGAATGTGGTATTTGACGGTGCCCGCTCCCGGCCCCACGCCGGCAATGCCGCCATGTGCGAACGCTTTCAGCGCCAGACCCGTCTGATACCCTGTCTTGCCGGGATCGAAATATTGCTCGAGACGGTGATGCAGATGCGAATGAGGGAATAGAAAAAACGCAAGCGCACCCAATCCGAGACTGGCTGCCGAGAAAAGACCTACCCACCACAATTCAATTCCATAAAAGAAAAGCAATGCCCCCCAGAGTGCGAGAAGCAGCGCCGTCTGTCCGTCGTCTGGTTCGAGAACCAGCAGAATCAGAGCCGGCGCAACGAGCAGAAACGTAGTCAGCGGCCTGGACAGCTTCGCGTTTTTTCCGGCCAGCACAGCGGCCGCGACCACGGCAAATCCGGGCTTGAGAAACTCGGAAGGCTGCAGGCTGATCCAGCCAAGATCAAGCCAGCGCTTGGCGCCCAGAACTTCGCTGCCGCCGAACAGCACCAGCACCGCGCCCAGCATGGCCAGCGCATAAAGTGACGCCGCTGCAATTTTGACGGCCCTGAGCGACAATTGCGAACTTCCGACGAGAATGATCCCGGCAATCGCGGCGAAAGCAATCTGTTTCGCGGCAAAGCGAAAGTCCCCCGTGGCCAGCGGGCCGCCGGTTGCAGCAGGACTTGCTGCAAATGCGAGCACAAGACCAATGGCGATCAGCGTCGTGATCGAGATCAGCGCGACGCGATCGATGGTCCACCACCAGGCTGACAGGCCGCTTCTGTCATCGCGCGACAGGCTCATGAGGCTTCCCGCACGGGATGCGAGGCAATATCCTGCACAAGCGCACGAAATGCATCGCCCCGCGCCTCGAAATCCCGAAACTGGTCGAAGGACGCGCATGCCGGCGACAATAAAACAACGGGCTGGCCCGACGTCGAAGCGCGGGCGTCGGCGTAAGCGGACGCGACCGCGTTCGCGAGTGTTACCGAGTCTACGTGCGGCACGAAGCCGTCCAGCGTCTTCGCAAAGGAAGGCGCCGCTTCGCCGATCAGGTAGGCCTTGCGGATGCGGGGGAAGTAGGAGCCGAGGCTTTCGATACCGCCTTCCTTGGGTTGGCCGCCCACAATCCAGTAGACGGCGGAATGGCACGCAAGCGCCCTGGCGGTCGCGTCGGCATTGGTCGCTTTGGAGTCATTGATGAATCGGACATTCCCTACACGCTCAACCTCCTCCATGCGATGCGCCAGCCCAGGGAAACTCGCGATCGCGCTCGCGATCATGCGCGGATCCTTCACGAAAAGCCGCGTCGCTGCATAAGCGAGCGCCGCGTTCTGCCAGTTATGCGCGCCCGGAAGGCGCGATACGCCGGTCAAATCCATGATCTTGGCGGATCGCGTACCAAAGGAGTCATAAAGAGCTCCATCGACGGCGAACACGCCGCGGCCAAGCACCTTGCCGATCGAAACCGGCACCACGGCGGCCCCATCACGGCACGACAAGCCGGTGTAAATGGCGGCAGCATGCACATCGTCCACCCCGATGCAGACATTTCCATCGTCGGCAACCTGTTGGAGCAGTCGCGATTTGACGGCGATATATCCGTCGAACGACCCATGCCGGTCGATATGATCGGGCGCAATATTGGTCAGCACGGCAACGTCGGAAACCAGACCGGGCGATAGATCGATCTGGTAGGAGGACATCTCAAGGACATAGACGGTGCGGCCGTTTGGCGACGCGAGGTCCAGGACAGGTTTGCCGATATTGCCGCCGACTTCTGCGGCAAATCCGCAAGCCGAAAGAATGTGACCGATCAACGCCGTCGTGGTGGATTTGCCGTTCGTTCCAGTGATGGCGATGATCGGCGCCCTACCGTGTTTGGTACGATCCGGCCGGATTTCGCGGGCGAAGAGCTCGACGTCGCCTACCACTTCGACGCCGGAGACACGCGCGAGGCGCACGATCGCATGCGGTGCAGGATGGGTGAGCGGCACGCCGGGGCTCAGCACTATCGTCTTGATGGCTTCCCACGGCCAGTCGCCAAACAGCGCAACCTGCGCGCCCTCGCGCTCGGCGGCGTCACGCGCCGCGGCATTGTCATCCCACGCGAACACGCGCGCACCGGCCGCCTTCAATGCACGCACCGACGACAGACCCGAGCGGGCAAGTCCAAAGACCCCCACATCGGCATTCGCGCGGCAGCATACCGGTATCATCGGTCTCACCGCAGCTTCAGTGTCGAAAGGCCAACAAGCGCGAGGACAACCGCAATGATCCAGAAGCGGATGACGATGGTCGGCTCGCGCCATCCCAGCTGTTCGAAATGGTGATGGATCGGGGCCATGCGGAAGACGCGCCTGCCCGTCATTTTGAAAGACGCCACCTGCACGATGACGGAAACGGCCTCCATGACGAACAGGCCACCCACGATCGCGAGTACGATCTCGTGTTTTACTGCAATCGCTACCGCGCCAAGCGCGCCGCCCAGCGACAACGAACCCGTGTCGCCCATGAACACCATGGCAGGAGGGGCGTTGTACCAGAGAAAGCCAAGGCCGCCCCCGACGAGCGCCGACAAAAACACCGCCAGCTCGCCGGTGCCCGCGACATAATTGAGCTGCAGGTAGTCGGCGAACTTTATGTTGCCCACGAGATAGGCGATCAGCGCGAATGTCAGTGCCGCGATGATGACGGGCACGATGGCAAGTCCGTCCAGTCCATCCGTGAGATTGACGGCGTTGGAAGCGCCGACCACAACCAGCGCGCCGAAGGCAAGATATCCCCAGCCGAGGGGCACGACGACCGTCTTGAAGAATGGAATCGTCACAACGCCCGAGAGTCGCGACTCTTCCAGGCGCATGACGGCATAACTTGCGGCAACGGCCACCGCGATCTCAATGAACAATCTCAGACTGCTCGACACGCCGGCAGAAGTCCGCCTGGTGACCTTCTGGTGGTCGTCGGCGAAACCGAGCAGACCAAAGCTCAACGTGGCGATGAGAACGATCCAGACATAGGCGTCCGTCAGATCTGTCCACAGGAGTGTGGCCGCGACCGAAGAGACAAGGATCATCAGACCCCCCATGGTCGGCGTTCCCTGTTTTTCGACGATATGACGCTGGGGGCCGTCCGTCCTGATGGGCTGGCCGTTGCCCTGGCGCTCGCGGAGCCAACGGATCATGGGCGGACCGATAGCGAAAACAATGAGCAGCGCCGTGACCATCGCGCCGCCGGCGCGAAAGGTGATGTAGCGAAAGACATTGAACACGCCGACGCGGTCGGCAAGCGGCACGAAAAAATAGTGAAACATCGCGCCCCTCCCCTTTAGTTCGCAGCGCGCGCCATCAGCGCATCGATGACGACTGCCATTCGACTTCCCAGCGAGCCTTTCACGAGGACGACGTCGCCGCCATGCAGGGACTCGATAAGATTCGAAGTGATCTCGGTCGAATCGGCTCCATAGGCGCCATGGCGTGCCGCCGGCAACGCGTCCCACAACGCGGCCATTTGTTTTCCGCAGGCAAAAACAGAGTCCACACACGCGTCTTCGATGTCGCGCAACAGTGCCGCGTGCAGTGCGGGACCGTGCGAACCCATTTCCAGCATGTCCCCCAGCACGGCGATGCGGCGGCCACCGGTGTCGGGTTGCGCGGATCCCAGAAGAGCGAGAGCGGCACGCATCGAAGCAGGATTGGCATTGTAACTCTCGTCGATGACACGCACGCGGCCGCCGGCGGTTGCCACCTCGAAGCGCGCGCCACGGCCTCTGAGCGGGACGAACTGGCGCAATGCCGCGGCGGCACTGGCAACATCGCCGCCGAGAACGGCAACGGCGAGAAGCGCGGCGACGGCGTTGCGTGCGATGTGGACACCCGGAGCGCCAACCTGAAAACGGTGACGACGCCCGAGAATGTCAGCCTCGACGCACATCACTTCGTCTCCAGTCGTGGAAATCAGTTGCGCATCGCTTGCTGCTTTTTCACCGAACGTACAAAGGCGGAACACACGCGCCTGTTTCGCGCGCGCGGCAAGGCGATCGAAGAAGGGGCTGTCGGATGGAAGAATTGCCGTCCCATCCGGCAGCAGACCTTCGAAAATTTCCGACTTTGCATCCGCGATCGCTTCGCAGCTGCCGAAGAACTCGAGGTGGGCCGCTGCGATCGTCGTAACAAGTGCTACGTGAGGACGCACGTAGCCAGCGAGTGCTCGAATCTCCCCCGGATGATTCATTCCGATCTCGAACACGCCATATTCCGTCTCGCGATGCATCCGCGCCAGGCTCAGCGGGACGCCCCATTGATTGTTGTAGGAAGCAGCAGAAGCGGTCGTGTCCCCGAGCGCTGCCAGGGCCAGACGAAGCATTTCCTTCGTCGTCGTTTTCCCCGCACTTCCGGTCACGGCGACGATCTTCGCATCGGTGCGCGCCCGTGCGGCACAGGCCAAATCCTCGAGAGCGCGTTGCGTATCGGCAACCAGAAGATGCGGCGCATCTTGCGCCACACCGTCCGGCAGGCGGCCAACGAGCGCGGCAGCGGCTTTCTTTTCCAGCGCGGCGCTGACGAACTTATGCCCGTCGCGGCTTTCACCCTTCAGCGCAACAAAAAGGTCGCCTGACTTCAGCGTGCGCGAGTCGATGGAAATACCCGAAACCTCGAAGCTGCGCGGCGCCGTACCAAGCGTCGCGGCTACTGTTTCCTGGGATGTCCATAGCCGGCTCATGCGATGGATTCTGCTGCACGCCCGCCAAGGGCACGCGCAGCCTTGACTGCCTCGTCCGCATCGGAAAATGGCCGAACAAGGGAACCTGTAATCTGTCCTGTTTCATGGCCTTTGCCCGCGATTATTAAGGCGTCGCCTTTGCCCAAAGCAGCCACCGCGATTCCGATCGCGGCGGCGCGATCGGCGATGTCCTGTGCGGCAGGGCAGCCGCAGAGCACCTGGGTTCTGATCGTTGCGGCATCTTCAGTGCGGGGATTGTCGTCGGTGACGATGACACTGTCGGCATGCCGGGCGGCGATCCGTCCCATTATGCGACGTTTGCCGGAATCGCGATCTCCCCCACATCCGAACACGACGTGCAAGCGACCTTCGACATGAGGTCGCACAGCTTCGAGAACTGTCGCAAGCGCATCCGGGGTGTGGGCATAATCCACGTAAATCGGTGCTCCACAGGCGGCGTAGGCAACCTGTTGCAACCGGCCTGGCGCGCCGCGAAGTTCGCCCAGCGCCGCAAACACACGCTCGGCGTCTTCGCCCAATCCGATCGCCAATCCGGCAGCAACCAGCGCATTGGAAGCCTGAAAGCTGCCGGAAAGGGGCAGCGTTATCTCAAACTTTTCGTCGAGATATTTCACCGACAGACCCTGTCCGTCCGGCTTTGCTCTGCGCGACAGCAGCTTCAATGCACTTGCGTGTTCGCCGACTGTCAAAAGCTCAGCGTCCCTGATCTGCGCGGCGCGGACGAACTCGTCCGCATGGTCCGCGTCGGCATTGATAACGGCAAGACCGCCGGGTTGGAGGACTTCCGCGAACAGCCGCAGCTTGGCAGCGAGATAGTGCGAAAAGTCGCCATGATAGTCGAGATGATCGCGGGTGATGTTGGTGAACGCGGCGGCAGCGATCTGCACTCCGTCAAGACGATATTGGTCGAGGCCGTGGCTAGAGGCTTCGAGCGCCAGGTGTTCGACCCCTCCATCCTTCAATTGCGCCAGCAATCGGTGTAACGCGACCGGATCCGGCGTCGTGTGCTCAAGCTCGATCTCGCTGGCCGGTAACACCACGCCAATCGTGCCCATGCTGGCAGCCTTGCGACCCAGTTCCGTCCAAATCTGACGCAGGAACACGCAGACGGATGTCTTGCCGTTTGTGCCGGTCACTGCCGCGACCGTCTGCGGCTGGGCGCCGAAATACGTCGCTGCAATCCTGGCAAGGCGTTGCCGCGGATTGGCATCGGCGATGAACGCAACGCCCAGGGATTCGGCAATCTTGCAGACCTCCGGAACACCGAGAACCGCGATGGCGCCCCGGCGCACCGCGTCGGCGATAAAGTCGGAACCATCCGCGCGCGCACCGGGAAGAGCCGCAAAAAGATAGCCCGCGCCAACCTTGCGGCTGTCGCATGCGAGGCCTGCGAAACGATCCACCCTGTTCATGGGACTGAAGCCCACCTTACCCGCCGCGACGATCGACCCCGAATGTGGTTCCATTATGAATTCTCTTTGGCCTGCGCGAGGACGGGAGTTTCCGTCGGCATGCCCAGCATCGGCGCTATGCGCGCGATAACGCGTCCGGCCAGAGGCGCGGCGGTAAAGCCTGCCAAAGCGAGACCGAAAGTCTGCTTGGTGCCATGCGGTTCGTCCAGCATGACAAAGACCACATAGCGCGGATTCTGGATCGGGAACACGGCACAGAACGACGTCAGCAGTTTATGGGCGACATAGCCGCGCCCCGAAACCTTTTCCGCGGAACCGGTTTTCCCGCCAACGTCGTAGCCGGGAACATCGGCTTTCTTGCCGGTACCGTTGGTGACCACATAGCGCAGCAATTGCCGCATGGTGGCGCTGGTTCCGGAACTGACGAGTTGTTCGCCGCGGGCGTCCGCCGTCTGTTTCAGGAAAGTGGGAACGATCTGGCGCCCGCCGTTTACCACGGCCGCGACCGCGCTGACAAAGGCCAGCGGCGCAACGGAAATTCCATGGCCGAAGCCGATGGTCGCTGTTTCCACCTGGCCCCAGTGGCGGGGATACAGCGGCGCCGCCCGCTCGGGCAATTCCGATTTGACAGGGCCGAGCAGTCCCAGGCGCGCGAGGAACTGGTGCTGACGGTCGGGACCGGAACGCAACGCGATTTGCGCGGTGCCCGCATTGGAAGACTGGGCCAGCACATCGCGGGCGGTCAGGGTTGCAGGCATGTGTTCCGCATCGTGAATGGTGTAACGGCCCAGATGAAACCCGTTGCCGATGGGAATGGTCTCGTCGAGCCGTATGGTGTGATCCTCGACGGCAAGCGCGAACGAAAATATCTTGAACACCGAGCCCAGTTCGTAGACGTCCTGGGCCATGCGGTTGCGCCGAGGGTCGACGCCCGACGCGGCCGCATCGGCTGGCGAATCCGGCAGCGAAGCCATTGCCAGGATTTCGCCGGTGTTCACATCCATGACGATGCCGCCCGCGGCCCTCGCCCCGAATTCCTTGCGACTGGCTTCGATCTCGTGGGCAAGCGCATATTGCACGCGCATGTCGAGAGACAATGCGATGCCGCCGCCGGGCTTCGCATGCCGCAGGGGTTGATCCAGCCCCAGCTCGAGGCCGTCGACGCCGTTGCCGTCGGGATCGGTCGTACCCAAAACCTGCACGGCCGCCGTGCCTTCCGGATAATAGCGCTTGAGGGCAGGATCGAACTCGAGGCCCGCGAGACCGAACCGCCTGACTGTCGCCTGCACCTCGATGGGCACCTGGCGGGCAACGAGAACGTAGTTGTGGGCTCCTTCGAATTCGTGGCCGAGACGCTCCTGGCTTACGCCGGTGGCCGCCGCGAGAATATTTGCTGCGCTTTCACGATCCTTCAGCGCACCCATACGCGCATAGAGATCGGCTACGGGAAGATCGCGCGCCAGCACGACGCCGTTGCGGTCCGCCAGATCCGCGCGCGTGCCTATTATCGCGACTGCTGCCGTGTTCGCGGAGCCCGGTGCTTTGCTCCTGAATACGCTTACGTCCACGAGACGAACGCTGATCATTGCGAACGCCATGACACACAGCACGGCCGCGATGACAATGCGCCGCTGGACGATCGTCGCCGGCGCGCGTGTCATTTCACTCGCCGGCGCGCGCGGAGACGAGGTGCAGCGGCGGGTTGACAGCCGGCACGGCGACGCTGGCAGTTGTCACCACCACCCCTCCGGTCGGAGTTGCATCGCCACGCCGCGGCAAAAGCTCAAGCGATGCCACCTGCACGGTCGCCGTATCGGCAAGGCCCAGATGCACCGCGGCCAGCGCCTGGATGCGCTCGGGATTGGCTGCGCGCTGCCAATCGGCCTGGAGGATTTTCAACGAATCGGCCGCGGCGGAAAATTCGACCTGCGTCCGATGCAACCGCGCCTGAGCGACCCGCGTCTGGTCGGAGACATGATTAAGGGCGAGACAGGTAAACGCGGTAACCGCGACGCAGAAAAAATTGAGCACCCGGATCATCTGTTTCGGCCCCTAGGCTGCATGGGAGGTTTGCGTACGCTCGGCTGCGCGCAGCCGTGCGGAGCGCGAGCGCGGATTGCGTGCGATTTCATTTTGACCGGGCATTCGCGGTCGCGTCGTCAATAAAGCGAAGGTCGAAGGGCGCGCGCGCCTTCGCTCGGGCGCATGGCGGGAACCTCGCGACTGCGCCCCGCTTCGTTCGATGAAGAACCGCTTTACGATGCGATCTTCCAGGGAGTGAAACGCAATGACGGCGAGACGCCCCCCGGGGCGCAGCAACCGCTCGGCCGCTTCAAGGCCGCGCTCCAATTCGCCCAGTTCGTCATTGACCGTCAGCCGCAACGCCTGAAATGTGCGGGTGGCTGGATGAATGGGATGTCGCGCGGCAGCGGGGCCCAATGCGCGGACAACCACGTCCGCCAGCTCCGAAGTGCGCGCGAATGGCCTTGCCTGCACGATTGCGCGCGCAATGCGCCGGGCCTGGCGTTCTTCGCCCAGCGTCGCGAGGATCTGCGCCAAAGTCTTTTCGTCCGCGGTATTGACGATCTCCGCTGCCGTCGGCCCTTCCCGGCTCATCCTCATGTCGAGCGGACCATCGGCGCGAAACGAAAACCCGCGCCCGGCTTCGTCGATCTGGAAGGAGGACACCCCGAGATCGAGCACAACGCCGTCGCTGCCGTTTTCGCCTTCCCGGGCGAGCAAAACTTCCATCTCGGAGAAGCGGCCCTGCACGAGCGCGAGCCTGCCGCAAAACCGCGCGACCATCGCCTCGCCCCGCGCGATCGCGTCGGGATCGCGATCGATGCCGAGCACGCGGCAATCCGCGGCTTCGAGAATGGCGCGGGCATATCCGCCGCCGCCAAACGTGCCATCGACATAGTGCGCACCGTCGCGCGGACGAATTGTTTCGAGCATTTCGGCGAGAAGGACCGGCGTGTGGGCATTGCTCATGCGCCGCTCCCGTTGCCCGATGCATCGCGCAGCGCACGGGCATTCTCGAGCGTTTGGGCAAGAACGGGTGCGAATCGTTCCCGGTCCCAGATTTGAAATTTCGTTCCGAGGCCCACGAACACGATGGGCTCGCCCTCTTTCAGTCCGGCATGCGCGATCATTTCGTCGGGCAGACGCACGCGGCCGTTCTCATCCAGCGGCAAAAGCTCCGTCATCGCGAGCACGGAGCGCGCCTTGTCGTCGTGTTGTTGGGCAAAGAAGGGATCGAGTTCGCACTGCAGGCGATGAAACGTCTGCAGCACATCCTCGCCGAAGCATTCGAGCGCGCCTTCGTGAAACGACGGGCAGACGTAAACACCGGCAGTGGCCTGGGCGGACAGAATCTGGCGGTAGGTCGCGGGAATGCAGACCCGCCCCTTGTTGTCGAGCTTGCCCGTCACCCTGGAAATGAAAGGCTGAGCCCCGCTCATTTGCCCCAGTTCCCCCTATCCCGATGCCACCACCCGCTTACCGATCAACGATGTCCGTTGATCGACTGGAGCATGGGATAATCTGGGATAACATGGGATTTCGGGTTTCGTCAAGGAAAACGCTTGAAAAATCCGATGCTAATTCTGCGCGCGGCTCGGGGTGTGAGCCGAATTCTTGGAATATTCGAACGAATCGAAAACTTCGTAAGAGTGCAGCAATCGAAGTAAATGAATTCCTAACTTCTTGTACTCCGTTTGTTCCAGTATTCGCGAGAAAATCGCTCGCGACAGCCGATCGAGAATCGATGGACGACGTCCTGGCGTACGCCGGAATGTCCGCAGCTGTGGTTCGCGCGTCACGCTGCGCTTTGAAAAATGCGTCAGATGGCCTGTAAGCCGGGTTCTGTCCTTCGCCTGAGCGAAGGGATGGCCATTCCTCTGGGACGTTCGTCACCGAACGCCTCGCGCGACCTACCCGGACGGCAGCCCGGAAACGGGCCCGTGCCGTCCCTATTTGGTCTTGCTCCCGGTGGGGCTTGCCATGCCGCGTCCGTTACCGTGCGCGCGGTGCGCTCTTGCCGCACCGTTTCACCCTTGCCTCGGAGAGGATTCGAAAATCCCTACCGATCGGCGGTTTGATTTCTGTGGCGCTTTCCCTGGGGTCGCCCCCGCCGGACGTTATCCGGCACCGTGTCTCCGTGGAGCCCGGACTTTCCTCCAGCCGCTTCTGACGAAACGGCCAGCGGCCATCCGGCCATCTGACGCGACACTCTTATACACGCTCCGCGCACGGGCGACGAGAATTCGAGCATCGAGGATACGAAAAGGCCTGCCGCGCGGCGCTAAAGCGAACGCAATTTGCCGACGAAGACCACCGGGCCGGTCGGTTGTCCCGTCGGCGAGCCGCCGGGCGGCTCGACACTGACCGCCAGCGAAGCGCCGGCGAGGATCTCGGTCGGGAAGTCTTTCACGCGTAACACACCGTTGGCGGGAATGACGCCCAGCGCCTGGGGACGCGAGACATTGGGATAAATCGCCCAGAGTTCGAAGGCACGCCCCGCAGGCGGCGCGGCGCCGGCGGCGCGCGCAACGATTTCCCTGTGGCCGCCCAGCACGACAAAACTCGGCGCCTGCTCGCTCGGCGCGTTCAGCACGCCGACGAAATGCGGACCGGTCGGCGGACGCGCAACGACCAGAAGCAATGCCGCGGCGGCAGCCGCAAGACCCGCCGTCGTCCAGCGCCACGGCGCGGCATTGTTCCACCAGACAGGCAGACGCGACGGGTTAGCCGCCTCGATTTTCGAAGAGATTTTTTCCCAGATGCCCGGGGGCGGATCGGACGCCGGCGCAAGCGCGGCAAGCGGATGCAGCCGATTTTCCCAGAACGCAACTTCGCCGCGCAGCGCATCCTGCGAAGGAAGCGCCTGCTCGATTTCCCGCGCTTCGTCGGCATCGAGCAGACCGAGGACATATTCGCCGGCCAGCGCGGAACGATCAATGGGGTCGTCGGGGATCATGATTCGAGACAATCCCTGAGCGCAGCAAGCCCGCGGCGAATGCGGCCCTTTATGGTTCCGAGCGGCTGGGCAAGACGCTCGGCGATTTGCGAATGCGTCAAGCCATCGACAAAAGCGAGCACGACCGAACGGCGTTGCACGTCGTCGAGCAGACCAAGGCAGCGGCGCAGCGCACCCGCCTCGGCTGCGGCGCCGATGCGCTCGATCACATCGGGCTCTTCCGCCGAATCGCCCAGAGCAGGATCGTCGCTCAGCACTTCGCGGCGCGATTTGCGCACCGCATCGAGCGCGCGGAAGCGTACAATGCCGGTCAACCAGGCCTGCGCCGCGCCGCGCTCCGGCGCATAGCTCCCGGCATTCTGCCAAACCTGGATGAAGGCCTCCTGCAAGACATCCGCCGCGACTTCCGGACGGCGCACGATGCGCAGCGCGATGCCGTAAAGCCGCCTGGATTCGAGATCGTACAGCCGCTTCAGCGCCAGCCGGCTTCCCCGCCCGACGGCTTCGACAAGGGTCGCGGCCGAAGAAAGCGCGGTCACTGCGACATCGCTCTCGTGATCTGCCATTGCGTTTCGCACGAAACCCCTTCGCCCGTTGCAAGCCGGAAAGACCGTACCCGCACAAATCGCCTGCACCCGAGCATACTCCGAAAAGCCGCGCCGTCCGAACAGTCTACGCGCCGCTATGCCCGATGGATTATTGGCGGTGCATCCGACCTCAGTCCGGCTGCGTAAGCAAGCCGGACGCCGATCGCGGTCGAGGAATGTCCGAGACCCATGGCGGCAAACAGGAGCAGCCCATGAACAGGATCAGGATATTGAGCGCCGGTGCGAACGGATGACCCAACTGCGGCTGGCGCCGGATGGAGAAATTGCGTAACGTAGCGTCCCACACAAGCAGCGGATTCGAGGGGGAAATCATGACTTGTCTTCCCATCCATCGGTTTGCGGTTGGTTTCGCGGCTTTGGCTGCGTTGGCACTCCCCGCCGCGGCGGCGACGGAAACCGTGCTCTACAGCTTTGCGGATTCCGGGACGGGCTATCCCCTCGGAACGCTGACTTTCGATAACGGGTCTCTGTACGGAACCGGTTCGGGCGACGAAAAATCGGCCGACGGACAGGTCTTCAAACTGACAAACTCCGGCGGTGCCTGGAAAGAGAAGACGCTCATTACATTCGATGGCAGCAATGGCTCCACGCCTTATACGGGACCTCTCCGCGGTCCGGACGGTGTCTTCTACGGCACGACTGCCTATGGCGATGCCTATAACGGCGGAAATGTGTACGCGCTGTCCAAAAAGGGAGGAAAGTGGGTCAGCTCCACGATCTGGGCTTTCGGCGGGTCAGCGGGCGACGGCACGCAGCCGGAGTGCGATCTCGTCATGGACAAGTCAGGCATTATCTTCGGAACGACCTATGAAGGCGGCACATATAATCTGGGCACCGTGTTTGAG
>DATCBQ010000115.1:0-47504 GCA_036511745.1 Rhizomicrobium sp.
ATGACCCTGGCGGCCGTCCGCGCGGCGGCAATCGTGAAAATGCCAATATTCGCGCCGATGTCGAGGACGACGCTTCCCTGGTGAATACGCTCCTGAAAAGGCGCGACGACATAGGGCTCGTACACCCCCCCGCGGACAATATCCTGAAGCATCCAGTCGCCGACCGGGACGGCGATCTGAAAATCGAAAGCGCGAACGATCTGAACGTCCATGCAAAATCTCTAACCCGGCCGCTTTGCCAATAGCCCCTGGCCGCGATTTCCGTTCAAGCCGAGTTCGGTGAGCCGCGCCACGTACCGGCCGGCCATCGCATCGCGGCCGAAATCGCGATTGATGGTTTCCCGGGCGCGCATCCCGATGGCATTGGCCCATGCGCGGTCTTCGCTGACCCGGCGCATGAGAGCGGCGGCCTGATCGATATCCGGATCCGCCCACACCATTTCCGCCGTCCAATACAGGTATTCGCCATCCTCCACATGGACGAGCGGCGCGTCCACCAGCAGGCAATTGTCGGCGGTCGCGAACTCGGTGTTGGCGGAATAATTGGTCATGATCACGGGCTTGCCCAGCGCCATGGCTTCGGCAGGGCCATAGCCGAAACCTTCGGATCGGTGCAGGCTCACATAGCAATCGGACGCCTGCTTGAGCGAGTAAAGCTCGGTCAACGACATGGTCCGGTCTATCAGCTCGATCCGGGGATCGGCGCAACAAAGCTCGAACAGCTCTTCATTGCGTCCCTTGATGCCGCCCCAGGTTGCTTCCATCAGGTTCTGCGCCTTGATGACGAGCCGGACGTTTTCATTGCCTTTTGGAAACGCCCGATTGAAGGCGCGCACGACACCGGCGGGGTTCTTGCGGTGGATCACGGAATGCCCGTCGAAGGTAAAGACGAAAACGCATTCGTCGCCGAAGCCGAAATGATCTCGCCCCAGAAATCGCTCGATGGGCGGCAACTCGACGGATGTTCCAACATCGACCACCGGAATTTTTGCGGCCGAATAGCACCTACGGACAAATTCGCTCGGGACCCAAATCTCGTCCAGCATGTCGGTCGCAAGCGCGTGCGCGAGCGGCATGGTCTCGGTTTCCCAGAAAAAATATCCGATATTGTATCCGACTTCGGAAAACGCGGGCATCATCGACATGACGTCGGGCACATATTCCGCGTTGATGTGCCAAAGCACGGCGCGGGGGATTTCGCCCTTATAGGAGCGAGCCGACTGCAGCGTCGTGCTGGACGACGGATTGTCGTACATTTGTTCCAGAAGCCGAAAATTGCAGCCCGTGCGCTCAAGCGCGCTGATCGAGCGCCGGGTGCCGGTGCCGAGACCGGAGACCGCTCCCAGGGGGCCGATCACAAGCAAATCGATCTCCTCGGATCGGTCGCCAGGAGCAAACGTGGTGCTTGTATTTCTTCGCGGCCGCGCCCGTGAAGTGCTCGATGCATTGCCGGTTCGGATGCCGCTTTCCGGCGAATCCGAGAACATTGCAATGCCCGGAAGACCGGGAACGACGACCTGGTCGAACCACTTCGCGACCTTCGCTCCGTGTTCCTTCAGGGCTGCAACCGACAGCAGGTTGACGCCAAATCGTCCCGAGAGCGTCGCAAGCACGATCGCAAAATGCGACAGCGCAACGTCCGGCAGAACCCGGGAACGCCAGTAGTTGAGCGATGCAGACGCAATCAGTCTCGTGCTGCCCGTCTCGAGGATCTGCTCGAAATTCAGTGCCGCACGCACGCGCCAGTCGTTGAGGTCCGAAAATCGATCGCGAGTCGCTTTCGAGTCGGACCACAGCGAACGCGATCCCTTCGACAGAGGATGGTTGCGATCGCGAACGAACGGCGCATTGAGCGGCGGCAACAGAAAATCCGGAAACAGCTCGTCGGGAATGCGCCGGGCCGGATACTCGTGCCCCGCCAGATGCGCCAGAAAGTTCAGGTAGCCCGCCTCCGCGAAGATGTCGTAATCCGGATTGCTGCGGAATTCGTCGCGCCAGATTGCGAAAGTGAATTTCGTCAATGCGCCAAAGCCGACATTTACGGGCTGATTGAGCGCGGCCACCAATCTGGGCGAAGGCGGGCAAAGAGGGTCGGGACGCGTCGGCAGAAAATACCAGTAGTACCACTTGATATACTGCAGACGGCTGGCATTGGAGTTCAGGTGAAATTCCCGCCGCTTGTCGAAGCGGTGCCACGCCTGCACCATATAGCGGGTCAGCGGGATGGTCTCATTCGCGAATTTGCCGTCCAGTTCGTCAAGCAGCTCCCACGGCCGCCGTCTCACCGGAGGCGGCGCTTGTACTGTTTTGACGTTCGCCGCTTTGGGCGCGGACGGCACCGGGTTCGCGGCAGGGCTTTCCGCCAGAAAGGTGGGGCGCCGGAATATCTCCGTCTGCTGAACTTTGGCATCGCGCAAAGCGGACACAATCTGCTCAAGTTCGACGAACGCGTCGGATTCGCAGCTGCGGGAACTGCCATAAAGCTGAAGGTCGGACGTGGACCAACCCAGCGCCCGCAGCTCCGTCTCCGCGTGGCCATTCGACGGATCGAGCCGGTAAGAGGTCGAGTAAGCGCTTGCGGCTTCCGTCAGATTGCCCAAAATCTTGAGCGCATGTCCGAGCTGCAGATAAGTATCGGCATTATCCCTCTCAAGCTCGATGGCCGTGCGGTAGGCTTTGAGCGCCGCCGGCACTTTGTCCGTTTCCTTGAGCGCATGCCCATATTGCACCCAGATGTGCGCGAGCTTGCCGTCGAGCTTCAGGGCATCGTCGTAATATTGCGCCGCCAGTTCCCAGGCCCGCCCGTCGCGAGCCTTGTCGGCCAGAGCGATCAGTTCGCCGACCGAGGGGCTGTCCGCATCGGCGTTCGCCCGTGACTGGAATCGATCGATAAAGCGCGCCATGAAATCGTTTCCCCCGACAGGGTGTTGCTGGGTAACCGTTAGCGTAAATTGCCCCGAGATTGAAACCCTGGGCATACAATTGCCGCGCGGGGGCTTGGCACGTGGGTTGGGGTGTGCAACCAACCTTGGGATCTATGGTTGACGGGTATGATCTACAATATTGTCGCATTTCCCGGCCGTTTCCCCGAATGGTGCGAGCAGCTCCTGTTGGAGTTCGCCCAGGCCGCGGCTGCGCCGAAACCGTCCCGGAGCAAGCGCTCCCGATCCGCGCCTGAGCCGCAGGGTGCTCCACCCGAGGTCGCATTGATCTTCGGCGATTCATTGGCGCAGATCGGACGAGAGCTTCTGACGCGCCAATGCCCTGATGCCATCATCGTTTCGCGCCAGCCGCATTCCGACACCTGCCAGGCGCTGAAGGACATGGGCCGGCCATTTCTGCTCGCGCTCGACAATCCCGAGACGGCAGTGAACGCGTTGATGAAAGATCATCAATTCACCTACCCGCACGCGGTACGAATGCTGGCCGCCTCCAGCGCGTCTTTGTTTCAGCTTGTCCTTGACGCCAACGCCCTCGTGATGCGTCCGGATCGTGCTGTCGATCTTGCGGCGACGGCGCGCACGATCGCGAGACATTTCAGCTTCCAACTGGACGGTCCCGCGATGGAGGCGATTCTCGCGTGTCCAAAGATGCAGGAACTGGCCCACCGCGTCCTGGAAACACCCGCGCCGGTTACGAGCGAACAACTTGCTAACCGAAAAGAGGTGCCCGCGTTAATGGCGGCCGATCTCGTCTCCGAAGATCCATTCGGTCGACGCCGCTTAACTCCCATTCTGCAAGGCGCGATCGAGCCCTTCTGGCGCGCACTGCAGGGGGAAGAGATGGATGATGTCATCTGGGGGCGCGAGCTGTTCTTTAACGGCGACAATCCCGCAGAAAATGCGACTGGTACCGTAAGCCTCACCGGGCCGAGTCGTTGCCTCATATTTGGACCATATCTGCGATTGCCAGGTGGTCCCTGGTCATGCCAAGTCGTGTTTGCGTGCAATGAGAGAGCTGTCGGTACGCAAATGATGGCGGATGTCTACGCAGCATCCTCCGGAGCCGTTGTCGGCTCCATTCTAAGCCGGGCTCAATTTCAACTTTCGGAGCCGGGCATATTTGAAATAGAATTCTCATTCTCGAACGAGAACCCGGATTTACCAGTTGAAGTGCGGCTGTTCAACACGTCCGCAGCGCTCGACGGGCATATTGCTTTGGGCGAAGTGCGGCTTTCGCCGCTCGAATTCAAGAGACTTCCGGTTACGCAATAGCTGCTTTCATGCTGCATGCCGAACGGTCGAACCGCATTCAACTATTTTGAGCCTTCATGACCAAACGCATCATGTACGACGGACTCAACCTGGGTCTCAGGCACGGAACGGGTGTGGCGACCTATACGCGCGTGTTGGTGCAGTTGGCGCGGGAGCTCGGTCACGAGACCGGAATCCTCTATAACCGCTTCCGCAGCATGCCGAAAAAGCGGCTCGATCGGGAAATCGCGTTCTTCGACGATCCCGAGCCCAAAGGCGCGGCCGCTGTGCTCAGGAATGTTCCGTTGGGCTTGAGCTGCCTCACCGGTTTTATGGGCGTGCAACCGACGGAGATCCGGCCGAGCGGCGCAGTCATCACGCGAGCCCTGGGAGCCAACTGGGTCGCCTCCGACCGGCTTTATGCCGCGAAAAATATCTTCGACCGCGCCCGCGGTTACTTCCTTCTCTCCGGCAACCTTCTGGACGTGAGGCTTCCCTGCAAACCGGACCTGTTCCACTGGACTTATCCGCTGCCCATGCGGGGTAATGCGCGCGCCAATATCTACACAATCCACGACGTTATTCCGCTGCGCCTCCCATACACGACACTCGACTGGAAGCGGTACTATCTGGATTCGATGCGGGCCGTGATCGCAAAGGCCGATCACATTGTGACGGTCTCGGAAAACTCCAAACGCGATGTGATGAGCCTGTTCGACATCGAGGAGAGCCGTATCACCAACACGTTTGAGGCGGTGAGCATACCCGACGCTTTCGTCAAGCGCCCAATCGACTCCATTGCGGACGAACTTGCCGGAGCGTTCGGTCTCGATATCGGCAACTACCTGCTGTTCTATGGTTCGATGGAACCGAAGAAGAATATCGGTCGCGTCATCCAGGCCTATCTCGCCGCCAATATCGACATGCCGCTGGTGATCGTCGTGGCGCAAAGCTGGCTGGCCGAAGACGATACACGCCTGTTGAAACAGATGCTGCGCGAGGAGGATGGTACCTATCAGACGAAGATCCGGCGATACGGCTACCTGCCCTTCCCCATGCTGATGACGCTCGTGAAGGGTGCCCGGGCGGTGCTTTTCCCATCGCTGTACGAGGGGTTTGGTTTGCCGATCCTCGAGGCGATGACGCTGGGAACACCGGTCATCACATCGACGGAATCATCAATCCCAGAGGTCGCCGGCGACGCTGCGATCATGGTCGACCCCTACGACATCGACGCGATCAAAGCGGCCATCGTTTCGGTTTCCGCCGATACCGGACTTTGCAAGGAGCTTGCGCAAAAAGGGCTCGCCCGCGCCGCACATTTTTCCATCGAAAATTACCGCGACCGGCTTGGCAGGCTCTACGCCTCATTTTTATGAGGGATTGGGCTGGAAATTGTCGTTTGCCCGAAAAGGGTACAATTCCAGCAAAGGGTTCCGTATAATCAATCCTGCAACCCACGGTGCGCGCAATGAGTCACCCCGAAGAGATTGCAAAGATTGTCAGGCCTCGCCGGCTGGAACTGGTGGGTCCGCCGCCCTCGACGCGGCCGTGGTGGGAAACGCTGCTCGAAAAGATGGGGGTATTTGCCAGGCGGCGTCCCTGGTTCCTGGTGGTGGTGGCTCTCCCCTGTATCGCGGCGATTCTCTATTACGGCGTTATCGCCTCGGATCAGTATGAATCGGAATCGCGGTTCATCATTCGCAGCGCCAATCAGCCACAGGCTTCGGCGCTCACCAGTATTCTTCAATCGACCGGCTTTGTGAACGCTACCGACGACGCGTTGTCGGTCATCGACTTCATTCAGTCCCGGGATATCGTTCGCAAGCTCGAGCGCCGGCAGGATCTGCGCGCCATCCTGGCGCGACCGGAAGCCGACTTCATCGACCGCTTTCCGCCGCCATTCACGGGAACGTCTTTCGAGAGGCTTTACGAAACGTACGAGCGCTTCGTCGATGCGACCTATGACGCGACCACGGGTATCGTGACGCTTCGGGTGCGTGCATTCAGGCCCGGCGATTCCTACACGCTGGGCGCCGCGATCCTCGGTTACAGTGAGGATCTGATAAACCGGCTCAACGAGCGCGCAAGAGCAGATATGGTCGATGTCGCAGTGCGTGAGATCGGCCGGAACGAAGTGCGCGTCGAAAAAGCACAAGCCGCCATCACGGCTTATCGGCTGCACACCAATATGCTGGACCCGACCAGCAGTTCCACGCCCATATTGCAGCTCGTCGGGCAGCTGGCGGCCCAGCGGGCGAGCAGCGAAGAACAACTTTCAGAGTTGATGCGAGCTTCGCCCGACAGTCCGCAAATCGAACCTCTGCGGACGCATGTTGCGGCATTGGAGACGCAAATTGCCTCCGAGCGCAAAAAGGTCGTCGGCAAGGACGGCTCGATCGCGCAGGAAGTCGGCGTGTATGAACGCCTGGCGCTGGAACGCGAATTCGCCGACAAGGGACTCGCTGCGGCAAATGCCGCGCTCGAAGCGGCACGCGTGGAGGCCGAACACAAGCGGCTTTACATCGAACGGGTGGTTGAGCCCAATCTGCCGGACTTTCCGCTGTACCCGCACCGGCTGATGGCGATTCTGGAAGTACTGTTGAGCTCGACGATGCTTTATGGCGTTGGCTGGCTCGTGACCGCCAGCATTCGCGAACACGTCGGCCGATGACTGTCACACACGGCATCCTTGCGGAAGAGCCTCGGGCGCCGCTGTCTCAGGCCCTTGCCGTTCAGTTGCGCGTCATCGGCGCCCTGATGATGCGCGAAATACAGACGCGCTACGGGCGAAAGAATATCGGCTTTCTCTGGATCATCGGCGAGCCGATCCTGTTCACGTTCGGCGTCATTGCCATGCGCGCCTTTTTGCCGTTCGGTTTGGAAGGGCACGGCATCGGGCTGGTGCCATTTTTGATGACGGGATATATGCCGTTCCTTGTCTATCGGCATCTGCTGGCGCACGCCATTCACTGCATCAGAACCAATCAGCACGTTCTTTATCATCGCCAGGTCAAGATCATAGACCTCTTCATCGTGATTATCGTTCTGGAGACCTGTGGCGTGTGCATGGCGTTTGCCTGCGGGGTGGGGCTTTTCTATTCCCTCGGCCTGATGGATCTGCCGAAGAATTTGCTCCTGCTTTATGCCGGCTGGTTCTACGCGATCTGGTTCTGCGCGGCCTTTGCGGTCCTTGTCGGAGCGGCAAGCACGCTCACGCCGATCATCGAAAAGCTCTACAATCCGGTGTCCTATTTGAGCCTGCCGATCAGCGGCGCGTTCTACATGGTGAGTTGGCTTCCGGGGCCCTACCAGAAAATTGCGGAGTGGGTTCCTTTCGTCAATTACTTCGAGATGCTGCGGAGTGCCTATTTCGGGCCGCTGGTGCATCCCCATTACGATGTCGCCTATCTGACCTCGATATGTCTCGTGCTGACGTTTGGCGGGCTTGTCATGCTGCGATATGTGCGACCGCTGCTTGCGATCGAATGATTCAAATCCGCGACCTTGTAAAGGAATATCAGACCCATGCCGGGCCGCGACGGGTGCTCGACGGCATCAACGCTAGCGTTGAGCCGGGCGAAAAACTTGCGGTTCTGGGCCGCAATGGCGCCGGGAAAACGACATTGATGAAGCTGATAGGAGGGGTGGAAGAACCGACGGCGGGCCGTATCGATCGGAGCATGTCCCTGTCCTGGCCATTGGGATTCTCGGGCGGCTTACACCCCAACATGACCGGATTGGACAACGTCAAATTCATTGCACGTATTTACAACCAGCCTTTGGACAGGGTTCTCCACTTCACGCAGGATTTCGCCGACCTTGGCAAAGATCTCCATATGCCTTTGGAAACCTATTCCACGGGGATGCGCGCTCGACTCGCTTTCGGCCTGTCGTTGGCGATCGACTTCGACTGTTATCTGATCGACGAGGTCATCGCCGTCGGTGATCAGCGATTTCAACGCAAGTGTCGGGAGGAATTGTTCGACAAGCGCAAGGATCGCGCGATGATTCTTGCCTCGCATTCCCCTGATATCGTCAAGCTTTACTGCACGCACGCGCTCGTGCTGAAGCATGGTCGGGGAAAAGTCTTCAAGGACATCGATTTTGCGCTTCGAATTTATACCGATCTTTAGGGCTCGCAGGCACCGTTCCCATTTTTCCCAAGGGGAACAATCTCGACGGAGTCCACGATTGCGGAGAAGCCTCGTTCACAAAATAGCCGCACCTCGACTCCGTTCATTTCCGCGTCGGAGGCAAAGATCAACTCTGCAACGAATGGCCGTTCGACCAATATTAGTTTATCAAGCGAGCCCGACGCCAACTGCTTTTGGCCATTCCGGCACGCGATGTCCATCATGGCGTGCCCACTTGTCACCGATCCGTTCAGAAATTTGATGCGCCCGATGTACCGACCGGCCGGAATGTCAACATACGGGCCATATAGTCCGGTACCTTTCGCGACGCGATCCAGTACGATGACGTCGTCACGGCGGTCACCTACCTGGGTTTGCAGGTCACTATCTCCGGCCAAAAATCGAAAAACGGCCTCCGACAAATGGCGCGCCTCCCAGACGCGCAACCTGTCAACACCAGAAACCGCGATCTTGCGCCCGAACCATCCACATCGCGCGAGAATACCCGTAAAGTAATCGTCACGGAAACCCAACTCCATCCAGCCATTCTTCCGGATACCCCACAGCGACCACCCATCGAGTCTGAGGCCCCAAGGGAGTGGAAATTCCGGGGTTATCGGCTCGGCTCCAAAGAAGACCCGACCTCCTGGCAACACAACGCTCCCCAAAGCCCGCAGTAGCCGCGCATGATCATCGCAGTGATGGAAGCAATCGTAAAAGAGGACTGCATCGAACTCGCGAGCTTGTCCTTCTACCCAAAAGAAGTCCGAGTTTATCACTTCGATCGAAACTCCCTCGCCAGCGGCGCGCTGCTTAATTAGTTCGCAGAAACAGGGCTCAATTTCGACAACGGTGACGTGGTGCCCGAGATGCGCCAGCCAAAGGGAGCTGAAACCCCAACCAGGGCCGAACTCCAGCACACGCGAACCTGCCGGCAGCGTCATGGCTTTGAGCACATATCCAATCGCCATAAAATATTCGCCCGCGGTCGCA
Source organism: Rhizomicrobium sp. (assembly GCA_036511745.1). Lineage (GTDB taxonomy): Bacteria > Pseudomonadota > Alphaproteobacteria > Micropepsales > Micropepsaceae > Rhizomicrobium. Next base: position 9,323 of record DATCBQ010000115.1, read on the forward strand.
CAACTGTTGGTGTTAAATGGAAAAGGTCGGCGTAGCGCGGAAGCCACATCAAATTTTGTTGCCTCTTTCGCCGTGGAGTACACTTCGCCTGTAATTTCTTTGTAAATTTGTAACTGGCGAAGGCGATACTGCGAAGAATAAGGATCGGTGGGTATGTCTCCGGGCTCTTCCATGCGAAAGGTCCCGAAGAGCGCACGCATGGCGTCGTCCGATATGGCTTCCGCCGCGTCGCATTCCGCGATTTTGCGGTCGAGTTCCTCAATCGTGCGAACTACGTGCATTGCGACCTGTTCAATACGGGTTATCATCGCCGATAAGCGCCAATGCCACCCAAGGCTGCGTTTCGGAATTGGTTTCCGCCGAAAGCACAGAACTTAGAATCTCGATGGCCCCTCCCCGATCCCGCAAGGAGCGCTTCATGCGATAGCGGATCAACAGATCGAAAGCGTCAAGACGGGCCGAGTGTCGTTCCCAGATTTCACGCAACCCGCTGTGTCGCGTAGACCTCAGCGCATTGAACAAACGCAACGTAAGCCCCCCATTGAAATTCCAGAACATGTCCAGGGTTCGGCGATATCCATCTGGAAGGCGGTAATCAATGCCGACAACATCCTGCTTCTGGTAGCCCAGAAAAAAGATACGAACCGTGTCAAGTCGATAAGCAGCGAGACCCCGATCGATACTCGTCAGCCAACCCGATTCATCAAGCAGCGCAGTCCCTCTCGCCAAAGCCAGTAGACATGAACTATGGCAGTCAGGGTACGGCAGCGAGTCGCTTTCCTGGCCCATCAGAAATCCGGACTGGATGCTGCCGTCCACCGCTTCATTTTGCCTCTCAAATGTCGAAACTATTTCGCACGCTTCGCGCAAAGCTGTTCCATATAACGGGTCGCCGGTGGCAATCAGCATGTCCGCATAGGCAAAGGCCATAAACGAAATTGACCGCGAGAAAATCGCAGAGGCGTTCTTACGATAAGGCAGTATGAAATGAGACTGGTATACCTGATGGAAATGATCGACCCGACCCCGCAGCTCGTTACGCAATGCAGCGTCCTGGACGGGCGGATTCTCGCCGGACAGGCTGCGGAAACAGCGGGCAAACGCTTTGACTTCGGCTCCGTAATCGTACGAGATCGAGAGGTCAATCGGCGCGATGCCTGATTCGGAACGTTGATTATGGTATGCAAGAATCGTCTTATATTTGGCGGTCTCGTCATAGAAACCGCCTGCCGTGATGATTTTCCGTTCGGCTGCTAACAGTCGGCCGCCCCGCCACGACCCTGCAAATCGATGCTCAGACACGAGCCAATGCAACTGTCCTGACTTTTGGGTCGTTGCACGGATGGCGTCGATGGGCGACCCTACACGCGGCAGACTGTGGATCGCGAGCGCAAAACCACTCATGTGGGATCGTTGGGCGACGCACCAATAGACGGCCCCTGCTGCTTCAAGCTCTATTTTGCGAGACTTTCCGGCGGTGATCAGCGTCGGCAAAGCGGTGTCGAACGCAACCCTGATGTCCTCATAACGAACATTGTTGTCATTGGTGCTTAACGCGTCATATGCGAAGGTCAGGACGACGTCTGACACCTCGATACTCGGATCGATTTCCAGCGCTGCTTCTACGTCAACGAACATGGAACCGGAGCGGATTGTGGTGATATATGTCAACTCCCCCAGACGTCGATTGGACCAGGTTCCGAATTTGATTTCCGCCTTCCATATTAGCCGCAGGGAACCGTTACTCTCATCTATGGCCCAGTGCTGAATGTGTTCCTCGATATCAATCGTGTGGACCCTGTTCCGATAACAGAATCTGATGTAGTTGCCGGTCATCTGCACGTTTCGTGCGGTCCGGCCGTCGTGAAATCGCATGCCGAGCGTGACAATCCCGCGCTGCAGATCGCACCCGACATTCATGATGCTGTGAAGAAACTCGGCTTTGCCGCCCTCGTGGGTTACTGTGACCAGCCTCGGGACCGCAATCCTGCGGAAGATGAAGGGGCCATCGCACATCGCCCATATGAATTCGAGAATCTCGCGAACTTCCTGGGGACGTTCGCGCCAAATGGAAGGGTGCCCCAGCAACTCCAGCACTTTCGCGTTATCGTCCGCCCAGAACCAGATGTCTCCCTCTAGCGGAAGTTCGGTCTCCGACACGGCCCTTTTTACACCGGGAAAAGGGGGCGCGAGCTTCAACATGTGCTGAAGAATGAATTCCGCATATGGTTTCGGATCGGAAGACATGATTGGCATCGCGTGATAGTCGTTGCGGTGCATGCAGCAATCGCTTTCCAGGAATTGGCGTCGGCCGGGACTATTCCGACTTTGCTGCCAAACTGGCTGGCATGCCGAAAACAAATTCAACGCTACGCGGGAATTCCTGATTTTGAAGCGAGCAGCGAACGGTGAGACGCGTCAAGTCACATTTAACCATTAATCTTGGTGATTCCATTGTCGCCGTCAGACAGCGCGCTCGCTTTCTTTCCCCGCAAGATTTGATTGCTGGAGTTACCGCGGTACGAAAATCTCTGCGTCTACCCCCGCCACGCCCCCCGTCGTCGATATGCGTTGTCGTCGCGGTTCAGCGCCACCGGGGCTGTCCGGACCATGGTTCCGAATTCTTCCTGTTCCGTCCGGCGGGGCGGTCGCACATCCTGAACGCCGGCGGCGCGGCGCGCCTCCATGAAGATCGCAACCGGAAGCGTCACAAAGACACCGGCCGATGCGACGAGAACGATCAGGTCGATGGTGCTGAAATGCGCGTGCAGAATCGTGAGCGCGCCGGGCCTGCCATAGAACATCCAGGCAAAAAGGCCGATGATCGCGACGCGCACCTCGGTAGGGCCGAGGACGCCGAAACTGATCTGCATGGCGCCGAAGGCACGTTCGCGAATCAGCATGTAGGCGACGAGAACGAGGTAGGCGATCAGCGCGAGGCAGGCGGCGTCGAAACGCACGAACGGGGTCAGGCCCAGACCAATGCCGATAAGCAGCTGAGACAGCAGATCCGTCGAGTGGTCGATGAAAAAGCCATACCCATCGCGCTCCTGCCGGCGCACGCGGGCCAGCGTTCCGTCGAGCGAATCGCCGAACCAGTTGACGACGATGCCGCCGGCCGCAAGCCAGAGATACTGAAGGTTGTCGCTGGACGCGAGACAGCTTGCGAATGTGAGCGCCGCGCCGAGCAGGCCGAACACGGTCAAATGATCCGGCGTTACCCATTCGGGCAATTTGCCGGCGAGCCAGATCAGCACCGGCTTTTCGAAGGCGTGCGACAGGCTCTCGTTCGCCCGGGCAGGTTTGCGTACGCTCATGAAAAATCGTCCCGGGCGGCGATGGCTGTGAGGCCCTGACAGGAGGCATTAGCGAAAACGTGCATTTCCCCTCACTCGCACGACTGGTTGCCCATAGTGAGAACTGCAACCTGAACCGAAAGTGAACGGGTCCATAACGGCTCCAGGCCTTGTTCTCGCGACTTCACTACGCGGCCCGGCCCCCGGACGAAAAAGGAGTATCAGAAGCCGCTCCGACCTGTATACTCCCAACGGTACCTGCCGGAGCATGCCTCCCAAGGACATGACTCCGGGCCGGCTTGCATTGAGCATATTTGGCCGCATCGTAAGCAGGTTCCACCGATCCAAATTTCTTCGATTTCCGGGGCGTGGGCGCGAGTTTGAAATGACACTTCGTTCGTTGGCCGGGGCCGTCGCGCTGAGCCTTATCACTGCCGGTTGCAGCGACGTGCCGACCGCGGGGCCGCTGGCATCGCAAATCATCGATCAGGCCGGTCCGCAGGGAACGCCCGCGACGAAGCTCACTTTGGTCGAACTGACGGAGCAAATCTGCAGCGCTCTGGAAGACCGCCAGCCGCAATCCTTCCGGGCGACCTTCGGCCTCAATCAACCGGCGCCCGACCTCACGATCCAGGTCGGAGACGTGTTGTCGGTGACCATCTGGGAAGCGGGCCAGACCAGCCTGTTCTCCACGGCGGCGACCTCGGGGCCGCTGGGACAAGTGATTCCCACGTCCCACGGCGTTGCGCTGCCGGCCATCGTCGTCAACCACGATGGAACGATCAGCATCCCCTATGGGGGCCGGCTGGCGGTTGTCGGCAAGGAGCCGGAACAGGTCGAGAACCTTATCGAGAGCGCCCTGAAGGACAAGTCCAGCGAGCTAAGGGCGACGGTCACCGTAGCCCAGAGCGCGAGCAATTCCGTCACCGTCAGCGGCGAAGTCGGCCAGGGCAGGCGCCTTCCGCTCGATCTGAACGGAGACCGCGTTCTGGACGCCATCGCGGGCGCACAAAGCATACGGGTCCCTGTCTCCGAAGCGACGGTGAGACTTACACGCGGAAAATCGACCGTCAGCCTGCGCTACGACGAGATTTTGCAGAATCCGGCCGAGAACATTTATCTTCAGGCTGGCGACACGCTTACCGTTGCCCACGAGCCGCAAACCTTTACCGCTTTCGGGGCTGTGGGTGCGAACAGCGAAATCCCGTTCGGAACGGCCAGATTGACGCTGGACGAAGCGATCGCCCGCGCCGGCGGCCTGCAGGATGAACGGGCCGACCCAACGGGCGTGTTCGTTTTCCGCTTCGAGCCGGTCGAAGTGGTTAGCCAGTTCGCGCCCACCGCCGGCCCCAGAACCCCTGCCGGAATTCCCGTGATCTATCATCTCGATCTCCGGCAGGCCGAATCGTATTTTCTGGCCAGGCGATTTGCGATGCGCGACAAGGACATGGTGTATGTTGCCAATGCGCGCCTGACGGAATTGCAGAAGTTCCTGAATATTGTGGGCTCCGTCGTGGGTCCGGCGGCAACGGCGGCTTCGGCCGGCGCAACGATAGCCGTATACTCGCATTGAGCCGTGGTCGGCCAGGTTAGCGTCGGCGCACGGCTCGGACTGAGGCCTTCGCCCAAGGGGAAAACATGCATCCTGCGGTCGCGGTAGATCTGGCAAGGCTCTTCGTCGCGCCCGTCACGCCGACCCCGCGAGGCATCGACCGGGTGGATATGGCCTACGCCCGGCACTTCCTGCAGACATGGCCCGGCGAATGCGTCGCGACGCTGCCCACACCCTGGGGCGCACGCTGCTTCAGCCGGAAAAAAGCGCTCAACATTGTCGCCGAGGCTTCCAGGTCATGGGGTGAGCAAACCGAACCCCAAGACGATGCACAGTTCGATCGCCTGAAGACGCATTTGCTTCAAGGCGCGGGTGAAGTCTCCGTCCTGCGCCAATCGCCATACGGCGTGAGTTGGCACATTGCCCGCGGGGTGCTTCGTGTCACAGCCACTGCGCTGCGCTCGTTCGGGCAATCCGCTGTGCGCGCAATCCCGAAGCACGCGATATACCTCAACACCGGACAGATAGGTCTCGCCTCTGCCCGGCTCACATCCTGGTTGCAGCATCGGCCCGATATCGCCCCCGTGTTCATGCTGCACGATACGATTCCTCTCGACCATGCCGAATTCGTCGAGCCGTATGCGAGGCGGTTGCATCAAAACATGATCGCCAACGCTGCGCGCCATGCCGCCGGCGTCATCGTCACCACGGAAGCCGCGGGAGCTTCGGTGCATGCGGAACTTCGGCGGCTGGGCGCCGACAACATTCCGGTCATGGCGGCGCCGCTTCCCGTACCGGACGCTTTTCTGCAACCCGACAGGCCCGAACCGCTTCTCGAGCGGCAATGTTATTTCGTGGTCTGCGGTACGATCGAGCCGCGAAAGAACCACATGCTTCTTCTGAACGTGTGGAAAGAGCTCGTTCGGGAGCAAGGCGCGATGGCGCCGAAACTCGTCATCGTTGGGACACGCTGGCGGGCAAGCAAGGATGTTGTCGCGGCAATCGAACGCTGCGAACTGCTGCGCGGGCATGTTCTGGAAGTGGGTGGGCTTTCAACCCAGGCGCTGCGGCGTCTGCTCCTTTCCGCGAAAGCTCTTCTGATGCCGTCGCTCGCCGAGGGGTTCGGGCTTCCCATCGTTGAGGCACTCGCGGTGGGAACACCGGTGATTGCCTCCGATCTGGCGGCCCATCGCGAAGCCGGTGGCCGCTTTGCAAGCTATCTTCAGCCGATCGACGGACTGGGTTGGCTGGCTGCGATCCGCGATCACATGGTCGATTCCGCAGCCTTGCGCGAGAAAATTCGCCCACACCGCCCCTTCACCGCCGCCGCGTACTGGAGCCGCATCGAACCATTTCTTCAAGCCGCTGCAGCCAGAACCACCGAGCAACGTGCAAGCAGGCTGGAGTTACTTGAACCGGTCACGACCGAAATCGAATTTTCGTAAATTCTCCCACAAAGATGCCGTTCACGGCCGCAGGGAGCGGAACCGGCCGTCCCTTGCATCACTTGCCGTGCCGCGGCTTAGCTTTCCTCTGAAGCTCCATCTGCTTTTGTCGCGTGCGATCGGCTTCGCGAAAGGCCTGCGCCATTCCCGACAGATATTGCGACGGCGTGGATTGCGTTGTCACACCGTACCAGGCCGCGGCATGTCGCGTAAAATAGGGATCGACAAGATGCGGCCTTGCCAGCGCCACAAGATCGGCGCGGCGGCAGGCGACGATGGTGTTGATCTGCGCCGGTTCCGTGATCGCGCCAACCGCAATCGTCTTCATGCGCGCGACATTGCGGATGCCTTCCGCGAACTGTACCTGGTACATGCGGCCATAGATCGGCTCCTGTTCGGGAACCGTTTGGCCCGACGACGTGCTGACGAGATCGCAGCCGGCGTCCCCGAATGCGGCTACGATCGCCAGAACATCCTCCTCGCTGATACCGCCGGGTGCCCAGTCGCTTGCCGAAATCCGGATCGACATGGGCTTTTGCGCGGGCCACGCCGCGCGCATGGCGGCGAATACTTCCAGCGGGTAACGCAAGCGGTTGTTTATGGCACCGCCATACTCGTCGTCACGCCGATTGGTCAGCGGCGAGAGAAAGCTTGCGAACAGATACCCATGCGCGCAATGCAGCTCGAGCATGTCGAAGCCCGCGCGTTCCGCCCGCCGCGTGGCGGCCACGAAGTCGGCCTTGATGCCATCCATGGTCTTGCGGTCGAGTTCGATGGGCTGCGGACTGACGCCCTCCATGTAGGCAAGCGGGGACGCGGAATAGACCGGCCAGTTGCTCTCGACGTCAGCGAGGGGATGATCCGCCATTTCCCAGCCAAGTTGCGTGGACCCCTTGCGGCCCGCATGGCCCAGTTGCATGCAGAGCCCGGTATCCGAATATTCGTGAACAAAATCGACGATGCGTTTCCAGGCATTTTCCTGCACGTCATTCCACAGGCCAGTGCATCCCGGCGAAATCCGCGCGTTGGCGGAAGGACACGTCATCTCAACATAGAGCAGCCCCGCGCCGCCCATCGCCCGCGATGTATAGTGCGTGAAATGCCAATCGTTCGGGATGCCGTCGATCGCCGAATATTGCGCCATCGGCGAGACCACGACGCGGTTTTTCAGCGTCAGTCCGCGCAGCCTGAAAGGCGTAAACATCGGCGTCGGCCGAGTCTCGCGGCAATCGATGCCGCTTTCCTCGAAGTAGGTTTGATACCATTCGTCCTCGAAGGCACGCACGAAGGCCTCATCGCGCAGAAGCAGATTGTCCCAAGTGATACTTTTGGCGCGGCACATCACGACCATCGCAAATTGCATGGGCTTCATGTCGTTCGAACGTTCCATATGCTCGAACCAGGCGAGACTTACATCGGCATTGTGCTGGGTAATCTGAACCTCCGTACGCCGCGCCCTGTCATAGGCGCGAAATGCGGCCTCGACCCCGTCTTGCGCATGTTCCAGTAGCGCGTCGGACAGCGCGATGGCGCTTTCCATGGCAAGCTTCGTGCCAGAGCCGATCGAGAAATGTGCCGTCGCTTTCGCATCTCCCAACAACACGATTTTGTCGTGCCACCATTGCTCGCAGAAGATGCGCGGGAAATTGCGCCACAGCGAGCGATTGGTGAGAAGGGGATGGCCCTCCAACTCGTCCGCGAAGATCCGCTCCAGCAGCCGCGCGCTATCTTCTTCGCCCAGCCTGTCGAACCCGAACCCTTCCCAGGCGGCAGGGCTCATCTCCATAACCCAGGTCGAACGGCCGGGTTCGTATTGGTAGGTGTGCGCGCAGATCAGCCCGAATTCCGTCTGCTTGAAGAAGTAGGTGAACGCATCGAGCGGCCTGGTCGAGCCGAGCCAGGTGAACCTGTTTGTTTTCAGTTCGAGGGATGGCTGGAAATGATCCCTGAAAGTCTCGCGAATATGGCTGTTGATGCCATCGGCGCCCACGATGACATCGCAATCGCCAAGCTTCGACAGTTCGCCGACTGCTGTGTTGTAATGTATCTCGACGCCCAGGGCCTCACATCTGCGCTGAAGGATCCGCAGCAAGGCCAGCCGCGAGCAGCCGGCAAAACCGTTTCCGCCGCAGCGAATTTCGCGATCCCTGTAGCGGATGACGATATCGTCCCAATACGCGAACGCATCCCTGATTGCCGCATAAGATTCCGGATCGCGGCTGAGGAACTCTTCCAGCGTCTCATCCGAGAACACCACGCCGAAGCCAAAGGTATCGTCGGCGCGATTCTGCTCGTACAGAACGATCTGCCAGTCCGGCCGCGCTTTCTTCGTGAGCAGCGCGAAATAAAGACCGCCCGGGCCGCCGCCGACGATCGCAATCTTTAGGTGCCGTTTCGTCACCGAATGACCGCTGTGGTTTCAATCTCGATCTTGGCTTCCGCCTCGACCAGCCCGGCCACGATGATCACCGCCATCGCCGGATAGTTGCGTCCCATGAGTTCGTTCCAGGCGGCGCCCAGCTCGGTAAGCGCGGCCAGGTATTCCTCGCGGCTGGTAACGAACCACGTCATGCGTGCGATATGTTCGGGACCTGCGGCTGCTTCCTTAAGCACGGCGAGCGTATTGAGCAACGCCTGACGAAACTGGCCCGCGAACGTGCTCGCCCGAAACTTGCCTGTTTCATCCCATCCGATCTGGCCGGCCACAAAAATAAGGCGGCCTTCCGCCTCGATGCCGTTCGCATATCCGCGCGGACGGGGCCAGCCTTCGGGCTGCAGTGTGCGCATCGTTCAATCCCCTTCGAATGCCGGCGGACGTTTTTCGACAAAAGCGTTGTAGGCACGCTCGAAATCCCGCGTCTGCATGCAGATCGCCTGCGCCTGCGCTTCGGCCTCGATCGCCATGTCCAGACTCATGCTCCATTCCTGATTGAGCTGGTTCTTGGTCATCGCATTGGCGAATGGGGGTCCATCGGCCAGCTTCGATGCCCAGCGCTGCGCTTCGCCGTCCAGCTCGGGCGCGGCCACGACCTTGTTGAAAAAACCCCAGCGCTCGCCCTCCTCCGCGCTCATATTGCGGCCATAGAACAGCAGTTCCGCGGCACGGCCGTGTCCGACGATGCGCGGCAGGATCGCACAGGCGCCCATGTCGCAGCCGGCAAGACCCACACGATTGAACAGAAATGCGGTTCTGGCGTCGTCGGCTGCGATGCGGATGTCCGACGCCATCGCCATGATCGCGCCGGCGCCGGCACAAACGCCCTGCACGGCGGCAATAACGGGTTGCGGGCAGCCGCGCATCGCCTTGACCAGATCGCCGGTCATGCGCGTAAAGGCGATAAGAGACGTCATCTCCATTCTTACCAGCGGCCCGATGATTTCGTGAACATCGCCGCCCGAACAGAAATTCCCTCCGGCCCCACGCACGACGATGACCCTCACCTCCTTGACGTAAGCAAGGTCGCGAAACGTGTCACGCAATTCGGCATAGGACTCAAACGTCAGCGGGTTTTTTCGCTCGGGACGATTGAGCGTGATCGTTGCAATACCGTTGGTGAACTCCCACAGAAACTGTCTCGGCAAAAAATTCCCCGGGTCCATGATTGCCGAATCCATCCAGTGGGACGCCGGAGCGCCGCTTGCCGCTCGTCCAGAGAAGCTTAGACTTGTTCGGGGTTCAAGGAGATTCCCCGCGCGTGGCACAGACTGAAAAACATGCCGTCATCACGGGCGCAGGAAGCGGCATCGGGCTGGCGATAGCGAAAGGATTGGCCGCGTCCGGTTGGCGCATTACGATCTTGGGCCGCAACCGGGACAAACTGGAAGCCGCTGCGGGCGTTCTCGGGGCGGCGTGCGTTCAGGTCGCGGATGTCACCGATCCGGAGCAGGTTCTAACAGCGCTGGGTGCCGCGACCTCCGCATCCGGGCCCATACGATTGCTGGTCAACAATGCCGGCGGCGTTGCCTCGGCTTCGTTCGAAAAAACAAGCCTCCAGGCGTGGCGCCAAACGCTCGATCTCAATCTGATGGGCGCGGTGCATTGCATCCGCGCGGTGTTGCCTGCGATGAAAACGGCGCGCTGGGGACGAATCGTCAATGTCGCGAGCACCGCAGGGCTCGTGGGCTACCGTTATGTCAGCGCCTATGTCGCGGCAAAGCACGCGCTGGCGGGATTGACCAGGGCGCTCGCTCTCGAACTGGCCAAGACCGGAATCACCGTGAACGCCGTCTGTCCCGGTTACACCGATACAGACCTCATCGCGTCGGCGGCTGCAACGATCGGCAGCGCGACCCACCGGACAGCCGAAGAAGCCATGAGGACGTTCACCGCGATCAATCCGCAGGGCCGACTTGTCAAGCCGGAGGAAGTTGCCGCGGCCGTCGTGTGGCTGGCGTCGGACGAAGCAGCCGCGGTCAATGGTATTGCGCTGCCGATTGCCGGCGGCGAAGTTGGTTAAAAAAGAATGGGATGACCGTTCCGATGTTCCCCGAAGTTTTCAATATGGCCGACCACTTCGTGTTTTCCAACATCGAAGCCGGCCGTGGTGAAAAGACAGCGATCCGGTTTGAGGGAAAAAACATTACGTATCGCACCGTCGCGGACAATGTGACGCGCGTGGCACGCAGACTTGTAAGCGACGGCCTGCTGCCCGAGCAGCGCGTTCTGGTCTGCATGCAGGATTGTCCCGAATTCGTCTATGCGTGGTTCGGCGCGATCAAGGCTGGTGGCGTGGTAACGCAGATCAATCCTCTGCTCCCGGCGCAAGACTATGAATATTACCTGGGCTACGTGAAGCCGCAATTCCTGTTCCTCGACGAGCAGAGTCTGCCGGAGTTCGAAAAAGCCTTACGGACGACACGCCATTGCGGTCGTGCTGCCGGACTTGACAATGTCATCGTTGCGGGACCTGGCGGACATAAGAATTTCGATGTGTGGATGAACGAACCGCTCACTCCCGGCGCCGAGCCGTGGCCGACGCGCAGGGACGACCCCGCCGTCTGGCTGTTCACCAGCGGTACCACAGGGCAAAGCAAGGGCGCCGTGCATTCGCACGCGCATTTTCCCTTCAATGCGACGGTCTATGCCAGGAATTACATCGGCATTCGGGAGAACGATCTGACGATTTCGGGCGCCAGACTGTTCTTCGGCTATGCGACAGGTACCAACCTGATGTTTCCCTTCGCGGTCGGCGCTTCAACGCTGCTGTTTCGCGAGCAGCCGACGCCGCAACGCCTGTTCGACCTGATTGCGGAGCACAGGGCCACCGTGTTCACGAGCGTGCCCACGCTCATCAACAAAATGCTTCTGGCGCCCCAGGAGCAACGCCGCGACATCTCCAGTCTCCGGTTCATGTGGAGCGCGGGCGAAGCTCTGCCCCGCGAACTTCACGACCGCTGGAACAAGACCTTTGGTGTTCCCGTCATCGACGGCATCGGAAGCGCGGAGAGCTTTCACATCTATATCAGCAATCGCCCCGGCGATATTCGCTGCGGCAGTCTCGGCAAGCTGGTGCCGGGCTACGAAGCAAGACTCGTCGATGACGACGGCAATGCCGTGGCACAGGGAGATGTCGGAACACTGTGGGTGAAGGGCGATTCGGCGGCGCTTTACTATCACGGTGCCTATGCGAAATCGACGGAACATCTGCGTGGAGGTTGGATCGTCAGCGGCGACAAGTTTCGCCAAGACGAGAACGGCTATTGGTATTACGAAGGCCGCGGCGACGATCTCCTGAAAAGCGGCGGCATTTATGTGAGCCCGCTGGAAGTCGAAAATTGCCTGATGCAGCATGCGGCTGTTCGCGAATGCTGCGTCATCGGCAAGAAAGACGAATCCGGCCTTGAAAAACCTCTTGCGCTTGTCGTTCTGAAAGAGACGTTTTTTACGTCTCCGGCGCTGGCGAGAGATCTCATCGATTTCGCAAAGAACAGGCTCGCCCGGTACAAGGCGCCGCACTGGATTGAATTCGTCGATACGGCGCTGCCACGCAATGATCGCGACAAGATCGACCGCAAACGCCTGAAGGCCGTGCACACATGAAAACCGCCTTCGCGGAAAATGCGTGGACGGAAATCCGCAGGGCTCTGGATGGCGAAAAGCCTGTTGTCGCAATCCTGCCATGCGGCGCAATCGAGGCGCACGGACCGCATCTGCCGTTGAACACCGACGTCGTCATCAGCGAAGGCATGGCCAACCGCGCCGCGACCGCGTTGAGGGAAAGCGGTTGCATGGCAATGGTTCTCCCGCCGCTTGCCTATATGCCGGCCAGCTATGCGCAAGCCTTTCCCGGAACAGTTGGCGTGAGCGCCGCAACAGCCAGCGCGTTACTGCTGGAAATTGCTGCAAGCCTGAAGGCACAGGGTCTGGCATGTCTCGCGCTGGCCAACAGCCATTTCGATCCCGCCAATGTCGCCATGCTGCGCGAGGCTGCGCAGGAAATCCGTGCGACCGGATTGCGTGTGGCGTTTCCCGATTTCACAAGACGCAGGCTCGCGCGAACGCTGAGCGCGGAATTCCAGTCCGGCGCCTGCCATGCGGGCCAATTTGAAACGAGTCTGATCATGGCGTTGCGACCGGATCTGGTCGACGATGACGAACGGCAGCGTCTTCCCGACAATCCGGCGAGCCTGACGGACGCCTTCGCCAAAGGCGCGCGCAGCTTCGAAGCAGCCGGCGGGCCGGACGCCTATTTTGGCTCTCCCCGTGGCGCCAGCGCGCGGGAAGGCGAAAACACAATCGCAACAATGGCCTGCGCCCTGGTCGCGGCGATCGAAGAGGCGCTGCGCCGGTGATGGGATGACGGTCTGATGATGCGATGACGGGCCGGTACCGGAGGCGGCCCACGCCCACTTTGCTTCCTTCTGCGATGCGGCTTAAGAGACCTCTTGGGCAACGAAGGGCAGAACCACGGCTTTTGCCGTTCCATCACAAGGTGCCCGGCTCTATCAAAATATGGAAAAAATTTAGGGCTTCTGTGTTAGCCCATGCTCCGAAGGCGAAAAGGCCGCTAGACTGGCGAATTCCTCAAATCCGAACGGTTTGGCGCCCGGGTGCTTTCACGATAGAATTCAGAGCGCAAACGGTTTGCGGGCTGCATGAGGATTTCTGGGGCGAAAATGGCCAGAGTCAGGGGATCGGGCTTCCGCGCGATCATCTGGATCGTGCTGCTCGCCTTCATGCTGCAGTCCTTCATCACGCAGACCCATATCCACGTTGCTTTCGGCGATCAGATGGCGCTCGCCGCGACTGTAACAAACGCTCCGGCCCATAAGAACGCACCGGCCGAAAACGGCTCAGCGGAGTGCCCCTTTTGTCAGGCCATCGTGCATGCGGGCGCGTTCTACGCTCCCTCCGCGCCAAGCCTCGTTTTGCCCATCTCCCGGGCGAAGACGGCGGTACCGTTCTTCATTGTGGAGACCATCGGCAGGGTCTCCTCGCACCTCTGGCATAGCCGCGCCCCGCCGCGGCGCTGATCCCTGAATCAGTTCATGCGTGGCGCCCGCATCTGCGGGTGTGAGCGTATTGTGCAGACACACAGCCTCCCGGACGCGGAGCAATCATGACACACACGGATATTGGCAATGCGAGCACTGCGCGCTCTTGCGCGCGCGGGCCCGTGTCGTTCGTGCCGATTGTTGCGGCACTGATTATGGCGGGGTGCACGGTAGGGCCGGACTTCAAGAAGCCGGCGCCTCCAGAGGTGAGCGGTTATACGGCAGAACCGTTGACCAAAACCGAAAGCACCGATGTTCCCGGCGGCGATGCGCAGACCTTCACGCAGGGCGGCGAAATCGCCGCGGACTGGTGGTCGCTATATCACTCCACAACGCTTAACGATCTCATCGAGAAGGCCTTCGCGAACAGCCCCGATCTCAAGGCGGCACAGGCGGCGCTGCGCGTGGCGCATGAGAACACGGCGGCGCAACGCGGGGAGTATTATCCGAACGTCTCCGCCGGGTTCTCGGCCACGCGCTTCTCGCAAGCGGGCACGCTCGCGCCGGTGCCCAGCAACAATTCCTTCGAATACAACCTCTTCACGCCGCAGGTGACAGTTTCCTTCGTGCCCGACGTGTTCGGACTCAACCGGCGGACGGTGGAGTCGCTGCACGCGCAGGAACGCAGCACGCGCTATCAGATGATGGCCACCTATACGACGCTGACGTCGAATGTGGTGGTCACGGCCATCCAGGAAGCTTCCACCAGTGAGCAGATCAAGGCGACGCAGGACATGATCGCCGAGGAAACCAGATCGGTGGAGATCCTTCGGCTTCAGCTGCAGAAGGGTTATGCAAACCGTGTCGATCTCGCCGCGCAGCAATCGCAGCTCGCCCAGGCAAAGGCGACACTGCCGCCGTTGATCAAGCAGGCAGCCCAGCTTCACAACCAGCTGGCGGTGCTTTGTGGACAATTCCCGGCCGAGGCGCCGGCACTGAACCTCGATCTCGAAAACCTGCAACTGCCGCAGAACATTCCCGTCAGCCTGCCGTCCACAATCGTGTCGCAGCGACCCGATATTCTTCAGGCGCAAGAGAACCTGCATGCCGCGAACGCAAATATTGGTGTCGCCATCGCGAACCGACTGCCCAATATCGAGCTGACGGGCAATGCGGGCAGCACGGCGCTCGCCATCAGCCAGGTGTTCGCACCGGGCGCCGGTTTCTGGAGCCTCGGCGCGACGCTGACGCAGCCGATCTTCGAAGGCGGCAAGCTCTTGCATGAGGAGCGCGGCGCACGCGCGGCCTATCAGCAGGCGGCCGAGCAATATCGCAGCACCGTGCTTGCCGCGTTCCAGAACGTCGCGGACTCGCTCGTTGCGCTTCAGCAGGATGCGGATGCGCTGAAAACAGCCGCCGCGGCGGACGAAGCCGCAAAGGTCACGCTCGACCTCACGCAGCGCCAGGTGAAGGACGGATACAACGGATACCTGTCGCTGCTCACCGCGCAAGAAGCCTCCCAGCAGGCACATATCAGTCTGCTGCAGGCGCAGGCCAGCCGCTATGCCGACACCGCGGCGCTGTTCCAGGCGCTTGGCGGCGGCTGGTGGCATCGCACCGCTCTAGCCGAGAACGACCATGACAGGTAAATCGACCAGCAAATTGCTCGGCGTCACGATGGCCGCACTGTTGCTCGTGGCCGCCGCAGGATGCTCGCCCGACAACAGCAACCAGAAGACGGCGACCGCCAGCAATGTCACGCTCACGGATGCGCAGAAGACGAACATTCGTATCTTCACAGTCGCGCAATCGCAATTCCACAAGACGGCGAACACCAACGGCGTCGTCGATTTCGACAACGATCAGGCGACGAACGTGATGTCGCCAATCTCCGGCTCCGTCTCGCGCCTGCTGGTGAGCCCCGGAGAGCATGTGAACAGAGGCCACGCGCTCGCGACGGTGGATTCGCCGGACTACACGGCCGCGATCGGCGACTACCGCACGGCCATCGTGGCGGCCACGGCCGCGCGAAAACTCGCCGACATGGACAAGGATTTGCTGGCGCATCAGGGCGTCTCGGAGCGCGAGGCGGCGCAGGCCGAAACCGACGCAGTTACGGCTGAGGCCAATCGCGCTGCGGCACTTCAGACCCTGGCGTCGCTCAATGTCGATCCGGCGACGATCCAGAGCATCCAGCGCGGATGGCCGGTCTCCAACAATGGCGGCATCATCCGTGCACCCATCGCCGGTACCGTTGTCGAGCGCCTGATTACGCGTGGCCAGCTGTTGCAGGCGGGCACCACCCAGGCCTTCACCATCGCCGATCTGTCGCGCGTATGGGTGATGGCGCAGGTGTTCAGCTCCGACATCGACAATGTGAGCCTGGGCGACAACGCGCAAGTGATGACCGGCGGCGACTCCCAACCCGTCGCCGGCAAAGTCACCAACATCTCGACGGAAGTGGATCCTAACACACGCTCGGTGATGGTGCGCGTGACGGTGGACAATCCGGCGAACGCTCTGAAGAAGCAGCAATACGTTCGCGTCTCGATCCAGTCGCATGGTGTGACTAACGGCCTGATGGTGCCGGTGGCAGCGGTGCTGCATGACGACGAGAATCTTCCGTTCGTCTATATCGTGCAGCGCGACGGCAGCTATGCGCGCGCGCATGTAACGCCTGGCTATCGCGCCGGCGACCGATACCAGATCATCGCCGGTCTTCGCGCAGGTGAGCAGATCGTAGCTGATGGCAGCCTGTTCCTGCAGTTCATGCAAAGTCAATGAGCGATCTTCCTTCGTCCCACCGGGAAGAGCCGCGCTCCCGTTCAATCATCGACCGGATCGTTGATTCGTCGTTGCAGCAGAAATTTCTTGTCGGCCTGATGACGCTCGTCGTGATCGGCGCGGGCATCTGGGCGCTGCAGCGTCTGCCGATGGATGCGTATCCCGATCTTTCGCCGCCAATGGTGGAGATCATCACGCAATGGCCCGGCCATGCGGCGGAGGAGGTGGAGCGTCTGATCAGCGTGCCGGTCGAACGCGGCATGAATGGCATCCCGCGTACCACCATCAGCCGCTCGATCTCGCTCTACGGACTGTCGGACGTCACCCTCACTTTCGAGGACGGCACCGACAACTACTTCGCGCGGCAACAGGTGCTCAATCTGCTGCCGGGAGTGAATTTGCCTTCGGGCATTTTGCCGTCGGTGGCGCCGATGTCGGCGCCGCCAGACCTCATCTACCGCTATGTGCTGGAGAGCACCGACCGTTCGCCGATGGAGCTCAAAACCTTCGAGCGTTGGATCGTCGAACCCGCATACCGCTCCGTGCCTGGCGTGGCCGACGACTCGGGCTTCGGCGGCGGTGATATGCAATATCAGGTGCTGCTCGATCCCACGAAAGTCGCCGGCATGGGGCTTTCGGTGGCGCAGGTGGAAGCGGCACTCGCCGCCAACAACAGCAATGGCGGCGGCGGCTTCTACACGCAGGGCGGTCAGTTCTACTACGTGCGCGGCAATGGCCGCATCACAAGTGCGGAGGACATCGGCAACATCGTGCTCGCCGTGAACAACGGCACGCCGGTGCTGGTGAAGGATGTGGGCGCGCTTCAGATCGGCATCGCGCCGCGCCTGGGCGAGTTCGGCTATCAAAAACATGACGACGCGGTCGAAGGCGTCATTCTCATGCTCACCGGCGAGAAGACGCAGAACGTCCTCAAGCGCATCGAAGCCAAGACCGACGAGCTGAACAACCAGATTCTCCCCCGAGATGTGAAGGTCCATCCGTTTTACGATCTCAGCAATCTCATCCAGCTCACCCGTTCCATCGTGGAGCAGAACCTGCTGCGCGGTATGGTGCTGGTGATCGTGGTGCTGATCTTCTTTCTCTACGACGTCCGCGCCGGATTGATCGTGGCGGCCACCATTCCGCTGGCGCTGCTGTTCGCGTTCATCTGCCTCGACCTTCAGGGCGCGTCCGCGAACCTCCTGTCCATCGGCGCGATTGATTTCGGCATCCTGGTCGATGGCGCGATCTTCATGGTGGAGAACATATTCCGCCAGATCGCGCTGCGCGAGGGCAGACCATTCAACGTCATGGAGGTGATCCGCGACGCCGCTGCGGAGGTGGACAGGCCGCTGTTCTATGCGGTGGCGGTTATCGTCGCCAGCTTCCTGCCGATCTATGTGCTCTCCGGCCCGTCGGGCGCGCTGTTCAAGCCGATGGCCGACACGATGATCTTCGCACTGGTCGGTTCGCTGGTGGTGACACTGACACTGCTGCCCGTGCTATGCGCGTCGTTCATGCGCAAGGGCGTGCATGAGCGGCGCAACAAGCCGTTCGAATGGATGAAGGCGCAATATCTCCGCGGTCTGGATTTCTGTCTGGCGCGGCCCTGGAGCACGACCATCGCGGCGGGCGCGCTGCTCCTGGCATCACTGCTCTTCGTGCCCTTCATCGGCGCGGAATTCATGCCGCAGCTCGACGAAGGCGCGTTGTGGGTGCGTGCAACGATGCCCTACACCATCTCGTTCGACGAAGCCGCGAAGGTCACGCCAAGAATCCGTGCGGTGCTGAGTTCATTTCCGGACGTCACCACGGTTACTTCCGAACTGGGCCGCCCGGACGATGGTACGGATTCGACGGGCTTTTTCAACGTGGAGTTCTTTGTCGGCTTGAAACCTTACTCCGATTGGACCGGCCCCTGGCGCGACAAGGCGGCGCTGATCGCGGCCATCGACAGGAAGCTCTCGGCGTTCCCCGGCATTATCTTCAACTACACGCAGCCCGCGGAGGACGCGGTGGATGAAGCAGAGACCGGACTGAAAAGCGCGCTGGCGGTGAAGATTTTCGGCACCGACCTCAACGTCCTGCAGGACAAGGGCAAGGCGATCAAGCAGGTGCTGCAGAATGTCCGTGGCATCAGCGACGTGACGCTGGTGCAGGAGCTTGGCCAGCCCAGCCTCACCATCGACATCGACCGCGCGAAGATCGCGCGCCACGGCCTGAATGTGGACGACATCAACGGCCTCATCGAAGCGGCCGTGGGCGGCGACACCGCGACCCAGGTGGTGCAGGGCGAGAAGCAGTTCGATCTCGTCGTGCGCCTGAAGCAGCAGTTCCGCGACACGCCGGAGGAAATCGGCGATATTCCGGTGGCCACCTCCGGCGGCCAGCAGATTCCGCTCAAGGAATTCGCCGACATCAAGGTCACCAACGGCGCTTCCTTCATCTATCGCGAGAACAATTCGCGCTATATCGGCGTGCAGTTCTCGGTCGAGGGACGCGACCTGGCGAGCGCCGTAGGCGATGCGATCAAGCAGGTGAAGCAGAAGGTAAGCCTGCCGCAGGGCTACCGGCTGGATTGGGGCGGCCAATACACCGAATACACCGCCTCGCGGGCGCAGATGAATTTCATTCTGCCCCTCACCTTCTTCCTCATCTTCCTGATCCTGTTCGCGCTTTACGGAAATTTCAAATTCCCGTTCATCACCGTGCTGGGCGTGGTGTTGTCGGCGCCCGTTGGCGGCATTCTGGCACTGTGGATCACGGACACGCCGTTCTCGGTGTCGTCGGGCATCGGTTTCCTGGCGCTGTTCGGCGTCTCGGTGCTGACGGCGGTGGTCTATATTTCCTACGTCAACGAGCTGCGGCGCGGCGGCATGGCGACGAGCGAGGCGGTCAGGGAAGGCGCCATTGTGAAGCTGCGCCCGATCATGATGACGGCTCTGGTGGCCGCACTCGGTCTGGTCCCCGCCGCCGTCGCGACCGGCGTGGGCACGGACTCGCAGCGCCCGTTCGCTCTCGTGATCGTAGCGGGCCTGATCGCGCGGCTCGCGATCAGCGTCTATCTCATGCCGGCGCTCTATGAACTCGTTGCCAGGGACGGTGACACATTGGAAGTGTAGAGTCCGTTTGAGATTGTCATGGGTGGGTGATCCGACGAAGGAGCAGATTTTCCATTGCGAGGAAGATCATGGCTTCGGAGACGTCGAGGCGTTGCTCGTAGTCGCGGATCAGGCGATGACGGGCTGGTACAGCTGGGTGGGTTCGAACCGCCGACCTCCGGATCCACAATCCGGCGCTCTAACCAACTGAGCTACAGCTGCCCAAGGGGTGCGGAAACTAGGTGTGAAGGATGCCGAAAGCAAGCCGGAACGAGGCGGGTTTTTGCCGGAGTTTGCCGGTTTTTGCCGGAGTATGCCGGACTTTGCCGGTTTGTTGCATTGGCCGAGCCGGTGCGCCATAGGGAGCGCGGAACTTTTCCCGTTTGGGGTGCGCGCTCTTAAATGACGACGTTCACGATCGACCCCGGCCACGCCCCGCTCGCGCTGTGGCGAGCAATCGCGCAACGCGCGCCGCCGCCGGTTCGCCTCGCCGACAGCTGCCGGCCCGCCATCGAACGCGCCCGCGGCATCGTCGAAACCGCGCTCGCCCAGGGCCGCGCGATCTATGGCGTCAACACCGGCTTCGGCAAGCTGGCGCAGACGCGCATCGCGGGCGACGCGATCAAAACATTGCAGCGCAATCTCGTGCTTTCGCATGCGGCCGGCGTCGGCGCGCCGCTCGGCGACGACATCGTGCGATTGATCCTTGCACTGAAGATCGCCAGTCTGGCGCGCGGCTATTCCGGCGTGCGCATCGTCGTCGTCGAAAACCTGCTGCGGCTTCTCAACGCAAACATCCTGCCGGAGATTCCCGCACAGGGCTCGGTCGGCGCCTCGGGCGATCTGGCGCCGCTGGCGCATCTTTCCTGCGTGCTGATCGGCGAAGGCCATGCGCGCTGCAACGACGAACGAATGAGCGCGCGCGCAGCCCTTGCCAAAGCCGGTCTCGAACCGCTGGAGCTCGAAGCCAAGGAAGGCCTCGCGCTGCTGAACGGCACCCAGGTTTCCACCGCGCTGGCGCTCGCCGCGCTGTTCGCCGCCGAAGCCAATCTCGAAGCCGCCTTTATCGCCGGCGCGCTCTCCACCGACGCGGTGAAAGGCAGCGACACGCCGTTCGATGCGCGCATCCATCAAGCGCGCGGCCAGAAGGGCCAGATCGAAGCCGCCGCGGTGCTGCGCGCGCTGATGGCGGGAAGCGCGGTGCGTCAGAGCCATCGCGATTGCCCCCGCGTGCAGGACCCCTATTCCATCCGCTGTCAGCCGCAGGTGTTGGGGCCGTGCCTCGACATGCTGCGCCATGCCGCGGGCGTGCTCGCCATCGAAGCCAACGCCGCCACCGACAATCCGCTGGTGTTCGACAATGGCGACATTCTCTCGGGCGGCAATTTCCACGCCGAGCCGGTGGCGCTGGCGGCCGATGCGATGGCGCTCGCCATTGCCGAAACCGGCGCCTTGTCGGAGCGCCGCATCGCGCTCCTCATCGATTCCTCGCTGAGCGGCCTGCCGCCGTTTCTGGCAAGCGACAGCGGCGTCAATTCCGGCTTCATGATCGCCCATGTGACGGCGGCGTCGCTGGCGTCGGAAAACAAATCGCTGGCCCATCCGGCTTGCGTGGATTCGCTCCCCACTTCCGCCAACCAGGAAGACTTCGTTTCGATGGCGACCTTCGCCGCGCGAAGGCTCGCCGACATGAACGCCAACACCTCGAACATTCTGGCGATCGAGCTTCTCGCCGCGGCCGAAGGCCTCGAGTTTCACCGCCCGCTCAAAAGCTCGCCCGCGCTGGAGGAAGCCCACGCGATGCTGCGCGCGGATGTGCCGCGTTTCGACCGCGACCGAATCTTCGCGCCCGCCATCGCCGCCGCCCGCGCCCTCATCGCCGACCGCCGCTTCGAGCCCCTGCTGGCGGGAACGCTGCGGCTGCCGTCGGGGGAAGCAGAATTGGTCGAAGCGTCGGCGGGTTGAGCCGGCCACGTCTGCGGGAGTCGCGGTCTACCAATGCAAGAGAAACGCTTCGCGCATTCGCATCCCGGTCGCGACATATCGCAGTGGGAGCCGCTGTCGGATCATCTCGCCGCTGTCGGCGAGCGGGCCGCACAATTTGCGACGGCGTTCGGCTGGGCCGAGGCGGCGCGGACTGCCGGACGGCTGCACGACATCGGAAAGTGCTCGCAAGCGTTCCAGGATTATATCGCGCGACCCGTTGTAAGCGGCGAACGAAGTCGCGGACCGGACCACTCGACAGCGGGCGCGCGCGAGGCCGCTAAGGCGTACTGCGGTCCGCTTGGCAAAATGCTGGCGTTCGCGATTGCCGGCCATCATGCGGGCCTGGCGGACGCGGCGAACCTCACGGGGAGACTGACAGAAAGCGCGATTGAACCCTATGA
Source organism: Rhizomicrobium sp. (assembly GCA_036511745.1). GTDB lineage: Bacteria > Pseudomonadota > Alphaproteobacteria > Micropepsales > Micropepsaceae > Rhizomicrobium. The sequence goes on from DATCBQ010000115.1 coordinate 31,322, forward strand.
CGGCTGGCAGACAGAATGCGGCAGGTTGCCGACCGCGGAGACTCTTGCCCCGACAGCCAAAATCCGCCAGGGCGTTGAGCGCGGTTTCACGCAAGCGTTTCTCACACGCATGCTTTTCTCCTGTCTGGTCGATGCGGATTTTCTCGAGACGGAACGCTTCTATGCCGGCGCGGACGCCAAGCCGGTCAATCGCGGGGGTCACACGAATTTGACGACCTTGCGCGACAGGCTGCGCGACTACATGGAGCGGATGCGCCGGCGCGCCGACGCAACGCCGGTGAACGCGCTTCGTGCGCGGGTCCTCAATCACGCCGTCGGCAACGCGGCTTTGGCGCCCGGTCTGTTTACGCTCACCGTGCCGACCGGTGGCGGCAAGACGCTCGCATCGCTGTCGTTTGCACTCGAACATGCCGTTCGCCATGCGATGCGGCGGGTGATCTACGTGATCCCCTACACGTCCATTATCGAACAAACTGCCAGGGAGTTCCGCAAGGCATTGAATGAATCGGACGACATCCTCGAACATCACGCGAGCTTCGATTGGGAAAAGGCGCCCGGAACCGCCGGGGCCGACAGCGAGGGGCCCGATGGACTCGAAAAACTCCGCCGAGCGGCGGAGAACTGGGATGTTCCCGTTGTCGTGACCACGGCGGTGCAGTTTTTCGAAAGCCTCTTCGCAAAACGAACCTCCTCCTGCCGCAAGCTTCACAACATCGCCGGCAGCGTGATCGTGCTCGACGAAGTGCAGACATTGCCGATCCCGTTACTACGCCCGTGCGTGGCGGCGATGGACGAGCTGGCGCGCAATTACGGCGCCAGCATTGTGCTCTGCACCGCGACACAACCGGCGCTGCGCAAGAGGGATATGAAAGACCGCGCATGGGGATTCGAAATCGATGACGATCGCGAACTCGCGCCGGACCCACGCTCGCTTTACCGCGAACTCAAGCGGGTGGATGTCGAAACGCGAAGCGAATCTGTTCCCGATGAGGCCATCACAGCCCGCTTTGCGGAGCGGGCGCAGATGCTGTGCATCGTCAACAGCCGTGCGCACGCGCGCAAGCTGTTCGACGGCATTCAGGAGTTGCCCGGCGCCTTCCATCTGACAACCCTGATGTGTCCGCGCCATCGCCGAGCGGTCCTGAAGCAAGTCGGGATTCGACTTAAGGACCGCGAGCCTGTCCGCCTGGTCGCGACTTCGCTGATCGAGGCGGGAGTGGATGTGGATTTTCCCGAAGTCTGGCGAGCCGCCACGGGACTGGACTCCATCGCGCAGGCAGCCGGGCGCTGCAATCGCGAGGGGAAGTTGGAGCGAGGTCGTACCGTCGTCTTCACGCCTTCGGAAGCGAAGCCGCCGCGAGCGCTCGAAGCGTTCTGGCAAGCGACGCGTCCGATCATCCGCCAGCACGACGACATTCTGGGGCTCGAAGCCATTCGGGCGTATTTCGGCGAGCTCTATTGGCAGAAAGGCGATGAAGCCTTCGATGCGATCGAGGTGGGCGGCCTTCGCGGCATACTAACCGCGATCCGCGAGCGGGCCAACGATTTCGATTTTCCCTTCGAAAGTATTGCCAGGGCTTTCCGCATGATCGACGAGCACATGGAGCCCGTGATCGTGCCGTGGAAGGCGGATACGGATGATGACGATGCCCAAAAGCTGCTGAACAAAATCGCAGGCATGGACCGTCCGCTGGCCGGCGATCTGCGACGGCTGCAGCAATATGTCGTTTCCATCCCGCGCAAATTGAGATGCGACTGGATGGTCGCAGACGTGCTGACGCCGGTTCATCCCGCGCTCGGTTCGGGGCTGCTGCGCTTTCAGGACCTCGCCCATTATCGGCCGCGAACCGGAGTCGATATCTTCGATACCGCCGAACGGGCGACGGAATATAACATCATCAGTTGACAAAACTACGGGCAGCCCGTATCTATGCAGGACGATACTTTCGAATGGGACGACGCCAAGGCCGCAGGCAACCTCAGGAAACACGGGGTCAGCTTCGTGGATTGCCGGCTGGTTTTTGGAGATGCCTTTGCGATTGAGCGGCCCGACGATCGGGTCGAGCATGGCGAAGACCGCTCGATCGTCACCGGAATGGCGAATGGCCGGCTGACGGTCGTTATTTACACCGAACGCAACGGGCGAATTCGCATCATTTCTGGCCGCAAGGCCAGCAGGCAGGAACGCGATGACCACTATCTACAGCAGGCGTCTCGCTGACGGCACTTACGTCGAGGAGTTGCCGGACGGCACCACGCGGCCGTCGGTCGGCGAGAGCGATTGGGCGCGCGTCGATGCGATGACGGACGAAGAAATTCACGCCGCGGCGCTCTCCGATCCCGACGCTCAGCCGCTGACGGAAGCCGATCTCAAGCGCATGAAACGCCTGCCGCAGACCCGCGTTATTCGCCGCGCGCTGCACCTGACGCAGGAAGAATTCGCGCTGCGCTATCATATTCCCGTCGGAACACTGCGCGATTGGGAGCAGGGCCGCTTCGAACCCGACCAGACCGCGAAAGCCTATCTGCACGTCATCGCGGGCGATCCCGAAGGAATCTCCCGCCTGTTGCAGGCCGGTCCGCGCCGAACCCACTCGTGACCGCTCGACACGCGCGCACCGCGGGAATTCGACCTAATTTCGCAAAGCCCGATTAAACGCGGTATTGTGTGGAGTTCGAATCGGGGCAGTGTCGGGGGGCAATTCATGACATATGGCGTGCGGCTCCGCGTCTGGGGGGACCGGGCATGTTTCACGCGTCCCGAGATGAAGGTCGAGCGCGTTTCCTATGACGTGATGACGCCTTCGGCCGCCCGCGGAATCCTGGAAGCCATTCACTGGAAGCCGGCCATCGTCTGGGTGGTGGACAGGATTCATGTCCTCAAACCCATCCGCTTCCAGTCGTTCCGCCGCAACGAAGTGGGCGCGAAGATCGGCACGACGAACGTCGCGCGTGCAATGCGGGCGGGGACTACGACCGGCTTGGGCTTGGATGTAAGCGATCAGAAGAACCGCCAGCAACGCGCGGCCACGCTGCTGGTCGATATCGATTACGTCATCGAAGCGCATTTCGATTTGACCGACAACGCCAAGGATGACGATACACCCGCCAAGCACGTCAGCATGTTCAATCGGCGCGCTGAGTCCGGTCAGTGCTTCCATCGCCCCTGCCTGGGAACGCGGGAGTTCGCGGCGAACTTTGCACTCATTCCGGAGGGCGCGCCGCTTCCCGAGAGCTCACTGCCATCCGATCAGCGCGAACGCGATCTCGGCTGGATGCTGCACGACATTGATTTCGCCAACGACAAAACCTCCCGTTTCTTCCGCGCGCGATTGCAAAACGGCGTGCTGGATGTTCGGCGTTGCCTCGCAGAAGGCACGGCCGCATGACCGTTCTGCAGGCGCTGAACGAGTACTACGGTCGCATGGCTGCACGAGGCGAAGCGGAGGAGCCCGGCTACTCGCGGGAGAAGATCAGCTTCGCAATTGTTGTGGCGATGGACGGCCGTCCCCTCGACAAGATCGATCTTCGCCAGACCGACGGAAAGCGGTTGCACCCCCGGCAGTTGGATGTTCCCGCCGCGGTCAAACGCACGGTGGCAATTCTTCCGAATTTTCTGTGGGACAAAACTTCGTACTCCCTGGGCAGAACGTCGGGAGAAGGCCGTCGCACCGCGGACGAGCATGCGGCATTCAAATCGCTTCATCTGCGATCGCTCGCCGGAATCGAAGACGAAGGACTCCTGGCGCTACGTAAATTCCTTGAGCAGTGGAACCCCGCGGCATTCGATCAGCCTCCGTTCGCAGCGGAGATGCTGGATACAAACATCGTCTTTCGGCTCGAAGGCGACCGCAAGTTCATGCACGAACGCGAGGTGGCGAAGCGGCTGGTGCAGGAGCAAGGCACAAACGATGCACCCAAGGTTTTTTGCCTGATCACCGGCAATCAAGCGCCCGTGCGTCGCCTTCACCCCACGATCAAGGGCGTCGATGGCGCGCAATCCTCGGGGGCGGCGCTGGTCTCATTCAACCTTGACGCATTCAGGTCCTACGGAAAGGAGCAGGGCGACAACGCTCCAACCTCCGAAGCTGCCGCCTTTCGTTACGGTGCCGCCCTCAATCGCCTGCTCGACAGGGGTTCGTCCCGAAATCGTATCAAGATTGCCGATACGACGGTTGTGTTCTGGGCCGATGCGTCCCAGGCGGGCGAAGAAGCCGCGAGCGCCGCCGAGAATATGTTTGAGAGCTGGATCGGCACGACACGCAATGGAGACGATCAAAAACTCGCCGACGATCAAGCCGAAGCTGCTCGCATCCGCGATTCGCTGCAGGCAGTCGCGGACGGCCGTCCGGCCAAAGACGTTGCCCTGGCCCTGACGAAAGGAGTCCGCTTCCATGTTCTCGGTCTTGCGCCCAACGCCGCGCGGCTCTCTGTGCGCTATTGGCTCGAGGACGATTTTCAGGTCTTCGCGCGCCGTCTTCAGGATCATTTCGACGATCTGGACATCGCACCCCCGCCGTGGCGCGGCAAATTGCCCTCGGTGCAGCGCGTGCTCGTGAAAACCACCGCGCTCCAGGAGAAGTTCGACAACATTCCGCCGCTCCTGGCCGGCGAGACGATGCGCGCAATTCTCGGCGGCGGACGATATCCGCGCAATCTGCTGGCGACTGCCATTATTCGCCTTCGCGCCGGGGATAACCCCGCGAGCGGCTGGCATGCGGCCGTCGCCAAGGCCTGCATCAACCGCGCACATCGATTCGTTCACCCCGAAACCAAGGAGCTCATATCCGTGTCGCTCGATCCAGACAATCCAAGCCCGGCCTATCAGCTCGGCAGGCTTTTCGCAGTGCTGGAGTCGGCTCAATACGCCGCTCTCGAGCGCGTCAACGCCTCAATCGCCGACCGCTACTATGGCGCGGCTTCATCTACGCCCGCACGCGTTTTCGGAACTCTCATGCGCAGCGCCCGAAATCATATCTCGGATGCAAAGAAGCGCGGCAAGGGGATGTGGATCGAGCCGAAGCTGAACGAGATTATCGGGCGGCTTCCGGCCGACCTGCCGACGAGTCTGCTGCTGGAAGACCAGGCGCGGTTCGCGGTCGGCTACTACCACGAGCGCGCTTCGCGTTTCCCGAAATCCGCACCCGCGTCAGAAAAGCCGGATGCGGCGCAAGACGCGAATTAGGAGATATCAATGGCTCACGAACACGCGTTGCAGCATCGTCATGAATTTGTGCTTTTCTTCGACGTGACCAACGGCAATCCCAACGGCGATCCCGATGCCGGAAACATGCCGCGCATGGATCCGGAGACCGGCAATGGCATCGTCAGCGACGTTTGCCTCAAGCGAAAGATTCGCAACTACGTCGAATTGAAAAAGAAGGACGACGCCGGCTACCGCATCTACGTGACGGAAGGTGCGATTCTCAACGAGAAACACCGGGAAGCCTATCTGCGCATCCGCCCCGAAGATGCCGATTCCAGAACGGCAAAGAAGCTTACGCCAAAATCCGACGAGGAAGCCGGACAGCTGCGTCAGTTCATGTGCGACAATTTCTTCGACATCCGCGCCTTTGGCGGCGTGCTTTCGACCGGCATCAATGCTGGGCAGGTTCGGGGGCCGGTTCAGTTTGTTTTTGCCCGATCGATCGAGCCGATTCTTCCGCTGGAAATCTCGATTACGCGAATGGCGGCAACGAACCAAAACGAGAAGAAGGAGCGTACCGAAGGGGAAGATGACGAGAAGCGGGGAGACAAGCGCACCATGGGCCGCAAGCACATTGTGCCCTATGGACTTTACCGCGCGCACGGCTTCGTTTCGGCACCCTTGGCGTCGCATCCCGTTAAAGGGACCGGCTTCTCCACCGACGATCTCGAGTTGCTGTTCGAAGCTCTGACCAACATGTTCGAGCATGATCGCTCGGCGGCGCGCGGCGAAATGACGACCAGAAAGCTCGTGATCTTCCGCCATGCCTCCGCGCTCGGCAATGCGCATGCGAGCGATTTGTTCGATCGCGTCAAGACCTGGCGCCTGAACAGAAGCGAGCGGCACGAAATCGGCGATCAGCGACTCGACAATGCGCCGCCGGCGAGAAGCTTTGCGGACTACGCGATTTCCATAAACCGCGACAAGCTTCCCGACGGCGTGGAAATCATCGAGCGATAGCCAACCGTATCGTGGCCGTTCCGCTCGCCGAGCCTGCCGCCGAAGATGCGCTCATTGCGCTTTCGGCGCTGCAGCACCAGCTGTTTTGTCCCCGCCAATGCGCACTGATCCACGTCGAAGGGCTGTGGGCCGAGGATGGCGCGACGGCCGAGGGGCGCATCCTGCATGAGCGGGTCGAGGCGGGCCGCCCGGAGACACGGCCCGGAGTGCGGATTGTCCGCAGTGTCGCGCTGCGCTCGCTCGCGCTCGGCGTCAGCGGAAAGGCCGACGTCGTGGAGCTTGTCGGCGATCCGCCGCAGCCCTTTCCCGTCGAATACAAACGCGGCAAGCCCAAGGCGCATCGCGCCGACGAAGTGCAGCTCTGCGCCCAGGCCATCTGCCTTGAAGAAATGTTCGGCTGCGAAGTGCCGGAAGGGGCGTTGTTCTATGGCGAAACCCGCAGACGCCATCCGGTGGCGTTCGACGGCGAATTGCGCCGGCTCACCGCAACCACCGCCGCCGCGGCGCGAGACAACATCGTAAACGGCCGCACGCCCGCGCCGGTGCGCATTCCGGGCTGCAAGCGGTGCTCTCTGGAATCCCTGTGTCAGCCCGACCGTCTGGAAAGGCCGCCCTGCATTGCGCGCTGGCTTTCGTCGCAGATCGAATCCTGAGGCGGCATGAAACACCTGCTCAACACGATCTATGTCACCGCGGAAGATGCGTGGCTGCGCAAGGACGGCGCCAACCTGGTGGTCGAGGTGGATGGAGCGGAGCGCGGCCGCGCGCCGCTGCACATGCTGGATGGCGTCGTCGCGTTCAACCGGCCCGGGGCATCGCCGGCCCTGATGGCTGCCTGTGCGGAATCGGGCATCACGATTTCCTTTCTCACACCCCATGGCCGCTTCGAGGCCAGGGTTGAAGGGGCGCGCAGCGGCAATGTGCTTTTGCGGCGGACCCAGTTCCGCGCGGCGGACGATCCCGCCCGCACGCTTGCGATCGCCCGCAGCATCGTTGCCGCGAAGACCGCGAACCAGCGCACGGTGGTGCAGCGCGCCTTGCGCGATCATGGCGATGCCATGGCAGCGGAAGGCCGCGAGGCGCTGAATGAAACCGAACGCCGGCTGTCGGATGCGGCGCGCCGCGCGCTCATGGCCGGCGACCTCGACAGCCTGCGCGGCACCGAAGGCGAAGCGGGCCTTGTCTATTTCGGCGCCTTCAATCGGCTTCTCCGCACCGAGGACGCCGCCTTTCGCTTTGGCGGCCGTTCGCGGCGGCCGCCGCTCGATCGCACCAACGCGCTGTTGTCGTTCCTCTATGCGATGCTGGGCCATGATTGCCGCTCGGCGCTGGAGGCGCACGGCCTCGATCCGCAGGTCGGCTTTTTGCACACCGACAGGCCGGGACGCGCGAGTCTGGCGCTGGATCTGATGGAGGAATTGCGGCCGGTGCTGGCGGATCGCCTGGCGCTCAGCCTGATAAACCGCCGCCAGCTCGGCGCCAGCGATTTTGTCCTCGAAGAGCCGGGCGGCGTTCACATGACCGACGATGCGCGCAAACGCATTCTTGTCGCCTGGCAGGAGCGCAAGCGCGAAGAGCTGCGCCATCCGTTTCTGGGAGAGACCGTGGCGCTCGGTCTCGTCGCCTATCTGCAGGCGCAATTGCTGGCGCGCCATTTGCGCGGCGATCTCGACGGCTATCCCGCCTTCGTCTGGAAATGAGATGGCGTTGTGCTGATGCTTGTTGCCTATGACGTGAACACCGAAACCCGCGGCGGCCGCAGGCGGTTGCGCCGCGTCGCCCGCGCCTGTCTCGATTCCGGTCAGCGGGTGCAGAAATCGGTGTTCGAGTGCGAGGTCGATCCGGCACAATGGGCTGCGTTGCGAAGCCGCCTGATCGCGGAGATCGACCCCGACACCGACAGTCTTCGCTTCTATCGTCTGGGGGCCGAAGGCCGGCGGCGGGTCGAACATGTGGGCGCCCACGCCGCTGTCGATCTCGAAGGCCCGCTGGTGATCTGAGCGCGGCTGCGAGGTTTGCGTCGACGCCACATCCATCGCGCCCGGAAATGCCTGTCGCCCGCCCGCGCGAACCGCAAGCGCACACACCGGAGCGGGAAGGTTCGCGCAGGCGAAAACAGCTATCAACACAACAGGTTGCGCGGTCCGACCCCGGGCGGCACGACAATTTTCCGCCGCGAACGCACAGGTTCGCGCGCAGCACCGATTTCCCGTTGGCGCTTCAACGCGTTAGAGTTCCGCGGTCGCTCCCTTCACGGGAGCGTGGATCGAAACAGGGTTTGTGAAGGCAGGTTAAGCGGTTCTCCGGGTCGCTCCCTTCACGGGAGCGTGGATCGAAACCAACTGGAATTCGGCAATTCGGCAATCGGCGCACGTCGCTCCCTTCACGGGAGCGTGGATCGAAACCATCGTCCAATGATGATCCTCGTTTGACGGCAAGTCGCTCCCTTCACGGGAGCGTGGATCGAAACCGTTCTTGAACGGCGGCAACGAAATCCAATGTCGTCGCTCCCTTCACGGGAGCGTGGATCGAAACCCGGTGTTAGTTGACCGGCGATCAAGTCCGCGACGTCGCTCCCTTCACGGGAGCGTGGATCGAAACGCTTGATGGATTGTTATATCGCCGGTCGCAGTAAGTCGCTCCCTTCACGGGAGCGTGGATCGAAACAATTCCGTAGAGTTTTTTCCCCGCAAAGTGAGCTGTCGCTCCCTTTACGGGAGCGTGGATCGAAACGTTATTCGTTCGGCGCCAATCAGTTTGAATTGAGTCGCTCCCTTCACGGGAGCGTGGATCGAAACCTGACTCCACCTGTGATTCCACGAAAGCGTTAGAGTCGCTCCCTTCACGGGAGCGTGGATCGAAACACGCTATGATAGGCGCACAAATCGAGATATGGAGGTCGCTCCCTTCACGGGAGCGTGGATCGAAACATGACGCGCCGATGCTGGCGCGACTGTGGGCGCGTCGCTCCCTTCACGGGAGCGTGGATCGAAACATGACGCGCGTGCGCCGATGCTGGCGCGACCGGGGTCGCTCCCTTCACGGGAGCGTGGATCGAAACCCGCTTCCCGCTGCCCGCTTCCCGCTGCCCGCTTGTCGCTCCCTTCACGGGAGCGTGGATCGAAACAGGAACCGGGAAGCTCCAATGCGAGGGCCTCCGCGTCGCTCCCTTCACGGGAGCGTGGATCGAAACATGACGCGCCGATGCTGGCGCGACTGTGGGCGCGGTCGCTCCCTTCACGGGAGCGTGGATCGAAACCCAGATAGTGACACGATGCACAATCATGCGTAAAGTCGCTCCCTTCACGGGAGCGTGGATCGAAACATATTTTTGACTCCCGTTTGGTTTGTAGCGCCAAGTCGCTCCCTTCACGGGAGCGTGGATCGAAACAAGCGCAGTACGCCATCCCGGATTCAAAACCTCATGTCGCTCCCTTCACGGGAGCGTGGATCGAAACAACACAACCCAAAGAAAAAGACAATGCACAAGCGGTCGCTCCCTTCACGGGAGCGTGGATCGAAACCGCAAGCATTTGTTCGACGGTCCTAGCGGACCATCGAACAAATGCTGCGCTAGCGCGCCGCAGTCTGGAAAGGATTCTTCGTCGAGGTGCCCGCTCGCCTTTTCGGCTTCGAAGGGCGCGCCTGAGCCCAGGTCCCTGATCGCCGGGGCTGGCGCCGCATCCGCAGTCCGCCCCCCGCTATTTCCCCGCCCGTGAGGAATTCCGCAATCTTTGGCGCGCGTGCAGGACCCTTATTCCATCCGCTGTCAGCCGCAGGTGTTGGGGCCGTGCCTCGACATGCTGCGCCACGCCGCGGGCGTGCTCGCCATCGAGGCCAACGCCGCCACCGACAATCCGCTGGTGTTCGACAATGGCGACATCCTCTCCGGCGGCAATTTCCACGCCGAGCCGGTGGCGCTGGCGGCCGATGCGATGGCGCTCGCCATTGCCGAAACCGGCGCCTTGTCGGAGCGCCGCATTGCGCTGCTCATCGATTCCTCGCTGAGCGGCCTGCCGCCGTTTCTGGCTTCCGACAGCGGCGTCAATTCCGGCTTCATGATCGCCCATGTGACGGCGGCGTCGCTGGCGTCGGAAAACAAATCGCTGGCCCATCCGGCTTGCGTGGATTCGCTTCCCACCTCCGCCAACCAGGAAGACTTCGTTTCGATGGCGACTTTCGCCGCGCGAAGGCTCGCCGACATGAACGCCAACACCTCGAACATTCTCGGAATCGAGCTTCTCGCCGCGGCCGAAGGCCTCGAGTTTCACCGCCCGCTCAAAAGCTCGCCCGCGCTGGAGGAAGCCCACGCGATGCTGCGCGCGGATGTGCCGCGTTTCGAACGCGACCGCATCTTCGCGCCGGCCATCGCCGCCGCCCGCGCCCTCATCGCCGACCGCCGCTTCGAGCCCCTGCTGGCGGGAACGCTGCGATTGCCGTCGGGGGAAGCGTTGGCGCTGTAATCATTACTTGCCTCGCCCCCTCCCCCTACGCTGCTTTGCAGCTTCGGAGGACTTGCGTATGGACCCTCCGAAGCCTTGGCGAAGGAGGGTGTGGGAGAGGCAAAGCACAACGCGGTAAGCGTTGCGCGCGGTGTTCCTCCGCGCGCTCCGCGTCTCCGCGTGAAACATTTTGCGGCACAACGAAACCCCAAGCCGGGAGCCGGTCGCCCGGATACCAGCGGACTTTCGGATCGAGGATGGCGCAGGGATCTGCCGGGAAGGCGCCGCTCGGCGGCCCCCTTTGCGCGGCGCGCGCAAACTCCTATCCTCAAGCGGATGATCCGCCAGAGCCCGACATGTCGATTGCAGATTTGATTTACGAACAGGTGAGAGCGCTGCCGGACCAGCTCGCCCGCGAGGTGCTCGATTTCGCCGGTTTTCTCCGCGAGCGCCAGGAACGCGCCGAGTGGCGCGACCTGATGGCTGCCCAGTCGCGCGCGCTGGCGCCGGTGTGGGAAAACAGCGAAGACGCCGTTTGGGATGATGTTTGAGCGCGGGGACGTCGTTCTCGTCCCATATCCTTTCACCGACCTGTCGGCCAGCAAGCGCCGCCCGTTTTGGCGCTGACCGCTCCCGACTTGTATGGAGACTTCATCGGTCTGCCGGTGACATCCCGTCCCAGACCAGAGCATGGAGTGCCGCTCGTGCAGCCCGACATGACGCAGGGAAGTTTGCCGGCGCCGAGCTGGATTCGTACCGATCGGATCGTAACCCTGAGCAGCAGCCTCGTGATCAAGAAGGTCGGGCGCGCTTCCGAACGCGTCGTTGCCGAAGCCGTCGAGCGATTCCATTCCAGGATTCGGAACGCGTAAACGCAGTCGGTCGACAAATTGCGGATAGCCCGTACCACGAAAGCGGCGGAGCGCCCCTTCTCCCTGGGACCGCGGGCATCCTGCCCGCATGGTGCTGGGGCGCAGACACTGCAGAAGTTTATCAGGCCGCCGCGCGGCGGTTCACCTCTTCCAGAATGTGGATGACTGCGGCCGTTTTCGTCGCGTCGAAAACGCCGGCAACGCCCAACGGATTGAAATCCGTGAACGGGCTTTCGTAGAGCAGCCTGGGCTCCATCACGCCTTTATCCGTCAGGTGTTCGATGACCATGTTCAGGAATTGAATCTGGTTTGCCGAAAGCGACTTGTCGGCCAGAAAATCACCGAAGGCGTGCTTGGCGGCTTCGCGGTCGAGACCGACGAGCGAACGGACGAACACACCAACGCCGCCATCGGCGCGCACCTGCTGCAATTCCTCTTCGCTGCCGATGCCGGCCTCCACGAAAATGCGTTCAAGTTCGGCGAGGTCGGTGGGCGTCAGCGGCTCGTTCAATCGAAGCTTCTGGATGGCGATGTGGTTCTCGTGATCCTTCAGGTAGTGCCGGGCTTTCATGCGGAAACGGTCCATGTCCGTGCCGGCGGGAATGCCGCGCACTTCGATATCCGCGCCGTCGCCGATTTCGTCTTCGAAATCGGTGTAAATTCGTGGACGCTTCTTTGCCTCGATCAGCTTCACGAGTTCGCGCAACTTCTTCCGCGCGGTCTCCAGAATCGGCGCGGTCACGTCCTGCCAGTATTCGTCGATCTGCAAGTCGTGAATGAGCGCGAGCTGTGCCGCCACGGCCGGCACATTCGAAAGTTCTTCCAGCAGACCGCAGATTTTGACGATCTTCTCCTTCAGGCCCGCGAAGCTCCTGTGGGCGCGAAGAACGGCAAGCTGCGTCTTCAGGACAAGCAGATCGAATTCCTTGGCGGCGATGTCGTCATCGACGAGGCTTGACGGCAGGCCCGCCACTTCATCCACAAGCTCCAGCCGGTCGTCGAACGAGAGGTTCTTCCAGCTCGAGGGCTTACCAAACTTCTCAACCAGCCGGCGCTTGGGCCTGACGAGAAAGTTTTCCATGCTCATGCCTTTCACTTCGGTATGCAGCCGCTCCGTCAACTCGGACCGGAGAGTTCGTACCGCCAGCGTTGCTTCGTCGGCTTCCCCGCTGCGAAATGTGGAAGTCCCTTCTCCAACTTCGTCAGAAGATTTCGCACCGTGTCCCGGCCTTCCGCCCATCGTATCGATAGCGGCGATCAGTTCGATGCGTTCGGCAAAGAGGCGTTTGGTCAGAGAGTCGGCGGCCGACGTGTCGGCCACTTCCGGATTCTGGTTGAAGAATTCGAAGTTCTGGCAGAAATCGAAAACGAAAAAGAATTCCTTGTCGCTGCCCGGCCCGAAGAGATCCCGACAGAGCCGCGTGCCACGCCCGATCATCTGCCAGAACTTCGTCCGCGAGCGCACGATCTTGAAGAAGACGAGGTTCACGACTTCCGGTACGTCGATGCCCGTGTCCAGCATGTCGACGGAAATGGCGATGTGCGGTGCCTTGTCCATCAGGCTGAAATCGTCGATCAGCGACTGGGCATATTCCGTCTTGAAATCGATGACGCGCGCAAACGCACCCTTGAGATGCGGATAATTGATGTCGAACCGTTTGGCGATGAACTCGGCATGATCGTGGTTCCTGGCGAAGATGATGGTTTTCCCGAGCCGGTCGCCGTCCGCCACCTTCAGACCTTCGGTCATCAGGTGTTCCAGCACCTTGTCCACTGTGTCGGCATTGAACAGCCATTTGTTGACCGCAGCGGCTTCGATACGGGCGGGAACATTGCCGTCCTCGTCCCATTCGATCTCGTCCCAGCTTTCCTTTTCCTCGTCGGAAAGATCGTCGTACGTGATGCCTTCTCGCTGAAATCTGAGCGGAACGGACACGGCCTTGGGCGGAACGAGAAACCCGTCCTTCACGGCATCGTCCAGAGGGTAGGCATCGGTCGGCACGCCGCGTTGCAGATCGAACAGCCGATAGGTGTCGCGGTCGATCTCGTCTTTCGGCGTGGCCGTCAGCCCCACCAGCAGACTATCGAAATAATCGAAGATGGCGCCGTATTTGCGATAGACGGAGCGGTGGGCTTCATCGATCACGATCAGATCGAAATGACCCGGCCCGAAGCGGCGCACGCCATCCGCCGCTTCGTCGATCATCCGCATCATGGTTGGATAGGTCGAGACATAGACGCGACCTTGCGCGTCCTTCTCGGTGACCAGATTGACAGGCGAAGCGCTGGGCAGGAATTTCTTGAACACGCCGACGGCCTGCTTCACCAGCGCCACGCGATCGGCAAGAAGCAGCACACGCCGCACCCAATTGGCGCGCATGAGAAAATCGGCCAGCGCGATCACCGTCCGCGTCTTGCCGGAGCCCGTCGCCATGACGAGCAGCGACTTGCGCAGATGGTCCTTCTCGAACGCCTCGGCAATCCGCCTGATGGCGCGCGTCTGATAGTAACGCTCGACGATTTCGCCGCTGATCTCGGTCGATCCAAGCGGCCTCAGGGTCTCGCGCCGCCGAATGGCGAGCTCAAGCTCGTCCTTGGTGAGAAAACCTTGAATCGGCCGCGGCGGATAACGCCGATCGTCCCAGATCCAGTGCTCGTAGCCATTGGTGTAGAAGATGACCGGGCGCTGACCAAACTGCGCTTCCAGGCAATCGGCATAAAGCTTTGCCTGTTGCTGGCCGACGCGGGAGTCGCGCGACGTGCGCTTGGCTTCGACTAGCCCAAGCGGTTTGCCGTCGTCTCCCCAGAGCACGTAATCTACAAAGCCGTCGCCGGACGTATTTGGCATGCCATGCACCGGAAACTCAGTGTCGTGCCCCGGCTTCGTGAAGCTCCATCCCGCTTCGCCAAGCAGAAGGTCGATAAACGCATCGCGCGTCTGCGCTTCGTTGTAGTCGTGGGTGTCGGCGACGCGCGCATTGGCCGCTTTGACCCGGGCGATCTCGGCGCGCAGCGCCGCGATATCCGCTTCGAGCTTGCCTCGCTCGGCCTCGACGGCGAGACGTTTGGCTTCCTCTTCCTCCCGTGCCTTGACGGTTTCGACGAATCGACGCGCGGCCTGCTGAAGCTGCGCCAGCGTGGCGGCGGAAACCGTTGCCTTGCGCGGCAACGCGTCGGGAGAGAACTTCAACGCCGGGTCAGGCTTTGCTCCCTTGGCGTAGGTGTGCGCCAGCCAATAGCTGATATGAAACAACTCTCGCAGCGACGTGGCGGCACTGGTGAACGGAACGATCTTCGTCTCGTGCGCCGCCTTGTTGCCGATGTCTTTTACGATCCGCGCCTTGGTGACAATTCCAGGACCAACCAGTTTCTGAAACGTGGGCTCATGAATGCGCGCAGCAAGCGCGGTTTCGTATGGGTTTTTCAGCGTGCCGTCATGGCGATAAAGCCAGTTGACGATCGTCTCCAGCGCCAGCCGCGCGTACACGCACGCCGCCCGCGGATCGCTCTGCGCCGCGTCCTCCGCCTGCACCGCAAGCCCGTGAACTTCGGCAAATTCGGGCTTGAGGAAGGCGAATTGGGACATCGCGAATCTACTCGGCAGCTTCGGAAATAGCTATTGCTGCACCTTCCGTGTTGGTCGTTACTCCGAATGCCTTATATTGAATGACACCAAAAAGAGCGTCTAACTCTACTATAGCGGCGACGTAGAGCTGCCGAATGATCTCAATCACCGAAATCTCTTGAGAGAATCGTTCCTGTTTAGAAAGTGGGGGCACGAAAATTTCGGCACTATTTAATTGCGCCTGAGTCAGCTTTGACCGTGTCGTCCCCGAGATATTTTTACCGAAATCGTAGTTTCTCAAGGCGTAGTGTAGGTAATCGATGTTCAGGATTTCATGGTTGGGCCGCAATATGTGCGCATGATTGTTAACCCATGCTGGACCTGCGATCTTGTATGCGACCCCCCGCCATGGCTCGTTGAAATGGCCACCGTCTTCCGCGACAAGTACTAACTCCTCATCGAACAATGCCCTGTCAATGTAACCTTGCAGTCCATTCGCACCATAGTAGGGAACAGTTCCTTCAGCGCGAGACGATTTTTTTACTGGACGACGAAGCCGATCGAGACACTCAGTTACCTCAGAAATGGGACAAATTCGCCCGTTGCGATCGTCTCGACCGTCGGTCAATCGCCGCAATAGGGCTGGACCAAGTTTTTCCAATTCGTCTAGGGCAGTTCGCTGCTTACGCCGCAGAGCGTCGGCCTGATCTAAAATTGCCGCGATCCGCCGTTGCTCGTCGAGTGGGGGCAAGTCAATCTCGATTTTCTCAAGATGCGAAGGGCCAAAGTTTTTCTGAGCACTTCCTGTGACAAGCCGCGTAATCTGAGTTCTGAAGCTTCTTGAATCGAGCCACCACTTGAGAAACCGCAAATCTGATAATCCGGGGCGTGCCTTAAATCGAATCGTGCTCGTGTTCATGCACAGAGGTAGATGTTCTGACGCTACAAAAGCTGCGCGCGTGCGCAGCAGGCCATCTTCATCGATCGAGATTCCGGAACTAGTACCCGCTTTTCATGGAACGTGAGTCGTGATTCAACGTCAGGATGATTCCGGACGCAAGAGAAGTGCGCATTTCGCGGAAAGACCGCGAGACGCTGGAAGCCCGTTGCCGATCTCCGCGCACGTTGCAGCGTGATT
>DATCBQ010000116.1:0-3790 GCA_036511745.1 Rhizomicrobium sp.
CTGGGCGCTGGCAAGCCCGGCGAACGACATCTTGGTTCCCGGCACCATGGTGGCCGGGGATTTCAGATAGACGAAGAGCTTCTCGAAGGTCCACGGATCGTGGTTCGCCATCATCGCGCTGGAATAGCTGAAGCTCGCACGCGAGGCGCGCGGGCGGCCGACAACGCCCCATAGATTCGGCCCGATCTTGTCGGGGCCGCCCTTGGACAGATCGTGACATTGCTGGCAGCGCTGCGAAACCTGCTGACCGTGCGCAATATCGGCCTTCGCCAGAACGGTTCCGAAATCCGGCAGCGCCTCGGCGGCGGGTTGCGCCGGCGTGCCGGGCGTGGGCGCCAGCGCGACGCCGGGAACCACATAGCCCGGCTTTGCGGGTTCGGGCACCTCGAACAGCATCTCGCTGCCGATCTTGACGGCGACCACGAACAGCAGCGTGCCCAGGATCGCGCCAACGATCTTGTTCCATTCAAAGGAATCCATAAGGTTCCGCTCCGCGTTGCTGGCCGCCGTCGAAGGTGCTCGGGGAGGGCGGCGGCGCTGGCGAAGCGGCCCGGTTTGTCCCCCTTGAGAACCGGCGCGACATTACCGTTCGTCGTTCTAGCGTCATTGCGGCGAAGCGTCGCATAAGTTGCGCAAATGTGCAGGCAAAAGGCGTCCCCTCGATGAACCCGATTGTTCTCATTCCCGCGCGATTGGCGTCCACGCGATTGCCGGACAAGCCGCTCGCCGACATCGCCGGCGTGCCGATGATCGTGCGCGTCTGGCGTCAGGCCATGGCCGCGCGGATCGGCCCCGTCGTAGTGGCGGCGGCGGAACGCGCCATCGCCGCGGCAATCGAACAGGCGGGGGGAATGGCGCTGCTCACCGATCCGGCATTGCCCTCAGGTTCGGATCGCATCTTCCAGGCGCTGGAAGCTTTCGACCGCGAAGGACGGCACGATGTGGTGGTCAATCTCCAGGGCGATCTTCCGGCAATCGATCCGCAAACCCTTCGCGCCGTCGTCGAGACGCTGGAGGCTACAGGAGCGGACATCGCCACGCTTGCCGCCGAGATCGACGATCCCGCGGATTGCGACAATCCGGCGGTGGTGAAGTGCGTCGTCGCCTGGGACACGAACGCGACGCGCGGGCGCGCGCTGTGGTTCAGCCGCGCGCGCGCGCCGCATGGCGATGGTCCGCTGTTTCATCATGTCGGCATCTATGCCTACAGGCGTGAAGCGCTGGCGCGGTTTGTCGCGCTGCCGCCTTCGCCGCTCGAGTTGCGCGAAAAGCTCGAACAGTTGCGCGCGCTGGAAGCGGGCATGCGAATCGCGGTCGGCCTTGTCGCTGCCGTGCCGCTCAGCGTCGATACGCCTGCCGATCTCGAAAGGGCGCGCGCGGCGCTCGCAGGCGAGCAAAGGATGAGCCGATGACGCAGCCATCGCAGATCGCCGGTGCAGGGCGGGTGGCGTTTCAGGGCGAACCCGGCGCCTACGCCCATCTGGCGGCGCGCGAGTGCCTGCCGCAGGCGCTGGCCATTCCGCGCGCCACCTTCGAGGATGCGATCGCGGCGGTGCGCGACGGCGCGGCGGAGCTCGCCATCATCCCGGTGGAAAATTCGCTGCATGGCCGCATCGCCGACATTCATCATCTGTTGCCGCAAGCCGGCCTCTACATCGTGGCCGAACATTTTCATCGCGTGCGCCATCAGTTGCTGGGGGTGAAAGGCGCGACGCTCGCGGGCGTCAAGACGGTCCTGAGCCAGGCGCCCGCGCTCGGCCAATGCCGCAAGCTGATCCGCGAAATGAAATTGACGGCGCAGAACTGGCACGACACGGCCGGCGCCGCGCGGCATGTGGCGGAATTGAAGGATCCGAGCGTGGCGGCGATCGCTTCCGCGCTGGCGGGCGAGATCTACGGGCTCGAAATTCTCAAACCTGACGTGGAAGACGAATCCCACAACATGACCCGCTTTCTCGTCATGGCGCGCGAGAAGCGCGATGCGCCCGCCGGCGCCGGCCCTGTGGTCACCACCTTCATCTTCCGGGTGCGCAACGTGCCGGCCGCGCTCTACAAGGCGCTGGGCGGTTTCGCCACCAACGGCGTCAACATGACGAAGCTGGAAAGCTATCAGCTCGGCGGCTCGTTCAACGCCACGCAGTTCTACGCCGACATCGAGGGCCACCCGCAAACCCGCGCCGTGCAGCTCGCGCTCGAAGAACTGGGCTTCTTCACCAGCAGCCTGACCGTACTCGGCGTCTACCCTGCGCATCCGTTCCGCGCGAAGCTGCCGGCGAATTGAATCCTACACAATTGCCAGATTCGCGAAGGACACAACCCAGTTGTCATTCCTGCGGAAGAACAGGGCTATTCGAGGTAAGGCCTGAATTCTCGCCAAGGGTTTTGCCTCAACGTGCCTGATTTGCCCGTCTTGCCCACCCCTGCGCATCGCACCATTTTGCGATATCCTCCCACGAAAGCCGAAACCATTCCTTTTGCAGCGCGAACTCCCGAAAATGGCAGTGCGCTGACGACTCCGCGTTGTATGCCTCTGTCTCAGTCGCGAATTCATAGACGGCCGGGAGGCACAAAACTCTAGGGTTGCCCCTTGTCAGATTTGCACCGACGCGCCACTCCGGCGGATTTTTGGAACACCCAATTTTTGTCAACCGGCTGATTTCATTCGGCTCAAATGGAACTTCCTGCAGAAGGTATACGTACGCAGTCATCTTACTTTCCTTGTGCCTTTTCGCCGCGATTGCCGCTCATAGCAATGACGGGGTTGATACTTGGAGTGTTATCGCTGAAGGAGCGGTGTTCGTATGCGCATGGGCGAAATTGTCACCGTTACTGCAACGGAGTTTCATCGCAATGTCGGGATGTATCAGGATATGGCGTTGACTACGCTCGTCGCCATAACCAAGAACGGCCGGGAGCGCACGGTTCTGGTGTCGGCGGAGGAGTTTCGCCGCCTCAAGCGCCGCGACCGCCGGGTAGTCGCTGCCGGCGATCTGACGGAGCGGCAGCACGAGGCCATTCGAGCTGCCAGAGTTCCCGACGGGCACGCCCATCTGGACGAAGAACTCACGAACTGGAAAGCGTGAGCGTCGTTTCATTTTATCAAACGCAGTAGAAAAAGTGGTTCCACGGATACTCGCGTAGTGACGGAGTTGAAATCCGGCGGCTTCCTGCTAGCCTTTCCGAATCAGGGGGATGTCCATGCAATCGAGGTATATTGCGCTTGCGGTAGCGCTGCTGTTGAGCGCCTGCTCTACTCCGTACCAAGAAATGGGCCTCTTGGGCGGCGTGTCGGCCACCCAAGTCTCGTCGGACACGATGAGCATTACGGCGAAGGGTAACGGTTTCACAGGCGCTGATACGGTCAAAAATTATGCGTTACTCAAGGCCGCCGACGAAACGATAGCGCATGGTTTCGATTATTTCGCCCTTGGGGATGCTACTGATGAAAGTCGTCACGGTGCATACTCTTGGGCAAGTGGCTCAGCAACGAGGAACTCATGGTTCGGCAGCGGTTTCTCAACGGAAATGATAAAGCCCGGAGAGAACGTCCTCATCAAGATGTATCATGGCATGAAGCCGGCAGAGGCACCCGATAACTATTTTGATGCGCACGACATAGAGAACTACCTCGGCAAATCAATTCGGCGAGACTAGTACCCGCTTTTCATGGAACGTGAGTCGTGATTCAACGTCAGGATGATTCCGGACGCAAGAGAAGTGCGCATTTCGCGGAAAGACCGCGAGACGCTGGAAGCCCGTTGCCGATCTCCGCGCACGTTGCAGCGTGATT
>DATCBQ010000117.1:0-72520 GCA_036511745.1 Rhizomicrobium sp.
TGGAACCGTGTTTGAACTGACACAATCCGGTGGTGTGTGGACGGAGACCATACTCCACAGTTTCGGCAACAACAACGGCGATGGAGGCTTTCTCCAGGGCGGCGTTACCCTCGACGAGAACGGCGCTCTTTACGGCACGACTTTCGGCGGCGGAACGGACAATCTCGGAACGGTGTGGAAGATTACGCCATAGGGAACCACCTGTTCGGCAAAGCGTCGTTCGCCCTACGCGGTCGCCTCGCCTGCCAACTGCGGTTGGCGCCGGATGGAGAAATGGTGTAACGTAGCGTCCCGCAAGCAGCGGGATTCGAGGGGGAAAAGCATGAAACGTCCTGGATATCTTCTGATCGCGTGGGCGATTTTCGCCGCGCTGCCGGCTCAGGCACAGATTACCGCTTTCAAACACATCGTCATCATCGTGCAGGAGAACCGCACGCCGGACAACCTCTTTGCGGCCATGTGCCAGCAGCTGGGAGGATCCGCAACCTGCGATCCTACTGACAACACGAAGTACGATATCCTAACCGATGGCTGGAAAAATGGCAGCCAAGGTACGGTCACCCCTGTGCCTGTCGATCTCGGAATTGGCTGGGATATCGAACACCATCACCTTCCCGACTGGGTCAACATGTGCGACCAGCACGGCACAGCCTGCCGCATGGACGGGGCCGCGAACGAGAATTGCAAAGGCGGTTCGTGCCCCACCAACTATCCGCCGGAATTCAGCTATGTCCAGCGCTACACGGCCGGAGCGGATGTCCTCGGACCTTACATTAACCTCGCTTTGACCTATGGCTGGGCGAACCTGATGTTTCAGACAAACCAGGGCCCGAGTTTCCCTGCCCATCAATTCATTTACGGCGCCACATCGGCGCCGAGCACATCCGATGATGGCAGCGGCACCTATGCGGCGGAGAACCTTGCTGGAACCCCGAACGGGTGCCTCGCCGACCAGGGAACGGCGGTCGCGCTGATAACCAACGGCGTCGAAGCGGCTGGTAACTATCAATATCCCTGCTTCCAGCACCAGACATTGGGCACTCTCGGCGGGAGCCCGACGGCGCCGACGTGGAGATACTACACGCCAGGAGAGGGCAGTTTGTGGACCGCACCGACTGCCATATTGTCGGAATGCGGCGTCAGTAACCAGAATGGCGGCAACAATAAGGCTTGCACCGGTCCCGAATTTTCGAACCACAACGTCTTTGACGACCCGACACAAGTCCTGAAGGACATCGGCAATTGCCAGCTTCGCAACGTGAGCTGGGTGATCCCGAAAGGCCAGTATTCGGATCACGCCGGTATCGACACCGACGAGGGTCCGCAATGGGTGGCTTCCATCGTCAACACGCTCGGCGCTTCTCAGTGTACGGACAGTGGCAAGACCTATTGGCAGGACACGGCCATCGTCATCACCTGGGACGACTGGGGCGGCTGGTACGACCATGAACCGCCACCACTGAACCAACCACTGGGTTACCAGCTTGGCTTCCGCGTCCCGCTGCTTTTCGTCTCCGCCTATGGCCCGAACAACACGAATGGCAAATGTATTGGCTACATCGAAGGTAGTGGAACTAAAGTTGGTGAAGTTCTCGATTTCGGTTCCATCGCCAATTTCATCGAAGGCAACTTCCTGGGCAGCGAGGGCCTTCTCGGCTTTGCGGATGCACGTGCGGTTCAGCGCGGTCAGCAGAACAACTGGCCCGAGGATCTCTCGGATTTCTACAATCTCAACCAGCAGGCCTGCACATTTCTACCGATCCCGACCCAGATCGATGCGCAATATTTCATCGACGACACGTCTCCGGTGCAGCCGCCGGACGACGAATAAGGGCGGCAATGACCGGTCGATTGATCGGGGATACGCCGGCTGACGACTGGCGCGATTGGGCTTGCACCAGCGCGCCGCGCTCCGGCGCATAGCTCCCGGCATTCTGCCAAACCTGGATGAAGGCCTCCTGCAAGACATCCGCCGCGACTTCCGGACGTCGCACGATGCGCAGCGCGATGCCGTAAAGCCGCCTGGATTCGAGATCGTACAGCCGCTTCAGCGCCAGCCGGCTTCCCCGCCCGACGGCTTCGACAAGGGTCGCAGCCGAAGAAAGCGCGGTCACTGCGACATCGCTCTCGCGATCTGCCATTGCGTTTCGCACGAAACCCCTTCGCCCGTTGCAAGCCGGAAAAACCGTACGCGCCCAAATCGCCTGCACCCGAGCATACTCCGAAAAGCCGCGCCGTCCGAACAGTCTACGCGCCGGCATGCCCGATGGATTATTGGCGGTGCATCCGACCTCAGTCCGGCTGCGTAAGCAAGCTGGACGCCGATCGAGGTCGAGGAATATCCGAGACCCATGGCGGCAAACAGGAGCAGCCCATGAACAGGATCGGGATATTGAGCGCCGGCGCGGCGATTGTCTTCGCCGTGAGCCTTGCAGAAACGGCATCGGCCGAGCCCATGGTGGGCGGCGCACCGATGTACCAGACTAAAAACATCATTCAGAACGCGGTCAACTCAAAAGACCACACCACGCTTGTCGCCGCGGTCAAGGCCGGCGGGCTGGTCGATACGCTCGAGGGACCGGGACCCTTCACGGTATTCGCGCCCACCAACGAAGCATTTGCGGCGCTGCCCGCGGGCACCGTGGACACCCTGTTGAAGCCCGCCAACAAAGCCACGCTGGACAAAATTCTTACCTATCATGTCGTTCCCGGCAGGCTCGATTCCGCTACCCTGGACCAGGAAATCGCAAGCGGCGGCGGCAAGGCGATGCTGAAGACCGTCGAGGGCGAGACATTGTCGGTAAGCGGCAGCGGACGCGACCTCACGGTCACCGACGAGAAGGGCGATACCGCACAGGTGACGATCCCGAACGTCTATCAGAGCAACGGCGTCATCATGGTCGTCGACAAAGTGCTGATGCCGGACTGAACGCACGGCGCAGGCGGACCATCCGGGGGCGGACGGTTGAAAAACCGTCCGCCCTTTTTTTTGGCATCGGGATGCGCATTAGCGAATCAAAGTCAATTGCGCTCGCAGACGCTCGCGCGCTGGATCCTCGCTTTCGCGAGGATGACAACGAGGGTGAACGCGATAGCGGCGCACAAACAATTTCTTGTCATCCTCGCCAAGCGTCGCTTGCGACGCGCAGACCGAGGACCGGTCGCCGCGCGAGGGACACGATTTCCGGATACGCCGACAACGCGCTATTGTTCGGCGTGACGCAGAGTCAGGCGGAAATGTCGGCCATGGGCGGGAAATTATCGGGCATCGCTTGTCGAACGGCGCCGAAGGCCGCGGCAGGTGCGCTTATGGCGGCGCTGGCGATGTGCGGCGCGGCGTGGGCCGCAATACCGGTGGACCACGCCCTAATCGTCAAGACTTTTCCCCACGATCCGCAGGCATTCACCGAAGGTCTGTTCTACCGCGACGGCTTTCTCTACGAGAGCACGGGCCTCGCGGGTCACTCCTTCATTCGCAAAGTGGAGTTGACCACCGGAAAAATTCTCCAGCAGCGCGCGCTCGATCTACAATATTTCGGCGAGGGAATTGTCGACTGGAAAAACCGTCTCGTGCAGGTTACCTGGCAGTCGGAAATCGGTTTTGTCTACGATCTCGCGACTTTCAAACCGCTGGCGACGTTCCGCTATCCCGGCGAAGGCTGGGCGCTGACGCAGGATGGCGCGCATATCATCATGAGCGACGGCACTAACACGCTGCGATTGCTCGATCCGGAGACACTCAAGGATGTCGGCCACATCGCCGTCACGGCGGACGGACAGGCCGTTTCCAATCTGAACGAGCTCGAGTGGGTGAAGGGGCAGATCTATGCCAATGTCTGGCAAACCGATCGCATCGCCCGCATCGACCCGCAGTCCGGCAAGGTGGTGGGCTGGATCGACCTGACCGACCTCGCGCACACGGTCCACAACAGCGATCCCGATGCCGTCCTCAACGGCATTGCCTATGACCGGGTGCACGACCGGTTGTTCGTGACCGGCAAGCTCTGGCCGCGAATTTTCGAAATCCGCCTGACCCATTGATCCTGCGGCGCGGGCCCGCGCACGCCACCGACGCCGTCACGCGTCGAGATATTTGCCGGTTTTCGCGCCGTCGAGCCGGCGCACCCGCGCCATCGCCACGACCTCCGGCGCCATCAGTCGCGCATTCACGCCCATGCGGTCCAGCGATTTGTCCAATGCTGCCCAATGGGTGACGCAGCCGCAGGCGCGGCACCGGTGAAACGCGATGGATTTGTCGTCCCACATGTAGGTTTCGGTCGCATCGTTTCCGGCAACGATGCGCACTGCCCGCGGAGAATAATAGGCCCACAGCACGCCATAGCGCCGGCAGATCGAGCAGTTGCAGTCCGTCACGGTTTCCGGCGCCGCGGCGATCTCGAGTTTCACCGCGCCACAATGGCAGGAGGATTCGATCATGTCTCTCTCGCGTGATGCGGCACCATCTCAAATATCATTCCCGCAATGAGCCACCAGTTCCCGCATACGCAGGGTCCGCCCGCGCGGGACGTGGGCGTTTTGCTTCTACTTCCTGAGCCTGAAGACGGTGCCGCAACCCGAGTTGCAGCCGGTACCTCCGCCCGATTCGGTTGTTCCGTAAAGAAATTTCCCGCCGTCCGAAGTGAGCCCGTCCTGGGGACTGGCGCCGTCGTTACCGCCCGCGAACGCATAGAGTACGGTCTCGGTACCATCCTGCGTAAGCTTGAATACCGTTCCGCAGCCGTAAGGGGCGCACGCGGCGGCGCCGCCGCCGCCAGACGTTGTACCGTAGAAAATACCCCTCTTTTCGAACGCGACCAAGCCTCCGATCGGGCCCAAACCGTCGCTGCCGCCCGTGAACGCGTGCAGAATGGTTTCGGTGCCGTCGGAAGAGATCTTGAAAATAATCCCGCTGCCTCCCGTGCCGCCCAGCGACGTTGTGCCGTAGAGATTGCCCGAACCGTCCGCAATGAGGCGGCCCAAGGGTTGGAAACCATCAGTGCCTCCAGCAAAGGCATGGATCACGGTTTCCGTGCCGTCCGGCGCAAGCTTGAAAACCGTTCCGCAGCCATAGGTACAGGCGCTGCCCCCGCCGCCGCTCGGCGTCGTGCCGTAGAAATTGCCGGCGGCATCATCGATCAAGGCGGCGAAAGGATACATGCCATCGTTGCCACCCTTGAAGGAATACAGCACTGTCTCGGTCCCATCCGGCGCCAGCTTGAACACCACTCCGCAGCCGCCCTGGCAGTTCTGATTGCCTCCGAGCTCCGCTGTCCCGTAAAAATTGCCGCTCTTGTCCCGGAGCAGACCGGCGGTGGGCGAGGCGCCGTCACTTCCACCCCCGAACACATACAGAGGGGTTTCAGTGCCGTCAGGCGCCAGCTTGAATACAGTCCCGCAGCCGCCATCGACTCCGCAGCCGCTTCCGCCCGAAGATGCGGTGCCATAAAGATTGCCCGCCCTGTCCCTGATCAGGCCGGCCAATGGCGAGTCGCCAGCGTGCACCTGGCCGCCAAAGGTATAGAGAATGGTCTCCTGGCCCTGCGGTGTCACCTTGAACACCGTGCCCAGGCTATACTTCGCCCCGCCCTGATATGTCGTTCCATAAAAATTGCCCAGTTTGTCCCTGGTCAGACGGGCTCTCGGATATTCACCGTCATTGCCGCCCTGGAAAGCATAAACCACGGATTCCTTCCCAACCTGCGCCCGAGCGTGGTTTGGCGAGGCGAGAATGAGCAATGCGAGGCCGCAAAGCGCGACGTGCAGCGGCGTGAAGGTTAAAGACATCGAGACCCCTCTTCATCAAAGGCAGGATAGCGGGACACGATACATCTTAAAGAAGGTCTTGCCAGCCCCGGTTACAGCCTGCTGCATTCACGGATCTGCGGCGACTATCAGATGGGCTCCTCACCTGCGAGCGACAGCGAAGCGGGGGAGGTGGATCGCACGGACGAAAAGTCCGTGCGAGCCGGAGGGGGCTAACCCCGAACATCGCGCGGGCGGTCGCCCCCTCCACCGCTTCGCGGTCCCCCTCCCCCGCTCGCTTCGCTCGCGGAGAAGGAGCCTGTGACGGAAGCGCTCGTTGCCAGCCACTACCGATCTGCGCTTACGTGCAGCGTATCATCGAAGGGGCCGTGGAATGTTGCGGAAGAATCCGAGACGGGTGTTCGATTTCGACCAGGCGCTTGTCCGCGCGCCGGGGCGCAGCGTCGTCAACGGGATTCGCTTCGACCCAAAAATCCAACCGACTTTCGAGGGCGTCGCGCGGGAGCATCAGGCCTATGTCGCCGCCCTGCGCGACGCCGGACTTGCGGTCGAAGTGCTGCCTGCCCTGGAAGCGTGGCCGGATTCGGTATTCGTCGAAGACCCCGCGCTGGTATTTCCCGAAGGCGCCATCCTGTTGCGGCCCGGCGCACGATCGCGCCTTGGCGAGAGCGATGAAATGCGCGATGCGTTGGCGCGCCATTTCGATTGCGTGCTGGAACTCGGCGGTGACGAACATGCGGACGGCGGCGATGTTCTGGTGACGCAGGAAATCGTTTTCATCGGCGTGTCGCGGCGCACCAGCCGCAAAGGCGCCGAGGCGCTGCGCGAAAAACTCCATGCGTTCGGGCGCCAGGCGCGGATTGTGGAGCCACCGTCATCCTGTCTGCATTTCAAGACGGCGGCCGGCCTCCTGAGCGAAGATACGATTGTCGCAACCGCGCCCATGGCCGACAGCGGCATTTTCGCGGGCTTGCGAATCCTTTCCGTACCCGAGGGCGAAGAGGCGGCGGCCAATCTGCTGCGGGTCAATGACTTCGTTTTTGTGGGCGAATGTTATCCGCGCACGATCGAGCTGCTCGCGAAGGAGGGCTTCGCCATCGTGCCCCTTCCCGTCGACGAAATCGCCAAGCTCGACGCCGGGCTTTCCTGCATGTCGCTGCGCTGGCGCAAGCGGGCCTGATTTGCCGAGAGCGGGAGATGCGCGGCAACGTTATCGCCGCGCCGGCGCGCGGCCCGGCAATGCTCCGCGTTCTCTCTATCTCCGCGTGAGCATCTCTCAAGGAGCCACAATACAAAACTTGCCGGGTCGGTCGCGACAGTGCCGCGCAAAACAGAATGCGCCAGCCTCCCGCTGTTCGCCGTATCGCTCCCTAGCGCAATTCTGGTGGCCAGCACATCTTCAAATGCGCGAGAAGCCCGTCCAGTCGGGTTTTCTCGATGCCGAGGCGGCGATACCAGTGTTCCATCGACGCCAGAGTGGTGCCGGGCGACACGTTCACCGCCTCGCGTATGGCTGCATGGGCTTCTTCGGTTTTACCCTGGGCACCCAGGGCATTGCCCAGCACAAACCAAAGAGCCGCGGACCTCAGGCCGCCGGCCAGCGCCCGGCGCGCCCAGGCCTCGCTCTCGGCAAAGTGGTCGAGCGCGAGATGAATTTCGGCCATCTGGTAATAGTGGCCCGATGCCAGCGGATCGAGCGGACTGAGCCGCAAGACGGCTTCGGTTTCCTTCAGCGCCTCCGCCGCGCGCCCGCTGTTCACGAGCGCCCGCGCAAGCTGTGCGCGATAGGCAACTTCGCAGGGATTGAGCTGTCGCGCCCGCTCCAGAAATGGCACGGCTTCCTGGGGTTGCCCGATCGCCATCAGATAACGGCCGCGGCCCGCCAGCACGTCGGGGTCGTTGGGTGCCAGCCTGATGGCCCGCTCGACGCAGATGCGCGCTTCGTCCCGATCGGCGGAGCCATCGATGCCGGGTTCGACGATCCAGCGGAATGCGATCATCGTGCCCAGCGAGACCCAGGCAACCGCGTAATTCGGATCTTTCTTCACCGCTTTGCGAAACAGGGCTTCGGCGGTTCGCCGCGCGTCGGCGTCGATGACGTGGTTGAAGGCGGCGCGGGCTCTCTGACAGAGTTCCCAGGCTTCGAGACTTTCGGGGCGTGCCCGTGCAACATCCGGCGCCACGACATTCTCCAGATGAGAGGCGAGCGCGGCCACGATGCTGGAGGTGATTTCGTCCTGGATCCGGAAGATGTCGGCAAACGCCCCGTCGAATGTCTGCGCCCAGAGATGGGCCTCCCGAACGTCCGTCGATGAGCTGGACGCCGACACGCAACGCATCGCCGACGCGCCGTGCGCTGCCCTCGAGCACGGTGCGTACGCCCAGTTCGCGGCTCACGTCACGGACATTCACCGCCTTTCCCTTGTAGGCGAACGAGGAGCTGCGATCGATGACGAACAGGCTGTGGCTGAGCGCCAGCCCGGTGATCACGTCCCCGGTGATTCCATCGACCAGAAATTCCTGTTCGCGGTCGTCGGACAGATTTTGGAATGGCAACACGGCTATGGACGGCCGGTCCTTCACCATCGGCGGCGGGAATCGCGCAACCGCCGTCGCGCCGGCAAGCCCGTTTCCTTTTCCCTCCCGTTGCCGGCCCGCCAGCAACAGCCGCACGCCGTGCCGCAATGGCGACATGGTGACACCGGCAATCACCACCAGTGCGGCCAGCCCGGACAGCAAAGGTTCATGGCCGGTGACCCAGCCGAAAAACGAGCGAACACCTTCCAAATTTTCGGTCCTTCGGCGCCCCGCCGGGAAGGTTAGGGGAGCGTCTCGAAGCCGCCAATAGTTCGGACGGGGTTATTTGCGGAAGGGTCGTCCGTCTCAAATTCCGTGTACGGATTAAACTCGCGATTTTCGGTTGACAGTTTTGATCAAACGGTCTATCATTTTCGGCATGGTGGATTGCCGCGCCGGGCGCGGTTCATCGCCGATTTTCCTTTCATTTTATTTGCGACCTGGGCGCCCAAAGCATGGCAATTTTTTTGCCGCGCCGTTTGCCGCGCGTTTCCCCTGTAATCCCTGCAGGAATCGCTGGTCTGCGGCGGGTGGTTTTGCGCCAACGCCTTGATGCGACGTGACAAAAAATTGGCACGGCACGGTCGTTCGCCGCGCCATCGCTGAAATGATCGCTGTTACCAGCGAAATAGCGCGCAGAAGCGCGTCGGCGGCCCCTGGCTCACAGTGACGGTTGATTGAGCAGCAGATAGGGCAGACCGCCGTTGATGCCCGAGCTGAGGCCCCAGATTTTGCCGGTGAATCCTGCCGGCAGGCCGGACTGAAGCTCGGTCGTGGTCAAGCCCGTGATGCCGGGATCGTTGCTGATATTGCCGGAGCCCTGGCCGAGATTCGAAATCCCGCTGCTGGTCGTATCCCAGTAGGTTTTCGCGATGCTGTTGGCGACCGCCTGGTCGTTTCCGATCAGGCCGCCGATGAGGCTGCCGGTGCCCCCTGTCGCGGCGCCGGCCGAATAGGAGGTGGCGACCGTTCCGACATCGAAGCCGATGAGGCCGCCGATATTCGCGGTTGCGCCGCCACTGGCCGCGCCGGTCGCGTAGGAGTTCTCGATCGAGCCGCCATTGGCGCCCACCAGACCGCCGACCAGCGATTGGTCGCCGCCGGAGTCAGCGCCGGCTGCAAACGAAGTGACGATCGTGCCGCCGTTGAATCCGACCAGGCTGCCTGCAATGGCCAGCGGTCCTGTGGCCCCAACCTCGCCCGTCGCGTTGGAGCCGATGATCGAGCCCTCATTCTCGCCGGCAAGACCACCGATCCAGATTACGCTTTTGTTGCCCGCGTTGACACTGCCGGCAGCGGAACTGTTGACGATCAGACCATCGTTGATGCCGACCAGGCCGCCGATACTTGTGTTGGTTTTTCCCCTGACGGTGCCGCTAACGGAAACGCCGCGGATGGTACCCAGACTGGAACCTGCCAAAGCGCCTACGATCGAGGCTGGCTCCTGATCCTTGCAGTTCAGCTTCGCGAGTCCCAGGTTTTCGACCAGAGCACCAGTGTCTACGCTTGCGAAGAATCCGACATTGGTGTCCGACGCGGTCGCATCGACAACGGAGAGATTCGAGATGATATTGCCAAGCCCCTCGAAAATTCCCGTGAAGCTGGTCGCAATCGGCGGATGCGCGTAGGTGCCGTCTCCGGTCGCGTCATAGCTGTTGGCCAATGCGTAGTAGCCGGCGGGGTTACCGGCGATGCCGCTGGCAAGAGCCGCCACCGTATCCACCAGCACATATGCCTGCCCGTTGATGCCGAGACTGCTCGACGTGCTGCTGAAGACTATGTTTCCTCCCGCGCCCACGAAGGATAACGTGCCGCGCTTGCCGCCGTCATTGGTAACAAGAGCGAGACTCCCCGTCCCTGTTACCTGGACCGGATACACGACGGTGACAGACTGATAGGCGTCAAGAGTCAGCAAGTTCGACGTCGCCCAGGTCACGCCGGCGTCCACGATAATGTTTTTGGCAAGACTGCCGGTCGTAACGGTCGCATTTCCGCTCGCCAGCATCGTTTCGAGAGTCGATACGTTTAGAAATGCGGTCTTGCCGGTGGGGCTGCACACGCCGCCGCTGCAATTCATGTTTCTCGTCGCCGCGGTCGAGATGGTTACCGACGCATCCGCCAGGGGCGCTGCAAAGACTGTGGCCGCCAGAACAAATCCGGCGATCATGCTCGATCGGGTTTTGAGGACGCCGAGGGGGTCCTTCTCGGGGTTACAATCTGTTGCCATTGGGGCTCGCTCCGTTGCCTGTCACGGCATCAATTGAAAATTCGGATCCTGTCCCATTGCGGTGAATGCCGTGAGCACGGAACCGCTAAGGTGGTACACGGCGTTGTTCCAGATGAAGGCGCCAATGGCTGGAAACAGTACGGGAAGGGACTTTTCGGCGCTCGAAACGAATTCGGTTCCCGGATTCGCTCCCGTTTGGCCCAGCATGCAGGGAAGCGCCACGGAAACGCAGGCATTGTAGAAAGCCAGTACAACGTCGTCTGATGCAAAATCTTCCTGCAGCTTGCCGGTATAGTGGTGATCCACCGAAAGCACATCGACGGTCGCAGGACCCGGATAGAACAGCGTCCATTCGGCGACGTTGTTCACCAGCACCGTATAGGCCAGACCCTCCGGCGCGAACGCGAACTGGACGTTGCTGGCTCCGGCGCTTCGAAACAGGCTCACGACGTGCTGTTGCGCCAAGACGTAGGCGGCGCCGGCCGCGGCAATCGTCGTCGCGTTCGCATTCCATCCGACGCCATAGAAGCAATCGTTGGTTGGCTTCGCATCCGTCATCTCGGCAGCAAAGGAAACAACGACCGTAGAACCGAGAGCGGCAAACGACTGGGCTTGTACTGTCAATTGCGTGTCGTACTTCCCTGCAGCGATATCTGCGGCGGTAAAGCAGACCTTCGAGTTGGAAATTGTCAAATCGACATAGGGCATCCGACCATTGGCGATATCCCATATTTCCCGATTGAGTTGTGAGGTCCCAATGAGGAGGTAATGATAATCGATCGCGAACTTCCGACCGATTTTCGCTTCCAGCGCAAGCAGGTCCTTGGTTTGGCCATTGCCGGGATACGCACCGAGCATGATTTGCGCTTCGGCAGGTACCGGCGAAAATGTTGCAGCGGCAAGTCCAACGAGTGCAGTGAGCGTGGCGACTCCTGCGATCGATTTTGGAACCCTCAACAGCTTCGACATGTGTAACCCCATCGCCAAAGACGCAATCCATTGCGCGAATGCGGAGAAGCTTTGGGCCACGGGCGTATTCAAAGTCTTAATGAATTCGGTAGAACTTTGCCGGCGCAGCGCCTTTTCGCGTTTGTCGCGCGAGAGGCCGTAAATGTCATTAGCAATGGATGAACCTGCTGCGTCGGGTTCGATCGACATTCGGCGACATGGTCCGATCGCAACGCAATCTTCCCGATGGCCCGCACCAACGCGAATTGCCGTGGCCCTTGGGCGGGCCAATCGAACTTCACCACGTACACGTTTCAGAGCGCCCAGGAAGCAAAAAGGCGCCCTGCACTCCGGCAGGGCGCCTTCCGCATCCTCTTATGGCAACAAATGCTTACCGCATGAGGCCGCCGACCTCGTTCTGCGAGTAGCTGCCATTTCGCGTATCCGTCCATGAGGCGAACAGATCTTTGCCGAACCACGCGTTGCCGCTGTAATCGCCCATGAAGCTGCCGCCAAAGCCATCGTCGAGCGGATTGGAGGCCGTGTCCGCGATCTGCACATTCTTCTTGAATGAGACGCCGCCGTTTGCGGACCAGGTCGCGAACGCTTCATAATTGACGTTGTTCGGGTCGTTGCGCCGGTCGAGCCAGGTTACTCCGACATTGCCGCTCGCATCGACGTTGAGCCAGGGGAAGAACTGGTCGTGCGTGTCGCTCTTGGGCGCCACCGGAACCGGTGTCCCCCACGTCGTGCCGCCATCGGACGAGGACGTGACCTGCGTCTGCAGGAAGGTTCCGGTCCAATTGTATTCGACAACGTAGAGCTGGCCGTCGCGCGCCCCGCCGCTGTTATCGACCCCGATCACCGGGATGTTGCTCACGCGTTCGCTTGTATTGGGAAGGCCCCCATAGAAGCAGCCACAGGTATCCGGCGCTAAAGCGACCGTGCCGATCGCGACCGGCGCGGACCATTTCTTGCCGCCGCTGGTAGATTTCTGGACATACATGACTGCATTGGTGCCCCCGCAATCGCTTGTCGGGCCATTGGCGGTGCAATTCATATAAGTCAGATAGACCGCCCCGCCCGAATCCGTGGCAAGATCGCTGAACTGGTCGACAGCGGGATAGATAGCCGTCGGGCTGGCTGCCACCGCCGCCCACGTGGCGCCTCCATCCGTGGAATGCGCAACGTAGATCGTGGAATTGTTGTTCGACGCGAACTGTGTGCTCGAAACATACAATGCATTCTTGCGCGGACTGGCGGGATCCGTGTCGATCTGCAGCCATGGCTTGTCCGAAGAAAGGCCGCTGACCTGGGTTGCGACGACCATCGGATTCCAGGTCTGGCCGTTGTTGCTCGAACTCGCGATTCCGATGCCGCCGATGGAGCTCTCAATGCCGCCCTGGAAGACATTCCCGTTGAGATCGTAACCAACGACCGGGTCACCGTCGCCGCTTCCGCCGGGGGTGTCCACCCCGCAGGCGCCCGACCAAGTCGTGCCGCCGTTGTTGGAGGTCCAGAAACCGCGATAGCTGGTCGACGTGCAGTTATAGTCGTTGCCGCCGGTGATCAATTGCTTCTTGTTAAGGGGATTCACTGCTATCGGCGTCTCGTCCACGGATGCGGTCGCACCTGCGGAGCCTTCCACGTTTGGCAGCGCGCATGGCCCGGGCTTGCAATGGAGTATGGGCGCGCCGTTCGCAGCGGCTTGCCGATCGCTCGCGGCCGGCAGATGAATCGTGCCGTTTCTCAATCCGCGTGCGACCAAAAGGCCGCCGGAATAGGGTAGCTTTTCGAGCTTCGCGGGCTCCGGTCTCGCGGCAGAACCGGCTTGCACGGGAGCAATCAGGCCGAGCACGGCGATAACCGGCACCCCGGCCAACAATACGGAACGTATTTTCATCGAACGGATTCCTCTGGGCGCACGAGCAGAAAACGAGCGGGCAATTCGTTAAAATGCGGTCGAGCCGCCAACCATCGCGTCATGGCGGCTGTAATTCGAAGCAGTAACCCCCGGACCCTTCGTGCAGGCGCATTTGTTGGGCGATGGCAACCATCATTGGTCGAAAGGCCGCATATTGCAAGCCGGGGTTCCGTTCACGATTGTCCAAGGGTGAAGTCGACCGCTGCCATGGCGTGCAATGCGGTCGTGTCGAACATCGGCACGGCACTATCCTGTGGCTTCAACAACAGGGGAATTTCGGTGCAGCCCATGATGACGCTGTCGGCGCCCTCCCCGACCAGGCGGGCAATGATCTGCGCATACGCCCTGCGGGAACCGTCCAGGAATTGTCCGCGCACCAACTCCTCGCAGACGACGCGATCGACCAGCTCCGCATCCCCGCCCTGGGGTGTCAGCACGGAGAGGCAATAGCGCTCCCTGAGGTGCCTCCGGATGATTTCGTCGCGCTCCATGGTGTGGCGCGAGCCGAGCAACGCAGGTCGCGAAAGGCCCGACTTCCTGATCGCGGCACCCAATGGATCGGCGATATGCAACAGCGGAATGTGCACTGCACTTTCGATGGCCGAAGTCGAGCAATGCATCGTGTTGCAGCAGATGACGAGAAAATCCGCGCCGATCTTTTCCAGCGATATGGCCGCCGTCACCATGCGCTCGTCCGCTTGGCGCCATCTGCCGGCATCCTGAAGCGCCGCAATTTCCGCGAAATCGACGGAGTACAGCAACACTTTCGCAGAATGCATGCCGCCGAGCCGTTTCTGCACTTCGCGGTTGAGAATGAGGTAATAGACGGCGGTGGACTCCCAACTCATCCCGCCGATCATGCCGATGGTCTGCATCACGGGGCTTCCTACAGTGCGAAAGAAGGTTACGGCGCGAAAGCGGGCGCTGCCATCGCTGCGAACGCATGCCTTCTACCCGGCATGCGCCCTGCGTGGGCACGTTTGTCCTTCATCGCCGATCCGAGCTGCCCAATTCGGTCGATGAAACAAGGGCTGCAAGGAGTGTCACGGTTTCGGAATCGACGACGCCGTCGATCTTCCCGGGCCGAAAGCGGCGCTGGAATGCTGCAATGACCGTTTCGAGCGGCCAATCCACTTCGGGCGGAACGCCATAGCCGAACCGGGAAAGCAAGTCGGCAATGCGCTCCGTTGGCGGCTTTTCAAGAGGCACCGACGCTTGCGGCCACACGCCGATCCCGTATTCGGCAAGACGCATCCAGGGAAACAATTCGCCGGGATCAATCTTGCGGGCCGGCGCCACGTCCGAATGTCCCACGACGCGACGGGGAGGAATGGGATGGCGCTCGAAGATTTCGCGCGACAGATCGATCAACGCGCCGATCTGTTGGTCCGCAAACGGCACGTAGCCGAATTCGTGACCCGGGTTGACAAGCTCGATGCCGATCGAACTGCTGTTCACGTCACGCACGCCCGCCCAATACGAAACCCCGGCATGTCGCGCCCTCAGCTCCTCCGCAACGTGACGATAGATGCGCCCGTCGCGATCGATCGTATAATGGGCGGAAACTTTTGCTTCCGGATCGCAGAGGCGCGCCAGCGCCGCCTCGGCCGTGCGCATCCCCGTGTAGTGCAGGACCAGAATGTCGATGGCGACGCTGTCGGGTCTTGCGTCGTAGTTGGGGGATTGGCGGTCGATGATTCGCATCGCACTAGCAGCTTACAGGCGACGCTAATGCCGGTAAATTGTAAAGAGCGAACTCCGCCCTTGCGGGCTCAACAACGAGGCCGCTCCGTCGCGTCGGCGCAGAGAACCTGCGAAGAAATCCGTCCGAAGCGGCCTCGTCACCGCTCGTTGCAGGTCAACTCACATGATATGAGCGACTATGACCTGGTCAATCGGGATTGCTGCCTTCAGGACCGTTCTCCAGCACCTTCCCGGTCACTGCATCGACGCCAACTTCATAAGTATGGCTACCATCCTTGATGTCGAACGAGTAGCGCAGTCCACTACCGCCGCCTTCGCGTTCCAGTTCCTTGTCGGAAATGATTCCCTGCCGGGCTTCTTGCGCGATGGTAATCGCCTGCTGCATCGTAATTTTCGCGCTCGACGCAAGATTTTCTCCGGAGTAGGCCATGGCGCCGCTGCAGGAACCGGCCGCCACAGCGACGATGGGCAGTATGTATGTCACGATTTTCAGGATTCTCATTCGTCACAACTTCCTCGTTGCCCGCTCAGACGGTCTGTGAACACGAGTTAGTGTCCGCAATGCGGCAAATTTCGTTCATTACGAGAGTTTCACCGATCATCAATCCGGCGTTCCTTTTTGATTCGATCATAGGCGCCGTTGATGACGGCGAGCTTGTCGTTTGCCAGCCGGATGAATTCCTCCGGTACGCCGCGGGCGATCAGGCTGTCCGGGTGGTTCTCGCGCACGAGAAGCCGGAATGTGTGTCTGATCTCGTCCTCGCTGGCGTCGCGATCCACACCCAGAACCACGAAAGGATCTTCCGCATCAGGCCCGAAATGCGAAGCGCGGATACGGCGGAATTCGCCGGGCGCGAAGCCGAAAATCTCCGCCACCCGCTCCAGGAACGCGAGCTCGCCCGGATGCAGCACACCGTCGGCCTTCGCGATTTCAAAGAGTCCGTCGAGAATGTCTTCCAGCACCGCGGGCCTGTCGCGGAACATGCCGGCGATCTGGCCTGCATAGCTTTCGAACCCGGCCGTATCCTGGCGGGCGTAATTGAAAATGCGCCGGACATTGCCTTCTTCGGACGAAGGCACGCGGAAGTTACGGAAAAACACATCGATCTCATCGCCGGTGACGACGCCGTCGGCCTTGGCCATCTTGGCGCCGAGCGCGATGACAGCGATCGTGAAGGCGATCCCGGGCTCGCCGTCGGCCGCCTCCCCTTTGTCGCGGTCGAACAGCACATGGCCCGCGACGGCGCCGGCAATGGCGCCAATGGGACCACCGCCCAGCAGGAAACCTGCCGCCGCACCGCCGAATTTTCCCCAGATGGACATGGGAGAAACCAATAGGACAGGCGGCAGCGAAAGGCGAGACTTAGCCGCTCGCTTGTACCTGCCCGGCATGGTCTAGTTCGCGTGCGGGCGCGACGCTTTCGCGGCCGTTGCTCGCGCCGCGTTCTTTGAGAGGGACCGATGACGAAGCGTTCGTCTGAGATATGCACACATGCCGCCGAAATCGCCGATGTGACGCCGGGGTCGCTCGGCTGCGAGGAATGTCTCAAGAGCGGTTCGCCCTGGGTCCATTTGCGCCTTTGCCGCACCTGCGGTCATGTCGGCTGCTGCGACAGCTCCCCCAACAAACACGCCACGAAACATTTCCAACGCAGCCGCCATCCCATCATCGAAGGCTATGATCCGCCGGAAGGCTGGGGTTGGTGCTACATCGACGAAGTGGTCCTCGATCTGGGTGGCCGCACCACGCCGCATAACGGCCCGATCCCGAGGTTCGTCTGAGGGCATGTCCTGGCGTTTTTATATCGATCGTGGAGGGACCTTCACGGACGTCGTGGCGCAGGCGCCGGATGGCGCACTCACCACGCTCAAGTTGCTGAGCCACGATCCTCGTTACGACGACGCAGGGCTGGAGGCCATCCGCCGCGCACTGGAGCTGCCCGCGAATTCGCCTTTGCCCAGGGAGCGTATTGCCGAAGTCCGCATGGGCACCACGGTTGCCACCAATGCACTCCTCGAACGCAAAGGCGAGCCGGTTCTGCTCGTCACCACCCGAGGCCTCAAGGATCAGTTGCGCATCGGCTATCAAAACAGGCCCAGGCTGTTCGCGCTAAAGATCGAATTGCCCGACATGCTCTATGCGCGGGTGGTCGAGGCCGAGGAACGGGTTACCGCCGAAGGCGAGGTTCTGCGTCCACTCGACGAGGAGCGGCTCACAAAGGAACTGGAAGTGGCGCGCGCCGAAGGCTTCGCGGCCGTCGCCATTCTTTTCATGCACGGCTACCGATATCCGACCCATGAGCGCCGCGCCGCGGAAATCGCGCGCGCGCTCGGGTTTACGCAGATCTCCACCAGCCACGAGACGGTGCCTCTCATAAAGCTCGTCAGCCGGGGCGACACGACGGTAGCCGACGCCTATCTCTCGCCCGTTCTGTCGCGTTACGCGGGAGCAATCTCCGACGCACTGGGGGTGGGCGAACAGGGGCCGCGGCTCTTTTTCATGACGTCCAATGGCGGCCTCGCCGCGCCGCAATTCTTCCGCGGCAAGGACGCGATTCTGTCGGGACCGGCCGGCGGTGTGGTCGGCATGGCCGAGACCGCGCGTGAAGCGGGCATCGAACACGCGATCGGCTTCGACATGGGGGGCACTTCCACCGACGTTTGTCGCTTCGACGGCACCTACGAGCGTGTCCATGAAACGGAGATTGCCGGCGTGCGCCTGCGCGCGCCAATGATGGCCGTTCACACCGTGGCAGCGGGCGGCGGCTCCATTCTGCACGACGATGGTACACGGTTTCGTGCCGGGCCTGACTCGGCCGGCGCCGATCCCGGCCCGCTGTGCTATCGCCGCGGCGGCCCGCTGACCGTCACTGACGCGAACGTCATGGTGGGAAAGCTAGCGGCTTCCTTCTTTCCGCATATTTTCGGCGCGAATGCCGACGAAACCATCGATGAAAGAAGCGTGCACGATGCATTCTCCTCGATGTCTCGCACCCATAATCGTGCGCCGGAAGAGTTGGCGGACGGTTTTATCCAAATCGCCGTCGAAAACATGGCCAACGCCATCAAGCGCATCTCGGTTTCACGCGGTTACGACACACGGCGCTACACGCTTAATTGCTTCGGCGGTGCTGCGGGACAGCACGCCTGCCTCGTCGCCGATGCGCTGGAAATAACAAGGATTTTCATCCATCCATTTTCCGGAGTGCTTTCCGCCTACGGCACGAAGCTTGCCGCCCTGCGTGCCATTCGCGCCCGCGCCATAGGCCACGTGCTGGGCGAAGCGCTCGTGGCGCGCCTCCATTTCTCGGCCGACGAGCTCGGCCAGGAAGCCCAACGGGCCATCGAGGCGCAGGGTGCGGAACAGTTGCACATCGATGTAACGGTTCACATGCGCTACGAAGGCAGCGATACGACATTGCCGGTTCGCCTCGGGTCAACGCAGGACATGGCGCGCGAATTCACAGCCGCTCATGCCCGTCACTTCGGATTCGGTTTCGAAGGCAAGCCGTTGATCGTCGAGTCGATCGAGGCGGAGGCGGTGAGCGGCGGCGCCGATTCGCTTGCAGTTCACCCGGCGCAGCCGCAGGCGGGGAATGAAAGCGGAAAACGCGCGCCACGTGCTTCCCCCCCCGATCACGCGGGAGGTGTCCCCGAGGAGCGGAAGGGGCAAACCGCGCGCTTCTATTCGCAAGGCGCCTGGCATGGCGCAGACGTTCATCGCACTGAGGATCTAAGTGCCGGAACGACAGTGGCCGGACCCGCGCTGCTGATCGAACCGCACCAGACCATCGTGGTCGAGCCGGACTGGCGAGCGGAAATTACATCCACGCGTGGAGTCATGCTTTCGCGTGACGTACCTCCCGCCAAAGCCACTCGTACCACCACCGAGGCCGACCCTGTATTGCTGGAAGTGTTCGCCAATCTGTTCATGGCGATCGCCGAAGAGATGGGCGCGACCCTGCAGAACACCGCTTCCTCGGTGAACATCAAGGAACGTCTCGATTTTTCCTGTGCGATCTTCGACGTCGAAGGCGGCCTCGTCGCCAACGCGCCGCACATGCCGGTGCATCTGGGTTCCATGGGCGATTGTGTGACGGCGATCATCACGCGTTTTGGCGAGGCGATGTCCGATGGCGACATGTTTGTCACCAACGCGCCTTACGATGGCGGTACCCATCTTCCGGACATCACCGTCATCGCGCCGGTGTTTATCGACGGCGTGCGCCGCTTCTTCGTGGCGGCGCGCGGCCATCACGCCGACATCGGCGGTATCAGTCCCGGGTCCATGCCTCCGTTCTCTACCCATATCGGTGAAGAAGGCGCCCTGTTCGACGGGATTCGCATGGTGCGGGGCGGCGAATTCGACGAGGCGGAGCTTCGCAGCGTACTGGATCGCGGCGAGCATCCTGCGCGCAACCCCGATCGGAATATTGCCGATCTGAAAGCGCAAGGAGCGGCCTGCATGAAGGGCACGGAAGAATTGAGGCGGGCGGTTTCGTTTTATGGGGTCGATACCGTTACGGCTTATATGCGGCACGTTCAGGACAATGCCGAGGAAGCCGTGCGCCACGTAATTGACGCGCTAAAAGACGGCATGTTCGTCATGCCGATGGACGGAGGTGCAGAAATTCACGTGCGCGTGACCGTCAATTCTTCGCAACGCTCGGCCCGCATAGACTTCAATGGTACAAGCAAACAGCAGAAGACAAACCTCAACGCCCCGCGATCGGTCACCAAAGCCGCAGTGCTTTACGTCTTCCGCTGCCTGGTGAAGGCAGACATTCCGATGAATGTCGGCTGCCTGAAACCGCTCGAGATTCTTGTGCCGGACGGTTCCTTGCTGAATCCGCAATATCCCGCCGCTGTCGCGGGAGGCAATGTGGAGACCAGTCAGGCTGTCGTCGATGCG
Organism: Rhizomicrobium sp.; assembly: GCA_036511745.1. Classification (GTDB taxonomy): domain Bacteria; phylum Pseudomonadota; class Alphaproteobacteria; order Micropepsales; family Micropepsaceae; genus Rhizomicrobium. The sequence continues at coordinate 20,056 of DATCBQ010000117.1, forward strand.
CTGTTCGGCGCCTTGGGCGTGATGGCCGCGGCGCAGGGAACGATGAATAATCTCACTTTCGGCAATGCGCATCATCAATATTATGAAACCATATGCGGCGGTTCCGGCGCCGGACCCGATTTCGACGGGCAGTCCGCGGTGCACACACATATGACGAACTCGCGCCTCACCGATCCGGAAATTCTGGAGTCACGCTATCCCGTGATCCTGGAGGAATTTTCGATCCGACGCGGCTCGGGTGGCGCAGGCGCGCACAAGGGTGGTGACGGCGTTCTAAGGCAGATACTTTTCCGCGAGACAATGGGCGCTGCGATTCTCTCGACACGTCGCCAGACCGAGCCGTTCGGATTGGCCGGCGGCGAGCCCGGAATGCCGGGCGCCAACATGATCATCCGCGCCGATGGCGAAACCATCGCACTGGAGGGACGCGACGAAATCATCGTCGAGCGCGGCGATCAGATATTGATTGCAACGCCCGGCGGCGGCGGGTTTGGGCCGTCTGGGGCCCCCGCTAAAGTACGAACGGCACCCAGCGCCAGGGAACATCGCGCATATACGACGCGTATTCCGGATCGGAGCGAAGAAAGTTTTCCTCAACGAAACTCTTGATAACAAACAGCGCGGCACCGATGCCGAATATCGCAGCATTGACGAGCGAGAAGCTTTGCAAGACCAGCGCGAGATAGGCGAAATACACCCCAGTGTAAATCGGGTGACGCATGTAGCGATAGGCGCCTGTACTTACCAACTGCCGCTGGGCAGGAACAAGCCCGATGGAGCGCCCCAAACTGACCCGCGCCCACACACTGACAACAAAGCTTGCACAGCTAAGACTGTAGATGAAGCCAGCGGGCGCAACCGCGGGCCCCGGAGTCGCCAATCTGCCCACCACGAACAGCCAGTATGTCGCGACAAGAGCCAGCGCCCAATAAAGCGGATTCGCGGTAATCCTTGTCGGCGGCCGCCGGATCAGCATGGCCAGAACCAGCAGGATGAAATTGGCGTTGGCAACAATCCATGCCGGATTGAAGCCAAATGTCTTCATTTCGTGGCGAAGGGAATAGGCGAAAGGGATGACCGCAACGAATGCAATCAGCCGGTCTACCCAAACCGAAGTCAGAGCTTTTCCGAAGGCCTGCGTCCAGAACCTGTCTCGATCCGGCACACCGAAAGCCATCGCTCGCCTTTCGCACGAATCCTTCGTGTGCCGGGACGCAAGCCTCATGCCGACGGTGAAGCATGCCGAACCAGTATTTCCGGGTGAATTCCGGCTTCGTGAGCGCATCCCACCAGGCGGCCGCGCTCGAATTTGTCGAGCCACCGTTCGGCAATGTCATGGATGGGCACGGCATTGAGATAGTGCAACTTCTCGCGGCCACGTCTCTCCGTCGCGACCAGACTGGCGTCTTCCAGAATTCCGAAATGCTTCGTCACTGCCTGTCTTGTCATGTCGGCATGCCTGCAAAGCTCGCCCAATGTCTGACCGTTTCGCGCACGCGAGGCGTCGAGCAGCCGCCGCCGCGTCGGATCGGCAAGGGCTTTGAACACTGCATCCCTGTTCATCGCCGCCATTATGCAACCATTTAGTTGCCTGCCAAGCATTAAATTTTCCTGGGATCGGCGCAACCAAATGTCACGCCGCGGCAACGGCTTTGGGATCGTAGTTGAGTTGCGGCGCCAGCCAGCGCTCGGCTTCGGCAAGCGTCCAGCCTTTGCGCCGCGCGTAATCCTGCACCTGGTCGCGCTCGATTTTGCCGATGCCGAAATAGCGTGACTCGGGATGGGAAAAATACAATCCCGATACGGACGACCCGGGCCACATGGCGTAGCTTTCCGTCAGGGCGATGCCGGCGCGCGCGTCGGCATCGAGAAGGTTGAACAGCGTGCCCTTCTCGGTGTGATCGGGTTGGGCGGGATAGCCCGGCGCGGGTCGGATTCCGCGGTAACGCTCGGCGATCAGCTCCTCGACCGAGAAATTCTCGTTGGGCGCATAGGCCCAGAATTCGCGCCTGACCCTTTCATGCATGCGCTCGGCGAAGGCTTCGGCAAGACGGTCAGCGAGCGCGCGCAGCAGAATGGCGCTGTAATCGTCTTTGTCCTGCTCGAAGCGCTTGACGTGCGGCCCCTCGCCATGGCCGGCGCTGACCGCGAAGCCGCCAATGTAATCCGCGACACCGCAGGCGCGCGGCGCCACGAAATCGGCCAGCGCGAGATTGGGTTTTGCGGATTCTCGCGCCATCTGCTGTCTCAGAGTATGCAGTGTCACATAAGGCGCGCGGCGTTCCTCGTCGTCGAACAGGACGATGTCGTCGCCCTCCGAGGCCGCCGGCCAGAAGCCGATAACGGCGCGGGCCTCAAGCCAGCGCTCTGTCACGATTTTTTCCAGCATCGCCTGCGCATCCTTGAACAGGCTGCGCGCGACTTCACCTACCTGCGGATCGTCAAAAATGAGCGGATAGCGGCCGACGAGCTCCCATGTCCGGAAGAACGGGGTCCAGTCGATATAACGCACAAGCTCTCGAAGATCGTAGGAACGAAAATCGCGCAGACCCAGGAAGCGTGGACGCGGCGGATTGAAATTCGACCAGTCGAACCGGGGCTTGTTGGCGCGCGCGGCGGCAAGTGAGAACCGGCGCCCTGGCGCACGCTGCGTCGCGTGGCGCTCGGCAATCTCTTTATACTCGCGACGGATGTTGGCGGAAAATTCCTGTCCGGTAGTTCTACCGATAAGGCTTGCGGCTACACCCACCGCCCGCGAGGCGTCCGCGACATAAACCGTTTGGCCGCGGCGATAATTGGGGTCGATCTTGACGGCGGTATGTACGCGGCTGGTGGTGGCGCCGCCAATCAGGAGGGGAATGGCGAAACCCTGCCGCTCCATTTCCGCCGCCACATGACACATCTCGTCAAGCGAAGGCGTGATGAGCCCGGACAGACCGATGAGGTTTGCGCCCCTCTCGCGCGCCGTATCCAGAATCTTCTGCGCCGGCGTCATGACTCCAAGATCGATCACTTCGTAGCCGTTGCACTGCAGAACCACACCCACGATGTTCTTGCCGATGTCGTGCACGTCGCCCTTGACCGTCGCCATCACGATCCTCCCTGTCGGTTCTCTCAGGGATGCGTGTTCCAGCTCCATGAACGGAATGAGATGCGCGACCGCCTTCTTCATCACACGCGCGGATTTGACGACCTGCGGCAGAAACATCTTTCCGGCGCCGAACAGGTCGCCCACCACGTTCATGCCCGACATCAGCGGGCCTTCGATCACGTCGAGCGGCCGTTTGGCAATCAGCCGGGCTTCTTCCACATCGCCCACGACGAAGTCGGCAATGCCGTGCACGAGCGCATATTTGATGCGGTCATCGACAGGCGCTTCGCGCCAGGCGAGCGTGGTTTCTTCTCGCGCGCCGGCAGAATCGTTCTTGAACCGCTGGGCGAGGTCGAGCAGCCGCTCCGTCGCATCGCCGCGGCGATTGAAAAGCACGTCCTCGATGCCGTCGCGCAGCTCGAGGGGGATATCCTCGTACACCACGAGTTGGCCGGCATTGACGATGCCCATGTCCATGCCGGCCCTGACTGAATGATAGAGGAATACGGAGTGCATCGCCTCGCGCACCTTGTCGTTGCCCCGAAATGAAAAGGAAAAATTCGAGACACCGCCCGAAACATGCGTATGCGGAAGTTCGGCGCGAATCCGCTGCGCGGCCTCGATGAAGGCCAGCCCATAGCCGCTATGTTCCTCGATGCCGGTCGCCACCGCGAAGATGTTGGGATCGAAAATGATATCTTCGGGCGGAAAGCCAACCTTGTTCACGAGAATGTCGTAGGCGCGCTTGCAGATCGCAAATTTGCGGTCCGCCGTTTCGGCTTGTCCTGCCTCGTCGAAGGCCATGACCACGACGGCAGCGCCGTAGCGCAGCACATCCTTCGCACGGGCGACGAACGGTTCCTCGCCTTCCTTCAGGCTGATCGAATTGACGATGGACTTTCCCTGGACCACTTTCAGTCCTGCCTCGATCACGCTCCATTTGGAGGAATCGATCATGGCCGGCACCCGCGCGATACCGGGTTCAGAAGCGACGAGACTCATGAATCGGCGCATAGCAGCCTCGGAATCGATGAGGCCTTCGTCCATATTGACGTCCACGATCTGGGCGCCGGCTTCCACTTGCCCGCGCGCGATTTCGACAGCCGCTTCGTAGTTGTTGGCTGCAATCAGCTTGCGGAATTTGGCGGAGCCGGTGATGTTGGTCCGTTCGCCGATGTTGACGAAATTCAGGCCGGGCGTGAGCGTGAACGGCTCGAGGCCGGACAGCCGCAAATAACGCGGCTTTACGGGGACAACCCTAGGGGGTACACCCTCGATCGCTTCCGCAAAGGCGCGGATATGCTCAGGCGTCGTGCCGCAGCAGCCGCCGATGATGTTCACCAGGCCGGAGCGGGCGAATTCGCCCATCCTCGCGGCCATCGTTTCGGGTCCGTCGTCGTAGCCGCCGAACGCATTCGGTAGCCCCGCATTGGGATGGGCGCTGACAAGCGTGTCAGCCGCATGGCTCAGTTCGCCGACGTAGGGACGCAGTTCCTTGGCGCCCAATGCGCAGTTCAGTCCGACCGCAAAAGGGCGCGCGTGACGCACGGAATACCAGAAGGCTTCTGCGGTCTGCCCGGTCAGCATGCGGCCGGAAAGATCGGTAATCGTTCCCGAAATCCAGATCGGCAGCCGTTCGCCGGCCACGTCGAACGCTTCCTCGATCGCATAAATTGCCGCTTTGGCATTCAACGTATCGAACACCGTTTCGATCATGATGATGTCGGCACCGCCGCGCATAAGTGCGAGCGTCGAGTCCCGATAGGTGATGCGCAATTCGTCGAAGGTGATGTTGCGCATCGCTGCATCGTTCACGTCGGGCGAAAGCGATGCCGTGCGGTTGGTGGGTCCCAGAACGCCCGCCACCAGGCGCGGACGCGAGGCTGTCGTCAAAGTATCGCAGGCGTGGCGCGCGATTCTTGCCGCTTCCTCGTTCAATTCCCCTACAAGATTGGAAAGACCATAGTCCGACTGGGAGATGGCGCTCGCATTGAATGTATTGGTCTCAATGATGTCCGCGCCCGCTTCGAGATAGGCATGCGAAATCTCGCGAACGATATCCGGTCGGCTAAGGGTCAGGAGATCGTTGTTGCCCTTCAGATCCTGCCCATGATCGGCGAAGCGCTCGCCTCGAAAATCGCTTTCCGAAAGGCCATAACCCTGGATCAGGACGCCCCAAGCACCATCGAGCAGCAGGATGCGGTTCTTCGCCTCCTGTTTGAGCCACGCAATGCGGGCGAGACGGTTGAAACTCATAAGCCGACAACTTTCCTGCGATGGGTGGCGGCCGTCAGGCCCAGCATGCGGCAAGCCGCGTAGGTCAGATCGGCCTGATTGAGGGTGTAGAAATGAAAAGCGTCAAAGCCACGCTTGCGCAACTCCTGCACCTGTTCGGCCAGCACCGCTGCGGCCAGCGTTTTGCGCGTATCAGCGTCTGCGTCGAGCCCTCCATAGAGTGCGCGCAACCATGCAGGGACTGTTGCGCCGGATTTCGCCGCCATACGCACAATGCCTTTAAGATTCGTCGTCGGGATAAGTCCCGGAACGACGGGAACGCACACGCCAGCATCCGCAGCCGCGTCGCGAAACCGCGCGACGAGATCGGTATCGAACCCGAATTGGGTCAGCGCGCGGCTCGCGCCTGCATCGACCTTGCGCTTCAGAAGCTCAATATCGTGCATAAGCGAAGGCGAGTCCGGATGACGTTCGGGATAAGCCGAGACACTGACTTCGAATTGTGCCGTCGCCCGAATGCCTTCGATCAGCGCGGGCGTCGAATCGTAACCGTCTGAGTGCGGGCGGTATGCGCCGGTCATCTCCGCCATGTCGCCGCGCAAAGCAACGATGTGCCTCACGCCCGCGTCCCAGTAACCCTGTAAGATATCGGCGATTTCGCGTTTCGGAGAACCGACGCAGGTCAGGTGCGCTGCCGGTTTGAGGCTGGTCTCCTGCACGATGCGCCTGACGGTAGCGTGTGTGCGCTCGCGAGTCGTGCCACCGGCGCCGTAGGTCACCGAAACAAACGACGGCGTCAGCGGTTCAAGGCGCTTGATGCAGCGCCAGAGGTTTTCCTCCGCTTCGGTCGTTTTGGGTGGAAAAAATTCGAACGAGACGTCAATAGCCGCCCCGGTTGCCACAAGATCTTTCAGACTCATGCAGCCGCCTTCGCCGTGCCGCGCGCCGGTCGCGCTGTCGCGACCCATATCCTGACCGTCAACTTGCGGGGATCGCCGCCTTCCGGTTCAATCGATTCCGAGCCAACGGGCTTAAGCCGCGCCGCCTCGAACCAGCTTCCCACTTCGGAGTCGGGGAACCCCAGACGGCGATGGGCAAGCTCCGTGCGGCAAAACTCAAGTTCATGTGGTGCGAAATCGACAACCAGGATGCGCCCTCCAGGCTTCAGCACACGGGCGGCTTCGACAATGGCGGCCTGGGGATCATCAAGATAGTGCAGCACCTGATGAAACAGCGCGGCATCGAAGCCCTGCATCTCGCTGGCGCCGGGAAACGGCAGACGGTAGGCATCGGCGAGGCGCACCTGGCAATGGTGAAGCTTCGCGCGCTCCAGCCGGTCGCGAGCGATCGCCAGCATCTCCGGACTCACATCCACGCCAACGCCGCGCTGTATCTGCGCGCCGAGCAACTCAAGCATGCGGCCCGTCCCAGTGCCGGCATCCAGCAATGAGTCTGGAGGCTGACCCGCTATAATACGCAGGACGGCAGCTTCGACTTCCCGCTCCGGTGCATGCAGCGCGCGCAGGCGCTCCCAGTGCGAAGCATTGGCCCGAAAAAAGGCTTGCGCCGCGGCGGTACGTATCTCGCGTACGACCTCAAGGCGTCTCTTGTCCGATTCGAAAGGCTCGGATTCCGGTCGGGTCAATGCCCCCAGCGCCTCGCCAAATCGCGCCCGCTCGCCGCGCTCCGCAGAGCGATAAAACACCCAGCTTCCTTCTTTATAACGCTGCAGAAGCCCCGCGTCGCAGAGCAGCTTGAGATGTCGCGATACGCGCGGCTGGCTTTGTCCCAAAATCCGCGTCAACTCCGTCACCGTCAGTTCTGTTTCCTGCAGAATAAGAATCAGCCGCAGCCTTGTCGGGTCGGCTGCTGCCCGTAACATGGCCAAAATCTGTTCCATCAAGCTCTCCTGGGAAGTTATATAAGCATATCTTTATATGCTTATGCAACATCCGTTTGGCTTGTCGGAACCAAGTGAAGTTTGGCGCGTCGACAACAAGCAAAGGGCGGCTGGACAGGCCGGTACGACGAACCATATACGGCATGCTTTAGACTAGGCACGGATGTATCCGGTTGACGAAATTATTGGCCAACTTCAGGAGTTGGCCTCATTCTTCAATTGCATCGGAAAACTTTTTGGACGGCAGGGAAAAACGAAGATGCCAACTTTGCTATCTTTTCGATCCATTTCGGGCAGATTGTTCGCGACCGCAACGGCCTTCCTGATTGCGTTTGCAGTCGCCGCCGGCGTGCCGGCCCGGGCCGAGTCAGCGGCGGAGAATTACGTACGGAACAACGTCCAAAGAGGGCTGATTATTCTTAACAACCACAGCGTCGCGGATGTGCAACGGCGGGCTCAATTTCGGAATTTTCTGACCAACCTTACGGATATTCGGCGTATCGCGCTCTTTACACTCGGCGCCGCACGCCGCACGGCCCCACCGCAGGAGACCGAGCAGTTCGTCAATGCCTTCCGCGACTACGCCGTGGCGGTCTATGAATCGCGTCTGAGTTCCTATTCGGGCCAGACGCTGAAAGTTACGGGCGAGACCGAACGCGCGCCAGGCGACGACATCGTTACAACGGTGCTCGTTGATCCATCGGGACATAGTCAAGGCGAACCGATCGAGATCGATTTTCGGGTGGACAATGAAAACGGCCGCTTCGTGGTGATAGACGCCAGCATTGCAGGCGTTTGGCTGGCATTGGAAGAGCGGGACCAGTTCACCGCCTTCCTCGAGGAAAATCGCGACAGCCTGCCGGCACTGATTTCTCATCTGAATGCACTGACGCAACGGCTGCGCTCCGGCGCCCCGAATACGCCCACTCGTTAGGAGGGAAGTCAGGCGCGGGCGAAGCGCTTGTACTTGATGCGGTGGGGTTGCCCGGCCCCGATGCCGAGCCTGCGCTTCCTGTCAGCTTCATAGTCCTGGTAGTTGCCTTGGAACCATTCCACGTGGCTGTCGCCTTCGAATGCGAGCATGTGGGTGGCGATACGGTCCAGGAACCAGCGGTCGTGGCTGATGATCATCGCGCATCCGGCGAAGTCCTCAAGCGCCGCTTCCAGCGCCCGCAGCGTTTCGACATCGAGATCGTTCGTCGGCTCGTCGAGGAGAAGCATGTTGGCCCCCGACTTCAGCATCTTCGCCAGATGAACCCGATTCCGCTCGCCGCCGGACAGGCTACCCACTTTCTTCTGCTGATCGCCGCCCTTGAAATTGAACGCGCCGACATAGGCACGGCTCGGCATCGTACGCTTGCCAAGCTCGAGCACATCGGCACCGCCCGAAATTTCTTCCCACACATTCTTGTTGGGATCGAGCGAGTCGCGCGATTGATCGACATAGGCCATTGATACCGAATCCCCGATCCGCAGCGCGCCGCCGTCGGATTTTTCTTGACCGGTCAGAATCCGGAACAGGGTGGTCTTACCCGCCCCGTTTGGTCCGATCACGCCGACAATGCCGCCAGGTGGTAGCGTGAAAGTCAGACCTTCGAACAACAGTCTGTCGCCATACGCTTTCTCGACGTCTTTGGCTTCGACGACGATCGCTCCGAGCCTCGGCCCGGAAGGAATGATGATCTGAGCCGGGCCTGTTCGGTTTTCCTGCGAGGTAGCGAGGAGTTCCTCATAGGCCTTGATGCGCGCCTTCGATTTTGCCTGGCGCGCCCGCGGGCTCTGCTTGATCCATTCGCGTTCCCGGGCGAGCGTGCGCTCGCGGGCCTCCTCGCTGGCACCTTCCTGCAGCAGCCGTTTGTCCTGGATTTCCAGAAACGAAGTGTAATTGCCTTCGTGCGGAATGCCCTTGCCGCGATCCAGTTCGAGAATCCAGCCTGTCACATTGTCGAGAAAATACCGATCATGGGTGACGAGCACGATGGTGCCCCTGTATTCCCGCAGCGTGTGTTCGAGCCACGCGACGGATTCGGCATCGAGATGATTTGTTGGTTCGTCCAACAGCAGAAGATCGGGTGCTTCGAGCAGAAGCTTGCATAGCGCTACCCGCCGCTTCTCGCCGCCGGAGAGCTTCGCGACTTCGGCGTCCGGCTCCGGACAGCGCAGCGAATCCATCGCCTGTTCGATCTGCGAATCCAGATCCCACAGGCCCTGCGCTTCGATCCTGTCCTGCAGCGAGGCCATCTCGTCCGCAGTTTCGTCGGAATAATTGGCGGCAATTTCGTTGTAACGATCGAGCAACGCTTTCTTTTCCGCCACGCTCGCCATGACGTTGCCCAGAACATCGGTAGACGGGTCGAGCTGGGGTTCTTGCGTCAGCATGCCGACCTTCGCACCTTCCGCTGCCCACGCTTCGCCGGTGAATTCCCCGTCCTGTCCGGCCATGATCCGCAGCAGCGTGGATTTGCCAGCGCCGTTCAAACCGATGACGCCTATTTTTGCGCCCGGCAGGAAGCTGAGCCAGATATCCTTCAGGACCTGCCGCCCGCCCGGGTAGGTCTTCGACAGGCCTTTCATCACATAGACATATTGCGGGCCGGCCATCGCGTTGCCTTTCGGGATTCATCGAAGGCGCGGGTTCTAGCGAAGCGGGCGTCCAACCGCAACGCCGCGTGCTGCTTCAAACTGTTTAGCCGTCTCAGAAGTTGATTTTGGCGCGGGAAAGCACGGAAATGGCTTTCGTCCCGTTTTGGCCTGACGCGTTCATCTGATAGCCGGCGTTGGCCTGAAGGGTAATATTGCCGTTGAAAGAGGTTTCGTAATCCAGCTGCAGATCCGTCTCCGGCGTGGCGGACGAAAGTGAGATCTGTGGACCTAGCAAGCCGGAAAAATTGCCGGCGGTCGCAAGCCCGGCTCCCGCCGTCTGCACCGGCCGGACCAAGGCGACCCCGAGCGCATCTTCCCCGAACAGATTGTCCTTCGAAACGGCGGCATCGAATCCGCTTCTGTCCCTTTCGTCGTTCGTGACCGCGACGGCGCTAGGCTGCAAATCGAGGTTCGTCCTGGCCTCATCGTAGGAAAAGCTCGTGACCCAGCCATCGCCGAAATTAAGATGCGCCGAGACCCCCAACATCGTCGTAACCCGTGTTCCGGGCAATTCCAGATTCATCGGAACGTCGAATCCAGAGGCGGACTCAATCCGAGCTCCAGCAATCCCAAGCCCACCCCACGACGCGATGTCCCAGTCTGCCCCCGCAAGCAGCGTGCGCGACCCGCCAAATTCGGCGGCCCGACTAAGTTGTAGCTGTGCGAGGTCGGACAGTATCGGCAGATTCTGCCCGTTTGGACGCACATCGGCTGCGCGTAATTCAAGATGGAGATCGCTCGCAAGTGCAAGCGATGAATCCAGGAAGCTTCGGCTCTCGAACAGCGTGGAAGACAAATCAGCCGGGCCTGCGGCGAGCAGCGTGTCGTCGATGGATGGGCTGAATTGCAAATCGTATCCCGGGAATCGCATCGGCAAATCGGGCGCAAACGTCTCATCGTCCCCTGCGTGCGCGGGTTCGTTTGAAGTGCCGGAGATATCCGAAACAGACCAGCCAAGCCGAATTCCCGCGTCGTCGTCCCCATGCGCGTGAGCGCCGATCGGGCCGATCAACAGAACCGCCGCAATACTCCAACCAGCTATGGACAGCCGACGCATGATCCCCCCGCGCGGCGAAACCCTGATTTTCCGAGATTCCGACATTACGAACGTCATATTAGCAATCCTGTGCCCCGATTCAATAAAATCATGGACCCTGCGAGTGGCCCGATTGCCACGGTTTTCCCAGCCGAAACAGGAGACCGCAAACAACCGGCCAATTCGAATGCGAGGCTTTCGGCGGAGAATTCCAATGGGCTTCGAACTCCGACGAGTTCGGCAGCCGCCGGACGTCGTTCGCGCCAGCGCAGACCTTTCGAACTTCTCTTTGACGAAACCGACAAAATTGAATCAGAGCCGAATGCTTAATATGCCAGAATCCCGCAATGTCGCGCGCAGCGGCGGTCAACGATCGCGGCACGCGACCGCGGAACGCGGCGCCGAAGGCGTCATTGACGGCCGCGAGCACGGTGCTTCAATCAAACGCTCGGGACACAATCATCTGTCTGCGGAGCAAGTGTTGCATTAGCATGTTGACACCGCCTTACATCGGCAACATTGCGGGTCAGAGTGGAAATCCGACATTCGGCGTGTGCTACAATGGCGACGATGAAGGCAATATCGAGTACATGACCGGCGTGGAGGTCGATGATTTCTCTCGGATGTCCACGGATATTGTTCGCCGCCTGTGCATCCCCGCCGGCCGCATATCGTATTTGCGCTCAGCTATCACATTTCGTCCATCCGCATGGCATGGACCACGATCTGGAATAAATGGCTGCCAGCGTCCGGCCTTGAACTCACCGACTCCCCATTCTTCGAGCGCTACGGGGAGTCGTTCGATCCGCGGACCGGTTCTGGCGGATTCGAATTCTGGCTGCCGCTGAAGAACTGGCGCTAGGAATTATTGCATATCGGCGTGTGTCTGGACGACGGGTGTAGATAATAGCCAGACGGTTAAATGAGCCCTGCCGCGGCATCGCCCTTCGATCCGAACACAATGAGGGATACAGTTTAGTGCGAGGACGTTTTCGGCACGACCGTCAGGTGGCGCCGGTCCGACGGCTTAACGGTGATGGAAATTCCTTCGTGCTTGCGCCAAACTCGCGCGCCAGGAACCGATAGGAAGTCCCATCCGGGAATCAGATGTCAGATTTGATCCACCAAGAGTAGAGATTTCGTAGTCCCACTTGGATTTGGCGGGGGTGCAGCGATGGCGATCTTGCGAATCGGGGCAGCGTTTTCCCTCCACTCACCCTATTGCGGCGCGCCGCCCGACCCGGCAGGGCTGCTTTCGCGCTGGAACCTCGATCCGTTTCTCATTGCGGTGCTCGCCGCGGTGGTCGTTGCATACGCCGTGCTGGTCAAGAGCGGCTCGTCGCGACGCGCGGATGTCGCACCGTGGCGGAGGGCCTGCTTCTACGGCGGTTGGGCGCTTGGCGCCTTCGCTCTGATCTCTCCCCTCTGTGCCCTTTCGGTATCTCTGTTTTCGGCGCGGGTCGGCCAGCACATGATCCTGGAGATGATCGTCGCGCCCTTGATCGCGCTGGGCCGGCCAAGGGTGTTCGTCGCGGCATGGCGCGGACGTCCGGACGCCGGGAGCGCCGTTCGCCCACCCGCCCGGGCCGCCCTGATCGCGTCGGGGGCATTCGCGGTGGCGCTGTGGTGCTGGCACGCCCCCGGTCCCTACACCGCCACTTTCGAAAGCGCGGCGCTCTACTGGCTGATGCACGCAACCGCGTTCGGGACGGCCCTGTGGCTGTGGGTGGCGCTGCTCGACGTCGCACGGGATCGCCTGGGTGAGTTCCTCGCCGCCTCCCTGGCCACGACCCTGCAGATGGGCCTCCTCGGCGCCATCATCACCTTCGCGGTGCGACCGCTATACGCCGTCCATTGGCTCACCACCGAAGCCTGGGGCTTGACGCCGCTGCAGGACCAGCAGCTGGGAGGGATCGTCATGTGGATCCCGGCGGGGGCGGTTCTGCTGGTGGCGATCCTCGCCGCCATGGCGGTGGCGATGCGGCGTGCCGGCGTCCGCGCCCCGGCACGGGTGTGAGGCATGGGGGGCGTCGCGGCCATTGCGCTGGTGCTCGGCGGCTCGCCCGAGGGGGCGCTGTCGTCGCCGATGAGCTATCTGAGAACCTTGGGGCCGAGGGCCGACCCGGCGACGGTCCTGCTGTGGGGCATGATTGCGCTTTCCCTCGCGGTGGTCGCGATCATCGCCGTCGCAGTGGCCGCCGGCATCGTGGCGCGGCGACGACCTGGGTCGGTCGACAGTTTCGCGGACCTGCCCGCGCAACGCGGAACCGGCGGCCTCGCGTGGTTCTGGGTGGGAATGCCTCTTACGGTGATCGCTCTGGTCGGCATCCTCGTCTGGACAGTTGCGGTGCTCGCGACGATCGATTCGCCGAAGGCGAGACCACGTCTGACGCTCGAGGTCACCGGCCGCCAATGGTGGTGGCAGGTGCGCTATCTCTCAGACAATCCGGCAGAGATCTTCGTCACCGCCAACGAGATTCATATTCCGACCGGCGAGCCGGTCCTCGTGAAGCTCGTGAGCGCCGACGTCATCCACTCCTTTTGGGCGCCGGTCCTCACTGGCAAGACCGACGCCATTCCCGGCCAGATCAACGTCGCGTGGCTCCAGGCCGACCGGCCCGGCCGCTACCACGGCGAGTGCGCCGAATTCTGCGGCATCGAGCACGCAAGGATGGGCCTGGACGTGATTGCCGAGTCGCCCGCGACCTTCGAAGCGTGGCGTCGCGGAGAGATGCGTCCGGCCGTCACCCCAAGCAGCGCACTGGAAGCCACGGGCGAGGAAGTCTTCGCGGTCCATTGCGCCGTCTGCCACAGCGTTCGCGGCATGGGCTTGCCGGTGGTCCGCCGCGCCGGCGAGCACGGCATCGTCGGCCCGGATCTCACCCACCTGATGAGCCGCGAGACGCTTGCGGCAGGGACCGTTCCCAACACCATCGGCGGCCTGTCCGGCTGGATCGGCAATCCCCAAGCCCTGAAGCTCGGCGCGCAGATGCCCAAGACCTATCTGTCCGGCTCCGAGCTGCAGGCGGTGGTCCGCTATCTGGAGACCTTGCGATGAGGGACCGCTCGTGACGACCGCATGGGAAGACGCCCGCCGCCCCCGCATCGTCGCGATCGACGGCGATTTTCCGGGCGCGCGCCTGCAAAGGATGTGGGAGACCGCGCCTGGACTGAAAGGATGGATCTCGTCCGTCGATCACAAGGAGATCGGCAAGCGATACATCGTCACCGCCTTCGTTTTTCTGATTCTGGGCGGGATCGAGGCGATGGTCATGCGCTGGCAACTGGCCGCCCCCAACCAGACGCTCTTGACGCCAGAACAGTACGACCAGCTTTTCACTATCCACGGCGTGACGATGATCTTTCTCTACTCGTCGCCGATCCTCACCGGATTCAGCAACTTTCTGTGGCCGCTGCTCTTGGGATCGCGGGACATGGCGTTTCCTAGACTCAATGCCCTTTCCTACTGGATCTATCTGGCGGCAGGCGTCTTCATCTACGCCGGCTTCGTCACCGGCAACGGCCCCAACGACGGCTGGTTCAACTATGTGCCCTATGCCGCCAAGACCTATAATCCCGGGATCAACATCGACGTCTATGCGCTCGGCCTAATCCTCTTGGGCATCTCGACCACGGTTGGATCGGCCAATTTCGTGGTGACCTTTCTGCGCACGCGCGCGCCTGGCATGTCGATCAACCGCGTGCCGATCCTGACCTGGGGGACGCTTACGGCCTCGGTGGCCAACCTGCTGGCGGTGCCCAGCGTCAGCCTCGCCTTCTTCCTCCTGTGGATGGACCGCCAGTTCGGGACCCAGTTCTTCACCGCCGACAAGGGCCAACCGCTCATCTGGCAGCACCTGTTCTGGATGTTCGGGCACCCATGGGTCTACGCGATCGTGCTGCCCGCCATGGGAATGGTGTCGGACGCCCTGCCGACCTTCTGCCGCCGACCCCTGGTCGGCTACACGCCCGTGGCCCTCGCCACGGTGGCAACCATGGCGCTCGGGTTCGGGGTGTGGGTCCACCACATGTTCGCAACCGGACTTCCGAGCCTGGCGCTTTCGTTTTTCAGTGGCGCCTCGCTGATCATTACTCTGCCCAGCGCGGTAGCCGTGTTTGCCTGGACGGCGACCATCTGGACAGGCCGCCCCGTGATCAGGACGGCCTTCCTTTTCTTCGCCAGCATGATCGTTCTCTTCGTGATCGGCGGCGTTTCCGGGGTGATGACAGGCTCGACGCCGGTGGACTGGCAGCTCACCCAGACCTATTTCATCGTCGCCCACATCCACTACGTCCTAATCGGCATCAACGTCTTTCCGGTGGCAGGCGCCATTTACTACTGGTTTCCCAAGATGACCGGACGGCTGCTCGACGAGCGCCTAGGGCAGTGGAACTTCTGGACCATGTTCGTCGGCTTCAACCTTGGGTTCTTCCCGATGCACATCGTCGGGCTGATGGGGATGCCAAGACGGATCTACAGCTACGCGCCCGAGATGGGCTGGGGGCCGATGAATCTGGTGATTTCCTTGGGCGCCCTCTTGTTCGCGATCGGCGTGCTGCTGCTCGTGGTCAATGTCGCGGTCAGTCTCAAGCGCGGCTGCCTCGCCGGCCCCAATCCGTGGGGCGCGCCAACGCTCGAATGGTCGATTCCCTCGCCGCCGCCGCCCTACAACTTCGCGGTCATACCCACCATCGAGAGCCGCCACCCCCTGTGGGAGCATTGGCTCAACGAATCGCCAGCGCCTTCGCGGCTCACCGAAGGGCTGCTGCTGGACCGCGGTCGCGAGACCATCGCCACGACGCCGTTCGACGCGGAGCCGAACCTGATTCTGGAGATGCCCGCCGATTCGTTCGCGCCCTTCATCCTTTCCTGCGGCCTCTCGCTCGGATTCGCGGCGACGCTTTTCCATCTCTGGTGGGTGGCGGCGCTGGGCGGCCTGATCGTCATTGGCGCGCTTGTCGACTGGTTCTGGCCCCGGCGCGTCCACGCCGACATGGAGGCTGCCAATGGCTGATGCGGTCTATTTGGCTCAAGAGCTGCCGGTTGCGAGCCTGAAGCACAACAGCGTCGGCTGGTGGGGAATGCTCTGTCTGATCGCCACGGAGTCCTCCCTGTTTGTCTATCTGCTGTTCAGTTATGCCTTTTTCGCGGTCCGCTTCGGCCCTGGCTGGCTGCCTGTGGCGCACCCGTCCCTGAAGCTCGCCCTGCCCGACACCATCATTTTGTTGAGCAGCAGCGCGGTCATCTGGTGGGCCGAGAAGGGCGCAAAAACCGGGCGGCGGCGCCAGCATCTGATCGGCGTTGCGGCGACCATGGCCATGGGGCTGGTGTTCCTGATCGTTCAGGCCCTCGAGTGGAAGTCCAAGACCTACAGCATCACCAGCAGCTCCTATGGCTCGCTCTATTTCACCATCACCGGCCTGCACATGGCCCATGTCATCGTCGGCATGGTCATTCTCGGTGTGGTGTTCGCCTGGTCGGCGGCGGGCAAGTTCACACCCCGGCGCCACACCCCGGTGCTGATCAGCTCGACCTACTGGCATTTCGTCGATGCGGTATGGGTGGTCGTCTTCACCACCCTCTATCTCACACCCTATCTGGTGAACCCATGAGCGGCGAACTCATGCTTGGGGCCCGAGAGCACCCCTCGCCGCACCGGGACCGCGTGAGGGTGGAGGCTTTGCTGCTGGCGCTGGCCGCGGGTCCCGCCGCCTGGATCTTTCAGCTCTCCGTGAATTTCGGTGTCGCCGCCGCCATCTGCCAGCCCGGCGGCGTCCCGCGCGCCACCCCGCCGGCCGCCGGGTGGGGGCCTGAGAATGTGTTCCTCATATGCGTCAATCTGGCCTGCCTCGCGCTCGCTGTGGCTGGCGGATTCGTCGCTCTCGCGGCGTGGCGGCGATCTGCCCAGGAAAAATCGGGGGGCGCCGGCAACCTGATCGAGGTAGGCGAAGGCCGCACGCGCTTCATGGCCGCCTGCGCGATGATGGCTGCCGCCGGCTTCGCGGTGGCCATTCTGTTCGACACCGCGTGGCCGTTCTTCGTCCCCTCATGCTGGAGGTTCTCGCCGTGACATCGGATCGGGGCTGGGCAGATCTTTCCCGCAAACTCATGAGTTGCATGATGCTGGCGATCGTCTGTGCCACGCCGCTTTCGGGCTGTGTGCGCCGGCCGGCGGCGCACACATGGGCAAAATTCGGTGGCAATCCAGGCCAGGGGGCGCTTCTTGTCGGACGGTTCAGCTGCGGCGCCTGTCATGAAATCGCGGGCGTCGAAGGCGCCATTGGCCAGGTCGGACCGCCCCTTTCGACCTTCGGCGAGCGGACCATGATCGCGGGTGTCCTTCCGAACACGCCCGAAAATCTCGTCCGCTGGCTTCGCCATCCCCAGAGCGTGGTACCCGGCAACGCCATGCCCGATGTCGGCCTGACCGACGCCCAGGCGCGCGACGTCGCCGCCTGGCTCTACCGAAAGCACTGAGCCGTCATGTCCGTGCAGATGCCGCGGTGGATCATGCGCTTCCTGACCTCGCCGAGGGAACTCCTGATTTTTTTGGCGGGCGGCGTTTGCGCGTTTGGCGCCATGGGAATTGGCGCCGTGGTCGTCATCGAGGGCGGAATTTTCAATGCCACCGCCAGCACGCCGCATCTGGCGGTCGTGGCCGTCGCGGCGCACACGGCCTTCATCCGTTCGGTGGAGGTTCGCGCCGCCGGCGTGAAGCCGCCGGCCCGTTTCGCGCCCGCTGAAGTCGCGGCGGGATTCCGCGATTACGACGCGTCCTGCGCCGTCTGTCATGGCGCCCCTGGAATCGCTCAGGCGCGCTGGGCGAGCGCCATGACTCCGCCGCCTCCCTATCTTGAGGACGCGGCCCGCCGCTGGCGCCCCAGGGAACTCTACTGGATTGTCGGCCAGGGCGTGAAGATGACCGCCATGCCGGCTTGGGCTGAGGTGCGTTCCGACGGCCAGGTGTGGAACCTCGTCGGTTTCCTCGAAGCGCTACCCTATCTGACCGCAGCGGACTACCAGCACCTGCGGGCCGAAGCGCGAAGCGCCGGGGGGGCCAAGACCAACCATTGAACCGGTCGCCGGCGTTCTACACCTTGCTTGGAGGTTTGCGGGCGGGATGGGCGGCGATCTTGCCTCTGAGGTCGCCGACCTGATCCCTGGACACCGCGGGAGCGACGTTGCCCCAGCTATTGCGGATGTAGGTCGCCACCGCCGCGAGTTCGTCGTTGTTCAGCTTCCACGCGTAGGTCGGCATGGAAAACGGCGTGGGCTTGGCGCTCGTCGTCGCCGTCTGCGCTCCGGTCAAGATGTAGTGGAGCAACGTGGTGGGATTGGTCTGCTGCACGTTGGTATTGCCCCTGAGGGGCGGGAAGAACCGCGCGACTCCGGCGCCATCCATTTTGTGGCAGGCCGAACATTCGTCAACATAGACGGCGCGGCCCTGGGCCATGAGAACGGCGGCCGGGTGCGCCGGCGCCGGTTCGGACTTGGCCGCCGGCAGGCTCTTCAGATAGGCGGCGATGGCCTTCAGGTCCGCGTCGGACATCTTCGAGGTCGAATGGACGATCACCAGGGACATCGAACCCGAGGCGCTCGAACGGGCATTGCGCCCGGTCTTCAGGAACTCGACGATATCCGCCGCCGACCAGGAACCGAGACCCTGACGATGATCGCCGTTGAGGTCGGGCGCGAACCAGTTGTCCAGCGCGTCGCCCTGCAGCGCATCGTCGTACTTATCCCCCTGAAATATCGTCTTGGGCGTGTGGCAGGCGCCGCAATGGCCGAGGCCCTGGACGATATAGGCGCCGCGAACCCATTGCGGGCTCGCATGGGCAGGCACAGCGATCGGTCCGTGCTTCAGATAGAGCCAGTTCCAGAAGGACAGCAGCGGCCGGATGGTGAGCGGAAACGGCAAGCGATTGGGCGGCGGATTGTAATGCACAGGCTTCACCGTCTTCAGATAGGCGAAGATGGCATCGACATCGCCCTGGGTCGCATGGGCGTAGGACGGGTAAGGCATGGCCGGATAGAGATTTTGCTTCTGGTCGTCCTGACCCTGGCTCATCGTCCGCTCGAAGTCGGTCTGCGACCACGATCCGATGCCGGTCGTCTTGTCCTGGGTGATATTGGCCGAATAGATCGTTCCGAAGGGCGTGTTCAGAGCGAAACCGCCGGCCAACGCCGGGCCGCCTTCCCGGGTGTGACAGGACGCGCAATCGCCGACCGCGGCCAGATAGCGGCCCTCGGCGACCCTGGTCGCATTCGCTGGCGCGGAAGCGTGGCTAAGGCTCGAAATCTGCAGCGCGAAAGCAGTCACGCACAGAGTGGCCACGATGAGGCCAGGGCGCGATCCGGACTTCGTCACGGCTGGACCAGGGGCTGACCCGGCGCTTTCAGATACTGCGTCGTGATGGCCTGGGCGGAATGATAGGCCAGGGCGGCCAGGGTGCCGGTGGGGTTGTAACCGGACTGCTGGGGAAAGGCGGTGGCGCCCATCACGAACAGGTTAGCGACATCCCAGCTCTGCAGGTACTTGTTGAGGGCGCTTTCTTTCGGGTTGGTCCCCATGATCGCCCCGCCGGTGTTGTGGGTGGACTGGTAGGGAACCACGCTCCACGACCCGGTTCGCGGTTTGACGCTGATCTCGCGGCCACCCATCGCTTTGGCGATTTCGGCCGCGCGGGCGGTGATATAATTGCTCATCGCGTGTTCGTTGTCCTGAAAGTCGAAGGTCATGCGAAGGAGCGGCTGGCCATAGGCGTCGCGGTAGGTAGGATCGAGATCGAGGTAGTTGCTGCGGTGGCTCATCACCGAACCCTGGGTGGCGACGGTGGCGCAGCGCAGATAGCTCTTCGCCAAAGCCTTCTTCCACGCTCCGCCCCATTTGGGCGTTCCCTCCGGTGTCGGATGGGTTTCGATCGGCCGCGCACCGGTCTGCAGGACGCCGATGTATCCGCCGCCAATGAAGCCCAGTCCCGAATGGTCGAAATTATCGCCATTGAAATCGCTGATCATCAAGCCCAGCGCGCCGGCGCCGACAAAGGGATTGAGAATCTTGTCCTCGTAAAAAACATCCACGGAGGAATCGATCTGGTAGGCGTAGTTTTTGCCGATCACCCCTTCGCCGCTGGCCGGGTCGTAGGGCTTGCCGATCCCCGAAACCAGCAGCAGGCGGACGTTGTGGAGGATATACGCACAGAGGATCACGAGATCCGCGGGCTGTTCGAACTCTTGGCCGGCGGCGTCGATGTAAGTGACCCCGGTCGCCGTCTTGCCGTCCGGCGCGAGGTTGATCTTCAGAACCTCGCAACTGGTCTTCAGGGTGAAATTCGGCTTGCCCATCAGCACCGGCAGGATCGTCGTCTGGGCGCTGGCCTTGGAGTAGTTGCCGCAGCCGAACTTCTCGCAAAAGCCGCAATAGGTGCAGGGACCCATCTGCACGCCCAAGGGATTGGTGTACGGCCGCGATGCATTGGCCGCGGGTTGCGGAAAGGGATGGTACCCGAGCGATGCCGCCGCCTTGCCGAACATGGCCGGGCCCCATGGCATGTCCAGCGGCGGATTGGGGTAGCCGCGCGTACGCGGGCCCTCGAAGGGGTCACCCCCCGGCTGGATCGCGCCATTGATGTTGCCGGCTTGGCCCGAGATGCCGCAAAGATACTCGAACTTGTCATAATAGGGCTCGAGTTCGGCGTAGGTGACGCCGTAATCCTGGATGGTCATGTCGGGTGGCACGACCGCTTTTCCATAGCGCTCGATGTTGTGGCTTCTGGCGGTCAGGTCGGAGGGCAGATACCTCCAGGTTTGGCCATTCCAGTGGACTCCTGCCCCGCCGACGCCGGATCCTGGCAGGAAGGAGCCGAGACGACGCATGGGAAGCGCCGTCTGGCTCACGTTGTTGCGAACCGTGCAGGTGTCGTGCGCCGGACGCTGGAACAGCTCCATGCGGTAGCGATAGCGCAATTCGTCCTGGGCGAAGGTGGTGGAGAAATCGGTTTCGGTGTCGCGCCAGATACCACGCTCCAGAGCCAGGACGTTCAAGCCCGCGTCGGTCAATTCCTGGGCGAGGATGGCTCCCGTCCAGCCGAAACCGATCGCGACCGCATCGACCTTCGGGAGACGCTTGGCCATCTTCGCCTCAATTCTTGGGGGCCAGCCAGCCCGGGCGACCGCCGATAGAGACCGGCGGCAGATCGTAGGGTTTGCCAAAAGCGAGGACCCAGGCCCGCTTGTCGTAGCGCGCGCCGGGAAAGCCGATCAGCTTCCAGCCGATCATGTCGCGATTTCCGCCATGGATGGGATCGCAGAAGAAGCCCTCGATGACGTTTTGCAGAAAGAGGATGAAGAAGGCTTTCGAATCGACGTTTGCCAGCGAGACATCGCCGGTCTCGAGGCGCTTGAGATAGGTATCTTGATCGGGCCCCTTCAGCCTGGCGAACACGACCTTGAAGGCGTGGTTGGTATCTTTGTCGATCGCGGCGATGGCGGCGCGATACATCTGCGCCGGGGACATGCGGCTCTGATAGCCCTGAGTCTCCTCACCCTTCGCCCAAGGTCCCCGCATGTACCATTGTGTGCCCTGCCCGAACTCGCCGGCGAGTTGACGGTCGAGAAAAATCGGCACCCCCGCCTCGATCGCGCCGCCGCCCAGCTCGTCGGCCGGGATCATCCGCGCCACCGCCGCCACGATGAACGCCGCTTCCGCCCGACTGAAGAAATTGTAGCTTTTGCCTTCATCGACAGCGAGCGGATAGGCCGCCTCGTCCGGTCGCCAAGGCACGCCGGCTTTGCCAATTGCGCCCGCGGCGGCAGCGCCAAGCGGCAGCGCGACGAGTCCCGCCTCCAATAGCCGGCGCCGGTTGAAATCCCGCTCCGCCATAGGTCCCGCCCGCGCTTAGAAGTCTCGCGGATACAACAAAAGATCGTACGCGGGGTTCCCAGCGCGCATGCTCTTTCGAGGATGTCGCCTTTTCGACTCCAAGGACCTCCCTATCCAACGCGGGGAGACGTCGCTCATCGCATCGTCAATCGCTGCCGCCCCAAACCCACCGTTCGAGTGGCTGATCGCCAGGAGTTCCGCAAGGCCGCCTGACGCGTGCGTTTTCACCACACGCTCGACGACCGCGGGACGCCACGTTCGCCGGGCCGCAGGCGGAGGAGGGCGCCCGCGAGCGGCTCTCGCGCCAACTGGTCGGCATCGAGCTTGTCCCTGGCGCTGGTGACGTACATCTCTTCGAGAGTAGCGCCCCCGAACGCGCACATTGTTGGTTGGCTGACCGGCAGCAGGATGTCGCGATCGATGCTTCCGTCCGCCCGGAAGCGGCGCAGCCGGCCCCCGCCATGGCAGGCGCACCAATAGCCCCCCTCGGTATCCACCGCCGCGCCGTCGGGAATGCCGAGGGCGGGGGGCAGCCGGGCGAAGACGCGGCGCGCGCCAATCCGGCCGGCCGCCAGGTCGAATTCAAAAGCAAGGATCTCGCCGCTCATGCTGTGAGATAGATAGAAGGTGCGTCCATCGCCGCTCCACGCCATGCCGTTGTGCAACTGGGCGGCGTCGGGTTCGAGACGCAGACCGCTATCGACGCGGAAGCTGTGTAGGGCGCCCTCCCGGGGCAACGGGCCGGCCTCGATCGGATCGAACATGACGCCGATCCAAAAGCGCCCGGCAGAATCGCAGGCGCCTTCATTGAAACGGAACAGCGAAGGATCAAACGGCGCCGGCGCCAGCCGCTTAAGGGCATCGGACGCGAAGTCCAACGCGAACACGCCCTCACGCAACGCCACCACCGCGCCCGGCGGATCGGCGGTAAGGGCGAAACCGCCAACGTCGCTCGAAAGCCGCCAGGATCGCTGGCCGCTATCGGCCGGATCATAGCAGTAGAGTGCCGGTTTCTTGACGTCGATCCAATAGAGGGCGCGTTCCGCGGCCGACCATGTGGGAGACTCCCCAATGATCGCGCCGGCATCCAATACGACCTCGATCTCAATGTGTTCCGTCTTTTCCATTCCAACCAAACCCGGCGCGCGGCGCAGCGGTTCCGCGCTCGGGCCTTGGCGCGTGAGCCGCTCGATTCGAATGAGTGTCTGGCTGCCACAGGAACGTCTGGACGTTTGAGGCGTAGTGAATTTGGGGGTCTAGGAGGCCCGAAACGGCCGCATCCTTGGAGTCTCCAATGAGCATGAACGTCAGTGAATTCGTCTGGCGCAGGCTGAACGAGTGGGGGTTGACGCGGGTTTATGGGTATCCCGGCGACGGCGTGGGCGGCCTGGACGTGGCGCTGGAGCGCGGCGGCAATGCCATGGAATACGTGCAGGTGCGCCACGAGGAGATGGCGGCGTTCATGGCCAGCGCCCATGCCAAGTTCACTGGCGGCGTGGGCCTCTGCTACGCTACGTCAGGCCCCGGTGCCATTCATCTCCTGAACGGCCTCTACGACGCCAAGATGGACCACGTGCCGGTGGTGGCCATCGTCGGCCAACAGGCGCGGGCGTCGATCGGGTCCTCATTTCAGCAGGAGGTGGATCTCCAGACCCTGTTCAAGGACGTGGCCAGCGAATACGTCGCCACCGGCACGATCCCCAGTCAGGTGCGCACGATCATCGACCGCGCGGTGCGCATCGCCCAGGCCAAGCGCTCGGTCACCTGTGTCATCCTGCCCAACGATTTGCAGTTGATGAAGTACGAGGAGGCGCCGACCGCGCACGGCTACACCCATACCGGCGTCGGCTTCCCGCTGCTGTCGAAGGTCCCCGAGGAAGCCGGCCTGCGCGCCGCCGCCGAAGTGCTGAACGCCGGCGAGAAAGTCGCCATCCTGGTCGGCGCCGGCGCTCTGGAAGCGACGGACGAGGTGATCGCCGTCGCTGACAAGCTGGGCGCGGGGGCGGCCAAGGCGCTCCTGGGCAAGGCGGCGCTGCCCGACGATCTCACCTGGGTCACGGGCTCGCTCGGCCTCTTGGGAACCAAGCCGAGCTGGGATCTGATGAAGGGTTGCGACACCTTCCTGATGGTCGGGTCGGCCTTCCCCTACAGCGAGTTCCTGCCGAAGCCCGGCCACGCCCGCGGCGTCCAGATCGACATCAACGGCGCCAACCTCTCGCTGCGCTATCCTATGGAGGTGAACCTGATTGGCGACGCCGCCGCGACGCTCGACGCGCTGGTGCCCATGCTGAATCAGAAGACCGATACGGAATGGCGGGACAAAATCGCCGAGAGTTTGAAAGACTGGTGGAAGGTGCTGCAGGCGCGGGCGATGAGCAGTGCCGATCCGATCAACCCGCAGCGGGTCTTCTGGGAACTGTCGTCCCGCTTGCCCGACAATGCGATCATCACCGCCGATTCCGGCTCGGCGGCAAACTGGTTCGCGCGCGACCTGAAGATGCGCCGGGGAATGAAAGCGTCTCTCTCCGGAGGCCTGGCTTCGCTCGGCGCCGGGACGCCCTACGCGATGGCCGCCAAGATGGCGTTTCCGGACCGGACGGTGATCGCTTGCATGGGCGATGGCGCGATGCAGATGAACGGCATCAACGTCATGATCACGATCGGCAAATACTGGAAACAATGGCCGAATCCGACGCTGATCGTCCTGGTGCTGAACAATCGCGACCTCAACCAGGTGACGTGGGAGGAGCGCATCCAGCTTGGCGACGGCAAGACGGAATCTACTCAGTCCATCCCCGATTTTCCCTATGCAAAATATGCGGAGATGATCGGGCTGAAGGGGATTTTCGTGGACGATCCCAACAAGATCGGAGCGGCGTGGGACGAGGCCCTGTCGGCCGATCGCCCGGTGATCCTGGAAGCCTACACCGACCCCAATGTGCCGCCTCTGCCGCCCCACATCACGCTCAAGGACGCCGAACACTTCATGACGATGATGTCGACCGAGCCGGAACTGGGTAGCGTACTGAAGAACAGCGTCAAGGAAGTACTGGAAACCGTCTTGCCGCATCGGGGTTAAGCCGGTGGGGCGCGCGAACCGGGTCGCCGCCGAGGCGAGCACGATGGGTGCGGGGTTTGTCGAGCCGGCACCCTGGCGCTCGTGGAGAGTCCGCGCGTCGCCGACGTCCCAAAAGACAAGGGTGCCGGCCGAGCGAACACCTTGGGATCCTGACGTCGCGGTGCGCGCCGGGCGGCGACTCAACCGCGCCTCGGGCACGATCGCCGCCTCGGTCTTGCTGGACAGCGCCATCGAGCATTACCGCGGCTCCTTCCACAACAAGGCCATGTTCGCGCCGTTGGTGAGTTCAGCGCTGTCTCTCCTGGCCGGCCTGCACGGCTCTGGAGACCGACGCCCGAGGCCCCACCCGGCGCGCGACGCGGCCTATGCCTCGGCCGCGCTGATCGGGATCATCGGAACCGCCTTTCATATCTACAATGTGGGCAAAAGACCGGGCGGATTCAGCTTCCAGAATCTGTTCTATTCCGCCCCCATCGGCGCGCCCGCCGCGCTCATCCTGTCGGGAATGTTGGGATTCCTCGCCGAGCGCGTGAGAGACAATGCGCCCGGGACGAAGCCGACCATTGCGGGTCTGGCCGCCGGCCGGGTGGTAGCGGCCGGCGTGGCTGTGGGCTTGCTGGGTACGGTGGGAGAGGCGGGGTTGCTGCATTTTCGTGGCGCCTACCACGACCCGTTCATGTTCCTGCCGGTCACCGTTCCGCCTTTCGCCGCGGCGCTGATGGGCAACGCCGCCATGGGCAGCGCGCGCAAACCTCGCGGCTTCACGCGCTGGTGGCTGCGCCTCACCGCCGTGCTCGGTTTCGCGGGGTCGGGTTTTCACATCATGGGTGTTGCTCGCAATATGGGCGGATGGCGAAATTGGCGCCAGAACGTCCTGAACGGGCCGCCCATTCCCGCGCCCCCCGCGTTCACGGGATTGGCCCTGGCGGCGCTGGCAGCGCTCAGCCTGATCGAGGACCAAGACGGATGACCGAACTCTACCCGGGCTATGACGTGCTCGCCAAGCGCTGGACGCAATCGTGGAACGAGCAGACGCGGGCCGTGATCGACGCCCGGCTAGCCGCGCCACGCGAGCCGATTTTCTTCACGCCGGATGAATGGCGATGTCTGAGCGCGGTATGCGACCGGATCATGCCGCAGGCCGAAAACCGTCCACCCGTTCCGCTGGCCGCCTATGTGGATCTGAAGCTGCGAGAGGGGTTTCTGGACGGCTATCGCTACGCCGCGATGCCGCCGCAGGACGAAGCTTGGCGCCGCGGTCTGGCGGCCCTGGATGACGAGGCGATGCGCCTGCACGCGGCACGTTTCCATGCGCTTTCGACTGCGCGGCAGGACCATCTGCTGAGCCGCATGCAAAGGGGCGAACTGAACGGCACGGCGTGGGGCGCTATGCCCAGCGCGCTGTTCTTTGCCCATCGGGTGATTCCGGACATCACCCACGCCTATTATGCCCATCCCACGGCCTGGAATGAGATCGGGTTCGGCGGTCCCGCCAGCCCGCGCGGCTATGTGCGGATGGCGCTGGATCGGCGCGATCCTTGGGAAGCGGCCGAAGCGAAACCCGGCGAGGAGGAACGCGCCCGGCGTGAAAACGATCGTGTCGGCTGACCCATTCGCGGGACCCCGCGCGACGGGCGGGCGCGCGCCGGACGTTTTCAGGGCCGGCGCCTGGGTTCCGATGCGCCAGTTCGACGACTCCGAGACCGTCGATTTCGTCGTGGTGGGGACGGGCGCTGGCGGAGCGCCGCTCATCGCGCGCCTGGCCGAAGGCGGCTTTTCCGTCGTTGGGTTCGATGCCGGCCCCTATTTTCGGCCGCTGGAGGACTTCGCCTCCGACGAGATGGAGCAGAACAAGCTCTACTGGAACGACATGCGCGTCGTCGATGGTGCGAACCCGCTCACCATGGGTGGCAAGAACAGCGGCAAAGCGGTCGGCGGCAGCACCGTGCACTTCGCCATGGTCTCGCTGCGTTTCCGGCCCGAATGGTTCAAATCGCATAGCGTGCTGGGCTATGGAGTCGATTGGCCGCTCGATTGGCGCGAGATGTGGGGCTATTACACCAAGGCCGAGCGGGCGCTCAGCATCTCCGGCCCCCTGCGCTACCCTTGGGGTCCGAAGCGGCCCGCCTATCCCTATCGCGCCCACGAGATGAATGGCGCGGCGGTGTTGCTGGCCAAGGGCTGTGAGGCGATGGGGATTTCGTGGACACCCACCCCGCTCGCGACGGTGTCGGCGCCGCATGGCGCCTCGCCGCCCTGCGTCTATCGCGGCTTCTGCCGGTTCGGCTGCCCGACCAACGCCAAGCAGAGCCAGCTTGTCACCTTCGTTCCCCGGGCGCTGAGGGCCGGCGCGGAGATCCGCGACCTAGCCATGGTCGCTCGCATCGAGATGGGCTCCGCCGGCCGTGCCACGGGCGTGCACTACATCCGCGAGGGACGCTGGCGGTTTCAGCGGGCGCGCAATGTGGTCGTGGCCGGCTACGCGATCGAGACGCCGCGCCTGCTGCTAGCATCGGCGACCAATCGTTATTCCAACGGCCTCGCCAATAGCTCCGGGCTGGTCGGCAAGAACCTGATGACCCAGTCCAACCAAGCGGTATTCGGGACGATGCAGGAGGAGGTGCGTTGGTATAAGGGGCCGCCCTCCCTGGCCATCACCGAACACTGGAACTACGACGACGAAAAAAATTTCGTGGGCGGCTATTGCTGGATGGCGCAGGGTCCGCTGCCGATCGAATGGGCGACCATCCAGACCGGTTCGCGCGGATTGTGGGGCCAGGCGCTGCGCGACGAGATGGCCAAGTACAACCATCAGGTGGGCCTGAAGATGGTCGGCGAGATGCTGCCGAACGAAGCCAATCGCGTGACCCTGGCCGACGAGACCGATCAATATGGTCTGAAAGTCGCGCGCGTCACCTACGGTTGGGGCGACAACGACAAGGCGTTGATCCAGCATGCCCTCGGGCAGATGCAGACCAGTCTCGAAGCGGTGGGCGCGCGCGAAATCTTCCGCCAGGAAGACGACACCAACCACCTGGCCGGGACCGCACGCATGGGATTCGGCGCCGACACCAGCGTCATCAACTCAGATTGCCGGAGTTGGGATGTTCCGAACCTGTGGGTCTGCGACGGATCGGTCTTTCCCACCACCGGCGGCGTGAATCCGTCTCTGACCATCACCGCCATCGCCCTGCGCACCGCCGACCGCATCAAGGCTTTGGCTGCGCGCGGTGAGTTATAGGAATCCGCATGGCGGTGAAATTCAAAGTCGGCGATCATGTGACCTGGAACTCGCGTTGAAAGATACACATCGTCTTCATCGCCACGGTCCAGCGCCGCGCGACGAACATCCAGTCACGGCGGTCTGGAGTCCCGCACCTTGGCGTCGGAACCACGGCAGGAAGCGCTGGCAGGTGACATGGCTCGCAAGCGGATCGTGATCGTCGGGGCCGGCTTTGGCGGTATGGCCGCGGCCAAGGCGCTGAAAGGTGCCGACGCCGATATTACGCTGATCGATCGGACCAATCACCACCTCTTTCAGCCGCTGCTCTACCAGGTCGCGACGGCGGCCCTTTCACCCGCAGACATCGCGACGGCGACCCGGGCGCTCCTGGAGCGTCAGACGAACGTCACCGTCCTCATGGGCGAGGTGACCGGGGTCGATGCCGAACTCGGTCTGGTGAAGACCACCGACACCGCCGACCTCGCCTTCGACTGGCTGATACTGGCGACGGGCGCCGCCTACAGCTTCTTCGGCCACGAGACGTGGGCGGCGGACGCCCCGGTCCTCAAGTCGCTCGCCGACGCGCTGGTCATCCGCGAGCGGCTGCTCGGCGCGTTCGAATGGGCCGAAAGCCACGCCGGCCACCAGGACATCGGCGGCGCGCTGACCTTTGTGGTGGTCGGCGGCGGCCCGACCGGGGTCGAATTGGCCGGCACCATCGCCGAACTCTGCCGATCGACGCTGGCGCGAGACTTTCGGCGTATCAATCCGGCATCGGCGCGGATCATTCTTTTCGAAGCCGGTCCGCATCTTCTCTCCGCGTTTCCCCGGCGTCTGTCTGGCTATGCGCGCAAAACTCTTGACGCTCTTGGCGTCGAGGTCCGGACGGGCGTTGCCGTCGATCACATCGACGCCGACGGTCTCGCCGCCGGACGCGAGCGGATTGCGACGCACAACATTCTCTGGTGCGCCGGCACCACCGCGCGACCGGCCGCGAAATGGCTCGCGGCCGAGGCGGCCAAGAACGGCGCGGTCAAGGTCGCCGCCGACTGTTCCGTTCCCGGCCATCCGACTATCTTCGCCGTCGGTGACGTTGCGAGCAGCGACGCCGGAGGGGGCCGAACCCTTCCGGGTCTCGCACCGGTGGCCAAGCAGCAAGGCAGCTATGTCGGCGCGCTGTTGAAGGCACGGATCGCCGGTCGGCGCGAACCCCGCCCTTTCCACTACCGCGACCTGGGGACGCTGGCAGTCATCGGCCGGTCGCGCGCGGTCGCCGATTTCGGGTGGCTGCGGC
Source organism: Rhizomicrobium sp. (assembly GCA_036511745.1). GTDB lineage: Bacteria > Pseudomonadota > Alphaproteobacteria > Micropepsales > Micropepsaceae > Rhizomicrobium. Next base: position 49,440 of record DATCBQ010000117.1, read on the forward strand.
TCACCGGCTTCACCGCGTGGCTCACCTGGTCGTTGGTCCATCTGATGTTGCTGGTCGATTTCCGCAGCCGGCTGATGGTCTACGCCAACTGGTCGTGGGCCTGGTTCACTCACGGTCGCGGCGCCCGGCTCGTTGTCCGACACGATTAGCGACGCGGCGACTCCCTTGTCTTGGAAAGACGTCGGGGACGAATGATGGAAATGCGCGGGAACGTCGCGAGCGTTCGCGGATTTATCCGGCGGGTCGAACCTACGGCCATTCTCCATGGCCCCGAGACGCGGTGAGCGGGAATGCCGGACCACTACGATGTGATCGTCATTGGCAGCGGCCCCGGCGGAGCGTCGCTCGCGCAGCGCCTGGCGCCCAGCGGCAAGCGCATCCTGATGCTGGAGCGCGGCGACTACCTGCCGCGGTCGCGGCGCAACCAGGATTCCAAGACCGTCTTCGTCGATGCCGCCTATCAGGCCAAGGAGATGTGGTACGGCAGCGACGGCGACACGTTTCATCCCGGGCTGCATTACTTCGTTGGCGGCAACTCCAAGGTATACGGGTCGGCCCTGTTCCGCCTTCGCGAGCGCGACTTCGGCGAATTGCGGCACAAAGAGGGGATGTCCCCGGCGTGGCCGCTCGGCTACGACGTATTCGAGCCCTACTATACCCAAGCCGAGGCGCTCTATCATGTCCACGGCCAGCGCGGAGAGGATCCGACCGAGCCGTGGTCGAGCGCTCCCTACGCGTATCCACCGGTGCGGCACGAGCCCAGGATCGAGGCGCTGAGCGGCATCCTGAAGAACCAGGGCCTGCACCCGTTTCATCTGCCGCTCGGGATCAAGCTCGACCAGAACCCGGACGGTAGCGCCACCACCTACAGTCCCTGCATTCGCTGCGACACGTTCGATGGTTTCCCCTGCCCGTTCAACGCCAAGGCCGACGCCCAAGTGATCTGTGTCGATCCCACCCGCGCCGCCCACCCGAACTTCACCCTGCTGACCGGCGCCTATGTCACCCGACTGGAAACCGACCCGAAGGGCCGCTCGGTCACCGGCGTTCACGTGGTCCGCGGCGATCGGATCGAGCTATACTCCGCCGACATCGTGGTCGCGGCCTGCGGGGCGCTAAGTTCAGCCCTGCTGATGCTCCGTTCGGCCAGTGAGACGCACCCGAACGGCCTCGCCAACCGCTCGGGCCAGGTCGGTCGCAACTACATGCGGCACAACATGTCGGTGGTGATGGCCCTCCTGAAGGAGCCGAACCATACGGTGTTTCAGAAGACCTTGGCGCTCAGCGATTATTATTTCGGAGCGCCGGACTGGGATTATCCGCTGGGCCTGATTCAGATGTGCGCGATTTCGCACGGCGAGCAGATTCGAGGCGAGGCGCCGCTTCAGTCAGTCATGTCCTTGGTGCCAAAGTGGCCGTTCGAGAAAATGGCCTTGCACGCGATCGATTTCTGGCTGCAGAGCGAGGATTTGCCCCGCCCGGAGAACCGTATCTTCTATGACGGCGAGCGCGTGGTGCTGGACATTCACGAAGGAAACATGGAGGCCGCGATCAGGCTCAAGGCCAAGCTCAAGAGCCTCCTGGCGCCGATGCGCGCGTGGCCGTCATTGATCAATCGCGGCCTCTATCTCGGCAAGGACATTCCGATCGGCGGCACGGCGCATCAAGCCGGCACCCTGCGCTTCGGTCCCGATCCTGATACTTCGGTCCTGGACCTCGACTGCAAGGCGCACGAGCTGGACAATCTCTATGTGACGGATGCGAGCTTCTTTCCCTCGATCGGGGCGGTGAATCCGACCCTCACCATCATCGCCAACGCGCTGCGGGTGGCAGACCTCATCGGTGCGCGACTTGGCGTTAGAGTCCGTGGGTAAATAATCGATCGGTCGGACCATACCGCGTGCGCCGGAGGCGTTCACAATAATCGACTCATTTTATCGTCCATATCACTTTGCAAATCGCCTTGGTCCGCGCGCCGTCAAATCTTCAAGCGCTTTGCCAGCAGATGGACGCCTGCCACCAGTCCGATGGCGACGGTCGCCCAGAAAATGGCGCGGTGGCGGCTGACTTCCATCTCCCAGCTGCCGGTGCGCGGATGGCGGCTGTCGAATCGGCCATGGGCGCCGTAAGGTCCGGGCACGGGCTCGAAGAGATTGTCGGGCGAATCCGCCGGCAGGGGCGTGTCCGAGAGTTGCCCGGCGTAGCCGGCTTTGGCCAGGTAACGGTCGACCAATCCCGGGGCGATCCGGTTGGCCAAAATCGCTATCACCGTGGGAAATCCGACCCATATCTGGCGACGTGGGTGGAATGTTCCAAAATAGATCGCCCGCGCCGGCACCTCGGGCTGAAAGATCGGCGGCACAGGCTGAGCCTTCCAGCCCATCTTGTTGCGCGCCCAGTCGAATTGGGGCGTGTTGACCGCCGGCAGGTCGACCATGGTCAGGGTGACGTCGATCTTGTCGTGGATCAGCTCCGAGCGCAGCGAGTCGGTGAAGCCGCGGATCGCGAATTTCGCCCCGCAATAGATCGACTGCAGCGGCACCGACCGGTAGGCGAGCGCCGAACCGACATTGACGATCGAGCCCCGGTTGCGCGGTCCCATGCGCCTGAGCGCCGCCATAGTCCCGTGAACCTGACCTAGATAAGTCACGGCCGTACCACGCTTAAATTCTGCGGCGGTCAACTTGCTCACCGGCGCGAAAACGGTCGCCATCGCGACGTTGATCCAGGCGTCGATCGGCCCCAGTTCACGCTCCACCCGGTCGGCCGCCGCTTCCACCGCGTCGGCGTCCGCGACATCTGTAGGAATTGGCAGCGCGCGCACGCCGAATTGACGCAGCTCGCAAGCTGCCTGCTCGAGCCGATCCTTGTCGCGCGACAGCAGCGCGACGTCGCAGCCGTTGCGAGCAAATTCGGTGGCGGCAGCGCGTCCAACGCCAGCGCCCGCGCCGGTGACGACGACAATCCTGTTCATGATCCTGCTCCACCTCCGGTTGGTCAACGCGAGCCCGCTCCGAGGGTTCATTCGGCACTGGGACCTACACCCGTCGCGCGGTGGCCGTGGCGTAGCTCTTCTGGGCCACGGCGACGGGATCGCATTTTAGTCTAAATCCGAGTTGCCCCCGGCTCCAGTTGCGCGGGCGACGGGACGATCAGCAGGTGATGTCCGTCGGGATCCGTCACCCCACGCCGAGCGGCACTGCGGGAGGTTGGAGCCGGATCGTCCGCCTCGAGGATCAGGCGCGAGGCGGCGATGTCGTTGTTCCGCGACTCCACGCCTCCGGCGTGGATGATCGATCGATAACAGAGAAGCTCTATGTGGGGCGTGGCCTCAGGCGGCGAGATGGCAGTCACTTTCACGCGCGACTCACACAAGCCATCGAGCCGCGCTTGCTCGGGCCCGATGTTGAGCGATCGGGCGGTCGCTCGAAGGCCGAGCCGTTCGTAGAAGGCTACCGCGCGGGCGGTATCGGCGACCCCGATCGCGGAGTGGTCGATGCCAAGGCAGGGATTGCTTCCGTTCCGGGCGCGCCAACGGGACGGCACCTGGCGAGGTGGAAAGGCGAGGAGTTCGAGCGGATGGCCGTCGGGATCGCGAAACTTGAACGCAGTGACACCCCCTGCCTCCACCGGAAGGCGCTGCGGCCCATCGGTCGAGATAGCGCGCCATCCGGACATGGCCGACAGCCTTTCATAGGCCTGGCGGATGTCATCGACGACGATCGCGAAGTGCTGGAAATTCAGGTCCGAGGCCGAACTGTTCGCCGGGTAGGGAAGGCCCGGGCGATCGAATTGCAGAAGTTCGATGATTTCGCGCCCAAGCCCGATCCTGACGCACTGGGCGCCGCCTTCAACGTCCATCAGGCGTTCGAACGCCGCACCATCAAGGCGTTCGGTGGCGAGGCATCGAAACCCGAACGCGCGCTCGTAGAACGCCGCGAGGGCGGAGGCGTCGGCCGTCGTGAGGCCAAAACGCGCCAGTCGCTGGATCTGTGCCCCCCCGCTCACGGCCATTGCGCTCCCCGACGGTTGAGGAAGATCGCATAGAGGGTGTGCGAGCCGCCGATGAACAGCCGGTTCCGATCGGCCCCCCCGAAGGTCAGGTTGGAAACGCGGTGCGGCACGAGCACCTTTCCGAGCAAACGGCCAGTGGGGTCGATACAGTGGACGCCGTCGGCCGCACTGGCCCAGAGGTTGCCTTCTTCATCGACACAGAGCCCATCGGCATAGCCCGGCTCCACCTTGTGGAACAAAGTGCCGCCGGTCAGTCCGCCCCCGGCACCGACATCGAAGACGCGGATGTACTGTTTCGGCTCGTCGGAAGTTTGATCGCCGGTTTCGGCGACATAGAGCCGGCTCTCGTCGGGGGAAAAAGCCAGTCCGTTGGGTCCGTCGAAGTCGCCGGCCGCCACGGTGATAACGCCGCTTGCCGGATCAAAGCGGTAAAGCGCGGGCGGCTGCTCGGACGTCTGTCGACCGCCTTCGTAGTCGGTCTGGATGCCGTAGAGAGGGTCGGTGAACCAGATCGAACCATCCGATTTTACCCGCACATCGTTGGGGGAATTGAGGCGCCGGCCGTTATGGCGATCGACGAGCCGGGTGATCGATCCATCCAGTTCGGTGCGAAACAGACACCGCTCGCGATGCGAACAGGAAATCAGCCGGCCCTGCCGGTCGCGGGTCTGGCCGTTGGCGTAGGCGGAGGGAGAGCGATAGAGGGAAAGACCGGCGCCATCGATCCAGCGCATGGTGCGGTTCCTGGGCAGGTCCTGAAACAGCAGGCTCCCGGCGTCCCCCATCCACACCAGGCCTTCGATCCAGCGAAAGCCGCTGGCCAGCTCCTCCAGCGGCGCATTGGCGAGGACATAATGGGCAAAACGCCGATCGAGGATCTCGAAGCCGTCCATCGCCTAGAACTGGCAAGCGGACGGCGCCGGCATGTCGTCGAACTGGACCAGCATCAAGACGGCCGGCCCCCCGCCGACCGTGCCGGAACGGTGGCCCAACTTGCCGCCGATCTCGCGGGCGTTCTGATCGCCGCCGAAGGAAATTTCGCCCACGCCGAACTCCGTGCGCGTTCCGTCCATCGATTCCACGAACCAACGCCCCGAAAGGGGGACGATCCATTGAGGCTTGGGGTTCGGGTGCCATTCTCCGACCCAGCCGACCGGCAGGACGGTGAACATCACGGTTGTGGCGGCGGTAGTCTTTCGCCCCTGCCATTGGGGAGCGGCCGGGACTTGGACGGACGCCAGATGGAAATCGGTCATCGCGCACTCGTTCTGATGGCTCACCCCATCGGGTCCTGCCCAGAGATGCCAGTAGCGAAGAGTCGGCTTTTCGGTCATTGGAGCACGCTTTCGTCGATCACGCTGTAGGGATGGGACGATCGCAGGGGATGATCCACGAAGCGACGCACGCCAGAGGCGCCGGTCCCGAAGGCGAGCATGAGGAATCCTCCAGCCAAGGCCGCGTTTTTCATGAAATCCCAGAAGAGTTCGCGTCCACCGCTCTCACCTCGGAGACGAAAATCCGGCGTACGCCAGAATTGCTTCCAGAGTATTGCGGTGATCAGGCAATAACCGGCGAGAATAAACGCCGCGAGACGGTCGGCGACGCCGCTGAGGATCGCGAGTGACATCACCACTTCGATGGAGAAGCCGGCGAGGACGAGCAGCGTGGCCGGCCACGGCGCCAACACCGCCCGCGAAGCCTGGGCAAGCGATTGCTTGAAGTTCAAGACCTTGTCGAGAGCGCTGAATGGCAGAAACAACAGCACCAGAAGAAGGCGGCTGGCGAAGATCACAACAATGCTCAACACGTTTGATCTCCATCGACGATGCGATTCGCGAGGCGTTTCGTGCTCAGGTAACGCGCTTGCGCGCCATGGCGTTGCTCTCGTTCGGCCCGCTATCGGCGGAGCCCAGGTTCGAAAGCGCGATCCGTTTCGCGGCGCTGCCAGGCGGTCCGCGACACGGACGGTGGCTCATCGCCGCCTGCCCAACGAAAAGTTTCTGGTCACCCGCGATATCGCGCCGCCACGGGTACGATCCGTTACCTATATCTCCAGACTGGACAATTTGAAGCTGGCGGACAGGGAGGGATTCGAACCCTCGATACGGTTACCCGTATGCCGCATTTCGAGTGCGGTGCCTTCAACCGCTCGACCACCTGTCCGAAGGGCCGGGACCATAGTCCGGCACCCCCGCGCTCGCAAGAACGCTTGAATGACGCCGTTCAAAGCCGCTTAGGATGGGACGCGGACTGTCGGAGAATTTCATGCGCGCCGTCCCAGCCCTTCTCGCCCTTGGCTTGTTGTGGACCGGCGGCGCGAGCGCTTCCGCCCCGCGCCACGACGCGGATGCGGTCGAGTTGGTGCTGATGCGCCAGCAATCGGCCTGGAACCGCGGCGACATCGAAAGCTTTATGGCGGGATATTGGAAAAGCCCAGACGTACGGTTCGTCTCGGGCGACAAGATCACGCGCGGCTGGAAGGAGATGCTGGCGCGCTATAAAGCGCGATATCCCACGCGCGCGAAAATGGGCACGCTCGGATTTTCCGATCTGCACGTCGACATGCTCGGGCCGGATGCGGCCCTGGCGGTCGGCCGCTGGCAACTCCAGCGCGCCGGCGATGCGCCGCATGGCGTATTCACGCTCATCTTCGGCAGAATTGCCGCCCAATGGCGCATCGTTCTCGACCACACGTCATGATTTGCAATCCACAGAAATGCGCGCGGGCACGCCGGAGTCCGTCGTCAACAGCGGCGCGACGGCAGCGGCAACAGCGCCCATTTCCTGCGCGAATCCGAATGGCGGATTGACGACCAGAAGCCCCGCGGCGGCGAGGCGCCCCTCGGTTTGTTGTGCGCCGCTCTCCACATCGACGCGCAGGAGGCGCTCGATACCGTGCGCAAGAACTTCGCCACACAGGGCGTCGCCATCCGCTTTCGATTTGACGGGAAACCACAGCAGATAAACGCCCGTTCCGAAACGGCGGTATGACCGCGCCAGCAAATCTCCCGCCATTGCAAATTCGTCAGGCGCTTCATAGGGCGGATCGATCAGCACAAGGCCGCGCCGCTCCTGCGGAGGCAGCAACGCGGGCAACCGCTCGGCGCCGTCGGCACAAACCGCCGTGGCGTTGGCGAACGGCGACAGCGCCTGCGCGAGCGCGGCCTCCTCGGCCGGCTGCTTTTCGATGGCAATGAGCCTGTCCCGACCGCGCAACAGGCGTGCGGCGATGCGGGGCGAGCCCGGATAATATTCTTCGGGTTCGGCGTGTACGCATTCCAGATAGGCGACCAGCGACGCCGGCAGTCCTGCCGGATCGATATTTTGTAGCCGCGAAATGCCCTGCTTTGCTTCGCCCGTACGTTCAGCTTCGCCGCCGCGCAGATCGTAGAGACCGCGGCCCGCATGGCTGTCGATGACGCAAAACGGCTTGTCCTTCTTCCTCAGATGCAAAAGCACCGCGACGAGAGCAATGTGCTTGACGACGTCGGCGAAATTCCCCGCATGGTAGGCGTGGCGATAATTCACGACTGCCGGCGCGGTCGCCGTAAAAGCTCGCCTGCGCAATTGGGGCAGCGCCCGCTCATCGATGTGCTGCACGCATCGCAGAAAGTGCACTCATACGAACAAATGCGCGCCGCCTCGCTGTCCACCGGCAACGGCGTTTTGCAGCGTTCGCAACTGTTGCGCATTTCGAACGGCATGGTCCGTCTCGCTCATATGATCCTGGTGCCCCTGGCCGGACTTGAACCAGCACGTTGTCGCCAACAACAGATTTTGAGTCTGCCGCGTCTACCATTCCGCCACAGGGGCACGGGAGAAAGGGTCCGTGCGAAGCGGCGGATCATAGTCAGGCGGGATTTGCCGTCAACGCCGCTTCATTTCCGTGAATCGCGGCGTTGTGACCCCCGGCTCTCCGACGCGTTGTTTGCACGATGACCGTCAAACAGCCCGACTGGTTCGAGAAGGGACTGCCCTATCTGCGGCGTCCCTCGTGCCCGTTGCGTCCTACGATCTGGAATTGCCACGTTCGCCTGCAGACCGTTGCCGGCGCTTCTCTTTTGGCTTCGCCGGAAGTAAGAGCGGGGGCGATTTCCCTGCCCATGAGTCGTGCATGACGCTTCGTCCCATCCGCCGCGCGCTCCTGTCGGTTTCGGACAAGAGCGGCCTCGTCGCGTTTTCGCGCGGGCTCGCCAGACATGGCGTAGCGCTTCTGTCGACAGGCGGTACGGCCCAGGCTCTGCGCAATGCAGGCCTGGAGGTGACCGACGTATCGGCCGTCACGGGATTTCCGGAGATCATGGACGGGCGGGTGAAGACGCTGCATCCGAAAATCCATGGTGGCCTGCTCGCACTGCGCGACAAGCCCGATCATGCCGAAGCCATGCGGGCCCACGGCATCGAGGGTATCGATCTGCTGGTCGGCAATCTTTACCCGTTCGAGGCGACCGTCGAAAAAGGCGCCGGATTCGAAGAGATCGTCGAAAATATCGATATTGGTGGCCCGGCGATGATTCGCGCAGCCGCGAAAAACCACGATTGGGTCGCCGTCATCGTCGATGCCGAGGATTACCCGCGGATTCTGGCGGAAATGGACGCCAACAACGGCGCGACGACTTCATCCCTGCGGCGAAGGCTGGCGCAGATCGCCTATGCCCGCACGGCGGCGTACGACGCAGCCGTCTCAGGCTGGCTCGCGGCGGAACTGGAGAAAGAGGGCGACAAGACTCCGCTGCGAAGGCGCGCCTTCGCGGGCCGGCTGCGCCAAGCTCTGCGCTATGGCGAAAATCCGCACCAGACGGCGGCGTTCTATGTCACCGCGGAAAAGCGCTTTGGCGTAGCGACTGCGCAGCAATTGCAGGGCAAAGAGCTTTCCTACAACAACATCAACGATGTCGACGCGGCATACGAACTGGTGGCCGAGTTCGATCCCGCGCACCATGCCGCTTGCGCCATCATCAAGCACGCCAACCCCTGCGGTGTGGCGCTCGGTTCGACGCTTCTGGAAGCATATGCAAGGGCGCTGGCCTGCGATCCCGTCAGTGCCTTTGGCGGCATTCTCGCCTTCAACCGCACGCTTGACGGCACCACGGCCGAAGAAATCTCGAAGCTGTTCACCGAAGTCATCATTGCGCCTGATGCCGACGCCGACGGCCGCCGCATTCTGTCGGCACGACGCAATCTGCGCCTGTTGATTGCCGGCGGCCCGCCCGATCCCCGAGCCGGTGGTCTCACCTTCAAAACAGTGGCCGGCGGCTTTCTCGTTCAGACGCGCGATTCGGCTGAGACGCGGCGCGAGGATCTCAGCATTGTCACCCAACGTCAGCCGCGCGAACCGGAGCTGGCGGACATGCTGTTCGCGTTCACCGTTGTCAAGCACGTCAAGTCCAACACCATTGTCTATGCTAGAGACCTGCAGACCGCGGGCATCGGTGCGGGCCAGATGAGCCGTGTGGATTCGGCACGCATCGCAGCGATCAAGGCGCGCGAGGCTGCGGAAGCGGCCGGCTGGAAAGAGCCGATGACGGTCGGCTCGGCTGCAGCATCCGACGCCTTCTTTCCATTTCCCGACGGCTTGCTGGCCGTCGCGGAAGCGGGCGCGACAGCCGTGATCCAGCCGGGCGGCTCCGTTCGCGACCACGAAGTGATAAAGGCGGCCGACGAGGCCGGATTGACCATGGCCTTCACGGGAATCCGCCACTTCCGGCATTGATTTTTTTCCGCGACGTCGCCTTTCACACCGCCATGGCCCGTTCTTCCTTCACCCACAGCATCCCGATCAGACCGGCCAGCAGAAAAGCGGCAACGGCGATCATTCCGCCGCGCTGGCTGTGGGTCAGAAGCGTCATGGCGGTAACGCTGGCGGTAGCAAGAAACGAAGTGGATTGCCCCGAGAGGGAAAACAGTCCGAAGAATTCCGTCATGCGTTCGAGGGGCGCGATGCGCGCCATCATGGTGCGCGCATTGGCGTAGGAAGCGGTGACGAAAATCGCCGTCAATGAAACGAGGACCAGATAGATCAGCTCCGGCAATGTCCGGAAGAACGGCAGGCTGTTCACCGGCGGGGAATGCGTATCGTAGGGGATGAACCAGAAAATGCGATCCGGGCCCATGGAGATCGACAACAGCAGCACCGCCAGCGTGCCGCCGACAGAAACGAAGATGGCGGTCTTCGAGCCAAACCGATCGTCGAGCCAGCCGCCGATGAAACCTCCCGCGACGGCGAATACGCTCAGGATAATGCCGTAGGCCGTCATCGTCAGGGTGGTCCAGTGGAAGATGCCCGCGGCATAGACGCCGCTGAAGACGAGAACCGCGGTCATGCCATCGTTGAAGAACAGGCGCGCGGCGAGATAGGTGGCGGCGTTGCGATAATGCCCGAGGCTCCTCACCGTACGGAGCACGGAGCGAATGCCTGCGATCGATGCGTCGCGCCAGCCTACCTGGCCCCTTTCGAGGTCGGGCGTGAACAGCAGCAGCGGAATTGTAAAGATCACGATGCAAAGCGCCGCGATCGGGCCGGTCAGGCGTTCCGGCTCGTGCGCGGCCTGGCTGATTCCGAACAGCGGCTGGGCGGGAATAAAGCTCCAGTGAACATGGCCGGGCAGCGCAAACGCCACGAGAATAAAGATGAGCAGCGCCAGTCCCGATACGTTGCCCAGCGAAAGGCTCAAGCCGGACAGGCTGCCGATGCGCGCATGGGTGGCGATCGTGGGCAGCATCGCATTGAAGAACACGCTGGCAAATTCGAAGGCGATATTGGTGAGTGCCACGAGCACGCCGATCTCCAGCAGCGACAGCCCCGCACCGGCGGGCCTGGCATACCAGAGCAGCGCACAGGGAATGGCGGTGAGCAGCGAAAACACCACGATCCAGGGCTTGCGCCGACCACCCGCGTCCGAAATCGCCCCGATGAACGGCGCGATGAGCGCGATGATGAGACCGCTGGCCGCCTGGATATCCCCCCACAGGGCCTGACCGCGCACGGGGTCGTTCACGACGACCGTTTGGGCAAAATAGGGCGCGAAAAGATAGATCGTGATGAGCAGCACGTAAGGAATGCGCGCGAAGTCGAACATCGCCCAGGAAATCTGCCCCAGCGGACTGGCGAGGCGATGGCCGGTGGTCGATGCGCCGTGCGGGGATCGAACGAACCGCGCAAGACCGCCGGCTTCGGCGGGCAGGATCGACGCAGGGCTGCCTGAGGTTTCGCCGGCCGCCAGGTCGATACGATCCGTAACAGCGGGCACGATCGGCCGCGGCGGTTCGTCATCTGCTGCATGATTCACGCGCGTTTTCTCCCAGCTGACCTATGGCCCGGCGCGAGCGCGGAAGGGCTTGTTCGGGTTCGCAGTGTTGCAGCGATGCAGGCCAACGCCAAGTCATGAAGGGCGGAACGGCAAACGAACGCGAACGGCTTTCGGTGATATTTGACGGGTAGCCGCCATCTGCTAAGACCCGATGCAGGGCCGGCACGAATGAAGCTCCCTGGGGAATGACGGGCAATGGCCGCTAGCAGACCAGTCGTCGTCGTCACGCGCAAACTTCCCGACGCGATCGAAACGCGCATGTGCGAGCTGTTCGAAACAAAGCTCAACCTCGACGATCGTCCGATGAGCCAGGCCGATCTGATCGAAGCGGTCCAGACGGCGGATGTTCTGGTGCCGACGGTTACCGACCGGATCGACTCCAAGGTGCTCGTTCGCGCCGGTGCGAATCTGAAGCTCATCGCCAATTTCGGAACCGGCGTCGATAATGTCGACGTCAAGACTGCTCTCGAGCGCGGAATCACGGTCACCAATACGCCCGGCGTGCTGACCGAAGATACCGCCGACATGACCATGGCACTCTTGCTGGCCGTTCCGCGCCGGCTCGTAGAAGGCGCGGACGAACTGAAGGCGGACCATTTCACCGGCTGGTCGCCGTCGTGGATGCTGGGTCATCGCATCTGGGGAAAGCGGCTCGGCATCATCGGCATGGGCCGCATCGGTCAGGCCGTGGCGCGGCGCGCCAAGGCGTTCGGACTGCAGATTCACTATCACAACCGCAAGCCCGTTCATCCCCACATCGAGCGCGAGCTCGAGGCGACATACTGGGAGAGCCTGGACCAGATGCTCGCCCGCATGGACATCGTGTCGATCAACTGCCCGCACACGCCGGCGACATATCATCTTTTATCCGCGCGGCGGTTGAAGCTGATGAAGCCGACGGCCTATATCGTCAATACTTCGCGCGGCGAAGTGATCGACGAGAACGCGTTGGCGCGTTTGCTCGAGACTGGCGCTCTGTGCGGCGCCGGCCTCGACGTGTTCGAGCATGAGCCCGCGGTCAACCCCAAGCTGCTCAAGCTCAAAAACGTCGTGCTGCTGCCTCATATGGGTTCGGCGACTCTTGAAGGCCGCATCGACATGGGCGAGAAGGTCATCATCAACATCAAGACCTTCGTCGACGGCCACAAGCCCCCCGACCGCGTCATCCCGGCGATGCTTTAGGGGCATTGTCGTTTCAGGGATCAGGTTGCGGTAGACCGGGCGTTCGCCTTTCCCATGGATTCCATTTCCGGGCACGCTTCGCGCCGTGGAGGAAAGCTAGGAGCGCCGTTTGCGTCGGGGTTTGTGCCTACGATCCTCGCCATCGGATTTCTGATAAATCACTGCGTTCCAGAAGCGGGCGCGGTGAGAACCCGTGCGCTTGAATCCGCGCCGCCGAAGCTCGCGGCCGATGATGAGATTGAAATAGCCATGCGCCACTAGCGCGGCCGAACCTTCGGCGCGCGCCCGCTGCACCAGAATGTCGGCGGCATCGGCGGCGCGATGCTTGGCGCGGCGATAATTCTCGATCTCCGGATGATAGCCCGCATGCCAGAGAATTCGCGCGACAACGGCCCATTTCGGCACTTTCATGCGCAGCAGCGGAATGGGCGGCGACGCCAGCGGTGCTTCGACGAACAGCGGATCGGCGATCAGCTCGGCATTGGGCGCCAACGCCCGGGCGCTGTCGTCGGAACGCGGACGCCCGCTCGTGAAAACGGCGGTCAGCTCAGCCAGCAGATCCTGAAGCTCTTCGGGAGGCGCGCTCTCCGGATCGAGTCCGGCATCTTCGTAGGCGTCGATGAAAGAGCGAAATTCGCGGTGCGAGGTCCTCACCGCCACGGGTATATTGGGACGGCCGTGACGGATCAGGATAATACGCATCAGGCCACAATCCGGATGCTCCGCAAAGGGAGACTCGCGCAAGGAGGGTTCGGCGGTCATGACGGCTGGCTGTTGCGCGCTCATGGCGATGTCGTAGGATTCCTTTGCGCGCGGGGCAATTTCCGGCCGGCTGCCGCCGCCGGCAAACCGACCTGGAGGGCGTGATGGAGCAGGATGGTTTCAAAGGCAAGACCGCAATTGTGACAGGATCGGCCACCGGGATCGGCGCGGCCATCGCCATCGGTCTGGCAGCTCGCGGCGCCAATGTCGTCGTCAATTTCAGCAAAAGCGAAGCGGAAGCCGCGGCCACTGCCGACGCGGTCGGCCGCCACGGCGCAGGTGTCCACGTCGTTCGCGGCAATGTCGCAGAGGACCAGGATTGCCGGAATATCGCAGGGGCAGCACTCGAGGCCTTTGGGCGCATCGACATCCTGGTCAACAATGCCGGCACCACGAAGTTCGCGGTGCATCACGATCTCGACGCGCTGTCGGCCAAGGACTTTGCCGATATCTATGCCGTCAACGTGATCGGACCGTTTCAGATGATACGGGCCTGTGCGAGCGCGCTCAAGGCAAGTGCCGCCGGAAGCGTCGTCAACATTTCATCCGTCGCCGGAACGTCCGGCCTGGGCTCGTCGGTTGCCTACGCCGCATCGAAGGGCGCGCTCAACACCATGACCCTGTCGCTGGCGCGCGCGCTTGCTCCGGAGATTCGCGTCAATGCGGTATGTCCGGGCTATGTGGAGACGCGATGGTTCACCGATCGTTTCGGCGCCGAACAGACCGCGCGGATCAGCAGCGAACAGGCCGCGACCACGCCGCTCAGACATGCGGGCCAACCGGACGATATCGCCGATGCTGCGATCTTTCTGTGCGGGACGGCTTCGCGCCATATCACCGGCGAAATGTTGCAGGTCGATGGCGGAATGCACCTGTCGTTCGCGACGCGCAACCGGGGCTGAACTCTGTCAGCAGGATTGTCCTGCGCTGAAAATGTCCCGCTTGACTACGGAAAATATACAAACCCCGTAACCGAGCGTCGGACCTTCTATATTGCGTTGGTGCAATGGGCGAGACCACATTCTCTTCCTCGCGACAGGAAACGACGATGAAGATATCCGGAGTTATGGCCGCCCTTGCAGTTGCACTTGATCCGGCGCACGCGCTCGCGTTTCTCATAGGTACAGGCTTTGCGCTCGGAACCGCTGCGGCTTACGCCGACACGCTTTCCACGCCGGCGATGAGCGGCCCGCTCATGGCCAATCCGGATCCCATCCGCTTCGACGCGAGCGCGCTCGGCGACATTTATGTCAGCGGAATGCTGAGCGGCTTCGCGCTTTCGCAAAGCAATTCCATTGCCAACGACCGCGATACGCGTTCGGATCTCGGCAACGCACAGATCGTCGTCCAAAAGACCGATGGTCTCGTGCAATTCTATGTTCAGGCAGGGGAGTACGATATTCTCTCGCTCGGTACGCCGACCTATTCCTCGAGGTATTTCACCGACCACACCTTCGGACCCGTGCCGCAGGCTTATCTGAAGCTTGCGCCGAGCGACAATTTTTCCCTGGAAGCAGGCAAACTGCCCGCCCTGATCGGCGCCGAGGACACTTTCAGCTTTCAAAACCAGAACGTCGAGCGCGGCCTGTTGTGGAATCAGACAAGCGCGCAGACACACGGCGTCCAGGCGAACTACACGATGGGTCCGGTCGCGATGAACCTTTCCTGGAATGACGGCTATTATTCCGACAGATTCAACGCCGTCTCCGGGCTGCTCTCATGGACCATCGATGCCGCCGATACGCTCTCCTTCGAAGGCGCGGGAAACGCCGGCAAGACCGGCGCCTCGACCTTCGTAACCCCGCTGCCGCAGAACAACAGCGATGTATTCGATCTTATCTACACGCGCATGCAGGGCGCCTGGACGTTGCAGCCTTACGTTCAGTATTCCCATGTCCAGCCAGATGCCTCGATCGGCATTCCCGGCTCCGCCAACAACTGGGGCGGCGCGGTGCTGGCCGACTACACCATCGCCCCTGGATGGAATCTCGCCGGCCGGGTGGAATATCTTGATACGTCCGGCGCGGTGAACCTGCTTTACGGACCGGCAAGCAGGGCGTGGTCGTTCACGATGACTCCGACCTTTCAATACAGGGTCTTTTTTGTGCGCGGCGAGGCTTCCTACGTCAGCGCTGCGCACACGACGGCGATTAATACGCCATTCGGCCCCAACGGAAACAGGTCCAACCAGTTCCGCGCGGTGGTCGAAACGGGAGTCGTGTTCTAACGCGACATCGCCTTGCGCATGTTGCGCGCGTGTGCGCCGCGTGAAATTCTCCCCGCCAAATTCCGGGAGACGGGGATGGCGGGGCAATTTCCGACGGGCTTTATCTGGGGCACGGCAACCGCCGCCCATCAGGTGGAAGGCGGCAATACCGCCAGCGATCTGTGGCTGATGGAAATGGCGCCGCAAAGCCTTTTTACCGATCCCTCCGGCGACGCATGCAATCATTATCACCGCTACGAACACGATCTGGCGCTTCTGAAAGACCTGGGTTTCGGCGCCTACCGTTTTTCCGTCGAATGGGCCCGCATCGAGCCGGAAGAGGGATATTTTTCACTTGCCGCGCTCGATCACTACCGCCGCGTTCTCGCGGCGTGTCTGGCGCGGAACATCGTGCCTATCGTCACCTTTCATCACTTCACCGCGCCCTTGTGGTTCACCCGCGACGGCGGTTGGGAGGATACAAAATCCGTCGATCGCTTCGCGCGCTATTGCGAACGTGCGGGGCGCGCGCTTGGCGATCTGATGGCGTTCGCCTGCACGATCAACGAAGCCAACATTCCCATGATGATCACGGCGCAGCGCATGGCAATGGAGGGCGCGCCATTCAGGCGCCCGGCGCGCTTCGAGGATATCGCGCGGCGCTGCGGCGGCGAGGCACAGCGCTGGGCGCCCTATCTGATCTGCGACGGCCATGCGGCATCGCCCAATCTTATCGCCGCCCATCGCAAGGGTTACGAGGCGCTCAAATCGGCCGGGGTCTGCTGCCCCATCGGCATCACCCTGGCGCTGCTCGACATGCAGGCCGAGCCCGGCGGCGAAGCGATCCGGGATGGCGCGGAACAGTTGATCCAGGGCCAGTTTCTCGAAGCGGTGCGCGGCGACGATTTCGTCGGCGTGCAGACCTACACCCGCATCCGCTTTGACGCCAACGGCCTGCTGGCATTCGCTGAAGACGCGGAACGCACGCAGATGGGCTACGAATTCTATCCCGAAGCGCTGGAAGCCACGATCCGCAAGGCGGCGCGGATCAGCGGCTGCCCCGTTCTCGTCACGGAAAACGGCATCGGCACGGAAGACGACACGCGACGCATCGCGTTCACGCGCCGCGCACTGGGAGGCGTGCTGCGCTGCCTGGCCGACGGCATCGACGTGCGCGCCTATATTCACTGGTCGCTGCTCGACAATTTCGAATGGCTGGAAGGCTACCGGCCGAAATTCGGGCTGGTGGAAGTGGACCGCGCCACCTTTGCCCGCAAGCCCAAACCCAGCGCCTGGTGGCTGGGCGCCATCGCGAAAAAGAATGCGCTGGACTGATGCGCGATTAAGCGCGCGGCAACCAAATCCGGTCCACACTCGCCCGCGCGATACAGCGTACAGCCAGCGGGGCAAAGGGCATGCCGGGCGCAATTTCCGCCTTTCTGCGCAAAGGCGACTTCGTGACCGCCGAGCGGCTGTGGCTGATTCCGGCCGCGCTGTTGCTGGGCTACGCGGTTGCATTGGGCGTGCTTGTCGCTACGGCGCATGGTTTTTCCGACTACAAGGGACGTCCGCTGGGCACGGATTTTTCGAACGTCTATGCGGCCGGCCAGGCCGTTCTGCACGGTCGCGCCACCGCCCCGTTCGATCCGGTCCGCCAATACGCGCAGGAGCAGGCGTTGTTCGGCGCCGCGACGCCGTTTTACGGCTGGCACTATCCGCCGTTTTTTCTCCTGGTGGCGACGCCGCTGGCGCATCTGCCCTATCCCGCAGCACTTGCCGTCTGGGAACTCGCGACATTGGTGCTGTATCTGGGGGCGCTCGCATTGCTGTTGCGCGCGGCTTCCGTGCCGCCTTTGCCGGCCCGCGGCCATTGGCTGTTGCTGGCGCTCGCTTTTCCGGCCGTCTTCGTCAATCTGACCCACGGCAACAACGGCTTTCTGACCGCAGCGCTGCTGGCGTCGGCGCTAGCGCTGATGGAGAAGCGTCCGCTTGCCGCGGGCATTCTCTTCGGCCTGCTCGCGTACAAGCCGCAATTCGCCGTGACGATCCCGCTGGCGTTGCTCGTCGCCGGACGCGGGCGCGTGCTCGCGGCGGGAACGCTGACGGTCATTGCCCTGTCGCTGGTCGTCACCGCTGTCTTCGGCTTCGGCGTGTGGAGCGCATTTCTCGCCTCGACGCATTTCGCGCGCACCGTGGTGCTCGAACAGGGCAGTACCGGCTTCGAAAAGATCCAGAGCGTCTTCGCGTGGGTACGGCTATGGGGCGGGCAGATTCCGCTCGCCTATGCTTTGCAGGGCATTGCAAGCGTGAGCGCCGCGGCCGTGTTGATGGCGGTGTGGCGCAGCCGCGCGAACTTTGGTGACAAGGGCGCGATTCTTTGCCTCGCTGCGTTGCTGGCGACACCCTATTGTCTCGACTACGACCTGATGGCGCTGGCGCCGGCGATCGCGCTACTCGCGGCCCAGGGACTGGCGCAGGGCTTCCGGCCTTTCGAAAAAACGATGCTGGCCTCCCTTTGGCTTGTCCCGATCGTCACCCGCGAAGTGGCTGGCGCCGTGTTCCTGCCGGTGGGCGTGTGGACAATGCTCACAGCCACCGCGCTGGTGGCGTGGAATGCGCTGCGGCCGGAAATGCCCGGGATGCCAGAAATGCTGGAAATTAAAGACAGATGGTCGGAGAGAGAGGATTTGAACCTCCGGCCCCCACGTCCCGAACGTGGTGCTCTACCAGGCTGAGCTACTCTCCGGCTTTTTCGGGAGGCGTCCTTATAACGACGGCCCCGCGACGCCGCAACCGCCAGCCGGGAAGCTCCACTAGCTGCGTTGTATGCCTGGAAGCAGCGCATTATGGTCCGCCGCCCGCCGGTTTGGCTGGGTCATTGGGGCGTCGCCAAGTGGTAAGGCACCGGATTTTGATTCCGGCATTCGGAGGTTCGAATCCTCCCGCCCCAGCCATTCTGCTTCGCGACGTCACGCGCTTCGCAAGATTGCCCCAACGATCAACGAAGCAGGATGCCCTGCGAAGCCTTGGCAACGAACTCAGAGAACCCGTGCGCGAGCGTCCGCGAGCAAATGAAGAAATGCATTCCCACGGATCGTCGATCATCTTCTCCTGCCGCCTGCGCCAGGGCTTCGCCCAGCTGTCGTAAGCTCTGCGAAGCTTCAGGGAAGCAGAGCAATGCTCCGCGCGTCTCCGCGTGAAACCTTTGCCGGGACAGACGAAACCCAAGTCGGGAGCTGGCACTGGCACACAACAGGACAGCCTGCGCTTGCGCCGACACGACGAAGATGGTGGAAAACAATGGGAAATGCGTTTCGAACTTCGCGGGGAGCGAGCGTCGCGTCTCGCGCGCGACCCCTCTAAACCAGCCTGCTCTGGTGCACGGCCGCGCCGATGAACGAGGCGAACAGGGGATGGGGCGCAAGCGGGCGCGATTTCAGTTCGGGGTGGAACTGCACGCCAATGAACCAGGGATGATCGGGAAATTCCATGATCTCCGGCAGCCTGCCGTCGGGCGACCAGCCCGAGACGACAAATCCATGTTCCGCGAGTTGGCGCACATAGCCGACATTGACTTCGTAGCGATGGCGGTGCCGCTCGCTGATTTCGCGGCAGCCATAGACCGAAGCGACGCGGCTGCCCGGTGTCAGCACGGCCGGATAGGCACCCAGACGCATCGTGCCGCCCAGGTCGCCGTTTGAATTGCGGCTTTCGAGCTGGTTGCCTTTCGTCCACTCCGTCATCAGGGCGATGACGGGATGACGCGGCTGCGAAATTTCTGTCGAGCCGGCGCCTTCGAGGCCCGCCAGATCGCGCGCCGCCTCGATGACGGCCATGTGCAGCCCGTAGCAAATCCCGAAAAACGGCACATGCCGCTCGCGGGCAAACCTGACCGCCTGAATCTTGCCTTCCGTGCCGCGTTCGCCGAAGCCGCCGGGAACCAGAATGCCATCGACCCCCTCCAGATAGACGGCGGCGTCGTCGCGCTCGAAAATCTCGCTGTCGATCCATTCCGACCGCACACGGACATTGTTGGCGAGCCCGCCATGGGTGAGCGCCTCGGACAGCGATTTGTAGGAATCCTTCACCTGCATGTATTTGCCGACGATGGCGATGCGCACTTCGCCTTCGGGATTGTTCACGCTGTCCACCACCTTGCGCCAGCGGGAAAGATCGGGCTCCGGCGCGTCCGCGATGCCGAACACTTTCAGCACCTGGATATCGAAGCCTGCCTCGTGGTAGCGGATGGGCGCTTCGTAGATCGTGGGCAGATCGGGTGCGGGAATGACGCGGTCGCGCGTGACGTTGCAGAACAGGCCGATCTTCCGGCGTTCATCGTCGGGGATGGTTTGGCCGGCCCGGCAAAGCAGAATGTCGGGCTGGATGCCGATCGAGCGCAACTCCTTCACCGAGTGCTGCGTCGGCTTGGTTTTGAGCTCACCCGCCGTCTCGATATAGGGCACCAAGGTCAGATGCACGAACGCGGCGCGCTCCTTGCCCAGTTCGTTGCCGAGCTGCCGGATCGCTTCGAAGAAGGGCAGACCCTCGATGTCGCCCACCGTGCCCCCGATCTCGACCAGCAGAAAATCGACATCGCTCTCCTGCGCCATCACGAAATCCTTGATGGCGTCGGTGACATGGGGAATCACCTGCACGGTGCGGCCGAGATAGCCGCCGCGACGCTCGGTCGAAATCACTTCCTGATAGATGCGCCCGGCGGTGACGTTGTCGGATTTGGTGGATGAGACCGACGTGAACCGTTCGTAGTGGCCGAGATCGAGATCGGTCTCCGCGCCGTCGTCGGTGACATAAACTTCGCCATGCTGGAACGGGCTCATCGTCCCCGGATCGACATTGAGATAGGGGTCGAGCTTCCTCAGCCGTACGCGATAGCCGCGGGCCTGCAGGAGAGCTCCCAGAGCCGCCGAAGCGAGACCCTTTCCCAGTGAGGAAACCACGCCGCCAGTGATGAAGATCAACCGCGCCATGGAATTGCAGAATAACGAGTGAGGACCGCGGGACTCAAGCACAAAAGCTTTTCGCGCACAGATATCTCGCGTTTATCTCGCCTCGCTGACTGGCGAAAACGCCATCCTTCCAAACCAACAGGCTCAGCCGTGCGGCGTTGGAACCGATGGAAGCTGGGGTTTGGACGGCAACGGCACCGGTTTCTGCAAGGGCAGCGCCTGTGCCGGCGCACCGGCTCCCGTATCGAGGATCGATTGCGGCCGGCTGTGGAGCGCGAGAAGCGTCAATCCAAGGCTGGATGCGAAAAACAGAATCGCCAGGATGGCGGTCGTGCGCGTCAGCGTATCGGCCGCGCCGCGCGGTGAGAACAGGCCTCCCAGGCCGGCGCCGCCGCCGCCCATGCCCAGAGCCCCACCTTCGGAGCGCTGCAGAAGAACCGAGATCACCAGCGCGACGGCAACGAGAACGAAAATGACGAGGAGCACGGATTGCATGGCGGCCGGATTCCCTGTGGGGCGCCCGCTGATAGCTCAAAGAAGCCGCCCGGGAAAGGGCCGGCGCTCATGGACGGGCCGTCAGACGCGGGCCAGGGGCGCAAAACCCCTGGCCTTCGCCATCCTGTTCACGGACTGGTAAAATTGGCCGTGCCACAGCCGCCAAGATTGTTGAGATACAATTCCTGAACATAATAGGTGGTCTTGCCGGCGGTCAGCGTGGCCTGCGTACCTTCGCAAAGGTCGCCGATCTCGTAACCGTCCGACGTATTCCACGCCTGCGGGTAAGCAGGATTCGTGCCCGGTGTCGGAATGTTGTCGGTCGTTGCTTCGGCATATTCATGCGACGAAACGATCGTGTGGTCGTCGAAGGTGTATCCACAGTCGGGCATCACGCCATAAAAAATGTTGGATGACGTCACAGTTTTCGAACTCGCGTAGTGATAGGCGCCGAAGGATTGGCACGAAACCAGTCCCTGCAGCGTGATCGTGATGTTGTTAGGAAAATAGATCATATAAAGCGTATTCGGATCGTTCATCGGCAGAGCGCCGGTGTCGATCTGGTAGTCGAGCTCTTTCTGGACCATCTTGTCGGTCAGAGTCGTGTTTGTGTTCTTCGGTGTGATCTGCACCTGGCTGATGAAAGTGCCGCGCTTGATATTCTGGTGCGTGCCCTTGTGGCCGTTCACGCCCTTCATGTTGGTATCGTAGATCGAAAGCTGATCCACATAGGTGCTGTTCGGCAGGGCCGTCAGAAATCCCGGCATGCCGGCGACGGTCTGCGGATTGACGTTCGGTCCCCAGATGACCGAGACGACCTTGACGCTGGAAAACACCGAACCGCCGAAATACTCCATCGAGCCGGCGCCCAGGCGAGGCGGCACGCGGCCGGTTCGCAACATCTGCTCCGGCGTCTGATAAAGATGGTAAGCGCCGCCATCGCCCGAGCCCGCGGCCTGAACCGGGGCGGCCAGCGCAAACGCGGCGGTCAGAGTGGCGGCCAGCGCACCGGCGGCCATAATACGCACATAGGCTAACATCGAAATCCCCTTGTGTGTGGATGGGCGAGCGGGCGGCCCGCCTCTGCAGGCACAATGTAACTCCGCGACTGGATTGGCAAGGATGCATCGCGGTCGCGCCATTGGAGATGGCGTGCAGAGGGACGCTTTCGGAGGAAAATGGGGGTGTTCGTCCGGCAAACAGCGCCACGCCGTCTTTCGGGTTCAAGCGTCCCGACAAGGCACCGCCGCCCTGTTCTCGCCCCGCATCCACTGATATGGTATTTCTCTTGAGTCGGCATCCTTGCACATTCAGGCAATCAAGGGTTTCCCCAACCCTTTCCGCCCTTGGGCCGTGGCGTTCGGGCGGGTATGGTGGCTAACAAAAACAAGCGCGATAAACCATGAAGATCACAGTCGAACGCGGCGCCTTCCTGAAGGCACTGAGCCATGTCCAAAGTGTCGTAGAGCGTCGGAATACCATTCCGATCCTGTCCAATGTCATGTTGGAAGCGGCCAAGGGGCAACTCAAGCTGACGGCCACCGATCTCGACATCGAGATCGTGGAATCGATCCCCTCGGATGTACTGCGCAACGGCACCGCAACGGCACCGGCTCACATGCTATATGACATCGTGCGCAAACTTCCCGACGGCGCTCAGGTTCAGGCCGAGCTGCTGACCCAGGAAGGAGGCCGGCTGGCGGTTTCCTCGGGCAGTGTGCGTTTCGAGCTGGCGTGCCTGCCGAAGGAGGACTTTCCCCAGATGGCGGCAGGAGCCCTGCCGCATCGCTTCCGCCTGCCGACAGACGATCTGAAGCGGCTGATCGACAAGACCAAATTTGCCATCTCGACGGAAGAAACCCGCTTTTATCTCAACGGCATCTATCTCCACGCCGCCAAAGACGGGAAGAAGCCCAGGCTGCGCGCCGTGGCTACCGATGGGCATCGTCTGGCGCGTCTCGAGCTCGATTTGCCGGACGGCGCCTCGGAGATGCCGGGCATTATCGTGCCCCGCAAGACCGTGACCGAACTGCGCCGGCTTCTGGACGACGCGGAAGGCGCGGTGGACGTGTCGCTGTCGAACACCAAGATTCAGTTCGTGTCGGATGGCGTCGAGCTGACCTCCAAACTGATCGACGGCACGTT
>DATCBQ010000118.1:0-8812 GCA_036511745.1 Rhizomicrobium sp.
CGCCCTTCAGTTTTTCCCTGAGGCCCAGGATGAAGAGGTTGGTGGTTACGGGGCTGTTGCAATTCTGGTACATGTGCCTGCCGGCGAAAACGGGGCCATTCGACGTGCCGAGTAGGCCGTCGCAATACGAGGCACCACCCGCCGTTGCGAAATGGACGCTGTATGTGCCGGCCTCGGCGGTACCGGCGGCCGTTGCCGCCAAAGCGGCCGCCGCGCTCATCATGAGATATTTATTCACGGCAATCTCCCCTTGTCGGGTGCGCTTTCCCGACGTTCAGGACCCATGCACTATACCCCCACAATAACCCGGATGCCCGCACAAAACTCCCCCGTGCTCTGGGGTCTGTGCGCGAAGCCGTATTGCAAAGCCCTGTTCGCCGGGTACCGCAAAGCTGTGATATAGCTTCAGGGTCGCTAAACCGCAGCCCTTGATCCGTGCAGATTCCATTCGTTGTTCGCCGGCTGGGGCTGATGCTCGGCCTGGGCACAAAAGCGCTGATGAGCCCGGTGGCCTTCGGCGTAAACGCGATCGTCGACGATGGCGAAGGCCGCATCATCCTTGTGCGCCAAACCTACATGCAGGGGTTGCATCTGCCGGGCGGCGGCGTCAGCGCCGGCGAGCCGCCCGCCGAAGCGATCATTCGCGAGCTCAAGGAAGAGATCGGGCTTCAATCCTCCGCGCGGCCCGAATTCATGGGCCTTTACACGAGGCAGTTCGGGTTCATCACCAATGTGGTGGCGCTTTACCGGGTGCGCGAAGTGAAATTCGATTTCAAACCCAATTTCGAGATCCGCGCGATCCTGCATGTCGATCCGAATGCCCCGCCGCCCGACGTGCGGCCCGGCACGCGACGCCGGCTGGCGGAGCTGACCGGCACCGCGCCGATCAGCCCCTATTGGTGAGATCAAATCGGGTCCCAGCCGAACACCGATGTTGTGGCGCCGAGATCGAAAAAGCTTGGCTTCAGCGCGGGCATGGCGTGTTCGGCGATCGTCTGCGGCGTCCACCCTTCCACCTTGCCGATACCGCGCACCGGTCGCGGCTGCGACATCAGGAAAAGTTCGTTGCCCCGCGCGGCAAAAATCTGTCCCGACACATCTTTGGTGGCGGGAGACGCCAGCGCGACGGCGAGCTGCGCCACCTGATCCGCGCGCATCATGTTTTTCATGCGTTCGACTCGCTTGGCCGAGGCCTCGTCCTTGACGGGAATCGTCGCGATCATGCGGGTCCAGGCGAACGGGGCAATGACATTCGAGCGCACGTTCTTTTGCATCCCCTCCATGGCTATAATCCGCGACAATCCGGCAATCCCCATTTTGGCGGCGGCGTAGTTTGCCTGGCCGATATTGCCGATCAGCCCCGACGTCGATGTGAATAGCACGAAGGATCCGTCGTTCTGCTCGCGAAAATGATTGATGGCCGCGCGGCACACATTGAAGCTGCCGTGAAGATGCACGTCGATAACCCTGTCCCAATCCTCGTCGGTCATCTTGTGGAACATGATATCGCGCAAGATGCCGGCGGGGTTGATGATCGCGTGCAGACTCTTGAAAGAGTCCAGCGCCTGCTCGATCATGCGCGCGACGCCTTCGCGGCTCGTCACGCTGTCCGAACTGGAGACCGCTTCGCCGCCCGCCTTGCGGATCGCGATCGCCACCTGCTCGGCCGGCCCGGGGGCGCCTTCGTCTCCGCCCGCCACACTGCCTCCCAGATCGTTGACCACCACTTTGGCGCCTTCCCGCGCCGCCAGCAGTGCGCATTCCTTGCCGATGCCGTTTGCGCCGCCCGTCACCAGGACAACCTTGCCGTCAAGCACTCCCATGGAATCTTCTCCGCAAACGGATAGATATTGGGTAAGTTTAGCGATGGCGCCGGTTGCGTCAAAGAGCGGGATGCGACGCGGTCTGGCGGCGGCAGGGCAGAAAACCATGTGGGAAATTCGTCCGGAACAGGAAAGCGATGGACCGCTTATCGATGCCCTGCTTGCCGCGAGCTTCGGGGCCGGCCGCTACGCCAAATCCGCCTACCGTTTGAGAGAAGGCGCCGACGCTGCGCCCGGTTTGAGTTTCGTGGCGGTCGAAGATGGATTTTTGCGCGGCTCGGTGCGGTTCTGGCCTGTATTCATAGAGTCGGACGCTGCATTGCTGC
This sequence comes from Rhizomicrobium sp., assembly GCA_036511745.1. Classification (GTDB taxonomy): domain Bacteria; phylum Pseudomonadota; class Alphaproteobacteria; order Micropepsales; family Micropepsaceae; genus Rhizomicrobium. Next base: position 2,150 of record DATCBQ010000118.1, read on the forward strand.
TGGGACCTCTGGCGGTCGAGAGCGAGCAGCGTGGCCGAGGCATCGGCATCGCCTTGATGAACCGCGGCATCGAAGAAGCACGCAGGCTTGGCCATCGCGCCATCGTCCTGGTGGGCGATCTTCCCTATTATTCCCGGGTGGGCTTCGGCGCCTTGAAGCGGGGAAGCGTGCGCTTTCCCGGTCCGGTGGATGCGGGCCGCATTCTCGGGCTCGCGTTGCAGGAAGGCGCACTAGATGGGCTGTCGGGCTCCGTGCGTCGAGCGCACGCCGGCGTTGCGGTGTAATGCTTCAATGCACTCTTCGCGAGGAATTCCTTGCGAACCAGGCAACGATCAGCCCGAACAACAGCATCGCCAGCATGTTCTCCGCGAATTTCGGCAAAGTGAAAGGCGCGAACCGATGATAGGCAGACAGGGGGATCACGACGTAATTCATCACAAAGAATATACCCACGCCGTAAGCGAGGCCGCCCGCAATCCACCAACGCCTCAGCACGCGCAGCCTCTTCGCGGCAGCGACGTAAAGCGCCGCGATGACAAGCGAAATCGCCCATTGCAGCAAAAGCCCCAGCATTGCCGACGCCGCACCATCGTTGAATGAGCCAACTCCCAAAAGGCCGCCGGCAATGGCGTGCAGGATGTAAACGACGCCGCGCCCGTTGATCAATGCCGCGGCGCCGATATCGATGGTGCCGGCGACAAGGCCGCCGAGAACAATGGCCGCAAGGATGGACGTTTTTTTCAAATCGAGCCCCCGCTGAGCGACAAATGCTAATGGCTCTTTCTTGAAGATCACGATCAAGAGTATGTGAGACGATAACTCATACACCAGTCAGGGCGCGCGCGAATACGCCTTGCTCGGCATCGTCACCAGCTCTTCGGCCAGACTCGGATGCAGGGCGATGGTCGAATCGAACTGCGCCTTGGTCGCGCCCATCCTCATCGCCACCGCGACCACCTGCACGATTTCCGCCGCGTCGGAGGCGAACAGATGGCAGCCGAGCACGCGATCGGTCCGGGAATCGACGACCAGCTTGAACAGCGCGCGCTCGTCGCGGCCCGAAAGCGTGTTGCGAAGCGGCCTGAAGCTGGATTTGTAGACATCGACGGCAAACCCGGCCGCCAGTGCGCCGGCCTCGCTCAGACCCACCGTTCCCACTTCGGGCTGGGTAAATACCGACGTCGGCACATTGGCGTGATCGACCGGCGTCGGCTTGTCCTCGAACACCGTTCTGACGAATGACATCGCTTCGTGAATGGCAACCGGGGTGAGCGCCAACCGGTCCGTCACATCGCCCACCGCATAAATGTGGGCCACGCTCGTGCGCGAATATTCATCGACATTGATCCTGCCGCGCCTGCCGAGTTCCACGCCGATCTTTTCGAGGCCCATGCCATCGGTGTTCGGCAACCGGCCGATCGCCAGCATCACCTCGTCCGCCTCCAGCATTTCGTCCTTGTCGGTGAAGGCGAACAATTCGCCGCCACGCTTGTCGATCCGCTTGAAAACGCGGTCCACGACCACGCGAATCCCGCGTTTCTCGCTGGACAGCGTCACCGCGTCGCGCATGTCCTCGTCGAAACCGCGAAGAATTTTCGACCCGCGATAGACGAGCGTCACATCCGCGCCCAGGCCATGAAAAATATGCGCAAACTCGACCGCAATATAGCCGCCGCCGGCGATGACGACGCGCCTGGGAAATTTCTCCAGATAAAACGCTTCGTTCGACGTGATGCAAAGTTCCGCTCCCGGGGCATCGCCCGTATCGCGGGAAGGCCTGCCGCCGGTCGCGATCAAAAACCGTTCGGCGGTCACCTTGCGATCGCTTTTCCTCAGATGAACGGTGTGCGGATCGAGAAATTCGGCGCGCTCCATGATGATCTCGACACCCGCCTTGCCGACATTGTCGCGATACAGCCCTTCCAGCCGCGCGACTTCCTTGTTCTTGTTGGCGACCAGCACATTCCAGTCGAAATGCGCGGACGGAATCGTCCAGCCGAAGCCGGCGGCGTCCTCGAAATCCTCGCGATAGTGGCTTGCATAGACAAACAGCTTCTTGGGGATGCAGCCGCGAATGACGCAGGTGCCCCCGAATCCATATTCTTCCGCGATCGCGACGCGCGCGCCGGCCTGCGCGGCGAGCCTGCTGGCGCGCACCCCGCCGGAGCCGCCGCCGATGACGAAAAGATCGAAATCATACTTCGATGCCATTGCTGCGGTCACTTCCTGTCGATGATTTCCACTCTGTCGGCATGCGCGATCACCAGCGTATGCGCGAGACCGACGAACAGGCCGTGCTCGACCACCCCGGGGATTGCGTCGAGCACGCCGGCCAGCGCTGCTACATCGTCGATCGCACCCAGCGCTGCATCATAGATCAGATTACCGGAATCCGTTGTGAACGGTGCGCCGTCGCTCTGACGCAGACGAAGCGAAACCTTTTCGTACCCGAGCTTGCCGATACCGGCCGCGATACGGTCCGCTGTGGTCGCGTGTCCGAATGCAACGACTTCGACCGGCAACGCAAAGCCCCCCAGCTGGCGCGCGAGCTTGGACGCGTCCGCCACGACGATCATGCGCTTCGACGATGCGGCGACGATCTTCTCGCGCAGCAGCGCGCCGCCGCCGCCCTTGATGAGATTGAGATCGCGGTCCGCCTCGTCGGCGCCATCGACGACAAAGTCGAGCGGCGCAAGCCCGTCAAGATCGCCGAGAGGAATGGAAAGCGCGCGGGCTTTTTCCGCCGTGCGCTGCGAGGTCGGCACGCCGATGACGACCAGGCCGTCGCGAATCCGCTGGGCCAACAGGTCGAGAAAGGCTTCTGCCGTAGAGCCGGTGCCAAGCCCCAGCTTCATGCCGCTCTCGACATAATCGAGCGCACGGAGGGCGGCTGCGCGTTTGAGAGCGGATTGGGTCATGCAATCGCTCTTGCGGCGCGATTCGAGCTTCGCATCAAGCCCATCATGTCATGGCCCGCGATTGAGAGCCAGGCGGCTTGTCGCGTGGAACGCTTCAACAACAATCGTCATATCGCCGCAACCGTTACGCCCAACGCACGCGCGCAGTCCGCCATCTTCCGATCGAAGGTTGCCAATTCCGCTCCAACGCGCTGCGCGATCGCAATGTTGATCGCGTCAGGCGCGCGCAGCGTCAGATCGAGTCGTCTTAAGGAAGACTCAGCCATTCGAATATCAGTCGGTGTTGCTTCCACTCGGGAAGCCATTCGCGCCGCCCAACCGTCGAACTCGGAGAAAGCTTTGATTGCCTCTGGCCGCGTCAATAGGCCCACGCGCACCTTCCGGGAGATCGCCGAAGCGAACTCGGCTGCACCAAAATCGCTAACGTTTGGCACTATTGATCGCCCGCGAAAGGCAGCATCGGCGCGCGCTGAAAACGATTCAATGGAAAAAAGAGCAACCAGTACGCTAGCGTCAAGATAGACGCTCAACGATTCCATTCCTCATCGCGCATGCGCGATACGCATGTTCCCGCATCCTCTTTCGGCAAGACACGCCCGACCCTGCGCTCGGCCAGCCGGTCGAGCTCCTCATCCGTGAGAACTTTCGGTTGTCCCACGACAGCTTTCAGCTCCGCCACCGGATGGCCGTGGCGCGTGATCACGACCTCCTCGCCCTTGAGCGCCAGATCGATGAGCTCGGGCAATCGGTTCTTGGCTTCTGCAACGCTGTGCTTTGCCATGATCGAATTATAGCTATCCAATGGCTATAATTCAAGAGCAGCACTATTCCACCGTCACGCTCTTGGCCAGGTTGCGCGGCTGATCGACGTCGGTGCCTTTGGCGACCGCCGTATGATAGGCGAGGAGCTGCACCGGAATCGCGTAAAGAATCGGCGTTATCATCGGATCGACATCGGGCACTTCGATGCGGGCCCAGGCCCGCGCGCCGGCATCCGCCAATCCTCCGGCGTCGGAAATCATCACCACCTTGCCGCCCCGCGCCATCACTTCCTGCATGTTGGAGACGGTCTTCTCGAACAGGCCGTCATGCGGCGCCAAGACGATGATCGGGACGTTCTCGTCGATCAGCGCAATGGGGCCATGCTTCATCTCGCCGGCGGCATAGCCTTCGGCGTGGATGTAGGAAATCTCCTTGAGCTTCAGGGCGCCTTCGAGCGCGAGGGGAAAATTCAAACCCCGCGCGAGATAGAGCACGTCCCGCGCCTTTGCGATCTCGGCGCCGAGATGTTCGATGGCCGGTTCCTGCTGAAGGAACTCGACGATATGGCGCGGTGTCTCGAGCAGGCTTGTACAAAGCCGGCACTCTTCGGCCGCGGTCATGATTCCCCGCGCGCGGGCCGCGGCGATGGCGAGCGCCAGCAGCACGCTCAACTGGCAGGTGAACGCCTTTGTCGATGCAACACCGATTTCCGGCCCCGCAAATGTGGGCAGAACGTGATCGGCTTCGCGCGCGATGGAGCTCTCCGCGACATTGACAATGGCAAGCGTCACCTGCCCTTGCGCTTTTGCATGACGCAGCGCCGCCAGCGTGTCCGCCGTTTCGCCGGACTGCGAGATGAAAAGTGCCGCGCCGCCTTTCGTGTAAACCGGATCGCGGTAGCGCAACTCGGAAGCCACATCGACTTCGACGCCCAGACGCGCGAGCTTCTCGAACCAGTATTTCCCCACGAGGCCGGCGTAATAGGCCGTGCCGCAGGCCGAAATCGTCAGCCGCGACGCCCGTGCCAGAATCTCCACCGCTATTGCCTCGCGCGCCGACGCGCACGGTCCCGTGGGATCGATGTAATGCGAGATCGTGTGACCGACCACTTCGGGCTGTTCGTGAATTTCCTTCGCCATGAAGTGGCGATAGCCGCCCTTGTCCACGAGGCCGGCCGAGGCGTTGGTCGTGCGGATCTCGCGGTTGGCGATGCGCCCGTCGCTGTCATAAACGACGACATCCGGCCCCTTCAGGACCGCCACGTCGCCATCTTCGAGATAGGAGATGCGGCTGGTGAAGGGCGCCAGCGCAATCGCGTCGGAGCCCAGATAGGCGGCCTCCGGCGCATAGCCAACCGCAAGCGGGCTGCCGTTACGCGCGCCGACAACCAGCGACTCCTCGTCCTCGAAGATCATGGCAATGGCAAAGGCGCCCGTAAGCCGCTTCGCCGCGGCGATGGCCGCGTGCGCCGGATCGAACCCCTGATCCAGATAATCGGTCACCAGATGCACGGCGACTTCGGTATCGGTCTCGGATTCGAACCGGTGGCCTTTCGCGATCAGCTCCGCGCGCAGCTCGCGGAAATTTTCGATGATGCCGTTATGGACCAGCGCCACGCGCGCCGAGGCATGGGGATGCGCATTGGATTCCGTAGGCGCACCGTGGGTCGCCCAGCGGGTGTGGCCGATGCCCGTGCGGCCGGGAAGCGGATGCGCGCGCAGCGCCTCGCCGAGACGGGAAAGCTTTCCCGCGGCGCGACGGCGCACAATCCGCCCATCGACAAGGGTAGCCAGTCCGGCCGAATCATAGCCGCGATATTCGAGCCGCTTGAGCGCCTCGAGCATGATGGGCGCCGCGTCGTCCCTGCCGGCAATGCCTACAATTCCGCACATGAATCGAATTTACTCCGTTGTCATTTCTTCTTCGCTTTTTCGGATTTCTTCCGTCTACGGAATTTCGCCGCCCAGCCGGGAATTTCCTCCTGCCGGGCGCGGGTGACGGCCAGCGAATCCGCGCCCACGTCCCTGGTGACGACGCTGCCGGCGCCGACATAGGCTCCGTCCTTTACCGACACGGGCGCGACCAACGACGCGTTCGAGCCGATGAAGGCGCCCGCTCCGATCTCGGTGGCATGCTTGTCGAAGCCGTCATAGTTGCAGGTTATCGTGCCGGCTCCGATGTTGGCGCCCGCGCCCACGCGCGCGTCGCCCAGATAACTCAGATGATTGGCCTTCGCGCCCTTTCCGATGCGTGTGTTCTTCACCTCGACGAAATTTCCGATATGGGCCTCTTCTTCGATTCTGGTGCGGGGTCTCAGCCTCGCATACGGCCCCACGATCGCGCGCGGACCGACTTCCGCGCCTTCGAGGTGTGAGAACGCCCGAATATGCGCACCGCTGCGAACGATGACACCGGGGCCAAAGACGACGAACGGATCGATCTGCGCGTCGAACTCGATCACGGTATCGAAGGAAAGCCACACCGTCTCCGGCGCCGTCATGGCGACGCCCGATTCGAGCAGCTTGGCGCGCAGCCGGCGCTGCATTGCCGCTTCGGCCAGCGCCAGCTCGGCGCGGCTGTTGACACCCATTGTTTCGGCTTCGTCGGCTATCACCACCGCGCATCTCACGCGCTCGACTTTGGCGAAGGACGGAATGTCGGTCAGGTAATATTCTCCCTGCGCATTTTCGTTGCCGAGTTTCGCCGCCCAGCGGAAAAAACTCGGGCCATCCGCCGCCATGATGCCGGCGTTGCACAGATCGACCCCGCGCTCGGCCTCACTCGCGTCACGATATTCGACGATGCGATCGAGCATGCCGTCGGGCCCAACGACGACCCGCCCATAAGCCGTGTTTGTCGAACGAAACGCGACGACCGCCATGCCGGCCGCCTCTCCCGCCTCGAAGGAGGCGCCGAATGTCTGCGCCGTAAACAGCGGATGATCGCCGTAACTCACCACCACCGAGCCGGTGAAATCGCCGAG
>DATCBQ010000119.1:0-55604 GCA_036511745.1 Rhizomicrobium sp.
TCGCTCCGCTCGCAACGCTGTATCGTAACTGATTGTTTGGCCGCAACGAAGATTCGTGGAATAAGCGGCGACTGTTCGGATGTTGCTGAATTAACTGATGCATTCGAGTTTTCACACAGCCTGTTTCGCGGGAATGACAGCACGTGTGAAGTGATAACTGAGCCCTGTCGGGCGTGTTAAGCCAATCAGACACACATTCCGTACGGAATAGCAGGCGATTCGGCGCTTGGGTAGTGGGTCCGTTTGAATGAGATTAGTTTCCGCCCTCCGCCGGATCAACTTGCCCTCGGAATGCTTTGACCTCGCCCGGCAGCTCAAAGACGTATCTCAGGAACATTTCCGTAAAGAACCTCAAAGCCTTGGCGTCGTCTTCAGAAAACTCCTCCGGTTCATGCAATGCTGCGTTTCCTTCGACGCGCACATGATCGGCCCACGCTCGAATATCCGGTGTAATGCCGTTGTTCTTGTGAAGCCATTGGAGCCGGCCGAAAAAACTTGCCCCCTTCGGCACGCCATCCATGGCTTTCGTGGCGATATCCAGCGCGGATCGGTACATCGCGACGGCGGAATTCCAGTTACCCCGGCGGAAAGCATCTTCTCCTTCGAGAAATCGCTTTTTTACTGGGTCAGGGGTGTGAGGCGGCGCGATAGCTGCACTTCTGGTGGGCCAGGTGCCGCCGATGGTGAATGCCGGCTCAATGTCGTGGCCAACTTGTTGCGGGTTTGCGTTCTGCCCGTGCGCGTTTCTGGCGATGAAGCAAATTGGCTTCCCGCATGCGCCACAGCTCGCCATACAATTCCATGCGTACGAGGCTATGTGTGGTGCATGCTGAACGGCAATCACTTCAAACGCGACGTGCTCAGCGGGGCAATGCGGGCAATTTCTGCGGAGTATTGGCATGGATAATCTCCAAACTGGGCGCGATCAGATGGCTCTGGCTGAGAGTAGAATTCGAGAGATACTTTGTAGAGAATCTCCGGGCCAAGCCACATCGGATATTTTGCAAGCCTATACGCTGCTTTCCTCAGATCACGAAAAGAGGGCCTTCGTTTCCGTCCTTGCCGCCAAGGTCGCAGTATTGAGTTTGCGATAATGTTCCGACTCCCAAGCCTCGATCACGGCCACGATATCACTCATTTCCCAAAGCTGCGCCGTGACCTTTGCGGCCATCGCGGGTGTGACGCGCAAGGTCTGATGGATGCGAACAAAATTGTAGTACATTGCGTGCAGGGCGAAGGCGTGAGCGTGGTTCTCTGCTTTCTTCGAAAATGCATTTGTGAGCCGCGTGAACCGGCGCGAGTGCATACGGATCGTGAGGTTGGCTCGTTCGACGTAGGAAGTAGAAATATGTCTCGGGTCTGGCTTTCCTTCGATCCTCTTTCCGACCGCCCCTATACAGGTTGGCGGGCTGTACCGGCGCTGTCCCTCCGGGGCTTGGCCGTAAATCTTGTGCAGGATGGCGTAGTCAATATCGCCGCCGAATGCGCCTTCAACGGCTTCGAGATACGGTCTGTGGCCGTCGCTGGTAAGCTGTACGCGAGAAGCGAGCCGCTTCGCCAAATCATCCATAAACATCATGGCCGATTCGGTGTCGCGGCTGCCAACGTACCAAGATGGCATGAGCTTCGTGTCCGCACAGATCGCCGTCCACGTCCACGTATCGCCTGCATCGCGGGGTGCAGCCTTCGCGGTGGCAACGGTCGATTGCTTGCAATGGGTGAACGCCCAAATCTCGTCCACCTGTATTCGTTTGCACGGAAGGTTCACGAGAGCGCGGTCTTGGTATTCATTGCACGCCTTGCCAGCCGTCACCAGAAGGCGTGCAACCGCATTTTTCGACGCACCAGTTATGCGGGTAATCGCCCGCATGGACGACCCTTCGCAGAGAAGGTGCAGGACTTGGGCGCGTTTCTCGGGGGGCAGCTTGTTCATACGGACCATTATGCATGAGCGGTCACGTAAGTCAATCCATTTGCCCTTATTGCGGCGGTAAGCGTTCAGGAGATAGATTCGCCACCGATCTTGGAGGGGTTGCGATCATGGACCAAGGGCTAAATTCGGTAGAAATGTATAATGAGCTCGTGCGCCTAGGATTTGTTCGTCCTGCGTCTGTTGAACCAAACGCGACGATGGTTCCCTCTGCTTACATTTCGGTCCCCACAACTCTATCGTTTGCTACGCCTCCGATTCCGGCACCGGCAGCAATCACCACGGGGAAGGGCAGAGATGCCAAATTGGGATTACGTCCGAAGAGAAATTCAAAACGAGCACGACGATCGGGGCGGTGACTCTGCCGCTGATAAAGTCCGCAAACGCTATTTGATGAAGCTCCACGAAAAGGTGGATCGCAATATAATTTGCTATTATTCAGGATTTCTGTCGAAACCAAGACTTGAAGGAATCGAGATAAACGACGACGACAAGAACGGGTTTATGCTGTGCATTCACAAGCTCGACAAGACAAAGGGGCTTGACCTTTTTCTTCACACGCCCGGCGGCAGTGGTGCGGCCACAGAATCAATTGTCCATTACCTCAAAGAGATTTTTGGAAACGACATCCGGGCATTTGTTCCACAAATTGCAATGTCAGCCGGAACGATTATCGCTTGTGCCTGCAAAGAGATTTTTATGGGGAAGCATTCAAATGTTGGTCCTACTGATCCACAGATAAACGGCTTGCCTGCGTATGCGGTCATCGACGAGATAAAGACTGCCTATAACGAGATTATGGCGGACAATGGAAAAATGTTTGTTTGGAATCCCATCCTGTCGCGATACACGCCGGGCTTCGTTCAACAGTGCCATTGGGCTGTAGAAGAAGGCAAGAAAATGGTTTCAAATTTTCTCCAGGAGAACATGTTTTCTGGATACGAAGAACAAGAACGAAAGGCGCGCGCAGAAAAAATCGTGACCACACTTACGGACCTAAGCAGTTCGAAGGGACATGACAAACATATCCACTACGATGAGTGCCGAAAAATGGGACTTATTATAAAATTGCTTGAAGAGGAGGACAAAGAGTTACAGGACCTAGTCCTGACTATTCATCATTGCTTTATGTTTTCTCTCAGCAATTCTCAAGCATTCAAAATTATTGAAAATCATGTTGGTAGAAGGCAGGTGAAGCTTACGTTGCAGATGTTCATGGGATTGCCGCCAATGGCTGCCCCACCGCCGCTACTTGCTCCGGGCGGCCCACCGCATTGAAGCGGCCCTGCGGGCGGCTTCCTCTCGCTCTTTGGCCGTCATTTTTTTAGCTCTGGTGTTCCCACCTTTGAGACCGCCTTTGCGCCCAAGGGCAACGGCTGCGGCGTCCTTGCCTTGCTCCTCGGGAGTAGGCTCACGATCTTCGATTTGCCCCGTCGCCACGTCCAAGACGTATTTGGCGAGCTGGTTCGTATCGCGAGGGCGCTTGGGGTGCTTGGTCACTTCGTCTCGCAATTTAGAGGAATTCCAGTATGTGCCTGTTCGGGGGCTGAGGCATCGGCAGGCGTGCTGCACACAGCAACCTCACCAGTCCAGCGATCAAGGCGCGCGACGGCAGACGAGGCGGCGGCCAGTTGCCAGTGATTTGTGAGAAGGATGGCCAGCGCGATTAGCGCCCCGGCGGTGATGATTGCGAACTTGTCCCACATGCTGACAGTATCGCACGGAGTGGGGACGGTGCGAAGCCAGTCTGGGTTTCAAACGGACCCACTACCGGCGCTTGACCGTTTTGATCAAACACTCTATGATTTTCGATATGGCGGACTGCCGCGCCGGCGCGGTTCGTCTTGCCAATTCCCCCTTTCCAAATTTTGCGATCGGGCTGCCGAAGGGTGACGGCCAGGGGTGATTCTCGCAACGCGATTCGTCATGTGGTCGCGCGCGTCTTTCCCTGTTGATCCCTGCACGAATCGCTGGTCGGCATGGGCGCGTTTTGCGCCAACACCTTGTCGATGAAGGAGAAAAGCCCCGCGCGCCTGCTTGTTCGCCGCGCAATCGCTGAAATAATCGCTGTTACCAGCGAAGTAGAGCTTCTGCTCTACGCCCGCGGATCGGGGGCGTCTCCGGGGGCGGAATCCACGGCCGGGGGCGCGGACGCGGCGGCATCGCGGGCGGCAATCGTCACCATCGCCGGGCGCAGCAGGCGGTCGGCGATGACGTAGCCCGTCTGCACCACATTGACGATCGTGCCCGCGGGACGGCCTTCGCTCGCCACTTCGGCAATCGCCTGATGCAGGTGCGGATCGAATTTCGCGTCCGCCGTTTCGATTTTGTGCACGCCGTGACGCTCGAGCGTGGCCAGAAGCTGGCGCTCGGTGGCTTCCACGCCGTCGAGCACGGCCTTGAGCTGCGCCGGTGCCTGATCGCGCGCCTCCTCGGGGACGGACTGGAGCGCGCGGTTGAGGTTGTCGGCGACATTCAGCATGTCGCGCGCGAACGCGGTCACGGCGTATTGGCGATTCTCGTCGCGCTCGCGCTGGGCGCGGCGGCGCGTGTTCTCGGCTTCCGCCAGCGCCCGCAGCATGCGGTCCCTGAGCTCGGCATTTTCGCCCGCGAGCCGCGCAAGCTCGTCGGGGGCATCCTCGCCCGCGCCGTTGGCGCCTGCGCTTTCGGGCATGTCGTCGTCCACGTCTCCGGCCATGTAGTGTTCCTCGAATTCTTCAGCCGAGCAGTCTGCCGACCACTTTCGCCGTGTGATCCACCATCGGAATGATGCGTGCATAATTGAGCCGCGTGGGGCCCAGAACGCCGATCACGCCGACCACTTTTCCCTGTGCGTTGGCGTAAGGCGCGGCGATGATCGAAGAGCCCGACAGGCTGAACAGCCTGTTCTCCGAACCGATGAAGATGCGCACCCCGGCGCCGCTGCCGGCCAGCTCCAGCAAACGGATCAGTTCGTTCTTGCGTTCGATGTCGTCGAACAGGGTGCGCACGCGCTCGATATCGGTATGCGCATCGACGCTGTCGAGCAGATGCGCGGCGCCGCGCACGATCAGAACCTTTTCTTCGACGGCCTGTGCCGTGCCTCCGGGCGCCGCCAGCGTGGCGAGACCTTCGGCAACGATTTTCGCGGTCAGGGTGTCGAGCTCGGCCCGCTCGCTTTCCAGTTCGGCGGTGATTTCGGTTCGCGCCGAATCCAGCGTTCGGCCCCTGAGCCGCGCGTTGAGATAATTGGATGCCTCCGCCAGCGCGGAAACGGGCAGGCCCAGGGGGATGTCGATGAGCCGGTTTTCGACCTGGCCATCCTCGCTGACGATGATGACGAGCGCCTTTCCAGGCGTCACGCCCACGAATTCCACATGCTTGAAGGTCGGATCCGCCTTGGGCGCCACCACGAGGCCCGCGCAATTGGAAAGGCCGGACAGCATCATGGTGGCCTGGGTGAGGACCTCTTCGATGCCGCGTCCGGCGGCCGCCACCCGCGTTTCGATGGCGCGTCGCTCGTCCGGCGACAATTCGCCGATCTCGAGCAGACCGTCGACGAATAGCCTGAGGCCCCGTTCGGTCGGAACACGGCCGGCGCTGGTGTGAGGCGCATAGAGCAATCCCATCACTTCCAGATCCGCCATGACGTTGCGGATCGAGGCCGGCGACAGCGATTGCGGCAGCCGCTGCGACAGGGTGCGCGAACCCACCGGTTCGCCCGAAGCCAGAAACGCATCGACGAGGTGGCGGAACACTTCGCGCGACCGCTCGCCCAGCTCGGCGGTGAGCAGTCTGGCATGGGCCGCATCGAGGGTCTGGGTTCCCACCGGTCAAGCTCCTGATTTCATTTAATTTCGAACTCTTCCAGGCTTTTGCGCGTTGCGCCGCGACAGCCGTCAAGGCTAGGTAGCCTCGCAGACAACGAAGTTCAACACATGCCGATGCGGCCATCGAAACGCGCGAATGACGAATTACGCACCATAAGCCTCGAACCCGGAGTAGCCAAACACGCCGAGGGGTCCTGTCTGGTCAAATTCGGGGACACCCATGTCCTTGTCACGGCCAGTCTGCAGGAACAGATACCGCCGTTCCTCAAGGGCAGCGGCAAAGGTTGGGTGACGGCGGAATACGGCATGCTGCCGCGCTCCACCAACGAGCGCATGCGCCGCGAAGCCGCGCAGGGCAAACAATCCGGACGCACGCTGGAAATTCAACGCCTGGTCGGGCGCTCGTTGCGCGCGGTGGTGGAACTTTCGGCATTGGGCGAACGGCAGATCGTCGTCGATTGCGACGTCATCCAGGCGGATGGCGGCACGCGCACCGCATCGGTGACCGGCGGCTTCGTGGCGCTGCATCAATGCGTGGCGTTCATGAAGAAGATCGGCATGGTGACGAAGCCTGCGATCAAGGATTATGTCGCCGCGGTCTCCTGCGGCCTTTGGCAGGGCACGCCCGTGCTCGATCTCGACTATGCCGAGGATTCAACGGCGGAAACGGATGCGAATTTCGTACTGACGGGACAGGGAGGTTTTGTCGAGATCCAGGGGACGGCGGAAGGTGCACCCTTCACCGACGAGGAATTTGCGTCACTTCTGAAGCTCGCGCGCAAAGGTATCGCGGAGCTTGTGCAACTGCAGAAGCGCGTTCTCGAATGAAACCGAGCCAACAGCTCGTGGTCGCCAGTCACAACGCCGGCAAGCTGCGCGAAATCTTCGCGCTGGTGGCGCCCCTTGGCTTTGTCGTGCGAGGTGCGGCCGAGCTTGGACTGCCAGAGCCTGAAGAAACCGGCTCGACCTTTGCCGAGAACGCCATTCTCAAGGCCCGCGCGGCGGCGGACGCCACCGGGTTGCCTGCGCTCGCCGACGATTCCGGTCTGGTCGTATCCGCTCTGAACGGCGCACCGGGCATTTATTCCGCGCGGTGGGCGGGGCCAGACAGGAATTTCGACGACGCGATTGCACGCGTCGAGCGCGAACTGAAGAACACGCCGAGCGAAGACCGCACGGCCAAGTTCGTCTGCGCCCTGGCGCTGGTCGAACCGGAGCACGACGTTCACGTCTTCGAGGGTGAAGTGAAGGGCCGGTTGAGCTTTCCGCCGCGCGGCACGAACGGCTTCGGCTACGATCCCGTCTTCATCGCCGACGGCATGGAAAAAACTTTCGGCGAAATTGAGCCCGAACACAAACACGCCATCAGCCACCGCGCCCACGCGTTCGCCAAACTTGTCCAATATGTCTTATCCCGCTGCGAAAAAGAATCCGGCATGGCAACACGATGAACGCACTGCGCCTATACGATGCGATCCACGACAGGCCCAAAGTCAGCGAAGCACAACACAAGCCGTTTCAGCCCGTGCCTGCGGTCACGAATTGCGCGGAATGGAGTTTCGGTATCTATGTCCACTGGCCTTTTTGCGCTGCCAAATGTCCCTATTGCGATTTCAACTCCCATGTCCGCGCCCAGTTCGACGAAGAAGCGTGGACAACGGGAATCCTGCGCGAACTGCAATGGACGGCAAGTTTGCAGGCCCCGGCACGGCCGACGGTCGAGACGATTTTCTTCGGAGGCGGCACGCCTTCGCTGGTCGGCGGCGCCTCGATCGCCGCGGTGATCGACGAGATTGCCCGGCTGTGGCCGCTGGCGCCGGACGCCGAGATTACGCTCGAATCCAATCCCGCCAGCGCGGATACGCGCCGCTTCCAGGACTATCGGACCGGTGGCGTCAACCGGTTGTCGCTGGGTGTGCAGGCGCTCAACGATGGCGACCTCAAATTTCTCGGCCGGCTGCACAACGTTGCAGACGCCAGAGCCGCGCTCGCAATGGCCTGCGACACGTTCGAGAGGGTGTCGCTCGATCTCATTTATGCGCGACCCCGACAAAGCGTCGCGGACTGGAGCAATGAATTGCGAGAGGCACTTGCGTTCGGAACCGAACATTTGTCGCTCTATCAGTTGACCATCGAACCCGGTACGCCCTTCGCGACGCTGGCGCGCAGTGGCGCGCTCTCGACGCCGGATGAAGACTCCGCCGCCGCGCTTTTCGAGACGACGCAGGAGCTGACGCAAGCCGCGGGGCGCCCGGCCTACGAGATCTCCAACCATGCCCGACCCGGCGCCGAGTGCCGGCACAATCTTCTGTATTGGCGTTATGGCGACTATGCCGGCGTCGGCCCGGGTGCTCACGGCCGGCTAAGCGTCAACGGAAAGCGGGTGGCGACGCAGTGCGAAAAATTGCCCGAACGCTGGCGCGAAAAGATTGCGCGCGAAGGCAACGGCATCGTCGAACAGACGGAGATCGATTCCGGGGAAGCGTCCCGCGAACATCTGCTGATGAGTCTGCGGCTTGCCGAAGGCCTCGACCTGGCGGCCTGGCGCGCGCGCTGGGGCAAAGAGATCGACGAGACACGCGCCGCACCGCTGCTTGAAGAAGGGTTGATATACCGGGACGCGGACAGATTGATGGTCGTCCCGCGCGGCAGACTTGTGCTGAACGCCATCATCGCGGCAATCGCCGACTGAACTCAGTAGCCCTGGAACGTCGCGGGCGCCCGACTGACGACGTGGAATCCGTCGGGTTCGACGCCCAATATTGCGAGCCCGCGCTGGGAGCTCCCGTCCGGATCGAAACGGAAAATTCCATCGACCCCGGCAAAGCCGTTCGGGTCGGTCAGAGCGGTCGCCGTGAAACGGTGATAGGGCTGCCCGTCCGCGAGCCGCGCAACCAGCGACACGGCATCATAGGCAAGCGTGGCAAGCTGGGGCGGATTGCCGCCAAACTGTGCGCGATAGCGCTCCTCGAACTGTTTATGGCTGTCACGCGAGGGAGCGGCAAACCAGCCGCCCGCCAGCATGGGCTCCTTGACGATGGAGGGATCGTCCCACAGCCCGGTGCCCAGATATTGCACTTGCTGATTGCTTGCGCCGTCCGCAGCGAGCGCAGGTCCGATCTCGCGCAACAGATTGCCGCCCTGGGCGACGAGAATCGCGTCCGGTCTGGAATCCGCGACGGACTTCGCGGCAGCCGCAACGCCTGCTCCGTCCGGCTCGAACTTCGCGATCTCCACAACCCGACCGCCTGCCGCTTTCACGTCGCCGGATAATGCCTCGGCCACGCGAACGCCATAGGTGTTATCGGGCACGAGTGCCGCAAATTTCATGCGACCCTGAGACGCCGCAAAGGCCACGATGCGATGGACCTCATTGCCCGGCTGGAAGCTGAGGAGATACACGCCATCGCCTGCAACGGCGCGATCCGTCGAGAACGAGATGAGGGGAACGCCATGGTCGCGCGCGACTGGCGCGGCAGCGGTCGCGGATTGGGCAAAGAGCGGCCCCACGATGATCTCGGCGCCTTCCGCGATGAGCGAGCGGGCACCGGCTGCCGCCTGTTGGGGTGTCGAACCTTCGTCAGCCGTCATCAGGACAATATCGCGATTGTGCGAATCGAAGAGCGCCAACTGCGCCGACTTCAGCAGGCTTGCGGCGAGCGCTCGCGTGGAAGAGGAACCGTTTGTGAACGGAAGGAGAATGCCGACGCGCACGGGCGTAGGGGCTTCCCGCATATTGTCGAGCTTGAGGAATCCAGGCTGCTCGCCCGCGAGCGGATGAGAGGGTATCGTCTGTGCGCGGCGCGCGGGCTGCGGCGGCAACAGGGCGCGGGGAGGCGGCGGAGCCGGGGGGGCAGCACAGGATGCCGCCATCACCAGGGCAGCGAGAAAAACGCTGACGCGAGGCGTTTTGGGCAACGGCGCAAGGACTGTGAAAAAGGGGGATACGCTCATTCTCTCGACCGGGAACAACGGAGAAACGATGACGAATGGCAAGCCTAGTCCTGCGGGCGACGAATCGCAAAGCGGCCTGGAGGCGGGGCTATACCTTACGGCGACGCCGATCGGCCACTCCCGCGACATCACGCTGCGGGCTCTCGACATCCTCAATCGATGCGACGCCATTGCGGCGGAAGACACCCGCGTCACCGCCAAACTGCTTGCCATTCACGGCATTTCGAAGCCGCTGCTGTCCTACAACGATCACAACGCCGCGCTCGGACGGCCACGATTGCTGGCGCGCTTGCGGGCCGGCGCGTGCATTGCCCTGGTCAGCGATGCCGGAACGCCGCTTGTCTCCGACCCGGGATTCAAGCTCGTGCGCGAAGCAGTGGCGGAAGGAATTCCGGTTCATGTCATCCCCGGAGCCTGTGCCGCGCTCGCGGCCTTGTCCATCGCGGGCCTGCCGACGGATCGATTTCTGTTCGCGGGGTTTCCGCCGCCGCGAAGCGGAGAGCGGCGGACATTCCTGGCCGAACTCAAGAACGTTCGCGCAACGCTCATCTTTTATGAAGCGCCGCAGCGCGTCGCCGCTTGTCTTGTCGATATGGCCGAGACGCTCGGTCCGCGCCCCGCCGCGGTCGCGCGCGAACTCACCAAATTCCATGAAGAGATCCTTCGCGGGTCGACAGCGGAGCTTGCGCAAATGTTCCCGAATCCTCCGAAAGGCGAAATCACCATTGTCGTCGGCCAGCCTCCAAAGCAGATGCCCGACTACATTCAGGCGGACCGGCTGCTGGATTCCGCCTTGAAGTTCATGCCCGTGCGTCCGGCCGCCGATCTGGTTGCGGATGCATTGAAAATACCACGTCGCGAGGCGTACGAACGCGCCCTGGCCCGCAAGGCAGCGGTGGAATGAAACAGGCAATACCTCCCCGGATTTCGAGACAGGCCGCCGAGCGGCGCGGCAGACGCGGCGAGTTTTTCGCAAGCCTGATCCTTCTCGCAAAGGGTTATCGCATACTCGGCCGCCGTGTGCGAACCCATCTGGGCGAGATCGATCTCGTTGCACGTTCGCCAACCGGCGTGACCTGCTTCATCGAGGTGAAGGTCCGCGACACGTTCGCGGATGCCGTGGAGGCGTTGATGCCTCGCCAGCAAGCGCGTATCGCCCGGGCCGCGGAACATTTTATCGCGCAAAGGCCGAATCTCCGGCCACAAGGGGTGCGCTTCGACACCATCCTCGTCACCCGAGGCAGATTTCCCCGACATTTCCGCGATGCCTGGAGGCCTTGAGTGGGCGTTACCTCGCTGTTCGATTGCCGAGCTTCGACGTAATTTGAGGACAAGACTGCACCCGCACTGCACAACGAAGCGACGCTGGCGTTGCGTGCGCTCAAACGGCGATTGAACTAACATGGCGAGCGCGGCGAAGAATGGGTGACGATCGGGGTTTGCAGCCCGTCTGCAACTTGCCCTTCGCTATTCGGCTCCTTCGCCCATAAGGATCACCCATGCTCAAAGTTGCCATTCAAATGGATCCCATACAGCGGATCGACATTTCCGGAGATTCGACATTCGCACTGGCGCTTGAGGCGCAGGCCCGGGGGCACTCGCTCACCTATTACGGGCCGCGCGATCTGACTCTTCGCGATGCACAAGTAACGGCCCCCTTGCGCCCCCTCACGGTGCGCAACGTCAAGGACAATCACTTCGCGCTGGGCGCGCCGGTCGTAACCGACCTGTCGCATACGGATGTCGTCCTGATGCGTCAGGATCCGCCGTTCGATATGGCCTACATCACCGCCACGCACATTCTCGAACGGCTTCAGCCGAAGACGCTGGTCGTCAACGACCCGTTCCACGTCCGTAACGCGCCCGAAAAGCTCTTTGTGACGGAATTCAAGGGATTCATGCCGCCGACGCTCATAACGTCGGATCGCGATGAAGTCAGGAGTTTCCGGGCGGAGCATCGGGACATCATCCTGAAGCCGCTTTACGGCAATGGCGGCGCCGGCGTTTTCCGCGTCAGGGAGGACGACGAGAATCTCGGTGCGCTGCTCGAAATGTTCACGCAGTTCTACCGCGAACCGGTGATCGTCCAGCGCTACATCGCCGAAGTGCGTCAGGGCGACAAGCGCATAATTCTCGTCGATGGCGTTTATGCGGGCGCGATCAACCGGGTGCCTGCCAGCGGCGAAGCGCGTTCCAACATGCATGTCGGCGGACGGCCCGAGCCCGCCACTCTTACCAGGCGGGAAGAGGAGATGTGCGCGGCACTGGCACCGGAATTGAAACGCCGCGGCCTCATTTTTACGGGAATCGACGTGATCGGCGGCTATCTGACCGAGATCAACGTCACTTCGCCGACCGGAATTCAGGAAGTGAAGCGATTTGGAGGCCCCGATATCGCGAAGCTCGTCTGGGACGCGATCGAACAACGGTGCGCACACCAACAAAGTTGAACCCGCAGGCGGGCGCTGCTCAGAGCCCGATGCCGAAACGGCTCTTGTGGCGGTCGTTCATTCTGGAGACCGGGAAATAGATGAAAACGTCGGTGGTGCCGAATTGCAGGTCGATAACCGCGCCGTCGCCGATACTCGCTCCGGCGCGTACATACCCTTTTATGAGCGGCGGCAACGACCGCAATGCTTCCCTGGGATGGATCGCTTCTTGGGGCATCAGATCCATGCTGACGTAGAGTTCGGGCCGCGCCCGCACGAGGCCATTCCCGCTCATGCCGTGCGCGTGATGGAGCCAGGAAAGCGGCAGCGCCAGGGCGTTCGGATCTGTGCCCGGCAGCGATGCGCAGCCGAACATCAGGTCGATTGAAAAGCGACGCAGATAGACGGCAATGCCCCGCCAAAGGAGCTGCATGGTGGAGGGTCTGGCGCGATATTGCTTGAGCACGCAGGAGCGGCCCAGCTCGAGCAGACGGCTGCCCTCTTCCACACAGGCGAGCATGGGAGAGATATCATATTCGCCCGCGGTGTAGAACCCTCCGGCGCGCACCGCGTCGACGTCGCGCATCAGCCGGTAGGTTCCGACAACCGCAGGCTGGCCGTCTTCGTCGAAGGCGGCACGGTCGATGACCAGCATATGGTCGCAATAACTGTCGAATTCGTCGAAGTCGTGCCGTCGCTCGCGCATGGCGTGGCTCGGAACGGCCGACATTTCCTCGTAGAACACACGATAACGCAGCCGCTGGGCGGCCTCCACTTCGCCTTCCGTCTCGGCAAGGCGCACTTCGAGTGTCCCGGACGTTGCGAGAACGGGCCATTGCTCAAGTGCCCCTTCGAAGAGGTCGCGCTCATGCAGATTGACCAAGATCGGCGCTTTCCTTGAGAGGCCTCACACGAGACCGCCAGCCGAGCCGGCGCGTTCTCCAGCCTTTCGCGAACAGGCTCTATCATACCGGAGGCGCGATTTTCGTGCAAATACGTGCGGCGCGTACACCCTGCGGGGGTCAATTCCGCGTTTCGATTTTCTGTCCGCCAGGCTGTCGCAGCGTGGCCTGGACATGCCTCCATCGCCGAACAGCGACCGCAGCCCAGACCGCTTCCACCAGCCCGAACGGCCACGTGCCCGCCAGGAATCCGTAAATCGAGCCCAGCAGGCAGGCGCCGGCAAAGGCAAGTACGAACCAGGCGCTGCGGCCTTCAAGCGCGTAACAGACAAGCATGGCGATGACGGCGAATAGTCCGAAGACCGTCAGCATATGATCCTGCAGCCTCCCCGTCGTCACCCGAAATGGCTCTCCGCGCGTCTATCGGAAGGATGAGAATATTTCATCCGCCCTTCGCCGTCATGAGCCTCTGCGCAGCCGTCATCCGGTCCCGATGCATGGCAAGAACCAAGAATAGAACGATTGCGGGAATGCCGATCATGCCGGCGCCAACAAAAAAGATGGCGTAGGCATTCATCAGGCCATGTGTCGCGCTCAGGCTTTCGACAATCGATCCCGAAAATCCCTTGAGCAGCTTTCCCGCCCAGGTGTAAGCCGAGCTCAGCAGCGCATACTGCGTCGCCGTATAGCCGAGACTGGTAAGACTGGACATATACGTTACGAGCGCGACGCCGGCGAACGACGTGCTGAAATTGTCCGCCGCCATGACGGTCGCGAAAAGCGGCACGCCCGGTTTGCCATAGGCAAGCGCTGCGAACGCGGCGATGGCGAGTGCCTGCAGCACGCCGCCGATAATCAGCGTGCGCATGCTGCCGAGCCTCAGCGCGCACGCCCCGCCTGCCACAATTCCGAGCAGCGCCGCGACAAGTCCGATCGACCCCCGCACGCCGCCAACGTAATCTTTGGAAAGACCTATGTCGTGATAATAGGGATTTGCCATCGGTCCCATGACGAAATCCGGCAACCGGTAAAGGATGATCGCGGCCAGCATCAGAAAGGCAAGCCAGCCATAGGTCTGGAAGAAAGCGATGAACGGCCCCACGATCGCATCGAACAATCCGCGTGGCGACGAAAGCGGCAAGTCTTTTGTTTTCTTTGCAATGACCGCATCGGCGCGGCCGGGTTCTGTTGCCAGCATCGTCGCCGCAATGCCGACAGCCATCAGCGCGCCACATGCAAGATAGGACAGCGACCAGCCGGCGTGCTCGGCCGCGATGAGAATGAGCGAATCGGTGACGAGCAGCGCGGCGCGGTAGCCGAGCTGAAGAGCCGAAGACAGCAGGCCAAGTTCTTCGACGCTCTCGGCACTCTCGATTCGCCAGGCGTCTATGGCGATGTCCTGCGTCGCGGAAGAAAACGCCACGGCAAGCGCACAGGCGCCGAGCAGGACGAGGCCGTGCGCCGTACCCAACAGCGCCATGGCGACCAGCCCGCTCACGATGGCAGCTTGCGCCAGCAGCATCCAGCCCCGCCGCTGCCCAAGGCGCGCAACCAGTGGCGCACGCACGCGGTCGATCAGCGGCGCCCAGAGAAACTTGAACGAATAAGCCAACCCGACCCAGGAGATGAAACCGATGGCGGCGAGGGATGTCCCTTGGTCACGCAGCCAATAACCGAAAGTGTTACCGGTCAGCAGAAACGGCAGGCCGGAGGAAAATCCGAGCGCCAGCATGACGAGCATGCGGGGCTGAAAATAGGCCTTGATGTTCGCGCGCCGGCGCGGAGCGATGTTCATGACGGCGCGGCTAGTCCCGGCACATCAATGCTGCACCGGCAATTTCGCAAGCTCCGCCTTGTCGTCGGCCGAAAGTGCAAGTTTCGATGCCATGGCCCATTGAGCGTTCGCGTTGCCGCGCTTACTTGCGTAAAACAGAGCCTCGCCCCATTTCAGGTGCAGCCGGCCCCAGTTGGGAGCGTAGGGGTTCGCGTGTTCGAACTTCGCCAGGGCGAGGTCGGAGCGGTTTTGCAGCATCAGCGCTTCGCCCCACATTTCCAGCGGATCGGCGAAGTGCGGAGCTTTCTCGTTTGCCTGTTTGAATTTTGCGATCGCGCCGACAAAATCGCCCTTGTGCAGCAGCATCGCGCCCCAATCGACATAGGTAAACGGAATCGAAGGCGCGGCTGCAGCGGCGCGCGCAAACCAGTAAGCCGACCCATTCACACGATCTTCGGCAGCGTCAATGTTACCCCGCATCCGCAAGCACAGATCGCAATCGAGCGGCGTCCTGTCGATGAGCGCGTGCGCCTCCGCAAAATCGCCAAGTCTCGCATCGACATAGGCGAGCCGCGGCCACATCAGAACGGGCAACAACGGGTGCATGGCCGGATCCCGGGTCGCCGGCGAGCCGCCCTGCGCAATCAGGTCGTCGCGCGCCGCCCGCCATTCTTTCAGTGCGGCGGCGCGCTGAAAGAATGGCAGCGGCTGGAGATCGAAACTTCCGTTTGCTCCCAATTGCAAACTGGCAGTTTCGGCGTCGATTGCGCCGCGGTCGGACTTCAACGAACCCGCGATGTCATGGTCGGCGGCGAGGTCGGTGCTCAGCATGATGAGGGCCGATTGGTGGGAATCGCCGTAATTCGCGATAGCTTCCACGTGCGGAACCTGCGCAATGGCGGCGTGGTAGTCGCCCGACGCTTCGGCGGTCAGCATGGTGAGGATCGGGATGTCTACGGCGACCGCGTAAGGGGCGAGTTGGCGCGCGGCGGGGCTCTGCAGAAGCTTCAGCGCCCTGAGGTTGTCCCGGAGCGCGGACCCTTCATGGCCGACCGCAGACTCGACGGCGCCGAGATTGTACCAGGCGTGAGGCAAAGTAGGTCCCAACACGGTGGCCATGCGCTGTTTTTCCAGTGCGCCTCTCAGATCGCCCAGACTTTCCAGCGTGACGCCCCAGCGCGTGTAGGCCCACGGCTTTTCTTCGGGCGCGCCATCGAGCGCCAGCGCCCGTGCGGCGACGAGTTCTTCGACGATGCGTCCCTGACGGTCCAGCCAGGCGATGTAGCGATAGGGCTGGGTCTGGCGGTAAATCTGCTCGGCGGCCCTGAGGATCAGCGCATCGAGATCGGACTCCGGTCCGGCGAGCGTGGGTGCCGGATTGCTGCCCGAGCGGGTGGCCAGCGCGATCCCGTTCGCGGTTCGCCAGATCGCGCCTGTAATGTGTGTCTGGTTGCCGAGCCAGCCGGCAAGGTAACGGTAGAGTTCGTCCACGGAGATTCCCGTTTCCGGGATTTGCACCTTGATGTCGTCGCCCCAGTCGTGGCGGTAGGTGCCGGCCGGGCGCGACGTGACCGTATGCGCCTGCATCCAGGAAAGCCTGTCCTCGATGCGGGCGGCTATAACCTGACCGCTGAGCCCGCGCGTCACGAGATCGGGCGGAACGTCGAAGGCATCGATAATCAGGCTGTTGTCGTGCGCCGCCGTCCAGATCGCGACGGCGAGAAAAACGGCGCCGGCCAGAAGGATGAACGCGGCAGCGAATTCGAATGCCAGCTTCATCAGATCGCTGACGTGATGGATGCGCAGCGACCAGTGGCGCAAAGCGAATTCGCGCTTTAGTTCATGGATTTGGAGTTGGGTAAGCTGGACCTGCCGGTGCAGGTAGGCCCGCGCATCCCCCCCGATGCTTTCGTCTTTGTCCGAGGCCATCGCCAGCGCCGCTGCGGTGCCCGAATCGGCGAACGCATGGTCCTCCAATTCATTCCCGTCGATCAACTGCGCCTCCCCGCCGCGGCGCGCTGGTCAAAGCAGTCCGCCTGCCGGATCGTGCGGCGCAAAACCGATTTGCGCAACCCGACAATTTCGCCCAACCCATTTGCCCTGGGTCTCATGCCGTGCAGAATCCCGGCGAACAAGGCCGCCAGATTCGCCTTGATCGTCCCTACACGGAGAACATTCCTGCATGGCCCTGGCTGCCGCCTCCCGTGACGCTTCAGTCGACTCCGTGTCCAATGCCTCGGCCGATGCCGGACGCATCTTCCTCTATTTCGCGCCGCTCACCCTGCTTGTCTATCTCGTTTCACCCAGTTCCTATTTTCTCGATATCACAACCTCCTACATGCTGAAGAACCAGCTTCACGCCACCGCCACACAGGTTTCGATCTTCCGGCTGCTGACGGCCGTCCCCATCTATTTCTCCTTTGTCTTCGGCTTGACGCGCGATTTATGGAATCCGCTGCGTCTGCGCGATCGGGGTTATTTCATCATTTTCGCCGCGGCCGCCGCCGCGGTATTTGCCTGGATGGCACTGACGCAACTGACCTGGTGGGGCCTGTTCGGCGGCATGCTGCTGGTGATGCTGTCTTTCCGGTTCATCCTCGCGGCGCATCAGGGGCTCATCGCGCTCATCGGGCAGGAAAGGCTGATGTCGGGCCGATTGAGCGCGGTGTGGCAAATTCTGCAAAACCTGCCGGTAGCGGCCGGCGCCTTTGCGTCCGGGTGGGTCGCGGTGAATCTGCCGCCCAGCCGCACCTTCATGATTGCCGCGGCGCTTTCGCTCGCCATCGCGGCGCTGGGCTTCTGGAAGCCACGTGCGGTGTTCAACCACACCTACGACCGGCCACAGGCGAAGGGCTCCGACCTGGTCGGCGATCTCAGGCGGCTGTTGAAGCACCGGGCGGTCTGGCCGCCCGTGCTCATCATGCTGATGTTCCAGTTCGCGCCCGGCGCCAACACGCCGCTGCAATATTATCTCAGCAACACGCTGCATGCGTCCGACGAGATTTATGGTTTTTACAACGCCATTTTCGCGGCATCCTTCATTCCGATGTTCTTTGCCTATGGCTGGCTGTGCAAACATTTTTCGCTGAAAACGCTGCTGTGGTGGGGCATGGCGCTGACGGTGCCGCAGATGATTCCGCTGGCGTTGATCCATTCGGGTACCCAGGCACTCTGGCTTGCGGTGCCGATTGGCATGATGGGCGGCATTGCCGTGCCCGCGATCTACGATCTGTCCATCCGTTCCTGTCCGCCGGGTTTGCAGGGTACGTTGATGATGATGGTGGCATCGGTCTACGAACTCTCGTATCGCGGTGGCGATCTCCTGGGTTCGCGCATCTATATGGCAAGCCCGCAGCACGGCTTTCTCTATTGCGTCATCGCAACCACGGTCGTCTATGCGCTTATCCTGCCGGTGCTGCTTCTGATTCCGAAAGCGGTCATCGCAACCGCGGATGGCGAAGCCGGTTCCGCCATCGAGGGAGAAATGACAGCCGGGACCGGCAACGCGAACGCCGTCGCCTGAGGGGCGAATTCCTCGCTGTGTGCACTGCACAAGCGCCAAATTCCAGCGCCGCTGCATTGTCGCGCGCCTGATGAAGGGATAGGGTTGAAAGTCGTCGAGGCAATGATGCTTCGCGGTACAAGTGGGGATTTCTATGATTGGGAAAACAGCAATTGCCTTAGGCGCTCTGGCATTCGCCGGTTCTGCCGCACTCGCAGCCGGGTCGAACGAAGCCAGCGTGAGCAAAGACGGTCTCATCACGACCATTCCTCATGCCATCCAGTCCTACGCGATGCCGACCCACCGCGATCCGATGGCCAAAGTGATCTTTTCCAATATCGGCTTCGACTATCCGAATGGTCTGTATTTTTGCTGCTACGGCGGCACGGTCAGTGGACCCAGTTCGCAGCTCGGATCTGAGTCTTGGGAAGCCGCCGCCTTCACGCCAACGGCGACCGGGAAGGTCACAGAGCTCGAAATTGGGGTTGGATACGTCAGCGGCACAAACAGCGTTAACGTCGGACTATACAGCGATGCGAGCGGAGTGCCTGGAACGGCACTGGCGTCCGCGGATGTGACCGGATTGGGCACCTTCGGAAGCTGTTGCATGACGGCCATTCTCAAGAAGAGGGTCGCCGTCACAGCCGGCACCCAGTATTGGGTTGTGCTCAGCACGGATTCGACTAACACCAATGTGTGGGCCGCGTGGAACTTCAACTCGACGGATCAGATCGATCCAGTCACCGAGGCTTACAATAGCGGCACCGGGTGGGCTTCCTATTCCGGCGTCCCGGCATTCAGCTTTGCCGTCATGGGAAAATAGGCTGGCAATTCACTGTCTCTGATCTTCGCCGCGGGCAGCATTGCCGTCCGCGGCGAAGCATTTTTCCGGCCCAGGAACCGACATTGCCGTACCGCCTTCACGTCGAATTTCCATAGGGTGAAGCGTCTATCTGCCATAACAAAAGGCCCCGGCTCTGCAGCCGGGACCTTTCGCTGACAAAATTACGACCTCAATAGAAAATGCCGTATTCCACCTGGAGGATATCGCCGGTCTCTTGGTCGATCAGCAACGCATCGGGCCCATAGCGCACCCAGACGTAGCCTTCGGGCTCCGCCATCAACCCAAAATTCAGATAGTTCGAAATCCAGAATTGTTGGCCGTAATATTCGCCGGGCAGGCGCTGGCCAAAGCCCCAGCGCTGGTACGCGTAACCCGCCGGCCCATGATAATCGCCGTCATGAAACTTGTGCTCTGCCGTGATGTTGCGCCGGTAGGTGCTGACATCGACATGGCCTCGCACCGCCGTACGGCCGGCAGCGGTTGTCGTGTGGTGTGTCACGTGATGCATGGCGGTGTGATGCGTCGTGGTGTGGCGCATCGTAGTATGATGCATGATGGTATGATGCATTGCGGTATGATGCATTGCGGTGTGGTGATAGCTCGAACTGTGGTGTGCACTCGTCATCGGGCGGTTCATTCGCGGCGCGCTCCGTTCCGGGGCCGACCTCGCCGCCGGATGAGCCGCGCCACCCATCGCCGCGTGTCCACCCGCAGGGGCGCCCTGTTCGTGGTTGTCTGCTGCCCATAACACCGTCGGCGCGGCGATCGCCAAACTTATCGCAAAGCCCGAAATCAACAGTCTCTTCATCGATGCCCTCCCGGACGCTTCATATGCAATGATACAATGCGTCCGCCCCAAAAAGGGTCCTTCCGGCTAAATCCGGCCCAACAAAACCAATACGACAAGCACGAGAAGGATGATTCCGATCAAACCCATCCCGCCATTGCCATAACCGTATCCATAGCCGCCGAAGCGCCCGCTGAAGCCGCCGAGCAGGAAAATGATGAGAATGATAATGAGTATCAGGCCGATAGACATGGTTCCATCTCCGAAAACGGTTTCGCCACTCTAACTATAGATCGCGCGGAGCTATAGGAATGATCAGAATTGCTCATGCGTCTAATGCGGTCGGAGCGAGGCAGCAAGGAGAAGAAATGACGTTCCCAGCGTCGTAATTACAAAGCCGACGGACGTAATCGCGAACCACAGCCGCCTGCGACCGGAGTCTTTCCGCGGATGTGTCGTGATTGCGGCTCCTGCATTAGCGGAGCCAACCAGCACGGACTTCGCGGGCGCAAATGCGATAACGGCCCCATAACCGCCCCCGCCTTCATCCTGGGCCAATCGACGTTGGATGGCCTCGGGACTTCGGAGAACGGGAACGAAGTTCGATGCTGCCACTGCTCGCAAAATCTTTCTCCGAATCGAAATAGACGGTGTGTTCACCCGTTTGTTCAACGATCCGGCATCCGGGAAGTTGCAAAACCAGCCCAGGTCTTTCCTCCAGGCAGCCATATCATATGGCTTCCCACCTGTTTGTGGATTACGCGATGTTCCGAGACGTGTCGCCTTTTCTGCCTATGCGAGGGCCATATCCAGTCGGTTACGGATAATCTCCTCTGCCTCGCGGATGATGCGCGACACAAGGTCCGCGCAGGTCGGGATGTCGTGGATCAGCCCTTGTGTCTGGCCCGCGGACCAGATGCCCGCATCCAACTCGCCGTTGTCGAGAACATTGGCGCCTCGCGTACCGGCGACAAGCTCCCTCACATCCTCGAATTTGGCACCGCCACGGCGTTCGATCGCAACGACCTCGTCGCTGATGGCATTTTTCGCCACGCGCGCGGTATTGTGCATGGTGCGAAAAATGAGGTTCGTGCCGCGCTCGTCATTGGCCACGATCTGCTCTTTGACGTGCCGATGGATGGGTGCTTCCACTGTCGCCATGAACCGCGTGCCCATGTTGACGCCGTCGCATCCCAATGCGAGTGCGGCAACAAGGCCGCGCGCATCCGCAATGCCGCCCGACGCAATAATGGGAATGGTGATTCTGTCCGCAGTCGCGGGAAACAAAATCATTCCGCCGATATCGTCCTCGCCGGGATGGCCCGCGCATTCCAGGCCGTCGATCGACACGCAGTCCACGCCGATGGATTGCGCCTTCACGGCGTGACGGACGCTGGTGCATTTGTGGATGATTTTGATCCCCGCCTCCTTGAAGCGGGGCAGATGCGCCTGGGGGTTGTTGCCTGCCGTCTCCACGATCGCGATGCCGCATTCGATGATCGCTTCGCGATATTCGTCATAGGGAAGGGGTGTGATACTGGGAAGAATCGTCAGATTGACGCCGAACGGCTTGTCGGTGTGATCGCGGCAGCGCTGTACTTCCCTGGCAAGGTCTTCGGGCTTGCCTGCCGAGTGCGCCGTGATGAAGCCGAGTGCGCCCGCATTGGCGACCGCCGCGATAAGCTCGGCTTTGCCGACGCGGGTCATCCCGCCGCAGGTAATGGGCGCCTCGACGCCGAACATTTCGGTAAAGCGGGTTTTAATCATGCCAAGTGTGCCAGCCGATACGCTGGAGGGTTGTTGATCTTGAGACTCATTTTCTATACTTTTAACCTCAAGAAGTGGCGTTCTACCATGAGCGGCGCCTTATCAACGGTCCACAAACGGATCGCGCACGAGGATCGTGTCGTCACGTTCTGGACTTGTTGAAAGAAGGGTCACGGGTGCACCAATCAGCTCCTCGATCCGACGGATGTATTTGATCGCCGTTGCCGGCAATTCTGCCCAGGAGCGGGCGCCGCGCGTGGATTCCTGCCAGCCTTCCAGCTTTTCGTAGATAGGCACCAGGCGCGCCTGTTCGTTCGCATCAGCCGGCAAATGGTCAAGCCGATTACCGTCCAGGTGATAGCCGATGCAGACCTTCAATTCCAAAATTCCGTCCAGCACGTCGAGCTTGGTCAGCGCGATGCCGTCGATTCCGCCCGTGATCACCGTCTGGCGGACCAGCACGGCATCGAGCCAGCCGCACCGGCGCTTGCGGCCCGTCACGGTGCCGAATTCGGCGCCGCGTGTACCGAGCCGTTCGCCGATCTCGTCCGCAAGCTCGGTCGGAAAAGGACCTTCGCCGACCCGGGTCGTATAGGCCTTGGCAATGCCGAGCACGTAACCGATGTCGCGCGGGCCACACCCCGAACCTGCAGCGGCCTGTCCCGCCACCGTGTTCGAAGAGGTGACATAAGGATAAGTGCCGTGATCGATGTCGAGCAAAACCGCCTGCGCGCCCTCAAACAAAACGCGCTTGCCTTTGCGCCGCGCGTCGTCGAGCAGACGCCAGGCAGAGCCGCAAAACGGAAGAATACGCGGTGCGATACCGGCGATCGCGCGAACCAGCGAAGCTGCGTCGATCTCGGCTGCGCCCATTCCGCGGCGCAACGCATTGTGGTGGGCGAGCAGCCGTTGCACTTTACCGTCCAGCGAAGCCGTGTCCTTCAGATCGACAACCCGTAACGCGCGCCGGCCCACCTTGTCTTCGTAGGCGGGCCCGATGCCGCGTCTTGTGGTGCCTATGCGTTGCAGGCTGTTGGACGACTCGCGCGCGGCATCAAGTTCGCGATGGAGCGGCAGGATCAGAGCGGCGTTTTCTGCCACGACAAGACTTTCCGGCGACAGCGGGACGCCGAGCGCCTTGAGGCGATCGACCTCTTCGACGAAGGCCCAGGGATCGACCACGACGCCGTTGCCGATGATGGAAAGTTTCCCCGGGCGCACGACGCCGGACGGAAGCAGACTAAGCTTGAAAGTCTTGCCGTCGATCACCAGCGTATGGCCGGCATTGTGGCCGCCCTGAAAGCGCACCACCACGTCGGCGCGCGCCGACAGCCAGTCCACGATCTTGCCCTTGCCCTCGTCGCCCCACTGGGCGCCGATCACGGCCACGTTTGCCATTGTCCGTATCCGGATTATCGCCCGGCCATGACGGAAATCGCCAAGGCACGGTCTTCCACTATAGAGGCAATTCGCGCGCCGCGTCAGGCCGCTTTGGGACCGAAAGGAACAAGCATGGGAACGCGCCGGCGGTAGGAATCATAGGCTGCGGTGCCCAACTCCTGCCGCAGAAAGCGTTCCTCCAGCCGCGCCTTGATCCAGAAGCCCCCGGTCATCACCGCCGCGCCGAACAATGCAACGCCGGTTCCTTTGAATGCGGCTGTCGCGAACACGGCCAGGATGATCCCGGTGTAGATCGGGTGGCGGACGACGCCGTAGGGTCCGGTATCGATAATCCGATAGCCGGCTTTCCTGGTCACAAAGCCCGACCAAAGCCTTCCCAGATGAATGCGCGCCCACCAGCAGAAAGCAAAGCCGAGCGCCGCAACCGCGAACAATGTCCAACCGACCGCCTCGCCGCTTCGCCAAAGCGGAACGGCGGCGTGATCAAAGCGACGCGTACCAAACAGCAGAATGGCGCCGAGGATCGTGACGATCCGGTAGAACAGTTCCGAGGCAAAGCCTGGTCGCCCGGCCGCCCGGTCGGACCAGAAGGCCGCCGCCAGCCAGCTCGCGACCCAAACCACCCAAAGCAAATTTAGTGCAATGTCAGGAGTCATGATCGGGTTCTGGTCGCACGCGACCACCGACGTAGATTTCGCGCTTTCAAAATGCAAGCAGCTTGGCCTGTTTGACCAGCGGCAGTTTTCGGATCTCCCTCAGAGTTCTTTCGTCAGGCTCGCTGTCGATTTCCACAAGCGCAACGGCGTCTGCTCCGGCAGCGCTGCGCCCAAGGGCGAAGGAGGCGATATTCACTTCCGCATCGCCGAGAAGCGTGCCGAGCTGACCAATGAATCCCGGCTTGTCCTTGTTCGTCACATAGAGCATGTGCGCGGCGAATTCCGCATCGAGATTGATTTCCTCGACTTGAATCAGACGTGGACGTCCATCGGAAAAAACCGTTCCCGCCGCGGCGCGCGTCGACGCCTGCGCACGCACCGTGATCCCGATGTAGCCGTCATAAATGCCCTGGCGATCACGTCGCGTCTCGCTGACCTTGATGCCGCGCTCCCTGGCCACGACCGGTGCGCTGACCATGTTGACGTCCGCAAGCACGGGCTTGAGCAATCCGGCAAGAGCTGCCTGGGTGAGGGCGCGCGTATTCAAGCTGCCGGCCGTCCCCTCGTAGAGAAGATCGACGCTGTGAATGCTGCTGTCGGTCAGCTGGCCGGCAAAGAGGCCCAGTTTTTCGGCCAGCACGATCCAGGGCCGTGTCTTGTGCGCCTCCTCTGCCGTGATGGATGGCATGTTCAAAGCATTCGTGACGGCACCTGTCAGCAGATAATCCGAGATTTGCGTGGCGACCTGCAACGCCACGTTTTCCTGGGCCTCGGCCGTGGAGGCTCCAAGGTGCGGCGTTGCGACGACCTTGTCGTTCCCGAAGAGAATGTTCGATTTCGCCGGCTCTTCTTCGAAAACGTCGAGAGCGGCACCGGCAATATGACCTGAGTCGAGTGCCGCTTTGAGTGCCCGTTCGTCAACAAGGCCGCCGCGGGCACAATTGATGAGGCGCGCTCCCCTTTTCATGCGGTTGATTGCCTCCGCCGAGATGATGTTCCGCGTTTCGCCCGTCAGCGGCGTGTGAAGGGTCACGAAATCGGCACGCGCCAGCAAGTCATTGAGTTCCATTTTTTCAATTCCAAGCTCCGCGGCGCGTTCGAACGAAAGCCAGGGATCGTAGGCGACCACCTTCATCTTCAATCCCCTGGCGCGGTCTGCCACGATCGAGCCGATATTACCCGCACCGACGAGTCCCAGCGTCTTGCCATAGAGCTCCACGCCCAGGAATCGGTTCTTTTCCCACTTGCCGGCCTGGGTAGACGCATTGGCGGCCGGAAGCTCGCGCGCCAGCGCCATCATCAACGCGATGGCATGTTCCGCGGTCGTGATGGAATTGCCGAAAGGCGTATTCATGACGACGACACCCGCCGCCGTCGCCGCCACAATATCCACATTGTCGATGCCGATACCGGCGCGTCCCACGACCTTCAGCCTCCTGGCCGCCCGGATGATATCCGCACTGATCTTGGTCGCTGAACGAATGGCGATGCCGTCATAATCGCCAACGATGTCGAGCAGCTTGTCCTTCGACAGGCCGTTTTTCACATCGGCCTCAACGCCACGTTCCCTGAAAATCGCAAGCGCGGCGGGCGAGAGCGTATCGGCAATCAGAACCCTTGGCATGGATAATCCCAGTTCATTACTGCCTGACTTGTCCCCAGGCCCAATCGAGCCATGGCGTCAGCGCCTGAAGGTCTTCGCGTTCGACGGTAGCGCCGCACCAGATGCGCAAGCCCGGCGGCGCATTACGATGGGCCGCGATGTCGAAGGCTATTTCTTCTTTTTCCAGCACATCCGCAATTTTTCTGGCCGTTGCGGATTGTGCATCGAGTCCAAGGCCGACGAACCAGGGATCAACGATCTTCAGGCAAACCGACGTGCTGGAACGCGTGCGCGGATCGGCGGCGAGAAATTCGACCCACTGCGCTTCGCCTACCCAACGTGCGAGAATGCGAAAATTTGCATCGGTACGCGCGATCAGCGCCCGAAGGCCGCCCAGGGATTCGGCCCAGCTCAACGCGTCGAGGTAGTCTTCCACGGCGAGCATGGAAGGAGTGTTGATGGTCTCGCCTTCGAAGATGGCTTCCAGAAGTTTGCCGCCTTTGGTCAGGCGGAAAATTTTCGGCAGCGGCCAAGGCGGTGTATAAGCCTCCAGGC
Source organism: Rhizomicrobium sp. (assembly GCA_036511745.1). Lineage (GTDB taxonomy): Bacteria > Pseudomonadota > Alphaproteobacteria > Micropepsales > Micropepsaceae > Rhizomicrobium. The sequence continues at coordinate 25,914 of DATCBQ010000119.1, forward strand.
GCGCAATGGCGCGAGGCGACAGTACCAGCATGCCGTGCCCCGCCTCGCCTCCCACCGCCTTCTGCCAGGAGAAGGTCGCAGCATCCAGTTTCGACCAGGGAATATCCATGGCGAATGCGGCGCTTGTTGCATCGCAGATCGTGAGGCCCTGGCGATCATCGGCTATCCAGTCGCCATCGGGCACGCGAACACCCGATGTCGTTCCGTTCCATAGAAAAACCACGTCGTGCGAGAAGTTCGCCACGCCAAGATCGGGAAGCGCTCCGTACTCTGCCTTGACGATGCGGGCATCCTTGAGATTGAGCTGTTTGACGGCGTCGGCGGCCCAATCCTCGCCGAAGCTCTCCCACGCGAAAAGATCGGCCGGCCGCGGACCAAGCAACGACCACATGGCCATTTCGACCGCGCCGGTATCGGACGCAGGCACAATGCCGACGCGATAGTTGCCCGGAATGCCGAGAAGCGATTGCGTGCGCGCAATGGCCTCTCTTAGTTTTGCCTTGCCGGGTTTTGAGCGATGAGAGCGGCCCAGCAGGGCGTTGCGGAGGATTTCCGGACTCCAGCCCGGCCGTTTGGCGCAGGGCCCGGATGAAAAAAAGGGCCGTGCAGGGCGCACGGCCGGACGATTCCCGGTCATCAGTCCATTCCTTCCAGATGATCGCACCCCGGTGGGGAGGCCTTGCCCGTTTGCTTGGTAGCTTTGCGGTGCTTCATCGTCAAACGAGACAGCCGTAACCGGCGTTGCCTTTTCACGCAGGGATTGCAGGGAACGCGCCGATGCCGCTGACGTCGAGGCCTGAACCGATACGCAGTCCGTGACGTCAGCGATCGCCACCGACAAGGTCTGCTACATCATTGTCAAGGCACGAGAATTCGACGCGAAGGAAGGCAATGCCGATCCGGATTCGGGCTCCAACACAACAGACGACGGGATGGCCGACGTACTCGAGGACAAACCCGACGATCCCGTTTATCGCGAGCTTGGAGCGTTCATTCAAAACCTCAACGAGGACGAACAGTTACGATCCGGCTCTGCGTTAATCCGGGTGCCGCCGCCGTGGTCGAAGCCTGCGGATTGTGGGCGGAGCTTCATCGGCCGAGAATGCATCGGCCGCGGCTGCTATGGCGGCCAGCGATTTGATGAAGCGTCCCCGCTCGGCAGCGGGAAGTGTCTCCATGAACGCCTTTTCCGCGCGCCCGGCCGCGAGCCGTGCACCCCGCAACGCCTTGCGCCCAGCCTGGGTAATTGTCACTGCATTGGCACGCTGATCGTCCTTGACCCGCTCACGGCTGATAAGACCGCGTTCGAGCATGCGCCGCACCATTTCCGCGAGCGTCGAGCGATCGATGCCCGTGGTCTCCACGAGTGCAGTCTGGCTGATACCTTTGTCTTCGTGCTGCTCCAGCGCAAGCAGAACCAGATATTGCTGTTTGGTCAAATCCTGCGTTCCGTTCTCGCGAGAATACAGGTCGCCGTAAAATTGATGGCAGCGGCGCATAAGGTGTGCAGGAGACTCTGCGAGATCGACGTGTCCGTTCGCTTTGCGCTGCCCTCTGGATATCATGCGACCACCCCTGAATTCTGATCCAAATGTCGAACGGTCTTCCTGCCGCTATCGGGCTTTTCCGGAAGACCATCCTGTACAAAAGACGGGCGCGCGCCACGCAACCCGCGTCCTCGCGATTAAGCCCAAGTCTAGACGGCGAATGCCGCCGCGACAACTGCCTCGAATGACGCGCGCCATATTCTTTTTGCACGGCTGAGCTCTTTCGGCGCACGTCTGAATTGGGCACACTGGCAACCGCATGAGCAACGAGCGCGATCATATCCACCCGCCCGGGCGGCATTTCGAGCGCCGCATTCCGGAAGGAGATACGCACGAGCGAGATATTTGCGGTCGCTGCGGACACATCCACTATTCCAACCCCAAAGTTGTTGTCGGCTCGGTTGTCGCCCAGGACAATCGCATCCTGTTGTGTCGCCGTGCGATAGAGCCACGAAAGGACCTGTGAACATTGCCCGCAGGCTTTCTTGAAGAGCACGAATCCCCGCAGGAAGGAGCGAGGCGGGAAGCGCGGGAAGAGGCTTGCGCTGAGATCGTCATCGAGGCGCTCTTGGCCGTCTACGCCGTCACCCATATCAGTCAGGTGCAGCTGATCTATCGCGCCCGTCTGGAAACGCCGACATTTGCTGCCGGGCCGGAAAGCCTGGAGGTGGCGCTGTTCGGCTGGAACGAAATTCCGTGGGACGAACTGGCGTTTCCGAGCGTCAAATGGGCGCTCGGCCACTATCAGGCGTCAAAGGGGCTTGCGGTATTTGCGCCCTTTTCGAATCCGGAAAGCCCGGCAGGCAGCCTCCGTTAGCGTCCAGTCTCGCCTTCAATATCCTGTGCGGTCTGGTGCTTCATGATGAGGGGCATCTGCGAGAGCGTGAACAGGACCGTGAGCCCGATAATTCCGAACACCTTGAAATCGATCCAGACATCTTGAGAAAAATTACGCCATACGATTTCGTTGAGGCCCGCGAGACCGAGGAAAAATACCCCATATCGAAAGGTAAGCTTACGCCAGGCTTGTTCGCTCAAGTCGAACGCATGCGACAACGCGTGTCTGACGAGGGAGCGGTCAAAGAGTAGTCCACCCAGCAAAATGACGCCGAACGCCGTGTAGAGCGCCGTCGGCTTCATCTTGATGAAGCGTGTATCCTTCAGATAGAGCGTCAACGCGCCAAAAACGAGAACCATCAGGGCCGTAACCAGCGGCACAGGCGAAATCTTCCGCACGCGCGCGTATTCGATGGCGAGTGCAAGCACGGCCGCCACCATCAGCGTTCCCGTTGCCGCATACAGCTTCTGCGCATCATTTCCGGGAGCAAATTTCGAAACCAGAAAGAAAAGCGCGAGCGGCGCCCAATCGAGCGCCAGTTTCAAGGTTGGCGGAAATGGCTTGCGAGGCTCGTTCATGAGGCACCGCACAGGGCTTTGGCGAAGGCCCTCGCATCGAACGGCTGCAAATCGGCTGCTTCTTCACCAACGCCGATAAAATGAACGGGCAACGCAAACCTGTCGGCGAGCGCGATGAGAATGCCGCCTTTTGCGGTACCGTCGAGCTTGGTCATAATCAGTCCGGTAAGCGGCACTGCCGCGTTGAAGGATTCAACTTGGGAAAGTGCATTCTGTCCGGTGGTCGCATCCAGGACCAGCAGCACGGCATGTGGCGCATCGATGTCAAGTTTTCCCAGGACCCTGACGATCTTTTGCAGCTCCGCCATCAGGCCCGACTTGTTCTGCAGCCGGCCGGCGGTGTCGATAAGTACCACATCCGCTCCCACCGCCCGGGCGCGCAAGACGGCATCATAAGCCAGACCCGCCGCGTCGGCGCCGGACTCGCGTGCAAATACTTCCGCCCCCGTGCGAGCACCCCAAATTTGTAATTGTTCAATCGCCGCCGCGCGAAAGGTGTCGCCGGCCGCCAGAACGATCCTGTGGCCCTCGCGCGCAAGTCGCTGGGAGAGCTTTCCAATTGTTGTAGTCTTCCCGGTTCCGTTAACGCCGGCGACCAGCACCACGAACGGCGCCTTGCTGGAATCGATCGCAAGGTGTGTCTCTACCGGTTTGAGAAGCGCCGCGACCTCCTGGGCCAAAATGACGCGTAACTCGGATTCCGCTATTTCCTTGTCATACCGGCCTTTGGCGACCGAACCCGCCAGGCGAGCCGAAAGCGCTATTCCAAGATCAGCCTTTACGAGCGCTTCTTCCAGTTCCGCGACGGTCTGCGCGTCCAGTCGTCTTTTCGTAAAGATGCCGCTCAGGTTTTCGCCCAAGGCGCCGGCGCTGCGGGAAAGCCCCTGCTTGAGACGGGAAAAATAACCGGGCTTTGACGTGGTTGCCGTGTCGCTCATACAGGCGCTTCTGCGAGAAGTCGATTACCGTCGACGCCGAGAATGCGCGCACGCACAAGCGTACCCGGCACACCGTTCGTGTTGGCCTGCGCGAAACAGCGCGTGCGTCCCACGCCGTCCTTCTCGATCAGCAATTCCTGTTCGCTGCCAATCAGCGTGCGCAGACGCATGGCGAGTTGTGCTTCGCCGCGCCGTCGTAGTCTGGAGGCGCGGCCCTTGACGATATTGCGTTGCAACTGCGGCATCCTGGCTGCAGGTGTTCCTTTGCGCGGGCTGAACGGAAAGGCGTGTATATAGGAAAGGCCCGCCTCGTCTATCAGCTGCAGCGTGTTCTCGAACATCTGTTCGGTTTCGGTGGGAAACCCGGCGATCAGGTCGGCGCCGAACGCCGTCTCAGGCCGCAACTGCCGCACCTCCTCGCAGAACCGGACCGTATCGGCGCGCGAATGCCGCCGCTTCATCCGCTTCAGGATCATGTCATCGCCCGACTGCACGGAGAGATGGAAATGCGGCATCAGCCGCTCCTCTTCCGCGATGGCAAGCATCAACTCCGCATCGGCTTCGATGGAGTCGATCGATGACAGGCGCAGCCGCTTCAGCGCGGGAGTGAGCTTCAAAAGCTTACGGACAAGCCGGCCCAGCGATGGTGTGCCCGGCAAGTCGCCGCCGTAAGCCGTCAAGTCCACTCCGGTCAGGACGATTTCGGGATAGCCTGCGTCTACCATGCGTCGCGCTTCTTCCACGACCGCGCCGAGCGGCACACTACGGGAATTGCCGCGGCCGAATGGAATGATGCAAAATGTGCATCGGTGATCGCAGCCGTTCTGAATCTGCAGGAAAGCGCGCGCCCGCCCTTCGAAGCTGTCGACGAATTGCGAGGCGGTTCCTTTCACGCTCATGATGTCGTTGACGCGCACCCGCTCAGTGTCGGCGACACCGAAATCGGTGTAACTGGCCGTCTCGAGCTTCTCGCGATTGCCGAGCACAAAATCGACTTCAGCCATCGCGGCGTAGGTTTCGGGCTCGGTCTGCGCGGCACAACCGGTCACGATGATCCTGGCGTCCGGATTTGTCCGGCGGACTTTGCGGATCGTCTGTCGCGACTGGCGTACGGCCTCGGCTGTAACGGCGCAGGTGTTGACGATCACGGCATTGCCGAGACCGGCTTCGGTCGCGCGCGCCCTGATCGCTTCGGATTCATAAGCGTTAAGCCGACAGCCGAAGGTAATGACCTGGGGCGCATTCACGGTCGCTGTTCCAATGCGGCAAGATCGATCTTTCCGGTAAACGCGAGGGCCGCGTCGCCGGTCATGAGGATATGGTCGTCTTCTTCGCGCCACTCAATGGCGAGGATGCCGCCATCGAGCTCGATCTCGACCTTGCGATCCGTCAGGCCACGACGATGGGCGGCCACCCCCACGGCACAGGCCCCCGTGCCGCACGCCCGCGTGATGCCCACTCCGCGCTCCCATACCCGCATGCGCAATCGCGAAGGCGAAATAACGCTCGCAAATTCCACATTTGTGCGATGCGGGAACAAGGGATTATTTTCAACCTTCGCTCCGATTTCCTCGACCGCTGCATTCTGCGCGTCGTCGACGAACAGCACACAATGCGGATTTCCCACGGACACCGCTGCCGCCGCATAACACCTGCCCCCGATGTCGAGTGGAAAATTTTTGGTTTCGACCGGGCTCGAAAGCGGAATCTCCTGCCAATCGAGCCGGGGCTGACCCATGTCGACAGTCACCGAGTCCTTTCCGGCGTCGCTGCAAATAAGTCTTCCGGCCCCGGTGTCGATTTGCACACCCGTTGTGCCTTTCTCTTCGAACAACAGCCGGGCTACGCACCGCGCCGCGTTGCCGCACGCTTCTACTTCGTTGCCGTCGGCATTGAAGATGCGCATGGCGGCGTCGGCACCGTTGGTTGACCGCTCGATCACAATGACCTGATCGCAACCGATGCCGGTCCGGCGGTCCGCAACCGCCCTGGCTGACGCTTCGTCGAGCGCGAAGTCGCCGTTCCGCGCGTCGAACACGACAAAATCGTTTCCAAGGCCGTGCATTTTGCGAAATTCGGTCATGCGCGCCTTATAGGGTGCTCGCGCCCGCGAGGCCAGCATGCCATTGACGACTCGGTCGCAGGCCCCGAAAAGGGCGCGTCAATGGCGGCGAGGACGGATGCGACTGGGCAAATGGATGGCTCTGGCACTCGGTATCGGAGCAATGGCATTGCCTGGGCTTTGTGCGAGCGCCGGGGAGGATCGAAACAAGGTGAGCGACCCCTATCTCTGGCTCGAAGACATTCACGGCGCGAAGTCGCTCGCCTGGGTGAAGCAACAGAACGCGCGAGCACTCGCGTTGCTTGAGGCCGGCCCGGACTACAAGAACGACTATGACGATCTGCTTGCGATCATGGACGCGAAAGACCGCATCCCTTTTGGTGCTTTGAACCACCAATATGTCTTCAATTTCTGGCAGGACGCACAAAACCCCAAGGGCATCTGGCGACGAACGACCATCGCGGATTATCCCAGCGCATTGCCCCAATGGGAAACCCTGCTCGATATCGACAAGCTGTCCGCGGACGAGCACGAAAGCTGGGTGTTCAAGGGTGCGGCCTGCACGCCGACACTGACCCGGTGTCTGGTATCGCTGTCGCGCGGCGGCGGGGATGCAGTCGTGGTGCGCGAGTTCGGCCTCGCATCGAAAAGCTTCGTGAAGGACGGCTTCACGCTGCCTGAAGCAAAATCCGTTGCCGCATTCCTCGACGACGACACCATTCTGTTCGGAACCGACTTCGGCAAAGGCTCGCTGACAAACTCGGGATATCCGCGCATCGTGAAAATCTGGCATCGCGGCGAGGCGATCGCGGCTGCCAAACTCTTGCTCGAAGGAAAATTGCAAGATGTAACGGTTTCGCCAACCGTTTTGCGCCAGCCGGGTGGCTCGATTCCGATCATTATGCGGACGCCCAGTTTCTTCGAGACGGAATATTATCTGCCTTCGTCCGACGGCAAGTGGTCGAAGCTGGCCGTACCGCTCTCGGCCGTTCTCCAGGGCATGACGAAGGGCCAGCTGGTGTTTACGGTGCGGGAAGACTGGAAGCAGGGCGACGGAAGGCCGATTGCGAAAGGTTCGCTGATCGCGTTTCCGCTAAATTCGGCAGCGCATCCCGACATAACTGTCCTTTATGCGCCAGAACCGCGCGTTTCCGTCGAGGAAGTGGCAACCGGCCGCGACGCGGTTTATGCATCGATGTACCGCAATGTCGTGGGCAGCATTCGTGCGTTTCGTTTCGATGCGTCGAAAGATGCGTGGAGCAACATCGGGCTCGACTTGCCGGCTGGTGGTGCCACTCATGTCGTGGCAACGAACGACTTCGGTCCGGAAGCACAGTTTCGATTCGAAAGCTTTCTTGCTCCCACCACGCTTTACGCGGATGACGGCGACGACCGTCCCCAGCCGATCAAATCGCTGCCCGCGCGGTTCGATGCGGCGGGGCTTGTGACGGAGCAGCACGAAGCAACATCAAGGGATGGCACGAAGATACCCTATTTCGTGGTTCGGAAAGCCGATGCGCCCGGCCCGCAGCCGATGATCCTCTATGGCTATGGCGGGTTCGAAATTTCGCTGGCGCCGCGCTACTGGGAATCGGTCGGCAAGCTGTGGCTTTCGCGCGGCGGAGCGTTTGCCATTGCCAACATTCGCGGCGGCGGCGAGTTCGGCCCTGCCTGGCACGACGCGGCGCTCACGACCAACCGTCAGAAGGCGTTCGACGATTTCGCTGCGGTCGCCGCCGACCTTTCCCGGCGCGGCATCACCACCCCGAAGCAACTCGGCTTAATGGGGGGTTCGAACGGCGGGCTGCTCGTCAGCGCCGTCATGACGCAGCATCCCGAATTGCTTGGCGCCGTCGTATGCCAGGTGCCGTTGACCGACATGATCCGCTACACCCATATCGGCGCGGGCGCCTCATGGATCGCGGAATACGGCGATCCGGCCGATCCCCGGATTCGCGAGGCGATCCTGAAATATTCCCCGTATCAGAACGTAAAAGCGGATGTGAAATATCCGCCCGTGTTTTTTGTCACCGCCACCTCCGACGACCGCGTGACGCCCGTGCATGCGCGCAAGATGGCTGCAAAAATGCTGGGGCAGCGTCACGACGTACTCTTTTTCGAGAACACGGAAGGTGGCCACGCCGCCGCAGCCGATCATCGCCAGGCGGCGCAGATGTGGGCGCTGACGTTTGTGTATTTCGGGCGGGAATTGGGTCTCGGCCGACAGGCACCCGCCGAAGGGCCGTCTGCACCCGGCGCCCGATGAGCGTTTGACAGCGACGCATGACGGGCCTAAATCCTCATCCGATCCGGAAACGCTGAAAAGCTTTCCGGTCCCGGGCTCGGTTCGGGATCGCCCCCAGGCAGCGCAGGCGCGCCCCCTGGGGTCGTAATGCTTTGAGGTGTGACGTTGAAGATAAACCCGTTGTTGTCATTTCCGCGCCAGCGGGGCCCCCGCTTTCGCGGGGATGACATGTCGCGCTAACCCATGTTCGACGCACTTCAATCCCGGCTCGGTGGCGTGTTCGACCGCCTGCGTGGGCGCGGCGCGCTTAGCGAAAGCGATGTCGACGAAGCGCTCGGCGAGGTGCGTGCCGCGCTGATCGACGCCGACGTGGCACTGCCTGTCGTCAAGGATTTCATCGAGAAAGTCCGCCCGCGCGCAATTGGCGAAAGCGTCATCCGCTCGGTCACGCCCGGCCAGCAGGTCGTCAAGATCGTACACGACGCGCTGGTGGAGACACTCGGGGCTGAGAATGCCGCGCTCAATCTCGGCAGTGCACCGGCCCCCGTTCTGATGGTGGGTTTGCAGGGTTCCGGAAAAACGACGACCTCCGCCAAGCTTGGCTTGATGCTGCAGATCCGCGAGAAAAAGCGCGTGCTGATGGCCTCCCTCGACGTGCGCAGACCTGCGGCGATGGAACAGCTGAAGATCCTGGGCGAGCAGGCCGGCGTTGCCACACTTCCCATCGTCGCCAACCAACTGCCGGTCGAAATCGCGCGGCGCGCGCTCGCCTCGGCCCGCGTTGGCGGTTACGACGTTCTCATTCTTGATACAGCCGGCCGACAGCACATCGACGAAGCGCTGATGGCGGAAGTGGCAGCCATACGCGATGCCGTGAAGCCGCACGAGACGCTGTTGATTGCCGACAGTCTCACCGGCCAGGACGCGGTCAATATTGCGAAAAACTTCAACGAGCGCGTGAAACTGTCGGGCATCATTCTGACGCGCGCCGATGGCGACGCGCGCGGCGGTGCGGCGCTTTCCATGCGCGCAGTGACCGGAGCGCCGATCAAGTTTCTTGGCGTCGGCGAGAAGCTCGAAGCGATCGAGGCTTTCCATCCCGATCGCGTGGCCGCACGCATCCTCGACATGGGCGACGTGGTGAGCCTGGTCGAGAAAGCGGCGCAGACATTCGATAAGGAAAAAGCCGAGAAAATCGCCCGTAAGATGAAAAAGGGCGAATTCGATATGGACGATCTCGCCGATCAGTTGCGCCAGATGCGCAAGATGGGCGGCATGCAAGGCCTGCTATCGATGCTTCCGGGCATCGGCAAGGTCAAAGATCAATTGGCGGCCGCCGGACTCGACGACAAGCTCATCAAGCGCCAAGAAGCGATCATTCATTCGATGACGCGCGTCGAACGTGCCAGGCCCGACATCATCAACGGTTCGCGCAGGAAACGCATCGCAGCAGGCTCGGGCGTCGAGGTCTCCGAAGTGAACAAGCTACTGAAGATGCACCGACAGATGTCGGATATGATGAAGCGCATGGGTAAAATGGGCGGTCGCATGCCCATGGGGATGGGTGGAATGGGCGGCATACCGCAATTTCCGACCGGTATGTTCCCGGGCGGACGGCGGTGAGCGGTGAAGTACTGGGTTCCACTCACCACTCACTCTTTGAAATCGGTTTGGCTAAGAAAGGACTTTCACGATGTCACTCAGAATCAGACTCTCGCGCGGGGGCACGAAGAAGCGACCGCACTATTCAATCGTTATCGCGGATTCGCATTCGCCGCGTGACGGCCGCTTCATCGAAAAGATCGGCTTCTACAATCCCCTTCTGCCGCGCGACCATGCGGATCGCCTGAAGCTCGATCTCGAAAAGGCAACGGCGTGGATCGCCAAGGGCGCGATAGCCAGCGATCGGGTGCACCGATTTTTGTCCGATGCGGGGGTACTCAAACCGCTTACCAAAAATAATCCCGAAAAATCCAAGCCCAGGAAGAAGGCGCAGGAACGCGCTGCCGCCGCTTCTGCCGCTGCCGCAGTCCCTCCGGCAACGTGACGCGATCGGGTCGGCATGGCACGCGACATTCTTCTGGCCGTCGTGATCGGGGCACAGGGGCTTCGCGGCGAAGTTCGGGTGAAGACATTCGCGCAAACGCCCGACCGGCTCCGCGCTTACGGACCGCTGCATGCGAATGACGGTCGTATATTCGAAATCGCGAGCATGCGCCCGCTCAAATCCGATATCGCCGTCGTCCACTTCGAAGGCGTGCAGACCCGGGAGGCAGCCGAGTCGCTCAGGGGAGTTGAACTTCATGTTTCGCGTGACGTGCTCCCGGCACCGGAGGAAAACGAATTTTATCATGCCGATCTGATCGGATTGCGTGCCGAAGATGTTCAGGGCCGTCTGATCGGCGAAGTACGCGCGATTCACAATTTCGGCGCCGGCGACGTGATCGAAATCGCCCGCGCCGATGGCGGCAATCTGTTTCTTCCGTTCACCCGCGATACCGTCCCCGCAGTTGAGCCGGAGACAGGCCGGCTGGTCATGGTCGAGCCGCCGGACGACGAAGCTCTCAAACAGGGCGGCGTGGAATGAGCTGGCGGGCGAGCGTGCTCACGCTTTTTCCTGACATGTTTCCCGGCCCGCTCGACGTGTCTGTGGTCGGCAAGGCGCGATCGACCGGAATCTGGTCGCTCGACGTGCATGATATCCGTCAACATGGAGTGGGCAGGCACAGAAGCGTCGATGACACACCGGCAGGCGGCGGACCGGGTATGGTCATGCGCGCGGACGTGGCGGCCGCTGCCATCGATTGTGTCAGGCAGTGTGAGCCCTCCCATCCGGCGCTCTATCTGTCTCCGCGCGGACTACCCTTGACCCAGGCGCGGGTGCGCGCGCTTGGCGCCGGTTCGGGGGTCGTACTTCTCTGCGGCCGGTTCGAGGGAATTGACGAGCGTGCGATCCAAACGCGGCGGCTGGAGGAGGTCTCGATCGGGGATTTTGTCCTCGCAGGGGGCGAGATCGCGGCCATGGCACTGATTGAGGCTGTCATTCGGCTGCTTCCGGGCGTATTGGGAGCCGAGACGTCCCCATCGGAGGAAAGTTTCGAGCGGTGCCTGCTCGAATATCCCCAGTACACGCGTCCACAGAGCTTCGAAGGACAGGATATTCCGGCCGTGCTGAGCTCGGGCAACCATGCCGAGATAGCCCGCTGGCGAATGGATCAGGCGCAAGCGTTGACCCGGCGGCGGCGCCCCGATCTCTGGTCCCTCTATGAAAAGGGCCAGCGGTAGGCTATAGGGCGCCCCTTCTTTCACGTCGCCCCCGCACGGAGCCCCGGATATGAATCTTTTGCAGCAACTCGAGGCTGAGCAGATGAGTGCTTTACGCGGCAAAAAGGCATTGCCCGCGTTCCGGCCCGGCGACACTCTGAAAGTCAACGTCAAGGTCATCGACGCAACCTTTGACGAGAAGTCGAAGCAGACAAAGACGCGCGAGCGTCTGCAGGCTTTCGAAGGGGTGTGTATCGCGCGCGCCGGCGAGGGGCTGAACGAAAGCTTCACTGTGCGCAAGATTTCTTATGGCGAAGGCGTCGAGCGCGTTTTCCCCGTTTACAGTCCCATCGTCGATTCCATCCAGGTGGTTCGCAAAGGCAAGGTGCGCCGGGCTAAGCTCTATTATCTGCGTGGACGGCGCGGAAAATCGGCGCGCATCGGCGAGCGTATCGAACGCGAAAGCGAAGCGCCGGAAGCTTCGGCCCGCTGAACCCCATCGACACGAGAGTTCAATAGGCGGTGTCTGGCGCAAATCGCGTCGGGATTTATTTCTCCGCGACCTTCGATCTTCAAACCCATCTGTTCACGAATCTTATGCTTCGCGCGGTCGCAGCACTTCAACCCATTGTGCAGCCGAGATTTCCCCGGCAGCCGTGAACTATTCTCGCGATACTGCGAAGGCGTGCGGCTTGCCATGCAGGGGTTCGAAGCGCTACCTACGGTTCAGCTTTTCAGACAGGAAATCCCATGCCCCGCAGGAAAATTGCGCTGATCGGCGGCGGTCAGATCGGTGGCACGCTGGCACATTTGATCGCGCTCAAGGAACTGGGAGATGTCGTGCTTTTCGACATCGTTGAAGGCTTGCCGCAGGGGAAATGCCTCGACATCGCACAGGCCGGTCCGATCGAAGGGTATGACGCGCATTTCAAGGGCACCAATTCCTATGCCGATATTTCCGGCGCTGACGTGGTGATCGTCACGGCCGGCGTAGCGCGCAAACCGGGCATGAGCCGGGACGATCTGCTGGGAATCAATCTGAAGGTGATGGCGGCGGTCGGCGATGGCATCAAGGCGCATGCAGCCGATGCCTTCGTCATCTGCATCACCAATCCGCTTGATGCCATGGTGTGGGCGCTGAGACAGCTCTCGGGTCTGCCGCATCGCAAGGTCATCGGCATGGCGGGGGTTCTCGACAGCGCGCGCTTTCGCCATTTTCTTGCCGAGGAGTTGAACATAAGCGTGGAGGACGTCTCGGCCTTTGTGTTGGGCGGTCACGGCGACACGATGGTGCCGATGCCGCGCTTTTCTACCGTCGCCGGGATTCCTCTGCCCGAGCTCGTCAAGATGGGATGGATCAAGCAGGAACGGCTCGACCGGATCGTGCAGCGCACGCGCGACGGTGGCGCGGAAATCGTGGGCTTGCTCAAGACGGGATCGGCGTTTTATGCGCCTGCTGCGGCGGCGATCGCCATGGCCGAAAGCTACTTGAAAGACAAGAAGCGCGTGCTGCCCTGCGCGGCTTACGTGAACGGCGCCTACGGTATCAAGGGTCTTTATGTTGGCACGCCCGTCGTCATCGGCGAAAACGGCGTCGAGCGTGTCGTCGAACTCGAATTGACCGGCGAAGAGCGCGCGCAGCTCGCGAAATCCGCCGATTCGGTGAGGGGTCTCATCGAGGCCTGCAAGACGCTCGAGCCGAAGCTGGCGACGACCGCGCCTTAGGTCGATTAGAAATTTTCATCGGGATTGTTTTCATGTCCATTCTCGTCGACAAGAACTCGCGTGTTATCTGCCAGGGTTTCACGGGCAATCAAGGGACGTTCCACTCCGAGCAGGCCATCGCCTATGGCACCAAAATGGTGGGCGGTACGTCGCCCGGCAAAGGCGGGGCGATGCATCTGGGACTACCCGTGTTCGATACGGTGCGCGAAGCAAAAGCTGCAACGGATTGCTTGGCCAGCGTGATCTATGTGCCGCCGGCCTTTGCGGCCGACGCGATCCTGGAAGCGGTTGATGCGGAGATTGCGCTCGTGGTCTGCATCACCGAAGGCATTCCCGTGCTCGATATGGTGAAGGTGAAGCGCGCGCTGTGCGGATCGCGGACGCGGCTCATCGGGCCAAACTGCCCCGGCGTCATCACGCCCGGCGAATGCAAGATCGGAATCATGCCGGGTCACATTCACCGCCGCGGCAAGGTGGGTATCGTTTCGCGCTCGGGAACGCTCACCTATGAGGCCGTGGCGCAAACGACGGCGGCGGGGCTCGGGCAGTCCACTTGCGTGGGCATCGGAGGCGACCCGGTGAAAGGCACCGAACATATTGAGGTGCTGGAGATGTTCTTGGGCGATCCCGAAACCGAAGCCATCATCATGATCGGAGAAATCGGCGGCTCCGCGGAGGAAGACGCGGCGGAATTCATCGCCCACTCCAAAACGAAGAAACCGATAATAGGGTTCATTGCGGGCGTCACAGCGCCGCCCGGCCGCCGCATGGGTCACGCGGGTGCCATCATTTCGGGCGGCAAAGGCGGCGCCGATTCCAAGATCGAGGCGATGAAGCGCGCCGGCATTCGCGTTTCCCCAAATCCCGCAGCATTGGGAACATCGCTGATCGACTTACTGAACGGTCGATAGCGCGGGCATTTTCGCCCTTCCGCGAATCAGTGCCTGCATGGGTCGTTCGAAATAATTGTACGAAAGAGCGCCCAGCAGAATCATTCCGCCGTAGAACAGGATCATCGCCAGCCCGGTCATGAAGTCAGCCGGCCTCCAGCCGAAATGCAGCGCCAGCAGTGCCAGCGAAAGCTGCATGGGAAAATGAACCATGTAAGTCGAGTAGCTGATGTCGCCGAGCGAGGCCAGACGCGCGTAGGGACCGCCAAACAGCTCTTCATGGAGCGCCAATGCCGTCAATGTGAGCGGGCACACCACCAGGATGAAGCCAAACAGATAGATCCAATAGGCGTTCGCGGCAAAGAAGTGGGCGATGGGCTGCGGTGCCGTCTGGAACAGCGCCTGTATCGGCCCGAGATAGACTTCGACAATGGCCAGTATCCACGAAAGAAGCGCGGCTGCGGCGATCGTGACGGCGAGGGATTTCGCGCGCGCGTTTGCCGCGATGCTCGCGCACGCATAATACACCAGACCTCCCATAAAGAACCCCATAATCCCGCGGGCAATCTGGCCTTCGCGGGGGAAAACCAGAACTCCCAGTAATACCATGAGCGCCGCATAAAGCGGTCCGCGCAATCCCAGTCGCGCGCCCGCATAGAAAATCACATAGAGCAAAACCTCGATCGACACTGCCCAGTCCGGGCCATTGAAGGATTGCGACTCATCGGGCGGCAGCCATTGCTGCACGAGAAAGAGGCTCGCAACGAAATGGCGCCAGTCGTTCGCCTCGAAAATGAAATAGTTTCCCGTTGTGCGGCGGAACAATATCTCGAGTGTCGCGGCGACAAGGAGCGTGAGGACATAGATAGGATAGAGGCGCGAGAATCTTTGCACCGCGAATTTTCCGGCCCCGATCTTCCGTTCGGCGACCGGGTCGAGATAGAGCCAAAAGAAGACGAAACCGGAGACGGCGAAAAAAAGATCGACCGCCATCCATCCCTGCAGATAAAGCGGCTTCAGTACCGGGAAGAAGGGCTGGTCGGCCCGGTTCCAGTTCGTAGCCCACCTGCCGCCGAGCGCGTAAAAATGCTGCCAGTGCCACACGACAACGGCCAGCGCCGCCATGCCGCGAAGGGCGTCGATCGAATAGAGTCTCTTCGCTTTGAAAGCTGAAGACTTCATGGCGGCGGGCCCCAATCGGCTTCTCAAGGAATTGTTAGATACGTGGCCTCCGGCACGATGAGTTTCCCGGAATCCATCGTGAGAGACACCATATCAACATCTGCGACGGTTAGAATCGATCCTGTCATCCGCCGCTGCGTGCAATCCGGCGCGGGATCGGCTAGAGGGCACGATCCTTATCCCCCCGATGCTTTCGAAATGGAAAACTTCCAGGCCACCAAATCCGACAAGCTATTGAAATGACAAAAGAATTTCTATCCAACAGGGTCGGCCGCGAGTCCAATGAAGTTCTGCGTGCGACTTCGTTTCTGTATGATGCCAATGCGCAGTACATTGAGCAGCTCCATGCGCGTTATCTCGAAAATCCCGATGCTGTCGATGAAAGCTGGCGCGCCTGGTTCGATGAGCTGGGGGACACGAAGGCGTCGCCAACCCTAAGGAGCGGCGGCGCCAGTTGGCCACCGTACGAGTACAACGACGCAGACCTCATCGGCGCCTTGACCGGCCTTTGGCCTCGCGCGGAGGCAGCGTCGGCCGAAGCGAGCCGGTCGTCGGCCCAGGATTCGATCTGCGCCATTCAACTGGTGCGCGCCTACCGCGTGATCGGTCATCTGGCGGCCGATCTCGATCCCCTGAAGCTGTCGCAGAAGCCGCCCCTGCCGCAGCTCGATCCCAATTTCTACGGATTTCAAGACGCAGACCTCGATCGGCCAGTCTTTATCGGCGGCGTTCTTGGGCTCGAAACCGCAACGCCCAGGCAGATGGTGAACATTCTGAAGCGCACCTATTGCGGGCGCATCGGCTACGAGTTCATGCACATCACCGATCCGGAGCAGAAAGATTGGCTTCAACGGCGCATCGAAGGCCCCGACAAGGAAGTCACGTTCACGGTCGAAGGCAAGCGTGGCATTCTCAACAAGTTGATCGAGGCCGAAGGATTTGAAAAATTCTCGGGTCTGCGGTTCATCGGAACCAAACGCTTCGGGCTTGACGGCGGCGAAGCTATGGTTCCGGCGCTCGAACAGATCATCAAGCGCGGTGGACAGCTCGGTGTGAAGGAGATCGTGTTGGGCATGTCACATCGGGGCCGACTCAACGTGCTCGCGAACGTGATGTCCAAGCCCTACCGTCAAATCTTTCACGAATTCCAGGGCGGCGGCGCAAATCCCAGCGAAGTGGAAGGGTCGGGCGACGTCAAGTATCATCTGGGCGCCTCATCAGACCGCGAGTTCGACGGCAACAAGGTTCACCTGTCGTTGACGGCGAACCCGTCGCATCTGGAAGCGGTCGATCCCGTTGTGCTCGGCAAGGCACGCGCCAAACTCGAACAGCTCAACGACAGGATCGCGCGCGCCAGCGTGCTGTCGCTTCTCATTCACGGCGACGCCGCCTTTGCCGGACAGGGCGTGGTTGCGGAATGTTTTGCAATGTCGGGCACGAAGGGCTTTCGGACTGGTGGTACGATTCATTTCATCGTCAACAACCAGATCGGCTTCACCACCGCGCCGTCCTATGCGCGCTCGTCGCGCTATCCGTCGGATGTCGCGCTGATGGTACAGGCGCCGATCTTCCATGTGAACGGCGACGATCCGGAAGCGGTGGTGCATTGCGCGCGCGTGGCGGCAGAATTCCGGCAGCTGTTTCACAAGGACGTCGTCATCGACATGTTTTGTTATCGCCGGTTTGGTCACAACGAGACCGACGAGCCGTCGTTCACGCAACCGCTCATGTATCGCGCCATCAAGGACCATCCGACGACTCTCGCGCTTTATGCAGCCACCCTCGTCGCCGAGGGGACGCTGACCGAGAGAGACGTTCAAGAAATGGTCGCGGATTTTAACAAACGCCTGGACCAGGAGCTGGAAGCATCGAAAGCACATCGGCCAAATCGAGCCGATTGGCTCGACGGACGATGGATGGGATTCGCGATGGCCCCCGGCGGCGATCGCCGCGGCGAAACCGCCGTTGCGGCCGACTCGCTGGCAAGAGTCGGGCGTGCGCTGAGCGCTGTACCGCAATCCTTCCATCTGCACCGAACGATTGCGCGCCAGCTTCAGGCGAAGGCGCAGATGATCGACACGGGCGACGGTATCGACTGGACGACAGCCGAGGCACTCGCTTTCGGCACGCTGCTGGACGAAGGGTATCCCGTGCGCCTTTCGGGGCAGGACTCCTCGCGCGGCACCTTTTCCCAGCGCCATTGCGCGCTGGTCGATCAGGAAACCGGGCAGCGCTATCTGCCGCTCAATCATGTTCGCGAAGGACAGGCGGAATTCGAAGTCATCGATTCCCTGCTGTCGGAAGAGGCCGTGGTGGGCTTCGAATACGGCTACAGTCTGGCGGAGCCCCGCGCGCTGGTATTGTGGGAAGCGCAGTTCGGAGACTTCGCCAACGGCGCCCAGGTGGTCATCGACCAGTTCATTGCCTCCGGCGAGATGAAGTGGCTGCGCATGTGCGGCCTCGTGCTTCTCCTGCCGCATGGCTATGAGGGCCAGGGACCCGAGCATTCTTCGGCACGACTGGAGCGTTACCTGCAGCTTTGCGCGCAGGACAATATCCAGGTTGCCTGTTGCACGACACCGGCCAATTATTTCCACGTACTGCGCAGGCAGATGCATCGGCCATTCCGCAAGCCGCTGGTGCTGATGACCCCCAAATCGCTTCTGCGCCACAAACGCGTCGTTTCGAAGCTGTCCGACATGGCCGAAGGTTCTTCGTTTCACCGCATATTGTGGGACGATGCGCAGACCAAACCCGGCTCGTCACTCGCGCTCGTAACCGACGACAAGATTCTGCGTGTCGTCCTGTGCTCGGGGAAAGTTTATTACGACCTGTTTGAAGAGCGCGAGAAGCGTGGCGCGACCGGGATTCAGCTCATCCGCCTGGAGCAGCTTTACCCCTTTCCGGAGAAAGCGCTCGAGCAGGAGCTGACGCGCTTTCCGGCGGCCCAGATTGTGTGGTGCCAGGAGGAACCCGAAAATCAGGGCGCCTGGTCGTTCGTCGCACCGCGGATTTGGTCCGTGGTCGGGCGCTTGGGGCGCAACAAGCCGCCGCGCTATGCTGGAAGGCCGGCGTCGGCATCAACCGCCGCCGGTATCGCCAGCCTGCATCTTGCCGAACTTCGCGCGTTTCTTGACGAAGCTTTGACGCTTTAATTTTTCGATTTTTCCGATCATTCAACGAGGCCTTCATGACCATCGAGATCAAGGTTCCGGCGATGGGCGAGTCCGTGACGGAGGCCACGGTCGCGCGCTGGTTCAGGAATGAAGGCGACATGGTGACGCGAGACGAGCCGCTCGTCGAACTGGAAACGGACAAGGTAACCGTCGAGGTGCCTGCGCCGGCTGACGGCGTCATCGCCTCCATCGCCGTTCAAACAGGCGCCACCGTGCAGATCGGAATGGTCTTGGGAGCCATTGCCGAAGGAGGCGCTCTGTCCAAAGTCGCCGCGACACCGGCAAAGTCCGCAACGGCTCAGCCGACTGCCGCAGCACAACCTGCAAATCTCCTTGCCGAGCGGTCAAAACCCGCAGCAGCGAAATCGGACGTGGTTATGCCGTCCGTCCGCCGGATCGCCGAGGAAGCGGGACTTAAGGCCAGCGACGTTCCAGGCACCGGCAAAGACGCCCGCGTCACCAAAGGCGACATGCTCGCGGCGCTGGAAGCCCGTGCCGCGGAGCGCTCATCCCGGCCCGCGGCGGTAGCGCCCGCAAGTGCGCGATCGAATGCCGATCGCGAAGAACGCGTGCCCATGACGCGCCTTCGCAGAACGATCGCGCTCCGGCTCAAGGATTCGCAGAACACGGCGGCGCAACTGACGACCTTCAACGAGGTCGATATGAGCCACGTGATGGCGTTGCGCCGCGAATATAAGGACAGCTTCGAAAAGAAGCACCATGTGCGTCTGGGTTTCATGGGCTTTTTCGTTAAAGCCTGCATCGCCGCGTTGAAGGAATTGCCCAGCGTCAATGGCGAGATCGAAGGCGACGATATCGTCTACAAGCACTACTACGATATCGGCGTGGCGGTTTCGACCGCGCGCGGGCTTATCGTTCCGGTGGTACGCGATGCCGATAAGCTGAGCCTCGCAGAGATCGAAGCCGCGATCGCCGGGTACGGCGGGCGCGCCCGCGATGGTAAGCTGAAGCTCGAAGAGCTTCAGGGCGGAACATTCACGATTTCCAACGGCGGCGTTTTCGGCTCGCTGATGTCCACGCCCATTTTGAATTCGCCCCAGTCGGGCATACTGGGCATGCACAAGATCCAGCAGCGGCCGGTTGCCATCGATGAAAAGGTGGTCATCCGTCCGATGATGTACCTTGCCCTTTCCTATGATCACCGGCTGGTCGATGGTAGCGAGGCGGTGATGTTTCTTGTCCGCGTGAAGGAAAATCTCGAAGACCCGCAGAGACTCTTGCTCGATATTTGAGGAGGGCCGGTTGCCCGATCTGTTCGACGTCGTCATCATCGGTGGTGGACCGGGCGGATACAACGCCGCGATCCGTGCGGGCCAGCTCGGGCTTTCTTCCGCCTGTATCGACAAGCGCGGCGTATTCGGCGGCACCTGTCTCAATATCGGCTGCATTCCGTCCAAGGCGCTCCTTTACACCAGCGAGATGTTTGAGAAATCCGGCAAGGACTTCGGAAAGCTCGGCATCGAAACGGGACCGACGCTGAATTTGTCCGCCATGATGGGGCACAAGACGAAGGTTGTCGGCGAGCTCACGCGCGGTGTGGAGTTCCTTCTGAAGAAAAACAAATCCGAAGCCATCGTAGGCGAGGCGCGGATTTCGGCACCGGGCCAGATTGACATAAAGCTCGCAGAGGGCGGCTCGCGCTCGCTTGCGGTGAAAAACATCGTCATCGCAACCGGCTCGGACGTGTCGCCGCTTCCAGGCGTGGAGATCGATGAACAGCGTATCGTCAGCTCGACGGGTGCCCTTTCGCTAAAGACAGTCCCGAAGCGCCTGGTGGTGGTGGGTGCCGGCTATATCGGCCTCGAGCTCGGCTCGGTGTGGCGCCGACTCGGCAGCGACGTCGCTGTCGTAGAATTCCTCGACCGCATCGCGCCGGGCCTCGACGCGGAAATTGCCAAAAATTTCCAGCGAATCCTGGAACGGCAAGGCATGCGCTTCCGGCTTTCGACCAAAGTCGTGGGCGTGGAAACAAACCGGGAAGCCCTTAAGGTGCAGGTGGAGACCAAGGGCCAGCTACAAATCTTGGAAGCCGACGTGTTGCTCGTTGCCACTGGCCGGCGGCCATTCACCGACGGACTGGGTCTTGACGCCATCGGCGTCAAGCGCGATGCGCGCGCTCGTGTCGCCACGGATGCGCACTACAAAACGAATATCGATGGCATCTATGCAATTGGCGACTGCCGGGAAGGACCCATGCTGGCGCACAAGGCGGAAGATGAGGCGGTTGCCTGCATTGAGCGCATCGCCGGCCGTGCCGGCCACGTAAACTACAACGCCATCCCGTCCGTTGTGTACACCGCTCCGGAAGTCGCGTGCGTGGGAAAGACTGAAGAAGAATTGAAGGCGGCGGGTGTTGCCTACAAGATCGGCAAGTTTCCGTTTACCGCCAATGCGCGCGCCAAAACAATCGCGGCGACCGAAGGTTTCGTCAAAGTGATTGCCGACGCGCAAACGGATCGGCTGCTGGGCGTACATATTCTGGGAGCGGAAGCCGGCAACATGATTGCCGAAGCCGCACTGGCCCTCGAGATCGGTGCTTCCTCCGAAGACATCGCGCGAACCAGCCACGCACACCCCACGCTGACGGAAGCCGTCCGGCAGGCCGCGATGGCCGTCCAGGGCTGGGCCATGCAGATGTAATAGCTGTCTGAAACTGACCGCAAAGTGCTGCGATTTTCTTGCTCAAGCGGGCTTTCGGGCGGTAGCACCAGGCCCGCTCAATCCCGCCACGCCCGGCGCGCGAGGCAAGGTCATGGAAAAGGTTGCGCCGCCGGCCTCGTTATTGCCGGCGATCAAATCGCCACCATGCGCTTCGACGATCGAACGGCAGATCGAAAGACCCACCCCCATCCCGCCGGCCTTGGTGCTGACGAAGGGTTGAAAGAGTTTTTCGCGAACGTCGCCGTCCAGGCCGGGACCGGTATCGGAAACGCGAATCTCGACCCAGTCCGCATCGCGCGGAGCGGTAGCGATCACAAGCTCGCGGCGTCCGGCGTTCGACATAGCTTCCAGCGCGTTGCGGATCAGGTTCACAAGCACCTGCTGGATCTGAATTCTGTCGATAAAGGCGGCCGACGCTTCCGGCGCGACGCGCAGCTCGACCTTGACGCCAAGACTATTTATACCGGCGAAACCGAGCGCGGTTGCTTCTTCGATGACCCGAGCGAGGGGCTCCAGCCCCTTTTCGCCATCGCCGCGCGTCACAAAATCGCGCAGGCGCCGGATGATTTCGCCGGCGCGCTTCACCTGTTCGCCAGCCTTTTTCGCGGCCGACATCGCTTCCTCGCGCTTGTCCCCGTCCAGAAGCTTGCGGCATGCGGCAACGTAATTTCCTATCGCCGCCAGGGGCTGATTGAGTTCGTGCGCCAACCCGGCCGCCATCTGGCCCATTTCCGTCAGCCGGGAGACATGCACGAGTTCGCCCTGCACCGCCTGCAGCCGGCGCTCGCTTTCCGTCCGCTGCGTAATATCCCGCACGAAGCCGGTATATTCACGTTTGCCTTCGAGCATCACTTCACCGACTGCCAGTTCCATCGGAAATGTCGTTCCGTCCTTCCGTTGGCCGACGACGATACGCCCGATGCCGATAATCCGGCGTTCGCCGGTCGCGTGATAGCGGTAGAGATAGCGGTCGTGCTCTTCGCGATAAGGCGAAGGCATCAGCATATTGACATTGCGTCCGCGTGCTTCGTCGGCGGTGTGGCCGAACAGTCGCTCGGCCGCCGCGCTGAAAGAGCGAATGATGCCATTCTCGTCGATGACAACCATCGCATCCGGCACCGTCTCCAGAATAGAGTGCAGTCTGGCTTCATTTTGCTGGAGAACTGCATGGCTTTTGGCGAGGGATTCGTTGGCAGTGCGCAGCTGGTCGATGACGATTTGCTGCTCTCGGGCGAGGACGTCTTTCGCCGTCTCGGAGCCCAGGCCGGGCACCGCCATATCGTCGATGCGATGCAGGATGAAGCACACTTCACCCGCGTCATTGAGAACCGGAGTGTTCAGCGGGCTCCAGCATTTAACTTCGATGCCGCCGTCGGGCCGTCGGATATCATATTTCCGCAGCGCCATTGCGTCGGGACGGCGAAGCTCGACGACGCGCTCCAGCGAAAGGCGCAAGTTTTCGATAACCGTTTCGCCCCGATCGCCAGGATTGTCTCGGAGTGCGTCAAAGACAGATCGGCCGACAAGGTCTTCGCGGGCCGTCCTCGTCGCGCTCAGATAGGCATTACTCGCCGCCACAATTTCGAAGTCGGACGACAGAACGAGGTAGAGTCCCGGCACAGATTCGAACAAAAAACGGAAATCCGGCGTCTGCATGACTTGCACCTTATCGACCGGGACTGAGCAGATTTGCCCAAACGATAGAGCGACGGCAACCGCTGCTGTCACCCTCCGAAAACACGCATCCTCCAACCGCGTCGCGACTGAAGGGGTGGTGGCCCCGGCCGGAGTCGAACCGGCACGCCCTTTTCGTAGCTACGGATTTTAAGTCCGTTGCGTCTACCAGTTCCGCCACGGGGCCACATGCGTCTCGCGAGGTGCAACCTGTGGTGCTGTGGGCATTATCGTCAAGCCGCCTTGCCGCCTGCGCCAGGATGTCGCTAAGAGTGCCAGTGCGGATAAATCGTTGAGGGGGACATATGTGGCGGCGGCCTATCGTTTTCATCGTGGTTGCGCTTATTGGCAATGCTCTCGCTCCAGCATTCGTGAAGGCGGCGGACGGCCCGCAGGTGCTGATCTCCACCTCGATGGGCGACATCACACTCGCGCTCGACCGCGCCCACGCCCCGCTCAGCGTCGATAATTTCCTGCGCTATGTGAAAGAGGGCCACTATGACGGCACGCTCGTCTATCGCGTCAAACCCGGCTTTGTGGTCCAGGCGGGCAGCTTCGATTCGCCGACGCATCAGCGCGACGTGCACGACCCCATTGCGCTCGAAGCCAATAACGGCCTCAGCAATCTTCGCGGAACCTTGAGCATGGCGCGCGAGGACGCACCGAACACGGCAACCGCGGAATTTTTCGTCAATCTGGTCGACAACAAACGCCTCGATCATCACGCTGACGATTAGGGAAATTCTACGGGCTATACGGTCTTCGGCCGGGTGGTTTCCGGCATGGACGTGGTGGACAGGATTGCCGCCGTTCCTCTGGGCGACAACGGCCCGATGCCGGGTGCCGCGCCGGTCTCCCCTGTGGTGATCAGGGCGATCACGCTGCTGCCCTAGCCGGGTTTTTCATAACCCAAAACCGCAATCCTCTGGTGGAACCGCGGTCAAAATACAGCGGGAAATTAGAATTTGGCTCCGTTGACCACGTGAAACGTCCTTTCGCATCGTCGCCCGCGCGCGGTCGAAGCGTTTTCTTCAGCCGGGTGCCGTGCCGTCTTTGGGCGCGCGGGGCGTGCGTGGTCTCGCTCTGGAAATGCCCCGATGGCCGATTGCTGCAGGTACCCATCGACAACCGGAAAGGGTCATCTAGCCGGGAATCTCGAGATCCCGGCTCTCGACGACCAGCCGCCAGCGCTCGACATCGCCGACCATGACGTCTGCCGCGTGATGAACGATGTCGCGCAGCGAGGCGAAACTGCGCGAAGCCTTCGCGAGGGTGGAGAGCAGCGCCTCAAGCTTGGCTTTCATGCGGTCCGAGCGTCGGGCGGCTCCGTCAAAATCGCCAATCACACGAATGCCGTAACCGGCCGCTCCGAGTGCGGTAAAACAGGTCGAGGCGATCACCAGCCAGCGCTTCATCGCCGGCGTTTCGGCCACAAGATGAAAGCCCTGCACGATGAACTGGCCTGCCGCGAGAGTCAGCGCCGCCAGGAACAGGTATTTCCCCAGCGTCGCAAGGCGATGGTGCAGACGCTGAAACTGCCGGCAGGATTGCGCATGATAGTCCCGCTGGTCCCGCAGCGGCGCCAGCAGGGATTGTCTCGCCGCTTCCAGATGTGACGCATCCAGGCTGCCGCTGCGCAAGCCCGCTTCGCGCAACTTGGCTCGGGCATACCAGCCGGTCCAGGTCGACGCTTCGCCGAAGTGACCGAAAGAGCGCGTCCAGATCGCATGCATCGCCGCCGCGATCCGCAGCCGCTCGGCCACTTCGCGCGCTTCGATCCAGCGATGATGCCAATAGCGTCTTTGACCGACGGTGGTGTTGACGACCAGAATGAATACCAGCGCAATCTCGAGTGCGGTCCATGGCGGGTCGGTCAGCGCAACGGCCGCGATGGTTGCCAGTGCGGAAACCAGGAAATTCGAAATGAACGCGCCGCGAAACGCCTGCGCGTGACGTGTCGCGACGGCGTCCGCCCAGCCATAGGCATCGGTCAGCACCTCGGACGTGTCGGCGTGCCCTTCGAGGTGGCCGGTCAGCTGCGCCGGCTGCGGCGCACGGAAGTCGCTGCGGCGGGGCGCGCGTATGCCGAAGAGCGCCATCAGCAGCGGAAACTCAAATCGCACGGCCCGCGCGTTGGATTTTTCGCCCAGGTAGCGGCGGTACGAGGCCCGTTCGCTTTGAGATCGGGGCGGGCCGACCAGCGCCTCGACGATCGCGGGAAGGTGGTCCGTCAACAGGCCGGCGGGGTAATCCTCCATGTGCGCGATTCTCATATGCCGATTGTCGAGCCCGCTCCAGAAGATGCGGGTCGCGCTCGCACCTTCGGCATCGATATGGATGATGGGCATGCCGCGGCGCGCGGCTTCATGGACGGTGTCAACGGTGCTGCCGCGACCGGCGGCCGGTTTGCCGTCCCAGATTGCAATCAGGATATCCGATACGTCGAGAACAACCAGGCCGCTCGCCTCATAGGCTTTCGGCGAGTCGCTGCGATTGCCGTCAAGCTCGAACCTGGCGTGCGCCGCCTCGCACAGGGCTGAAAAATTCTCGCGCTCCGATTCGGAGAAGTCCTTTTCGTATTCTGCGGCGAGGAATGGCAGGACTGCATCCAGTCGGTAGCCGGCCGCGAGCGCGGCCCTCGCCGCCATGATGTCGGCGCCCTCCGCCAGAGCCGTGACCAGCGTGAATACGGGCGCACTCTCCGAGAAAAAACCGCAGGTGCGCGCGTGCGCCTCGGATGCGTCTTTCCAGATTGCTGCGAGCACATCGCGCACGGACTGTTCGACGCGGGCGCGCGCGCTCTGCTGCAACCTGTTGGGTCTATGGCCCGTGACACCAATCGTCAGTGCGAATCGGGGCTTTGGCGGATGCGATGGGGTCATGGGATCGTCAGTTCGGGGCGAGTCGATTCTGTTGCGGCGGCGCGCGTGCCCGATCCGTCTGCCGGAGGCGAGCTCAAAGCGAGAGTCCTTTGTGCGGCAATTCGTTTGGGCAAGATAGCCTGCGCATGGCGTCCGGGGCGACCCGGCCAGCCTTGACTGCTGCGGCTGCTCGACGGCTGGTCGTCAAGGTTCGCGCGATGTGGTTAGACTGCCTGGGCCTGTCGCGGGAAAGGCAGTTTGGGCATTCTCTTCATCAGCCATTCAAGCCAGGACAACGAGGCCGCGATCAAGGTCCGCAACTGGCTGAGAAATCAGGGCTGGGGTCAGGTTTTCTTGGACCTCGATCCTGCCCAGGGCCTTGCGCCGGGCCATCGCTGGCAACAGGAGTTGAAGCTCGCAGGCGAGCGCTGCTCCGGCGTGTTGGTCCTGGTGTCGCCGAACTGGCTGGCTTCGCGCTGGTGCCAGACCGAATTCCTCGTCGCCGATCAATTGGGCAAGATAATCCTTCCGGTGCTTGTCGCGCCCACGCCGTTCGACGATCTGCCGCTTGAGTTGAAGGGCAAGTATCAGGCGGCCGACATTTCGACGCCGGAAATCGAAGCAGAGGGATTTGAACGGCTCGCTATCGGCTTGAAGCGTTCGGGCCTCGATCCCAAAAGCTTCCGGTGGCCGCCGCCAGACGAACCTGACCGTCCCATCTATCGCGGGCTGCAATCGCTCGACGAGCAGGACGCCGCCATTTTCTTCGGCCGCGACGCGCTCATAACCAAAGGCATGGATGCGTTGCGGCGAATGCGCGACGGCGCCGGCGAGCGCGTGCTGGTCATCCTGGGTGCATCGGGAGCCGGCAAATCTTCATTTCTCAAGGCGGGCCTGATCGCGCGGTTGAGGCGCGACGAAGAAAACTTTCTCGTTCTTCCGGTTATCCGGCCGGAGCGCGCCGCGCTGACCGGCTGTCAGGGGCTCGCCGCAAGCGTAGCCTTCGATCCCGCGTTTGTTGGCGGTTCGGCCAGTTTCGCAGCTGCTGTCGCAAAGGTGCGCGCGACCGCTGTCGAACGGCTCGGGCGGTTGGCCGACGCTTCGCACGACGGTCTTCAGACGAAACCTCCTGCCGTTGTCATCGCGCTCGATCAGGCGGAGGAACTGTTTGCACCGGAGAATGTCGAAGCTCCATGCGTGCTCGATTCGCTGGCGGCGATTCTGCGCGCCGACCCGGACACGATCGTCGTCGCGACGATACGCTCGGACGCCTTCGCGAAACTGCAGGGAGAGACCCGGCTGGCGGAGATTGCGTTGCAGCCGTTCAGCCTTCCGCCCTTTCCACTGGGCGCATTTAAAGAAGTGATCGAGGGACCCGCGCGGCTGGCAAATCCGCCCATCACCGTCGAACCCGCGCTCTGCGATCGACTCCTGCAGGATCTGGCGGCCGATGACGCGCTGCCGCTGCTCGCCTTCACATTGGAGCGACTCGCGTCCCGGCACCGCGGCGGGGGGACGTTGACCCTCGCGGAATACGTTGAGAGGCTGGGAGGATTGCAGGGCGCGATCGTCAGCGCCGTCGACGCGGCGTTCTCGGAAGCGCGGCGCGATCCCGCGTTGCCCCACAGCTATGCCGAGCTCGAAAAACTGGCTCGCGCGGCATTCATTCCGGCACTCGTGCAGATCGACGCCGCCGATGCCGAGCCCCGCAGGAGGGTTGAACGCCTGAACGCGTTGCCGGACGCGACCCGTCCGCTGGTGCGCTGTCTGATCGACCAGCGTCTGCTTGTCTGCAGCACAATTGCGATCGACGGCATCGAGGCCGACACGGTCGAGGTCACCCACGAAGCGATCCTGCGGCAATGGCTGTCCTTGAGGGCGTGGATAGCCGAGGAGCGCGGTGCACTGCGCGCGCTCGATTCGGCGCGCGCCGCTTCGTCGGAATGGCATGTCCACAAAGATCTGAAAGATGCGAAGAAGGGACATAGCTGGCTCGTGCATCGCGGCGGTCGTCTTGAAGAGGTCGAGGCCCTGCTGACACGGCCGGGTTTCGCGGCCGCATTCGGCTCGGCCGAGCTTGAATACCTCGCTTTCTGCCGGGCGAATGAAAACGAGGAGCGCCTGCGCGAAAAGCTCGATCTCGCGCGGACAAGGCGTCTTCAGCGCAATGTCGGAATCCTCATTGCGGTTGCGGCGGTCGTCGTGTTGCTGGCGGGCATCGGCATCGCGGAGCTTCTTGTTGGGATGCGCGTGCAGGCGTCCGCCTCGCTCGCTGCGCAGGCGGCAAAGGAATCCGAGGCCGGAAACTACGATCGCGGCGCTCGCTACGCGCTCGCAGGATTGACCGCAGCCGATTTGCCTTTCGTGGAGCATTTCCACACGCAGGCCGAACCGGAGCTGCAGGGGGCCGTTAGCGCATCGAGTGCACTCGCTGTTCTGCGCGGACACAATCACCAGGTCCTGAGCGCGGCATTCAGCCCTGACGGAAGCCGCATCGTCACCGCGTCCCGCGATAAGACCGCGCGGATATGGGACGCGGGCACGGGACGCCAGATCGCCATCCTGCGGGGACACAAAGGCCCGGTGATGAGCGCGGCCTTCAGCCCCGACGGAAAGCGCGTCGTCACGGCGTCCGACGACCGCACCACGCGCATCTGGGATTCGAACACGGGGCGCGAGATCGCCATTCTCCACGGTCACGAAGACGCGGTCGAAGACGCAGCGTTCAGCACCGATGGAAGGAAGATCGTCACAGCGTCCGCCGACAAAACCGCGCGAATATGGGACGCGGATACACGACACGAAATCGTCACTCTGCGCGGACATGAAGGCCGGGTCGAAAGCGCTGAATTCAGCCCCGATGGAAAGCGCGTCGTCACGGCGTCCGACGATAACAGCGCGCGCATATGGGACGCCAATACGGGAGACAAGATCGCCATTCTGCGCGGACATGAAAATATAGTCACCAGCGCGAAATTCAACTTCGACGGCACGCAAATCGTCACGGCGTCCCAAGATAAAACCGCTCGGATATGGGACGCGGTTACGGGGCGTGAAATAGAAGTCCTGCGCGGGCACGACGATTTCGTCAATAGTGCCGCGTTCAGCCCGGATAGCAGACATATCGTTACGGCATCCAACGACAAGACTGTGCGAATATGGGACGCGGACACGGGGCGCGAAGTCGCGGTCCTGCGCGGACATGATGACGCTGTTAATAGTGCCGCGTTCAGCCCGGACGGAAGACATATCGCTACGGCTTCCGACGACAGGACAGCTCGCATATGGGACGTCGGGATCACGATCCTGCGTGGCCACGAGGATGCCGTCAACAGCGCGACGTTCAGCCCCGACGGACGGCGCATCGCCACGGCGTCCAATGACAAGACCGCGCGCATTTGGGATGCGAGCTCGGGACGCGAAATCGAAGTCCTGCGCGGGCACACGGATATCGTCGAGTCAATCGCCTTCAGCCCCGACGGAACGCGGGTCGTTTCCGCATCCGACGACAGGACGGCACGAATCTGGGAGGCTGGCTCGGGCCGCGGGCTGGCCGTCCTGCGCGGGCATCAGGATGCCGTCTACGGGGCGGCGTTCAGCCCCGATGGACGACGTATCGTCACGGCTTCCCGCGACGGCACTGCGCGGATCTGGGACGCGCGCACGGCGCGTGAGATTGCCATCCTTCGCGGGCACGACGACGGCGTCAATAGTGCCGCGTTTAGCCCGGATGGACGACATATCGTTACGGCGTCTAACGACAAGACTGCTCGGATATGGGAAGCGGACACGGGGCGCGAGATCGCCATCCTGCTCGGCCATCAGGATGGCGTCAGCAGCGCCAGCTTCAGCTCCGACGGCAAGCGCGTCGCCACGGCCTCGCGGGACAAAACGGTGCGGATATGGGATGCGAACACAGCGGCCGAGATCACCGTCCTCCGCGGGCACGAGGACGTGGTCCTGGGGGCTGCCTTCAGTGCCGATGGAGCGCGTCTCGTCACGGCGTCCGGCGACGCGACCTCGCGGATA
>DATCBQ010000120.1:0-19003 GCA_036511745.1 Rhizomicrobium sp.
CGCCGGGTGGCTATCATTGCAGTTTCGGGCTCAATCCGGCCGTGAATATTGGGGGTTATCGCAGTGTGAGCTCGCCGGAAGAGCCGATCCTGATTCGCATGATGCGCGCGCCGGCCAAGCCGGGGCTTTCCGAAGACGACCAGAACCGCGCCGGCCGGATGGAGCTGCTGCAGACATCGTTCGAAACCTTCGAGCGCAACATCCGCGAACAGCTCTGGCGCACACTGGCGGGCGGCGGCTTTGATCCCGCGCGCGACATCGAAGGCATCGCGGTGAATCGTTGGGCCCATGGCTATGCACCGGAATACAACGCCCTTTGGGAAAAGGACTACGACGCCGTTCACACGCCGAACCTGGTTGCGCGGCAACGTTTCGGGCGCATCGCCATCGCCAATTCGGATTCGGGCTATGCAGCCTTCACCAGTTCCGCCATCGATCAGGCGCACCGCGCAGTGGGCGAGCTCGTCGGTGGATAGCGCTCATCGCAGCCAAGCAATTGCCGGGGATTCCCTTATGGCAGCCCAGCATGGGGAACATCGACCGTTGCGACCAGAAGCCGGCCCAACGGCGCCGCGGCCGCGACGCGCCCGATCGATGTCGGTGCAGTGAGCATGAACAGTGTGCGCCCATCGTTGCCGCCGAGCATGCAGGCGTAACAGGGCTGTGCCGTATCGATTACTTCAAGAACCTCGCCGCCTGCCGCGATGAGCGCGCATTCAGGCGCAATCGGATTGGCGATCCAGATGCCGCCCGCGGCGTTCAGCGCGATCCCGTCGGGGGTGCGGGGCCATGTCGAGGCCCAGAGGCGGCGGTTGGACAACAAGCCATCGTCATCGACATCGAACGCCGTCAAGGCACCCGCGAGAGTCTCTCCGACGATCAGGGTCCCGCCGTCAGGCGTGATCACCGACCCGTTCGGGAAATGCATGTCGGCGGCGGCAACGCGCGGCACGCCGTCGGGCGAGATGCAGGCAAGTTTCGCGGTTTTGTGATCGGCAATCACGCTTTCCGGCCCGCGCGCTTCCAGTTCCGTATCGAGATCGAAACCGAAATTGCCGACATAGGCGCGGCCGTGCGAATCGACGACCATGTCGTTGCAGTGAAAGCCGGCGATCTCATTCAGGTTGGCGTGCAGGGTGATGTCGCCGGCAGTCGAACGGCGAAGCACCTGGCGTTTCACCATCGAGACGACGAGCAGCGACCCATCCGGCATCCAGCCGAGCCCGGAGGGTTGATCGTCTATTCGAAATTCCGTGCGCAAATCCGCAGCCGACGATACCGACTTTACCGCATGGTCGTGAAAGTCGCTGAACCACAAGCGCCCCTTGTGCCAGCGCGGTCCCTCGCCAAAGTAGATTCCTTCCGCCAGAATGCGTGTTGCCCGGCCCATCCTCTGTCCCTCATGCCGGCGCCGACACTTTCTCACCTGTAATCCTGACGCAAGCGCAAATTGAAATGTTTGCGGGGAACAATGCCGATCAATTGCCCCTGCTGACGCTCCCCCCGCCATTGACGGCTTCGGTAATGTGCGGATTGCCCCAGTACCGGATTTTTCCGCCACCGTTGATGGCAGCAGTCAACCCTTCCGCGGCTTTCACCGAGATGGTACCTCCGCCATCGATGGAAGCGATGGCGTCGGCGCTGTCGATGGAGCGGACGTCGACTCTGCCGCCGCCATGAACAGCCACCGCTATCGAATGCTGGGCCGGAAAGGTGCCGCTGCTCTCGATCGCACCGCCGCCGGCTACCGCGACGGCCCGGATTTGAGGCGTCACGATTTCGACGTCCAGGTCGTAGGGGTGGGGACAATCGGCGTTGCAGGATTCGATGATAAGCTTGCGCGGATCGGAATCGTCCGCATGAATGCGCGTATAGGCCGTGCTGCCTTTCAGAATCCGCACCTGCTGCACGCTGCCGCGAATAAGAGTCACATGACCGCCGCCTTCGAGCTCAATGGAATCGAAAGGCGCAGCAGGGACGATCGTCGCGGCGCTTGCGGCGAACGCGGCGCCAACGGCTGCAGGCGCGGCGAGAAGAAGACGCAAGGCGATTTTCATGGAAACTCCGTGGCTTCGATCCGAAAACAAGCATACCACCAGCCCGCTAGTTCAATGGCATGTGAATTCGGGAACCCTCACGGACTGCATCCGCCGGATCCGAAAACAGCCGATAATATCCTCGCCGGAAATGTCAATTTGGGATTGACCCGCAGCTTGGGATACGGTCGGCGGAAGGTCGAAGTCGATCAAAGGAGGCCCATGCACATCGACATTCCTGGCGAAAGGAAACCGCTCGTTAGCCACGTCAACGGCTTCGAGCTGATCAACCATGCGCTCCTCAACAAAGGCACGGCATTCACGGAAGACGAGCGCGACGCATTTCATCTCCACGGCCTCCTGCCGCCTTATGTCGGAACGCTAGAGGTGCAGATCGATCGCCGCATGAAAGCCTTGCACAGCATCGAAACGGATTTCCAGAAATACGCATTCCTGCGCGATTTGCAGGACGTGAACGAGACATTGTTCTACGCACTCTTGGTCCGGCACATCGACGAACTGTTGCCGCTCGTCTACACGCCGACCGTCGGCGAGGGTTGCGAACGATTCAGCGAAATCTGGCGCAAGCCGCGCGGCGTTTTCCTGAGCTATCCCAACAGGGGGCGCATGCGCGAAATTCTCGCCAATCCCTGGTTCGATCGCGTGCGCGTGATTGTGGTCAGCGACGGTGAACGCATTCTCGGCCTCGGCGATCAGGGCGCGGGCGGCATGGGCATCCCCATTGGAAAGCTGTCGCTCTACACAGCATGCGCCGGGATTCATCCCGCCAGAACATTGCCGATTTTGCTGGACCTGGGCACCAACAACGAGGAGCTGCGGCGCGATCCGCTCTATATGGGCTGGCGCCACGAACGCGTACGCGGCGCCGACTATGACGCTTTTGTGGAAGATTTCGTCTCAGCGATCTGTGCGCGGTGGCCCAGCGTGCTGTTGCATTGGGAAGATTTTGCCGGTGCGAACGCGGGCCGTCTGCTCGCGCAGTATCGCGACCGGCTCTGTACATTCAACGACGACATTCAGGGTACTGCTGCCGTCGCCACAGCCACCGTCCTGGCCGCCGTCCAGGTGACAGGCATTCCGCTCGTCGAGCAAAAGATTGCTATCGTCGGTGCCGGCTCGGCGGGATGCGGCATCGCATCCCTGCTGTTGCGCGCGATGATCGAAAACGGTTTGAGCGAATTGGCGGCGCGCGAGCGCTTCTATGCCGTGGACATCGACGGCCTCCTCGTCGAAGGGATGCCCGGCATTACCGAAGCGCAGAAGCCGTTCGTACAGAGCCGCAACGCCGTGGCGGACTGGACATTGCGACAGCCGGAGAGAATCGATCTCCTCGATGTGGTCGCCAATGCGAAACCGACTGTGCTGATCGGAGTCTCCGGACAACACGGCGCGTTCGGCGAGGCGGTGATTCGCCAGATGGCCGAGAATACGCGGCGCCCGGTCATTCTGCCCATTTCCAATCCCACCGCGCGCAGCGAGGCGACGCCGGCACAGCTTTTTGCCTGGACAGATGGCCGTGCCATCGTTGGCACCGGAAGCCCGTTCGCATCGGTTTCATGGAACGGCCGTTCCGTTCCCATCGATCAGATCAACAACGCCTATATTTTCCCGGGACTCGGTCTGGGCGTGCTCGCGTCGGGCGCGAAGCGCGTCAGCGACGGGATGTTCATGGCGGCGGCAAGGGCGCTCGGGTCGTTGTCGCCGGCAACCACGGGCCTAAGCGAACGGCTTCTTCCTCCGGTGGGTGCGTTGCGGAATGTTTCCGCCGCAGTCGGCATGGCCGTCGCTCGTCAGGCGATTTCTGAACGGCTTGCATCGAATAATGACGAATCGGTGACTGCGGAACGCCTTCAGGCCCAGATATGGAGCCCCGAGTATCAGCCTTATGTCCATCGCAGACCTGTCAGTTTCTTTCGCGGCCGCGACGACAAAAAATAGCGCAAACGAACTGATCGCGAGCAAATTCCGCAAAACGTGAAGCGCGCGTGTCGCGGGTCCTTGCCGAGCCAGGTTTTGTTGTCTAATCATGGATTTGGGCGGCGGCAGTGGTGACGAAGGGCACGGAGGGCCTGACGGGGGAATTCATCGTGAAATGTCTATACCGCCGCGCGCTTCATGCGCGGTCATTTCGTCGAACGCATCAAGTCACAACGGGGTGCCGGATTCGCTTTCGGTGGCCCCCGGCGTGGCTTTCCGTTCTGGCTTTCTTGCCGGCCGTTAATGGCCATGCCCAGTCGGTCGAGGACCTTCAACGGCTTTCGATCGAGGATCTCGGCAAGGTTGAGATTACATCGGTCTCGAAACAGCCGCAGCAACTGAAGACGGCTGCCTCGTCGATTTACGTCATCAGCCATGACGAAATCATCCGCTCCGGCGCGACAAGTATTCCAGAAATCCTGCGCCTTGCCCCCAACCTCTTCGTGTCGCAATCGAGCCCCAGCGCTTACATCATCACGGCGCGCGGGTTCAGCGGGAACATTGCCGATCAGAATTTTACCAACAAGCTGCTTGTTCTGATCGACGGCCGCAGCGTCTACACGCCACTTTATGCAGGCGTCTACTGGGACACGGTCGATGTGCTTCCCGAAGATATCGAGCGCATCGAAGTGATCAGCGGGCCCGGCGCAACTTTGTGGGGTGCAAATGCCGTCAACGGCGTGATCAACATCATTACCCGCAAGGCCGGCGACACGCAGGGCGGCGTCGCCGAAGTTGGTGTCGGCAACCAGGAAAGCCTTGCCGCTCTGCAGTATGGCGGCAAGGTCGGAGACGATCTGGCATACCGCATCTACGGCAAGGTTTTTTACGATCGGGCAGACGACACATCCCCCGGCTCGGGCGCCCGCGACAGCTGGTACAAGCCGCAAGGCGGCTTCCGCGTCGACTGGAGCCCCGGAACGGACTTGCTGACCGTTCAGGGAGATGTTTACGCCGGCGGCGAACAACAGCTGCAAGCGCCCGACACGCAGATCGAGGGGCACAATCTGCAGGCGACATGGCAACACGATCTCGGCGACGGGTCGTCCTTGCAGATTCTTGCTTACTACGATCAGTCCCAACGCGATGTGGAGAACGAAGGCACGGGCTTTTCGCTCGACACCTACAATTTGGAGGTTCAGCACAATTTCAGTCTGGGGAGCTGGAACAACATCGTTTGGGGCGCTGGCGAGCGCATCAATTCCTATTCAATTCAGGCTCGGTTAGGCGGGACGACTTCGCTGTTGTTCGTGCCGTCGAGTCTGACGCTCAATCTTGCGGATGCTTTTGCCGAGGATCGAGTTACTCTCACCGACCGGCTGGATTTGACTGTCGGTCTGAAGCTGGAAAACGATCCTTGGTCCGGATTGTCGCCGTTGCCGATGGCGCGCCTTTCGTGGAATGCCACCAACGACATTCTGCTTTGGGCGCATGTCGGACGCGCCATACGTGCGCCGACGCCGTTCGATACGGACGTCGTGGAAAAAGAAGGCACTTCAACAATTCTGACCGGCAATCCAAACTTTTTGCCCGAAGAGCTGACGGCCTATGAGATCGGTTCTCGCGCCGAGCTGTCGGAACAGGCGTCGATTTCGGTCACCGGCTACCTGGACCAATACGATCATCTGAAGACCCTCAATTACGGCACCCAGTATCCGCTGGAATGGGGAAACCAGATGGCCGGAAATGTGTATGGTGTGGAAGCCTGGGGAAATTACCAGGTTCTGGACTGGTGGCGACTGAGCGCGGGCGTGAATTTTCAACGAGAGGCGCTGCATCTGCAACCCGGGGCCATAGGATTTCTTGGTGTTGCCCAGGCGGGTGACGATCCGCATCACCAGGCATCCCTAAGGTCGTCGATGAATCTGGCGGACGATCTTACCTTCGACACGGATTTCCGTTACGTAGGCGTTCTTCCCGACCCTGTGTTGCCACAATATGTCGAGTTGAACACGAGATTGGCATGGAAGCTGTCGAAATCCGTCGAGATTTCTCTTTCGGGTTTCAATCTCCTGCATCCGCAGCACCAGGAATTTCCTGGAGCCGATGAGATCAAGCGAAGCTTCCTTCTGGACACGCGCTGGAATTTTTAGCAATGGCAGACTCTGCCGACCCGGCAACGAGTGGAAGGATTTTCCGGACTCTCGCGGTCAGCCGTCCCGCGTGGCTTGTCGTTACGCCATCGACAGGCCACGGGAACCGGCCCGGTCGAAGCTTTATGCGTGCGAGTCGTTTGAGACTCATGGTCGCGTTGTTGCTGGCCGTTCCCGGCACGGTCATCTCTCTCTGTCCAAGCTCCGCAACTGCGGCGGAAACCCTCGAACTGGCCGTCAAGGCCGCCTATCTTTTCAAGCTCGCTCCCTTTGTCGAATGGCCGGGCAGCGCTTTTGCCGGGCCCTCCACATCGTTCAACCTTTGCGTTGCCGGTAATGACCCGTTCGACGGTCTTCTCGACACGGCTTCCTCCGGGCAGCGGTTCGGCGAGCGGCCGATCGTCATCCTGCGTCTCAACGCAGTCTCGCCATCCGCGCATTGCCAGATGGTGTATGTCGCTGGCGACCCGGCGTTCGTGACGGAAGTTTTGACGTCCGTTCGCGGTCTTCCGGTGCTCACCGTAACTGACGGCACTCCCGGTGGGGCAAGAGGGATCGTCAACTTTGTGATCAGGGACAACCATGTCCGCTTTCAAATCGATCGCGAGGCCGCTGCGCGCAACGGACTGCAGATCAGTTCCAAGCTGTTGAGCATCGCGGTGACGGACGAACCGGATCGGAACGAACCATGAAGCGCCGAGCGGGCTATTTGCCTTCCGGAAAAGTGGTGCCCGCCATAGCGCTTGTCGCCGCAGGTTTTCTGCTGGTATTGGCAGTGGCGACAGTCGTTTACGGCACGCGGTTTTACGCGGACCAGATCACCCGCGATACGAACATACAGGCCCGCATCGTGGCGGCGACCGTCACCGCAGCGCTGGCGTTCGACGATGCGAACGCCGCACAGGAATATGTCAATGCGCTGGCGGCCAACCCGGCGGTCCGGGCGGTAGCAATCTACGGTCCCAACGGAAGGAAGTTCGTCAGTTTTTCTCGCGACCGCGACAGCAAGGCACCGCCCACCGTTCCCGCAGAGGCATCGAAAATGTCGGACGACCGACTGAATGTCGTTGTACCTGTCGAACAAGCCGGTCACAGGCTCGGGTCGGTGTATCTGCAAACGGTGATCGAACCGGTGGGCCGGCGCCTGCTAAGTTACGGTCTCATCGCGCTCCTGGTCATCATGGCGTCGCTGGTGGTCGCGGGTCTGGGCGTGTCGCAAGCCGCTCTGGCAACGGCAAATACCGAGCTCGAAAATCGTGCCGCCCAATTGACCAAAACAAACTCCGAGCTGCAGAGTCAGATCGACCAGAGAGAAAAGCTCGAAGCCGCGCTACGGCAGTCGCAGAAGATGGAGGCGATAGGCCAGCTTACCGGCGGAATCGCGCACGACTTCAACAATCTCCTTCAGATTGTCGCGGGCAGTCTGGACATGCTGCGTCGCCGAAGCGCGCGCTGGAATCTGGCCGGCGACGCTGCGCGGGATTTCGAGCGCCTGTTGCACGCCGCCGACGAGGGCGGCAAACGGGCCGCGGCTCTGACGCATCAACTGCTCGCGTTCTCCCGCCGCCAGCCGCTGACGCCCAAGACGGTCGACGTGAACAAGCTGGTGCTTGCCATATCGGCCCTCATCGGACGAAGCCTCGGAGAAACCATTGCGATCGAGACCATACTTGCGGCCGGACTTTGGCCGGTCTCTACGGATCCCAACCAGCTTGAGGCCGCAATTCTCAACCTTTCGGTCAACGCGCGAGATGCCATGCCAAAAGGTGGCAAGCTCACCATAGAGACCGCCAATGCGTATCTGGACGAGTCGTATGCCAGCGCGCACGAGGAACTCAAAGTCGGACAATACGTCGTTGTCGCGGTGACGGATAACGGCGTCGGAATGAACAGGGACACCGTCGCCCAGGTCTTCGAACCCTTCTTTACCACCAAGCAACCGGGGCAGGGGACGGGTCTGGGTCTTTCCCAGGTTTATGGGTTCACCAAGCAGTCGGGAGGCCACGTCAAGATTTACAGCGAGCCCGGAAATGGAACGACGGTCAAACTGTATCTGCCGCGACTTCTGACTGTGAAAGGCGAGGCCGTCGAGGAACCGTTGCAGCAGCGTTTTGTGGCCGCGGCCCCGAAAAATGTGGCAATTCTGGTTGTCGAGGACGAGGAAGGTGTGCGGATTTCCAGCGTCGAGATGTTGCGGGAACAGGGATATACCGTTTTCGAGGCGGCCGACGGCGACGCGGCCTTACGGATGCTGGAACAACAATCCGGTATTCAATTGATCTTCACCGATGTCGTGTTGCCGGGCAGACTTAACGGGCGCCAACTGGCCGACGAAGCGCGCGGGCGCCGTCCGGATTTGAAAATTCTATACACGACCGGATATGCGAGAAATGCCATTGTCCATCATGGCCGCCTGGATCCGGGCGTCAATCTGATTGGCAAGCCTTTCAGTTATTCCGCGCTGGCCGCGAAGGTGCGCGAAGTGCTTCAGGCGCCTGCGCCAACCTGAACAGATGATTCGCAGCGGCTGTTGCCGGCCTATTTCCAGAACCAGAATCGCGCGCAGACAACGATCAGCAACGTCGCAAGCGTGAAACGCAAGGCCGGATCGGGGACGCGCGGAGCGACAAAACTTCCGGCAATGGTTCCCGGAATGGATCCGACGAGAAGGGAGCCCAGAATCGAGAAGTCGATCGAACCGATCATCCAGTGACCGAGTCCCGCCAGCAAAGTGAGCGGAACCGCATGGGCGATATTCGACCCCACGATCCGTGCCGTCGGCATGGAAGGGTACAGCAGCATCAGCGCCGTTACGCCGATTGCTCCGGCCCCGACCGAGGAGATGGTGACGAGAAGGCCCAGCAGCGCACCCATCGCGATCGTCAGATTGCGGACCAGCTTTTTGTCGAGCACACCGACGCGACGCTCGTAGATATTCATCACCGATGTGCGGAAAATAAGCGAAAGAGCCGTCAGAAACAGCGCCACGCCCAGCACCTTGGTGACGATCACATGGGTCGCATCGCCGCGCACGTCGAGCACATAGAGCAGCCAGATCGTCAGTGCGGTCATGGGTACGCTGCCCATCGCGAGGCGGCTTGCGACCCGCCAGTCCACGGTTCCGTTGTAATTGTGGACAAGGGTTCCGCCGGTTTTCGTTACCGAAGCGTAGAGAAGGTCGGTGCCGACCGCGGTCACGGGATGGATATCGAACAGCAGGATCAGCACCGGCGTCATCAGCGAGCCGCCGGCGACCCCGGTCATCCCGACCAGAACGCCCACGATCAGTCCGGACAGCACATAGAGGGGCTGGATCGTGTGCAAGATGCTCATGACCGTAATGCTCGTTAAGGTTCGGGAAGGGGAGGCGGCGGGCGTGGTGGAAGCAGCGGACTCTTCGTAATGGGCGCGTAGCGCTCCTACGCTAGCACGCGCGCGACGGCCCCCGCCAGCGCGGGAAGCAGGGCGTTTACTCCCGCCTTTTCAGGATGACGCTGCCGGCCGTATAGCCGGCGCCGAACGAACACAGATGGCCCAGATCGCCCGGGTTCAGATCGGCGCTGAATTTGTGGAAGGCGATGATGGAGCCGGCGGAACTCGTATTCCCGAAATCGTCGAGAATATTTGGCGCCTCGGCGCGCGAAGGTTCCCTTCCCAGAACCTTGCGGGCGATCAGATCGTTCATGTTGATGTTGGCCTGATGCAGCCAGAGGCGCTTGAGCTCCGCCGGCTTGATTCCCGAATCGGCCAGATGCTCGAGCATGAAGTTCGATACCATCGGTACGACCTCCTTGAACACCTTGCGCCCCTTCTGGGTGATCAACTTGTCGGGCGTGCCCATGGTTTGCGGCGAAAAGCGGTTCAGTGGGCCAAAATTGTTGCGGATGTTGTTAGAGAATCGCGATTCAAGACGCGTACTGACGATATCCCAGCAATTGTCGCCGTCCGCGTATTGCGCGGGCTCAAGGACGCAGGCCGTGGCGGCGTCGCCGAAAATAAAATGGGTCTCGCGGTCGCGCAGATTGAGGTGGCTGGTACAGATTTCGGGATTGATCGCAAGAATGGCGCGGGCGTGACCCTGGGCGATCATGTCGGCGGCAATCTGGATCCCGAACGTCGCCGAGGAACATGCCGCAAGCATGTCGAAGCCGAAGCCCTTCGTTCCCAGCTCGTTTTGCACTTCGATGGCGATCTGTGGGTAAGCGCGCTGCATGACCGAAGCGGCGACGACGATGCCATCGATGTCCGCCGCCGTCCTGTTTGCGGCCTTCAACGCATCCCGTGCCGCGTGGGCGGCGATTTCCGCCATCATGGAAATTTGTTCGTTGGGTCGCTCGTCCGTCCGCGGGCACATAATCTCCGGCTCGAGCATGCCGCGCTTCACCATGACGTGCCGGCGCCTGACGCCGGAGGCCTTGACGATGAATTCGTCGCTGGATTTGAGGATCGCCTGTTCCGAGCCAGCCGCGATGGATTTGGCGTTGTCGGCGTTGTGATGCCGCACATACTCGTTGAACGAGGCAACGAGTTCCGCATTCGTGATGATTTCGGCCGGGGTGAACAACCCCGTGCCGCTGATGGCTACCTGCATTGCGCCCCGCAATCGACTGCTTTGCAGGCTGTCGCAGCGAGGAGGCAAAGGCAAGGCATCCGCTCAGGCAAGCTTTCTCAGAATCACGCTGCCAACCGAATACCCTGCGCCAAATGAGCACAGCAGTCCCAGTTCGCCCGCGCCAAGATCGGCGCTGAACTTATGAAATGAGACGATGGAGCCGGCCGAACTCGTGTTGGCATATTCGTCGAGAATGTTGGGCGCTTCCAGTGGACCGGGATCGCGTCCGAGTACGCGGCGCGCGATCAGGTCGTTCATGCCCAGATTGGCCTGATGCAGCCACAGGCGTTTGAGGCTGTCGGGTTGTATGGCGTTCTCCGCAAGCTGCTCCAGGATCAATGCGGCCACCATTGGCACCACCTCCTTGAAAACCTTGCGGCCTTCCTGGACGAACAGCTTGTCGGGTGCGCCGATCGTCTGCGGCGCAGAGCGGTTGAGAAACCCGAAATTGTTGCGGATGTTGTTGGAGAATCGCGTCTTCAGTTTTGTAGCGACGATCTCCCAGGCATTGGAGCCGACGGCCGATCCGGCAGCTTCGACGACGAACGCCGTCGCCACGTCGCCGAAGATGAAATGGCTGTCGCGGTCGCGAAAATTCAAATGACCGGAGCAAACTTCCGGATTGCAGACGAGGATGGCGCGCGCGTGGCCCGCGGCAACCATATCGGCTGCCGTCTGCATCGCGAACGTTGCGGACGAGCACGCCACATTCATGTCGAAGGCAAAACCCCCGATGGCGAGCGCGTCCTGAATTTCGATGGCAACGGCAGGATAGGGGCGTTGAAGGTTCGAACAGGCGACGATGACGCCATCGATGTCGCGCGGCTTTCTGTCCGCCGCTACCAGCGCATCGCGCCCCGCCGTCACGGCCATTTCCGCCAGCAGGGAAATACTCTCGTTGGACCGTTCCGGAATCCGCGGGCACATGACCTCCGGGTCGAGAATGCCCGCCTTGTCGACCACATAGCGATTGCGGATGCCCGATGCCTTGACGATGAAGTCCACACTGGATTCGGCAAGTCCGGCGACCGTGCCTTCCGCGATCGCGGGCGCCTGTGCGATATTGAAGCGGCGGACATGCTCGTTGAACGAGGCGACCAGCTCTTCGTTGGAAATCGACTGGGAGGGGGTGAACAACCCTGTGCCGCTTACCGCAATCGCTGTCACCGGCGCCCGTCCTTGCCCTATGGTCGAAGCTGGCGCATGCGCACGGCAAAGGCAAGATGCAACCAATCCACGGCGTTTTTCGCAATTTTCTCGCCCGGCGCCGAACTCCACGCTATGTCTTTCCCATGGCTGCACATACCGCGATCGTGCTGTTTTCCGGCGGACAGGATTCGACGACCTGTCTTGCCTGGGCGCTCGACCGCTTCGGCTCGGTCGAGACGGTTGGATTTGAATACGGTCAGCGTCATTCGGCCGAGCTCGATGCGCGGCCCCGTTTGCTGGATGCATTGCGCAAGAATTTTCCCCGCTGGCGCGATAAACTGGGAGACGATCACGTTCTCAGCCTGGACGTGCTGAAGGCCATCGGCGGAAGTGCCCTGACCGATGACATGCGGATCGAGCTGGGGGCGAATGGTTTGCCCACAAGCTTCGTGCCGGGGCGCAACATTCTTTTTCTCGCGGCCGCGGCCGCGCTCGCCTACCGGCGCGGTGTGCGTCATCTCGTTGGGGGAATGTGCGAGACGGATTATTCCGGCTATCCCGATTGCCGGGAGGAAGCCATCAAGGCGCTGGCGCATGCCCTCGACCTTGGAATGGACAGGCATTTCACCGTCCACACGCCGCTCATGCGCCTCGACAAAGCGGCGACCTGGTCGCTGGCGGAACGACTCGGCGGGCCGCCCCTCGTCGAGCTGATCGTCGAAGAAAGTGTCACCTGCTATCGGGGCGATCGCTCGCTCCGCCATGTCTGGGGTTACGGCTGCGCAACATGTCCTGCCTGCGAGCTGCGTGCGCAGGGCTACGAACGCTTCGCCGCGCGATGAGCTATCAGGTCAAGGAAATCTATTACACCTTGCAGGGCGAAGGGGCGCGGACCGGCAGGGCGGCCGTGTTTTTGCGCTTTGCCGGCTGCAATCTGTGGAACGGCCTGGAGCGAGACCGCGCGCGCGCCGTCTGTACATTCTGCGACACGGATTTTGTG
Organism: Rhizomicrobium sp.; assembly: GCA_036511745.1. Lineage (GTDB taxonomy): Bacteria > Pseudomonadota > Alphaproteobacteria > Micropepsales > Micropepsaceae > Rhizomicrobium. Next base: position 12,889 of record DATCBQ010000120.1, read on the forward strand.
GGAACGAATGGACCCGGAGGCGGCAAATTCTGCGATGCTGCTGCACTCGCTCGCGCGGTGCGCGACAACTGGCCGCGCAATGTGCGCGGACGCCCTTACGTTGTCTGCACGGGCGGCGAACCGCTTTTGCAACTGGACACAAAATTGATCGAGGCGCTTCACAAAGAGGGCTTCGAGATCGGGATCGAGACGAACGGTACGATTGAGCCTCCTCCCGGGGTCGACTGGATCTGCGTCAGTCCAAAGGCCGATGCCGGCCTCGTGCTCGACCGCGGCGACGAGTTGAAGCTCGTCTACCCGCAGGACGGCGCGCCGCCCGAACGCTACGCGGGACTCGCCTTCGAGCATTTCTTTCTTCAGCCGATGGACGGTCCCGCCAGGGACGACAACACCCGCGCCGCCACAGCCTATTGCCTCGACAATCCGCAATGGCGCCTGAGCCTGCAAACCCACAAGCTGATCGGGATAAGCTGATCGGCTGCCGCTATGTAACCCACGCTTCCCCCAGATTCAGCCTTTGGACCAAAACGTCGCCCGCCGGCGAATGTCGATGCTTGATCACAATGGGACTGCCGCAGTGGAACAACAGCCCCAACTGCCCGCACAATTTCGCGAGCGTTCGCCCCGTATAGGTCGAACAATGACCGTTGCGCGGCGCGCAATACCACCAGTTTGCCCGCAACAGGTTTATATCGTGCGGCTGAAGGGTCTGGCCGACAATCATGCAGCCATCGTCGTCCAGCAGGGAGCTCATGTCGGAAAGCGTGCCGAGCGGCGATGTGGAATGTTCGATCACTTCGTAGCAAACGACAATGGCAAAAGTACCCGCAGGCCTGTTCGGATGGCTGAAAGGATCGTATTGCTCCACCCGGCAAAACGATTTGTCGCTCATGCAGCGCGCAAACGTGCCGCTGCCGGAACCATAATCCAGGATGCGTAAGTTTTCGAAGCCGCGCAGCAATTCCGACAGGTGGTCGGCGGTGTGCTTTGGCCGCGTGTATTCGTATTCCTGGTCTATCAGCTCATAATCCGCGTTGTAGACGAACCGGCGAAAATCGTCGCTGCTCCAGTCGTCGAAGAAGGTCGTGAAAAGAAAATCGCAGGCGCCGCAGCGGTGCCAGGCGACGGTCACCCCGGAGCGGCCGAAAGGATAAAAATCCGGTTCGCTCGCAATTTTGTTGAAATCGACGACATCGTAAAATTGGGCTTCGGCGCCGCAGACTTTGCAGGGAATCGTCGCCGGAAATTGCGAGCGTGCGCTCGACAAACGGTTCAGCGAAGCCAACAGCGCTTTCAGTTTCTCATCCATGCGGGTCGTCACGCTTGCCTTTCACCCGCGTTGCATTTTGTCGATAGTGGCTGTGGTCGAATGACCGGCTTCCAGTGCCGCCAGAATGACCGTGCCGCCATATCCTTCCACGACATCGCGACCCACCACCTGGTCCAGCGCATAATCGGCCCCTTTGACCAGGACATCGGGGTGAAGTGTCGTAATCAGGGCGAGCGGCGTATCTTCCGCGAAAACGACGATGAGATCGACCACCTCCAGCGCCGCCAGCACCATCGCGCGGGAATCCTGATCCTGGAGTGGCCTGCCTTCGCCTTTCAGGCGGCGCACGGAGGCATCGGAATTCATCCCCACGATCAGCTTGTCGCCTGCGGCGCGCGATTGACGAAGCAGCGAAAGATGGCCCGGATGCAACAGGTCGAAACATCCGTTCGTGAACACGACGCGCTTGCCGGCGGCGCTCCAGCGCCGGCGCTGCACGACCGCCTCTTGCAGGCCGGCGATTTTGAGGGCGTGCCGACCGCGCGTCGCCCGGCCGATTTCGGCAACCAGCTCGTCGCGGCCGATGGTTGCGGTGCCCGCTTTTTCGACAACCACGCCGGCAGCGAGATTGGCGGAATACACGGCCTCGGCGAGCGGAAATCCGGCCGCCAACAGGAACGCAAGTGTCGCGGCAACCGTGTCGCCTGCACCGGAAACATCGAACACCTGGCGCGCGATCGCCTCGAAGTGTCTGGGCACTTCATTCGGCTCGAACAGGGTCATCCCCTTTTCGCCCTGCGTGACGACAACCGCCTTCGCGCCGGAAAGCCGCAGGAACTCGGCCCCCGCCGAGGCAATCGCCGCATCGCCCGCGCAGGAACGGTGCAACGCGCGTTCCAGCTCGAGTTTGTTGGGTGTCAGGACCGTGGCGCCTGCATATCGATCAAAGCGCAGGTCCTTGGGATCGACGACAACCGGGATGCCTCTCGCGTTCGCCAGGGAAATTGCCGCGGCGATAACCCGCTCGCTCAGCGCCCCCTTCGCATAGTCGGACAACACCACCGCATCCGCGTCGCGGACAGCGGCATCGACAAGGGCAACGAGGCAATTCTCTTCGTGTTGGGTTAGCGAGCTGACAGATTCCGTATCCAGGCGCACGATCTGATGGCCGCCGGAAATAAACCGCGTCTTTGTTGTCGTCGGCCGCTGTTCGCTGACGACGAGATTGAGCCGCCAGTGGGGAATGGTTTCGACATGGCGCTCGATCTCGGCCCTGGCGGAATCGTTCCCGGCCAGCCCGATGAGTTCGACCGAGGCGCCGAGATCGCAGAGATTGCGCGCGACGTTGGCCGCGCCGCCGGGCATCAGGGCTTCGCGCTCGAATTTGAGCACGGGCACCGGCGCTTCCGGCGAGATCCGTTCCACCGAACCATATACGAAGCGATCCAGCATCACGTCGCCGATCACGACGATCCGTGGACGGGGTATCGCGGCAATGCGTGGCGCAAGATCGGGCTGCACGAGAAAGGCCGATGGTTGGGATGGCATCGCTATGTTCCAGCTATTCCCGGCGCAGCAAGAGCTTGGACCGTCGCACGGGCGTTTGCATTATCCATATTCGGAAGCCATCGTCCTCAGACAATCCCGTACGAACATATTCAAATCCGTCCCCTCGAAGCGAAAGCCGGGCAGGGATGCCGCCTGGGCCGCTTCGAGGTCCGACGGTTTGTCGCCGACGACAAAGCTTCCTTGTTCAACCACATCCCAATGCTTCATCAGATCCAGCAGCATCCCGGCTTGCGGCTTTCGCCACGGGGAAGGGCGGGCATACTCCGCGATCGTTCCGTCCGGATGATAAGGGCACCAGCGAATGTCATCCACGCGGGCGTCGCGGCGCTCCAGCTCGCCCAGCATCCAGCGGTGGAGGTCTGTTACATCGTCGTTGGTAAAGAATCCCCGGGCGACGCCCGATTGGTTGGTCGCAATGAACACGCGGTGGGTCCGGTTCAGGAGCCGGATGGCTTCGAAAACACCCGTTTTCCAGAGGAATCGCGATGGATGCCCGACATAGCCGAGATCGTCGTTGATCACCCCGTCCCGATCCAGGAACACCGCGGGACGCCGTGGCCGGGGCTTTCCGCAAGCGCGAACCTTGGAACCCTCAAAATCGTCTTGCCAGCACTGGGCGGAGATCGGCAGCAATGGCATCCCGGATTTCCTCGAAGCGTGCGGCGGTCTATAACGCTTTTTGCGTTGGCCTGCGCCACGGACTGCTTTCGGCGCGCAGAAAATTGCCTGGGCGGCGACCCGTCATGGAAATATATCGCGGAGCCTGGAAAGGAGCACAGTATTGAAATTACCGGTTCGGCCTCCACACAGTTTCAGCGAGGATGCGAAATCGCGCGCGCGGTTGCAGGCGCATTTCGAGGCCAGCAGAACGGCCATCGAGGCGGCGCAGGCGGATTCGGAATTCATGGATACGCTGTTCCGCATCGGCTTGCGCTGGGCCGACGCCATTCGCAACGGCGGAAAAATCCTTCTGGCGGGGAACGGCGGCAGCGCCGCCGATGCACAGCACATTGCCGGCGAGCTGGTGGTGAGGCTCAATTTCGACCGGCCCGCCATTGCGGCGATCGCTCTTACGACCGATTCATCGGTGATGACGGCGATTGGAAACGACTTTGGCTACGAGCATGTTTTTGCGCGCCAGGTTGCGGCGCTCGCCAGACCGGGCGACATCTTTGTCGGCATTTCAACCTCCGGGAATTCGCGCAACATCCTGCTGGCACTGGACGCCGCGCATGCGGCCTCGGCCATGACCGTCGGATTCACCGGTCAATCCGGCGGCGCGATGAAGCCCCGTTGCGATATTTGTCTGTGCGCGCCTTCGCCCTCCACGCCGCTTGTCCAGCAGATTCACATGGCCGCGGCGCACGCGGTCTGCGAGACGGTCGAACACACCCTCTTTGGCCGGGAGGGCCGGTGAATGCCGAAAGTGGCGCAAGGCACCGCCTATTGCCCGCGTTGGAATACCCACCCGTCGGTGTCTTCGTAGACCGACGCCCCGGAGCTGCTGGCGCGCAGGCGCACCTGTCCGCTGGTGTTGGTGTAGAGCCGGAAGGGATAGGCGGTGGTCGCCGATCCCGCGCTGCTGGTGCTGTATCCCGGAGCGCCCGGGAAGGCGGTCGGCGCCCCAGGATTGGAATCGATGCTCGAGATCAGCGTCGGCTTGGCCAGACTCGTTAGCGTGCCGCCGACGATGCGGCCAAGGGCTTCGACCTTGATGCCGCTGGAACAGGCAATTGTCAGCCCGCACGGCACCGAAAGGGCGCAACTGACATCCGCGTTGCCGATGGTTCCGCTGTTGCAGGCGTTGCCGCCGGTGTTGTTGGTGTTCAGGTCCGCCACCGGCGATTGCAGAGTAAATGTGTCGCCATCCTGCATGAAGGGCACGACGTTTGTGTTGGACGGGTTGGTGTAGAGCGCGCCCGCCATGCGGTAAATGCCCGTGTAGACGGTGAAGCTGGCAACTCCCATCGTGGTGGTTCCGGAGGCGGGAGCCGCAAGCTGCACCGTGTAGCCGCTCGAGACGACGATGCAGTCATTGTAGATTGTCGCGTTCGAGGTTCCAACGGCGGGCATTATCGAAAACACGCCGCCGGCTGGCGCCGAAGAGATCGTGTATGTGTTAGCGGGAAGGTCCCCTCGCGCCAAATTGCCTCCCGTGCAGTTTGCAGCCGATTGAAAGACGTCCGAAATCTCCATGCCAACCGCCATGTTCGCCGCCGATCCGCTGGGCACGGTTACGGTCGTCGCACAGGTCATGGAACAGGTCGTCGCGATAGTCGCAACCGCCTCGCTCGTCAGCGTACCAATGGCCGCGATCGTCGTCGCGGGCGAAATATAGGAATTCATTTCCACCCGTTGGCCAACCGCGAGACCGGCAACGGAAGCCATGTTGTAGATATACGGGAATCCCATATAGGTCAGGCCGCTGACGCTCGTGTCATAAGGCGCACCCGAATATTTGAAGGATGGCGCTGTGTTTGTCGATGCCATGCAGGACGGATTGCCGCCGCCGACCGAGGCGATGACGAAGTAGAAATAGGTCGTGTTGGCCACGGCGCTGCCCGTGTCCAGCCCGCCGGGGCCATTCGTTAAAGCCGCGAGATTGACCGGGCATGACGAAGCCAGCGCGATGGTCGCCGTGCCGGTGCTGTCGGTGGCTTCGCCGGGGGCGAAGTCGACCTGGGTGGTTGTCGTCAAATCATTGGAAAGCGTCAGCCCAGCGATCTGGCTGAGCGGCACATGGGGCGCCTGCAACTGCGGCAGGATCGCCGCAGCCGCGGGCGAATAGACCGCGCCGCCGGCCTGTGGCGAAGGGCTGTCGTAGAGATGGGGATTGGTGAGCACGGTGCCCGGCGCCGCGTCGTAGACGAACGAGGGTCCGAGCGCCACATTCGAAATCGTCTCGGGCGCGTAGACATTGGTGCCGATGTTGATGTTGTCGGAGGTTCCCGCGAACAGGATTTGCGCCGAGCCGGTCTCGAAGCCGCCATTGCCTTCCAGATGATTGCCGGAGATCGCGATGGTGTTGGAATTGTTGATCCGGATGCCGGCGCCCCCGCTTGCCCCGCGACCATTGCCCTGAATATGCTCCGCGGTAACGGACACGCGGTCGGCGCCGGCGAGATCGAGCCCGATACCGGCGGATTCCTGGATCACACCACCCGAAATCGTCCCTTCTCCTCCGGCGAAGACGATGCCGCTGCCACTTCCACTCTTGCCTGCTCCGGAGACCAGGTCTCCGATCAGACGCACGTCGTGACACGAACTGTTGATGTG
>DATCBQ010000121.1:0-8509 GCA_036511745.1 Rhizomicrobium sp.
GCGGCTTCTGGCGCTGCCGGCCCGGCTGGTTCAGACCCTGACCGGAAAACTCTATTAAAGAAGAACAGATTGCGATGGCGCGTTTGATCGTCTCGTATGTCGTCGTTCTTGTCGTATTGGCGGCGGCCGGCGCGCTGTGGCTTAGCTGGTTCGCCCGCGCGATGTTCCGGCCGACGCTCGGCTCCATTCTGCTCGATGATCCGCGCTGGGCCGCAGGTCACGCGGTATCAGGTGGAACAGCCCGCCGTTGGTTCCGAGCCTATCGGCTGCGGCAATGGCTTCGGAGCAAGGTTCGGCGAAGTTCGACCGACTAACTGCCAGCCGCCAGTTGCGGGGTTCCGGACTCGGCCGCTCCGAGCTCGACTTTCTCGATTCTTTCGGCGCGGCCGGCGATGCGCGCCGCCGACGTCAGAATGTCCTTGATGTCGCCGTTTGCCTGATCGAAATGTTTCTGAAGCTTCTCCGTGCGCTCGCCGAACAGTTTCACGTCCCTGAGCAGCATGCCCACTTCGCGCTGAATGAGATTGGCCTGCTCGCGCATGCGCGCATCCTTCATCACGGTCTGCACGGTCACGATCGCAAGCATGAGGATGTTGGGCGAAACGACGACCACTTGCGCGCGTTGCGCCTCGCGGATGGTCTCTGGACAGAATTCGTGCAAATCCGCGTAGATCGATTCCGACGGCACGAACATGATGGCCGGCGTCTGGGTTTCGCCGGCGATGAGATATTTCCCCGCAATATCCTTCACGTGCCTGAGCACATCGGAGCGTACGCGCGCGATCGCCGCCTTGCGCTCGCCGTCCGAAGCGGCCCGCAACAGCGCAAAGCTTTCCAGCGGAAACTTCGAATCGATGACGATAGCCGTCTTTACGCCAGGCAGCCGGATGGTGCAGTCGGGCCGGCTGCCGTTCGACAGCGTGCTCTGGAATTCATACAGCCCGACAGGCAGCGCGTCGGCCACGATGGATTCCATCTGCTGCTGGCCGAACGCGCCCCGCGCCTGTTTGTTGGCGAGGATCTCCTGCAGGCTCACGACCTGGCCCGACAGATCGGCGATGTTCTTCTGCGCTTCGTCGATCACCGTCAGCCGCGTGTGAATGCCGCCCAGGGTTTCCGCCGTCTTGTCGGCGCTTTCCCTGAGGCTGGCGCCGAGCCGCAAATCGAGTGCGTCCATGCGACCGGCAAGCATGGTTTGCAGCGCGGTCTGGCTTTCGAGCGCCTGCGCGAAGCGGCCGGCAATTTCATTTTGCGTAGCGGCAAGCGATTGCAGCCGCGTATCGAGCCTGACCGCCGCGTCCTTGCCTGCATTCCCGTTGAAAGCGAGATACGAGGTGACGATCAACGCCGCCGCCACGATCCCGACTGCCAGTAAAATCAACCCTACGCTCATGCCTCAAATCCCGCGCGCTTGACCCTGCCGGGGTGCTCGCTTATCTCCGATTCGATGAACATCCATCCTATCCTTATCGCGCCAGATCCGCGCCTGAAAGCGATCTCTGAGGACATAGAGACCGTGGATTCCCGAACTCGCCGTCTGGCCGGCGACATGCTGGAAAGCATGTATGCCGCGGTGGGTGTCGGGCTGGCGGCCGTGCAGATCGGGGTGCCGGAGCGGCTGATCGTGATGGATCTGGCGCAGAAGGGCGGCGACAGGGAACCCAAATTCTACATCAATCCGAAAATCCTCTGGTCGTCGAAAGAAACCGCAATCTGCGAAGAAGGGTGTCTGTCGCTGCCCGACATTTGGGAAGAGGTGGAGCGGCCGGCGCAAATCCGCGCCGAATATCTCGACCTCGATGGAAAGCTCGTTTCGCTCGAGGCCGAAGGGCTGCTTGCCACCTGCCTGCAGCACGAGATGGATCATCTCGAAGGCGTGCTCTTTGTGGACCACGTCTCGCGGCTCAGGCGCGCGATGGCGATGAAGAAGCTCGCCAAGCGTCTGAAAGCCGCGAGCTGACCGCGATGCGCCTCGCGTTCATGGGAACGCCGGAATTTTCGGTGCCGACGCTTGCCCGTCTCGTCGATTGTGGGCACGAGATCGCTGCGGTCTATGCGCAGCCGCCGCGTCCCAAAGGCCGCGGTTACGAGTCAGGCCCTTCGCCGGTCGCTCGGTTTGCCCATGCGCATGGCCTGGAAGTACACACGCCGCAGAGCTTGAAAAGCGCGGAAGCGCAGGCGGAATTTGCGAACCTCGCGCTCGATGCAGCCGTCGTCGTGGCGTATGGTTTGCTCCTGCCCAAATCCGTTCTGGAAGCGCCGCGCCTTGGGTGCTTCAATCTGCATGCTTCGCTGTTGCCGCGCTGGCGCGGCGCCGCGCCCATCCAGCGCGCCGTCATGGCGGGCGACGAAGAGACCGGAGCGATGGTCATGCGCATGGAGGAAGCTCTCGACACGGGTCCCGTGCTGCTGGCCGCGCGTGTGGGCATCGCGCGCAAGACGTCCGGCGAGCTGCACGACGAGCTGGCGCAGCTCGGCGCCGATCTCATGGCGCGCGCGCTGTCGGCGCTGGAACGTGAAGGCATCGAAGAACATCCGCAGCCTGCCGAAGGCGTCACCTACGCCAAGAAAATCTCCAAAGAAGAAACGTGCATCGACTGGACGAAATCCGCCCGCGAAATTGATAACCTCATCCGCGGACTTTCGCCTTCGCCGGGCGCTTGGTGCGACGCAAGGGGCGAGCGGTTGAAGATCCTTTACGCCGAACCGGTCGCTGGCCACGGCGCACCGGGCGAAGTGATCGACGACGCACCCGCGGTCGCTTGCGGCGAAGGCGCGTTGAAGCTTCTGCGCCTGCAGCGCGCAGGCCGCGCGCCGATGGACGCCGCGACAGTTCTGCGCGGCTTTGCGCTGAGAACCGGAGAGCGGTTGTGACTGGAAACCCGCCGCCCTCGCTGTCCCGGCGCCTTCTGCATTCGTTGCGGGCATGGCCGCGCGGCACCGCCGGCACGCTCGATCTTCTTCCGGACGGGTTCGAATACATGCGGCGGCGCCGGCCGGTGCGGATTCGCTGGGACGAAATTATGCGGGTCGACGCGGGCATGCGCGATTACCTGACCGTCGATCTGTTTTACACAATCATTCACACCGCGCGGGAAAAGATCGTCGTCGACGAACTCGTCGATGGATTCCGGCAGCTGGAGGAAAGCGTTTTCCAGCATTGGCCGCATGTCCGGGAGCGCTGGCTTGCGCTTCAGGGCACGCCGCATCACCAGCCGCAGTGCGAAACCCTCTGGCAGCGTTGATGCCGCGTTATCGCATAACCCTGGAGTATGATGGCAGCCCGTTTGCCGGCTGGCAGCGGCAGGAGAACGGCCCTTCGGTCCAGGCGGCGCTGGAAGCCGCGATCTTCAAGCTTTCCGGCGAGCAGGTGACGGTGACAGGCGCCGGGCGCACCGATGCCGGCGTTCACGCCTTGGGACAAGTCGCCCATTTCGATCTGGCGAAAACATTCGCCGCGGAAAAAATCCGCGATGCGCTGAATCATCATTTGCGGCCGGAGCCGGTGGCGGTCATCGCGGCGGAGGAAGCATCGCCGGGGTTCCATGCCCGGTTCGATGCGACGGCGCGGCGCTATCTCTACCGCATCGTTTGCCGCAAGGCGCCGCTGGTTCTCGAACGCGGCCGCGCGTGGCATGTGACGCACGCGCTGGACGCCGATGCCATGCACCAGGCGGCGCAAATGCTGCTCGGCAGGCACGATTTCACCACCTTCCGTGCCGCGGAATGTCAGGCCAACTCGCCAGTCAGGACTTTGGACAGGCTCGACGTGGCGCGCGTTGCGGACGAGATTCATTTCGTCGCCTCGGCGCGCTCGTTCCTGCACCATCAGGTGCGTTCGCTTGCCGGTTCGCTCAAGCTGGTTGGCGAAGGCAAATGGAAGCCCATCGGGATGAAGGCGGCACTCGAAGCACGCGACCGCGCCCGCTGCGGCCCCGTCGCACCGCCGGAAGGGCTTTATCTTGTCAAAATAGATTACTAGCGCCAACCATCCCTGTCATTCCCGGCGAGCGTGAGCGCGATTTGCGCTCACGCGAGGGAAGGGAACCCAGGAAGATCAGGCAACGCAATTTCGCCGAGAATGCGCTCGTAAAGATCGTTCCAGCCCGAATTATTTTTCTCGATCAACCTGATTTTCCAGGCGCGGTTCCAGCCCTTGAGCTGTTTCTCGCGTGCGATGGCCGCGCGAATATCTTCGAAGAACTCATACCAGACCAGAATGTGCACGCCGTACTTCTTCGTGAAACCGTCGACAAGATCGTTCTTGTGTATCCATGTGCGGTGCATGATGTTGTTCGTCACGCCAATGTACAGCGTCTCGTTTCGCCGACTCGCCAGGATGTAAACGTAGTAAAGGTGTTCTCGCATCGGGCAATGATATCGTGCGCACCTGCACACGCCAACCTGCTCAAATTCCTGGGTTCCCTTCCCTCGCACAAGCGCTATCGCGCTTGCGCTCGCCGGGAATGACAACGAGGGTCAGAGATCGACCAGCGTGACCGTCTCCGGCGCAATGGCGTGGCCGAGGAAGATCTCGCCAAGCCGCGCGAAGCGCTCCGGCGCATCGGTGACGAGAAATTCGTCGGCCTTGGTCGATGGCTCCTCGCTGGCCAGCTTTCCGGCGGAGAGAAGCCGCACCACGGCGTCGGCGACGGCATCCGCGCTGTCGACCAGCACAATGTCTGCTCCGACGGTGCGCGAGATGATGTCCTTCAGTACCGGAAAATGCGTGCAGCCCAGCACCAGCGCGCGTGGCGCAAGCGAAGGCTCGTTCGGAAGCGCCCCCAGATAGCGCGCCGCCACCAGCTCGGCGATGGGACCTTCGATCAATCCTTCTTCCGCCAGCGAAACGAACAGGGGACACGCAATCTGCTGCACGGCAATGTCCGAATCGATGGCGTGGATGGCGCGCTCGTAAGCGCCGCCGCGCACCGTGCTTTCCGTCGCGATCACGGCGATGGGGCCGTGCGGCGCCGCCTGCAATGCGGCTTGGGCGCCCGGCTGTACCACGCCCACGACAGGCACGGGCGCGAGTGCCGCTTCCAGCGCGGGAAGCGCCACGGCCGACGCCGTATTGCAGGCCACGACGATGAATTTCACCCGCCTTTTGACCAGCAGGCTTGCCGCCTGCACGGCGTAGCGCGAAACCGTTTCGCCGCTCTTTGTGCCGTAAGGCAGTCGCGCGGTGTCTCCGAGATAGATGAATTGCTCGTGCGGCAACCGCGCCTTCAGCGCCCGCATCACAGTCAGGCCGCCCATGCCGGAATCGAAAATCCCGATGGCCTGGGCGCGCGAACCTTCGCTCATGCGGGCGGCCTCGAAAAATACGAGTCCAGAATCGCGGCATAGATTTCGGTGAGGCGTTCGATTTGCGCCACCGGCATGCACTCGTCCACCTTGTGCATCGTTGTCCCGGGAAGCCCGGTTTCGGCGACCGGACAGTAAGAGCGAATGAAGCGGGCGTCCGATGTCCCGCCGGTGGTGGAAAGCGCCGGTGCCTCACCGGTCACCTTTTGCACGGCGCGCGACAACAAATCGGTAAATTCGCCCGGCGGCGTCAGGAAGCAATGACCGCCAACGCTCGCCTGGATCTCGAACGTCGCGCCATTGGCGCCGGCAACGGCGTTTCCCGCTTCCGCAATGCGGCGGGTGAGGCTATCGGGGGTGTGCAGGTCGTTGAAGCGGATATTGCAGCTTGCCTGCGCCATCGCCGGCGAAACATTGCCCGCCGGATTGGCGACATCGAAAGTCGTGAACACCAGAATCGACGGCTCGAAATGCGCGCTGCCGCTATCCAGCTTCTCATTCGCCAGGCGGGTCACGATCTCTGCCAGAACCGGAATCGGGTTGACCGCGCGCTGCGGATACGCCGTATGGCCCTGGACGCCGCGAACGATGAGTTGCAGGCGCATGCTGCCGCGGCGGCCGAACTTGATGGTATCGCCGGCGCTGGCGCTCGCGGTGGGCTCCCCGACGAGGCAGTTGTCGATGCGTTCGCCTCTGGAGGCGAGCGTTTCGAGAACCGCCTGGGTGCCGTTGACGGCGTCGCCTTCTTCATCGCCGGTAATCAGCAGGCTGATCGAACCGCGCAGCGCGCCGCGCGCGAGTTCGCGCGAAGCCGCCGCCGCGAAAGCCGCGACCGCCGATTTCATGTCGCTGGCGCCGCGACCAAACAGAACGCCGTCACGGATTTCCGCGGCGAACGGATCGAAACGCCACAGCGCGCGATCCCCCGGCGGAACGACGTCGGTGTGTCCGGCGAAGCAGAAATTCGGCGCGGCGTTGCCGATGCGTGCATAAAGATTGTCAACCGCCGCGGTGCCGTCGGCCTGAAAGCGCAGGCGCTCACAGGTAAAGCCGAGCGGCACGAGCGCAGCCTCCAGCACACCCAATGCGCCCGCGTCGTGCGGCGTGACGGACGGGCAGCGAATCAGCGCCTGCGCCAGCGCGATGGGGTCAATGGGTGACATGCGCGCGATTTAGTCAGTGCGCGGAGGCGGGGTCAATGAAACAGTGACGGCGCAGTTTCTTGACTTGGCGGCCGCTTTCCGACGAGCCGCCGCTAACTCCCCATAACTGTCATGGCCCGCGACTGCGGGCCACCGAGTTTGTGTACCGGGATTTTGGAATTGAGACCTGATGGTTCACTGGCGAACCTGTAGCGCGCGAGGCTGTATGCCCTGGGTGGCCCGCCGTCGCGGGCCATGACAATTTTTTTGATGTTTGAGTTTGCGGCGCGCGGATCGCGCTGCATTCCGGCCCATCGTCGCCGGGCCGCAAGGGTCCGAAGATTGTTTTCTATGCCAAAGATATCGCTGCCTTTCGCGAAAAGCTGGTGGCGCGCGGCGCGAAGTTCGGCAAGTCCGTCACGGGGACATGTTTTGACTGTGCGACGGCAAGGATCCGGCCGGCAATCCCTTCAATTGTCGGACCGCGGTGAGTCCCAATCGAGCGGGGAGAGTGGAGGTTTGAGATTGCTTGCTACAATGCGCTAGAAGCTCCTGCTCGCGGTCCCCTCGGAGGTTCCTATGCTCAAGCTGACCGATGAAACGCTGCTGAAGCGCGATGCCTATGTCGATGGCGCCTTTTCCGGCGCCGATACAGGCGCCCGGTTCGCGGTGTTCAATCCGGCCACGGGCGAAACGATCGCCGAGGTTGCGGACCTTGGCGCCGGCGAGACGCGCGCGGCCATCGAGGCCGCATCGCGCGCCTTTCCGGCCTGGCGCCGCAAGACCGCCAAGGAACGCGCCGGGCTGATGCGCCAATGGTTCGACCTCATCATGGCGAACCAGGAGGATCTGGCGCGGCTGATGACGGCCGAGCAGGGCAAGCCGCTGGCCGAGACCCGCGGCGAAGTCGCTTACGGTGCCGCCTTCATCGAATGGTTCGCGGAGGAAGGAAAGCGCGTCTATGGCGACGTGATTCCCACCACCCAGCCGGGCCGGCGCATTCTCGTGTTCAAGGAGCCGATCGGCGTCGTCGCCGCGATCACGCCGTGGAATTTTCCCAATGCGATGATCACCCGCAAATGCGCCCCCGCGCTGGCCGCGGGCTGCACCTTCGTCATCAAGCCCGCCGCGGAAACGCCGCTCTCCGCGCTGGCCCTGGCCGAGCTGGCGCATCGCGCCGGAATTCCCGCCGGCGTTTTCAACGTCGTGACGGGAAAGAAAGCCGCCGCCATCGGCGCGGAGCTCACCCAAAGCCCGCTGGTGCGAAAATTCTCGTTCACGGGCTCGACCGAAATCGGCAAGCTGTTGATGCGCCAATGCGCCTCGACGGTGAAGAAGGTTTCGCTGGAGCTGGGCGGCAATGCGCCGTTCATCGTCTTCGACGATGCCGATCTGGAGGCGGCGGCCGATGGCGCGATGCTGTCCAAATTCCGCAACATGGGGCAGACCTGCGTCTGCGCCAACCGCATCCTCGTGCAGGACAAGGTTTATGACGCATTCGCGGAGAAGCTGGCAGCACGCGTCGCCAAACTGAAGGTCGGCGACGGCTTTGCCGATGGCGTGACGCAAGGCCCGCTGATCAACATGGACGCGGTGACGAAAGTCGAGGCGCTCTTGGCCGACGCGACCGCCAAAGGCGCCACCATCGCCACCGGCGGCAAACGCCATGCGCTCGGGCATTCGTTTTTCGAACCCACCATCGTGTGCGATGTGACACAAGACATGGCGCTGGCCAACGAGGAGATTTTCGGTCCCGTCGCCACACTGTTCCGCTTCGCTTCGGAAGACGACGCCATCGGGCTCGCCAACGACACGCCATACGGTCTCGCCGCCTATTTCTACGCCCGCGACATCGGCCGCATTTTCCGGGTGGCGGAAGCGCTGGAATACGGCATTCTCGGCATCAACGAGGGCATCATCTCCACCGAAGTGGCGCCCTTCGGCGGCATGAAGGAATCCGGCATCGGCCGCGAAGGCTCGAAATACGGCATCGAGGACTATCTCGAAATCAAATACCTCGCGCTGGGCGGATTGGGTGTGGCGTGAAGGCGATCGGTGAG
>DATCBQ010000122.1:0-16355 GCA_036511745.1 Rhizomicrobium sp.
TTGCGCTTGGCCGCAGGAGTTCTTCAGCCGGCCTGCGACCCGCATCCGCAACAGCCAGAATTTCATCGACCGGCAGCGCAAACGCCAGCAGGGCGACCCGAACGACCCGCCGGCGTCGGCACGAAACGATATATTCATCGAAGCGGATGATATTTTCGGTTGACAAGAAACCAATTTGGATCATAGTGACTTGATAATAACCAAACGAGGCAGATATGCCGTTCCAGAAAGGACATGCAATCGGACGGGGAAAGCCACCCGTCCACAGCCAGTTCAAGAAAGGTCAGTCGGGAAATCCCGGCGGCAGGCCCGGTCCGATATTGAGCTTCCAGCAGCGTCTGCGCAGCGCCGTGGAGACTGCACTGGAGAGGTCGATCTGGGATCTCATGGACAGCAAGTCTTCCGGCAGCTCGCTGGAAACCATCGCCAGCGAACTCGTTCTTGAAGCTGCCAGCGGCAAGCCGCAAGCCGTGAAAACCCTCCTGGCATTGACGGACAAATACGCAGCAGAGGATTTGCAACACAGTCTGACGGGCAAAGCAGCCGCCGCTGCCGGTACCATCGCTGGGGGTTTGCCAGACGAGCAAACCCAAGACGTTTCCCTCAGTCAGGGAAAAATTCAGGGAGGATTTGAAAACCAAGCCGCCGCCGAACCAACCATCGAGCCGCAACAGGATGTTAGCGACAACAATCCACCGGCGTCAGGGAATGGCTCAGGGACCGAAGGCGGCGCAGCGCTCGCGGCCGCCGAACCTGCGCCGTAACGCAACGCGACGACCCTTGCGTATCGTTATGTCGCTTTGAAGCGGAGAGCCGGACGCGGCAGGATGGGCGCGGATCCTGAAGGCGGCGCGAAATGAAAACTTATGCAGGCCCGCTCTTTGGCATCGCTGCCGCGTTCAATTTCGCGATCGGCTTCG
Source organism: Rhizomicrobium sp. (assembly GCA_036511745.1). Classification (GTDB taxonomy): domain Bacteria; phylum Pseudomonadota; class Alphaproteobacteria; order Micropepsales; family Micropepsaceae; genus Rhizomicrobium. The sequence goes on from DATCBQ010000122.1 coordinate 921, forward strand.
CGTTGCTGTTTCTGCGACCGCTGCTGTTTGCCCCGCTCGGATTCGATGCCGCGCGCGGCTCCAACATTGTGCTGGCCAACCTTGTCGGGATGTTTGTTGTCCTGTTCGGCTATTGCTATCTGCGCGTCGCGCTCGATGCGCGGAAATACAGGGTCTATGTTTCCATTGGCGCGATCGGAAAGCTGCTGGCCGTCGCCTGCGCGGTAGCGCCGTGGCTGGTGGGCGCGGTTTCGCCGCGGCTTTTGATGTTTTTCGCGCCCGACCTGATCTTTGCCCTGCTGTTCCTGGATTATCTGCGCCGAACACGCGCCGGTTTCATTTGAGCATCCGTTCCAGCGTCGCCAGCTCGTCGGCTTCGCGGGCGGGCTTGTCCCAGCGGATGCGGTTGATGCGGGGGAAGCGCATCGCCACACCGGATTTGTGGCGCGTCGAACGTTGCAGCCCTTCGAAAGCGATCTCCAGCACCAGCCCGAAATCCCTGTCGGCGCGGACCGCGCGCACTGGACCGAAACGATCCACCGTGTTGTCGCGCACGAATTTGTCGAGCTGTTTCAATTCCTCGTCGGTAAAGCCGAAATAGGCCTTGCCCACCGGCGCCAGCAACCGGTCGCCATTCGCGTCTTCGCGCCAGACGCCGAAGGTGTAGTCGGAATAGAAGCTCGAGCGTTTGCCGTGCCCGCGCTGGGCATACATCAGCACCGCATCGACGAGATGCGGATCGCGTTTCCACTTGAACCACGGACCTTTTGGGCGACCCGCTTCGTAGAGTGAATCCCAGCGCTTGAGCATCACGCCTTCCGCCAGCCGCGCATCGCCTTCGGGCGGATCGGCGCGCAGCCGCGCGAGCGCCTCCCAATCGGCAAAATGGATCAGAGGCGAGAGATCGATTCGCGACGAACCCGCCCGGCTTGCGAATTCCTCCAGACGCGAGCGCCGCTCGCGAAACGAAAGGGTTCGCAGATCGTGTTCGCCATCCAGCAGCAGATCGTAGGCCCGGATGAATGCCGGGAATTTTGCAACGATCTTCGCGTCGGGCAGCTTGCGGTTGAGACGTTGCTGCAGATCGCCGAACGGCGCCACCCCGCCATCGCGCATCGCGAGAAGCTCGCCGTCGATCGCGCCTTCGAAGTTCAAGGCGGCAATCACATCGGGAAAGGCTTGGCCGATATCGTCGCCCGTACGGCTGTAGAGACGCCGCATGCCGCGTTCGCTCACCGCCTGAACGCGAATGCCGTCCCACTTCCATTCCGCCGCGAAATCCCCGGCATCGAGTTTTGGCAAATCGGTTTCCTCGTCGATCGCCTGCGCCAGCATCACGGGACGAAAGCGGCCCGGCGTATCGGCCGAAGGTTTTTCGCTGCGTCCTTCCAGCCACGCGAAGAGGTCGGCATAAGGCGGATGCTGGCCATGCCAAACCTCCTCGATTTGCGAAACCTCGATACCGCCGAAATCCGCCAGCGCCTGTTTGGCCAACCGTGCCGAGACGCCGACCCGCAAACCGCCAGTGAGCAGCTTCAACAGCGCCCAGCGGCTGTCCGCATCCAGCGCGTCGAGCCATCTTTCCAGCAGCAGTTGCACATCGCTGCGCGACGCGCTTTGCAGCGCCTCGACGACTTCGGAAATCTCGGGCTCCGCGTTCGCGCCGGCCTGCGCCGGCCACACAAGCGCGACCGTTTCGGCCAGGTCGCCGACATAATCGTAGGAGAGCGCGAACAATTGCGGGTCCATGCGCGCTTCGATGGCCTTGCGGATAAAGCCGGGCTTGGCGGCATCGAAGCTGAGGACGCCGGTGAGGGAAGCCAGCGCCCAGCCGCGATCGGGATCCGGGGTCTCGCGCAGAAAATCGCGCACCAGCGTCAGCTTCGCGTTGCGCGACGCGGTAAAGAAGAGGCGGTCCAGCAGCCGGGCGAACGCGCGCATCGCTATTCGCCTTCGTTCTCTTCATAGCCCTGCAGCGACAGCGCCCGCGCCTGCACGCCGTTCAGCACGGCCCACCGCAGCAGCGCCTCTTCCTCGCCATGCGTCAGCCAGACTTCGCCGGGATGAATTTCCGCAATGGTGCCGGTCAGTTCGTCCCAATCCGCATGATCGGAGATGACCAGCGGCAATTCGACGGCGCGCTGGCGGGCGCGGGCGCGCACGCGCATCCATCCCGAGGCGAAAGCCGTTACCGGATCGGGAAACCGGCGCGACCAGCGCTCTGCAATCGTCGATGGCGGTGCGATGACGATTGCGCCGGCGAAGGATCGCGCTTCGTCGGTTGTCGCATCCGCAAGCGGTCCCAACGCGATGCCGAAGGATTCGTAGAGGGCATTGAGTTTCGCCAGTGCGCCATGGACATAAATCGTCTTGTCGTACCCCGCCTCGCGCAGCAGACAGATGATCCGTTGCGCCTTGCCGAGCGCATAGGCGCCCACGAGATGGCAACGCTCCGGAAACTGCGCCACCGACTTGAGCAGTCCGGCGATCTCGCCCGCATCGTCGGGATGGCGGAACACGGGCAGACCGAAGGTGGCCTCGCTGACGAAGACATCGCAGACGATGGGTTCGAATCCCGCGCAGGTCGGATCGCGCCGGCGCTTGTAGTCGCCGGAAACCACGATTCTGAGGTCTTTCCAGGCAAGAATGATTTGCGCCGAACCCAGAATATGACCGGCCGGAACAAGCGTCACCGCGACGCCATTGTGGTTTGTCGTTTCGCCATAGCGGACCGATTGCATCGTGCCGGCGAAACCCGCGCCGTAGCGCGATTCCATAATCGCGAGCGTCTCGGGCGTTGCCAGCACCGCGCCGTGACCGGCGCGCGCGTGATCGCTATGCCCATGCGTGATGACCGCAAAGGCAACCGGGCGCACCGGATCGATCATGAAATTCCCCGGCACACAGCAGAGGCCCGCCGGTGTCGGCCGCAGCAAGGTTTGGGGTTTGGTCATGGCGGGGATATGGCTGCGAAGAAGGGCGCGCTCAAGCCTTCCGGGCGGCGCGAGGTTTCAGGATGTCGGCCATCAGCTTTGCGGGACGCTTCTCGCGAACAAGCTGATCCAAGCTGCATTGCCGCGGACTTTTGTCGGGCCGCCAGCGCAGGAATTTCGTACCGTGCCGGAAGCGGTCGCCGGTCACGTGATCATATTGCACTTCCGCGATCAATGTGGGCTTGAGCGGCTCCCATTCGCCGGAACGTTCGGTGCTCCAGCGCGACGGACCGCCCGGCGCGCGGCCGGTAAATCCGGGTGCCTGCCGCAGGCGTTCGAGCTTCGCGGTCAGTTTTTCCCGCCCGGCCTGGGCAATCGAGGACGTGAAGCCGACGTGATTGAGGTTGCCGTCGTCGTCATAGAGCCCTAGCAGCAGAGAGCCTACTTCACGGCTGCCCTGCGCATAGCGAAAGCCGCCGACAACGCAATCCGCAGTGCGCAGGCACTTCACTTTCAGCATTGCGCGCTCTCCCGGCTGGTAGGGAGCCGCGAGTTCTTTGGCGATAACGCCATCCAGCGCGGCGCCGACCCGTTCGAGCCAGCGTCTGGCCTGAGGCGCGGCGCGCGTGTACGGCGACAAACGCAAACCGCCGACAGCGAGTCGGGGAAACAGTTCCTCCAGCTTGCGGCGACGTTCGCGAAAGGGGTCGCCGAGCAGAGACCGGTTGTCGGGCGTCAGCAGCAGGTCGAACACGATGAAGACGGCGGGCGTTTCGTCGGCCAGCCTGCGCACGCGGCTTTCCGCCGGGTGCAGCCGCAATTGCAGCGCGTCGAATGAGAGCGTGTTGCCAACGGGAATGACGAGTTCGCCGTCGAGCACGAAACGCCGAACGGGCGAGGCCCGCAGCATTGCGACCACATCGGGAAAGTAGCGCGCCAGCGGCTTGCCGGACTTGGCGTGCAACGCGATGCTTTCGCCGTCGCGAAAGGCGAGGCAGCGAAAGCCGTCCCATTTGGGCTCGAACTGCCAGCCTTCGCCTTCGGGAAGCCGGTCGACCAGCTTCGCTTCCATCGGCGCCGTGGACGCAGATAGCGCGAACGGGGCGGTTTCAAGCTGCCGAACTCTGGAGGGAGGGGTGGGTCGAGTCGCGGGCACGCGGCTATAACCCGAAAGTCGAATGCGGAGTTTCACCTCTCTCCCGTTCCCCGGCCGAAAGGTGTAGAATGATGCGTCATCTGGCCGGCTTTTCAGCCGGCACGTTTCCGGAGTTTTCCATGACCAGGCAGTACCTCGCAGCCCTTGCGCTTTGCCTTCTCGCGACAGCCGCCGCAGGGGCGACCATTGCACCGCCGCCGCCGACGCCGCGGGATTCCGTCGCGGATACGATTCAGGGCGTCAGGATCGCCGACCCGTATCGCTGGCTCGAAGACTGGAACGATCCGAAGGTGAAGGCGTGGAGCGATGCCCAGAACGTGCGCACGCGGAACTATCTCGACTCTCTGCCGAGCGAGGCACCGATCAAGGCAGAACTTACGCACCTGATAACGGCGACCTCGCCGGCTTATTACGAGCTTGCGGCAAGAGGCAATGTCGTCTTCGCGCTTTACAACGATCCGACCAAACAGCAACCGATGCTGGTCGCGCTGGACGCAAATGCCGATCCCGCCAGCCGAAGGACGGTTCTTGATCCCAATGTGCTCGATGCGAAGGGGCTCACCGCGATGGACTGGTTTGTCCCGTCGACCGACGGGAGGCTGGTTGCCGTCTCGCTTTCGCAAAGCGGCAGCGAAAACGGGGCTCTGCATGTCTACGACGCGGCAAGCGGCAGGGAGATCGATGCGCCGATCCCGCGCGTGCAATATCCCACGGGCGGCGGCAGCCTCGCCTGGACCGCCGACGACAAGGGCTTCTGGTATACGCGCTATCCCGGCGCCGATGCGCCCGAAGCCGAACAGCATTTCAACATGGAAGTCCATTTCCATCGGCTGGGAAGCGACGCCGGCGCCGATCCGCTCGTGCTGGGCGCGAAAGACGGTCTGGAGCGTGTTTCCGAGGTCTTCCTCGACAACCGTTACGGCCGTCGCCAGATCCTCGCCTCCGTGCAACGCGGCGACGGCGGGGAGTGGGCACACTATGTGTTGAGCGAAGGCAAGCCGCCGCTTGCCGTGGCAAGCTATGCCGACAAAATCGTCTACGCGGCCATCGGACCGGACGATGCGCTTTACGGCATCAGCCGCGCGGAGGCGCCCAATGGCAAGGTCGTCAAGCTGTCGGCGCCCTTTGGCGATCGCAAGCTTGGCAATGGAAAGGTCATTGTTCCCGAAAGCGGCGTTGCCATCGAATCCGGCGGCGCCGAGCAGCATGTCGCCGACCTGTCGCTGTCGTCGAACAGGCTGTTCGTGCGCGACATCATCGGCGGCCCGAACGATGTTCGCGTTTTCGATCTCGCCGGCAGGCCGCAAGGCAAGCTGCCGCTTCCCGGGGTAGCGGCGAATTCCGAAATCGAGCCGCTTGCAAACGGCCAGGTGCTGTTCAATGTCATGACATTCCTGCGGCCGCCCTATTACGCGAGCTGGGACCAGGCGACCGGCAGCACAAAGGAAACCGCGCTGAAGGTGACGTCGCCGGTGAGCTTTGCCGATGCCGAGGTCGTACGCGTCTTCGCAACGTCGAAGGACGGGACGAAAGTGCCGCTTAACATCATCGAGAAAAAAGGCACGAAACGCGACGGCAACAATCCAACCCTGCTTTACGGCTACGGAGGCTATGGCATCAGCATGACGCCGGGATTTCTTGGCGCCTCGCGGCGGCTATGGCTGGATGGCGGCGGTATCTATGTGTTGGCGAACATTCGCGGCGGCGCCGAATATGGCGAGCGCTGGCATCAGGAAGGCATGCTGACAAAAAAGCAGAATGTCTTCGATGATTTTTTCGCGGCCGGCCAGTATCTGCTGGCCCAGCGATACACGAACCATGACAGGCTGGCGCTGATGGGCGGTTCCAATGGCGGGCTGTTGATGGGCGCAATGATCACGCAGCATCCGGATCTGGCGCGGGCGGTCGTTTCGTCCGTCGGTATTTACGACATGATCCGCGTGGAGCTCGATCCCAACGGCGCCTTCAACACCACGGAATTCGGCACGGTCAAGGATCCGGCCCAGTTCAGAGCGCTCTATGCCTACTCGCCCTACCATCACGTGATAGCTGGCGCTTCCTATCCCGCCGTTCTCATGCTGACGGGCGCCACCGACGGACGTGTCAATCCGCTGCATTCGCGCAAATTTGCCGCGGCGTTGCAGGCAGCGACGAACTCCGGCCGGCCGATCCTGTTGCGGACGAGCGCCAATTCCGGTCACGGCATCGGCAGCTCGCTGGCGGAACGCATCGCCCAGCAAACCGACCAGATCGCGTTTCTCTACGATCAACTCGGAATGAGCTGGCGCCCCTCGCGGGAGGCCGCGTCCGCCCCGGCGAATTAGCGGCTTCGGCTGCCGAAGGTCTTGGGCGCGTTGGGACGCCCGGCGCGGCGCAGTTTCGTGCGCTTCGGGGCAACGACGGATTTCTCGCGAGACGGCGCCGTCTCCGTCGAGATGGTGCGCATGGCGTCATCCACCGCGGTTTCGACCGCGGATTGGCGTGCAAACCGGTCGTCGGCGATGGCGAGTTCGGTCGCCTGCAATCGCTTGATTTCGTCGCGCATCCGCGCCGCCTCTTCGAATTCGAGATTTCCGGCCGCTTCGCGCATGCGCTTTTCCAGCTCGGCGATATGGCCGCGGATATTGTGCCCGATATACGCGGCGCCTTCTTCCGCAACGCCGGCATCGACCGTCACATGGTCGCGCTCGTACATCGAGCCCATGATATCGCCGATGTTCTTCTTGATGCTGGCGGGTGTGATCCCGTGCGCGGTGTTATATTCCTTCTGTTTCTCGCGGCGGCGCGAAGTCTCCGCCATCGCGCGCTCCATCGAGCCGGTGATCCTGTCGGCATAGAGGATGACCTTGCCTTCGACGTTGCGGGAGGCGCGTCCGATGGTCTGGATCAGCGAAGTCTCGCTGCGCAGAAACCCTTCCTTGTCCGCGTCCAGGATGGCAACCCGTGCGCATTCCGGAATATCCAGACCCTCGCGCAGCAGATTGATGCCCACCAGCACGTCGAAGGCGCCCAGCCGCAGGTCGCGGATGATTTCGATGCGCTCCAGCGTTTCCACATCGGAATGCATGTAGCGCACGCGGATGCCCTGCTCGTGCATGTACTCGGTCAGATCTTCCGCCATCTTCTTGGTCAGCGTGGTGACGAGAACGCGATAGCCCTGTTTGGCGACCGCATGACATTCGGCAATGAGATCGTCCACCTGATGCTCGACGGGGCGGATTTCCACGGGCGGATCGATGAGGCCGGTCGGCCGTATCACCTGCTCGGTGAACACCCCGTCCGTGCGTGCGAGCTCCCATGGCCCCGGCGTCGCGGAGACGTAGACGGTTTGCGGCCGCATGACGTCCCACTCCTCGAATTTGAGGGGGCGGTTGTCGATACAGGAGGGCAGCCGGAAACCGTATTCGGACAGTGTCGCCTTGCGGCGATAGTCGCCGCGATACATGCCGCCAATCTGCGGCACGGTGACGTGGCTTTCGTCGACAAACACCAGCGCTTCGTCGGGCAGATATTCGAACAGCGTCGGCGGCGGCTCGCCGGGCTTGCGGCCCGTCAGCCAGCGCGAATAGTTTTCAATTCCCGCGCAGGACCCCGTCGCCTCGATCATCTCCAGATCGAATTGCGTGCGCTGCTCCAGCCGCTGGGCTTCGAGCAGCTTGCCGTCGGCGCGAAACGAGTCCAGCCGCTGGCGAAGCTCTTCGCGGATTCCCTTCGTCGCCTGCGCCAGGGTCGGACGCGGCGTGACGTAATGCGAGTTCGCATAAATTTTCACCGATTCCAGCGCCGCGCTTTTCCTGCCGGTGAGAGGATCGAACTCCACGATGGAATCCACTTCGTCGCCGAACAGTTCGACGCGCCAGGCGCGGTCTTCGTAATGCGCCGGGAACAGGTCGATGGTATCGCCGCGCACGCGAAATGCACCGCGCGTGAAATTGTCGTCGTTGCGGCGATATTGCAGCGCCGCCAGCTGGCGCATCAGGTCCATGCGATCGAGCCTGACACCCCGTTTTAGCGACACGGCCGTGCCGGAATAGGTCTCCACGGCGCCGATGCCGTAGATGCAGGAGACGGAGGCAACAATGATGACATCATCGCGTTCGAGGATCGCGCGCGTCGCCGAATGGCGCATGCGGTCGATCTCTTCGTTGACCGAGGAATCCTTCTCGATATAGGTGTCGGTGCGCGGGATGTAGGCTTCCGGCTGGTAGTAATCGTAATAGGAGACGAAATACTCCACGGCATTTTCCGGGAAAAACCCCCGCATCTCCGCGAAAAGCTGGGCCGCGAGCGTCTTGTTCGGGGCCAGGATCAGAGCGGGGCGCTGCAGCGCCTGGATCACCTTTGCCATCGTGAAGGTCTTGCCGGAGCCCGTGACACCCAGCAGCACCTGGTCGCGTTCGCCGGCGTTGGGCGCCGGGCCGATGCCTTCGACGAGATCGGCAATGGCCGTCGGCTGATCGCCGGCCGGTTCGTAGTCGCTCACCAGCCGGAATTGTTTGCCGCCTTCGGATTTGTCCGGCCGCGCGGGGCGATGCGGCACGAAGGCCGTCATCTCCGATCCCGTCAACGGACGAAACGAGGCCGGCGCCTCCGCAAAGCCCCCGACCGGTCGTCCGACACTGCCATTGTTGTGCGCCATAGGCGCAATATAGGGAAAGGCGGCCATGCGCAAAAGCGCGCGACCGGATCTGATATTCCGGCGAGGACGGCGGCGAATTCCTCGCCGCCTCACGCCTCATCGCAAGCGCGCGGCTACTCTAGCGGACGAACGCCAGGTCGCGACGCAGGGGCGCGGCCATTGGGTTCCTGCCCTCGTTCGCCAGGATTTCCGGCGCGCTGAGCGGCTTGCCATAAAATTGGGCGTTCCACTCGTTCTTTGGCGCCAACACGGAGCCTTCCAGGGTCAGGCCGCCATAGGCGCCCTTGGTGGACGACCAGATGATGATGTCGCCGGTCAGGTTGGCGCTGGTTGCGCCTTCCGCATTGGCGCCGAGCGTGATCACCGTCAGGCCCGCTTCGCCGCCAAACTTGAATTTGCTCTGTTCGAGCGCCCTCAGTGCGCGATCGCTCATGACGAACATGACGAGGCGCGCCGATTCGAGTCCGATCTGCAGTCCGAACGATGCCGAACCGAGCGTGTAGAACGCGGGCTCGCTCCACCGCGCGCGACCGGTGCGCGCCAGCATCACGCCGTCGCCGCCTTCGGCTCCGAAGATGAACCCGCCCCGCAGCAATCCGGGGACAATCAGCACCGCGCGGGCGGTGCGCAGAAGATCGCGGGAGGGCCCGAATGTCGGGTCGGAGCGCATCGCCAGCACAGTAGAATCGGCATTCGCCAGCAGCGAAGCCTCGTCGGCGCGGGCCGAAACGCTTGCCGTGCAAATGGCGGCGGCAACCGCAAATCCGGCGATTATTCTGGAGATCGGTAACATTGAGAGCCCTCCCTGTGGCGTTGCGCGAACGCGTCGGGGGTATAACGCATGTGATGCGCGCCGGTTGCCTTTTGCTAATGACAGATCATGCCAGGCAGTCGAAGGGCCTTAACAGTCGGGAGCAGTTTTTTGTCCGTGCCGGTTTGCCGGACTTGGCAGGACGTCAAGCTTTCGCCGATGGTCTGGTCTTCACACGCTCGAACCAGGCCGCCAAGGTCTTGTTTTCGGGCTCCAGCGGCTGGCCGACCTGTGTGCCGAAATCCAGAAAGCAGTAGAGGAGTATGTCCGCCAGGGTGAAGCGGCCGGGGCAAATGAACTCGCGACCCGCCATCCGGCCGTCGAGCCATTTCAGACGATCGCGCGCCATCCGCTTCAGGCCGTCGGCCGCTTCGGGCGCAGTGACGATGCGATCCTTGAACAGCGACAGACCCTGGCTGAATCGGAAGCCGTTGGCCATCGGCTCGCAGATATTGAGATCGACCCGCCGCGTCCACATCCGGCACTCGGCTTTTTCCCGGGCGTCGGCGCCAATAAGAGCAGGAGCGGGATGCGTGTCCTCAAGATATTCGCAAATGGCCGTGATTTCGCAGATGCTTGAGCCATCGTCGAGTTCGAGCGCCGGCATCTGGCCGTGCGGATTGACGTTGATATAGGGCTCTTTGCGATTCTCCGCCTTCATCAAATCGATTTCGACGAATGGAACGTTCAATCCCTTCTCCGCCATGAACATTCGCACGACATGGGGATTGGGGCCGATCGAATTGTAGAATTTCATCCGCGTTTCTCCGTCGGAAAGCCTGCACGTTAAGCAAGCGGTTGCGTGCGGGTCAAATCGGAGTGATTTGTACAATTGTCGGTCGCTTGCTACGAAACGGGCCAGGTAGGAGAAGCATGAAGCGAAGTGTCATATTGACTGGCGGAGGGATTATGAGTGCTCTGGCGCTGGAACGCTTCGCGCGCCTGCACGCCCAACCCTGATGGGAATACCCCTCGACCGCAAATTCGATGCACCATATGGTGAAAGTGTACCGGTTTCGCCGCTCATTCATCGCGTGTTGGCGCCAAATCCGGGCCCGTTCACCTTCAGGGGTACCGGCGTTTATATCGTTGGAGCGCACGACGTCGCGGTGATCGATCCCGGGCCGGATATCCCCCAGCATGTCGAAGCGCTGAAGCGCGCACTGCAAGGAAAGCGCGTCACCCATATTCTCGTGACGCACACGCACAGCGACCATTCCCCGGCGGCCAGCCCGCTCAAGCAATGGTCGGGTGCGAAGACTTATGCCTTCGGCCCACACGGCTCCGGCAAAGCCGAGGAGGGGATCAGGGTCGAAGAAGGCGGCGACATGAATTTTGTGCCGGATATACGCGCGCGCGATGGCGATATCATTCAAGGCAACGGCTTCACCTTCGAATGCGTGTTCACCCCCGGGCACACCTCCAATCACATGGGCTTTGCGCTAAGGGAAGAAAAGGCGCTGTTCACGGGCGATCACGTGATGGGGTGGTCCACGACGGTGGTCGCACCGCCCGACGGCGACATGCGCGCTTACATGGCGAGTCTGCGCAAATTGCTCGCGCGCGACGACGCAATCCTCTGGCCTACGCATGGCGGCCCCGTGCGCGATCCCAAGCCGTTCCTTCAGGCCTATATCGACCATCGTCTGGAACGCGAAGCCCAAATTCTTTGCTGTTTGCGGGAGAACATTTCGACGATTCCCGAGATGGTTGCGCGCCTGTACACCGATGTGGATCCGCGTCTGCATCCTGCGGCCGCGCACTCGGTGCTGGCGCATCTCATTCAGCTGACCGGGGAACGGCGCGTCATCGCGGAACCAACCGTTGGGCCAAAAGCAGCGTACCGAATTGCGTGAACAATATCAAAAATGTCATGGTCAGCGACTGCGGGCCACCCGGTTGATCAAGCGAACCAACTCACCGATACGCGTAGGATGCGCGGAAAAGACTTGGGACACAGTTGGTTTCATAACTTGGGTGGCCCGCCGTCGCGGGCCATGACAGAAGGGGAAGTTTGATCAGTTCGTATTCGTCAGCTTCTTCACATAGGCGCTGATATGCGCCGCATTCGCGCCGAGGTCGGTAGTTCCGACCCGACTCTTGGAGCGGATATCGAGTCGCGCACCGATCCCGGAGGCCTTGACGCGAATGACGATATCGTCCGTGAGACCGAAGAAAAACGAAGTATCGGTCGCCTCGATGCGTCCGCCGTCTTGTGTCGACTCTGCGGCCACGATGTTCCAGCCCATCGCCCGCGCTGCAACGAGCGCGCGGCGATAGAGCAACGCCGGCTTCGTCAATTCGCCGATCGGGCGAATGTCGGAATAAAATTTCTTCTGCAATGACGACGTTGTGTGGAATCGTCCGTCATCCGTCTTTACGAGTTTCGGCCCGTCATAACCGGCTGGATTGGTGGCGCCGGTCCGATCGCGAAGCAACGCAACGAATGGCGGCGCGTGCTCCGTGTCGGTGGAGATGTCGTGAATGGGCGGAATCGCATGCGCGATCTTCACCATGTACAGGGTGTACAGCGGGGGCGCTATGATAATCAGCGAACCGATGAGACCGATCACGCCAAAAGTGGATGCCGTTTCGGCATTGAGGATGAGCGCCGCGACGCCCCATAGCGCCCCCAATGCGAGACCGGCAGCGCCCGCGTAGAGGCAGTACGGAAATATCCCGTACAGTCCGAATTGATAACCCCAAACGTGAAGATGCATGCCGAAGACGGCCGCAAGACCCACCAAGAGGGAGATCAGAAACGCGGCGAAAGCGAGCCGTCCGACGATCCCCATGAATCTCATGATGTTCCCCCGGCTGCGCTATTCGGCAGCAGTCGGCAAGCGGTGCAGTGCGTAGCGTTCGCGTAATGTTGTTTTTTGAATTTTTCCCGTCGCCGTGTGTGGAATTTCGTCTGCGAAGATGACGTCGTCCGGCACCCACCATTTGGCGATTCTGCCTTCGAGGAATTTCAGAATTTGCTCTCGTGTTGTCGTCTGGCGTGGCTTCAGCACAATGATGAGAAGCGGCCGTTCGTCCCATTTGGGATGCGCGATGCCGATCACGGCAGCTTCCGCAACCGCGGGATGACCGACCGCGATGTTCTCGATTTCGATCGAGGAAATCCATTCGCCGCCGGATTTGATGATGTCCTTGGCACGGTCGGTTATCGTCATATAGCCGTCTGCGTCGAGGGTTGCGATATCGCCGGTATCGAACCAGCCTTCCCTGTCGAAGGCGTCGCTGCCTTCTCCGCGGAAATAGGCCTTTGCAACGGCGGGTCCTCGCACTTTCAGTCGCCCCGATGCGTTGCCGTCGCGCGGCAGCTCGCTGTCGCCGTCATCGACGATCTTCATCTCAACGCCGAAGACGGGATGGCCCTGCTTGAGCTTGCAGGCGAGTTGTTCTTCGTAGGGCAGCCGGTCGTTTCGCCAGGTCAGCGTGCCCAATGTTCCGAGAGGGCTCATCTCCGTCATGCCCCAGGCATGCACAACCTCGACTTCATATTTTTTCTCGAAGACTTCGATAATGGTGCGGGGGCAGGCCGAACCGCCGATCAGCACGCGCTTCAAATGCGGCAGCCTCTTATCTGCGGTTTCGAGATATTGCAGCAGGGCAAGCCATACGGTGGGCACCGCCGCGCTGATGGTGACCTGCTCGCTATCGAGCAATTCGTAGACGGACGCGCCGTCGAGCTTTGGCCCCGGCATGACGAGCTTGGCGCCGACCATGGGAGCCGCAAAGGCGATCGCCCATGCATTGGCGTGGAACATCGGTACGATCGGCAACACGCAATCCACATTGCGCAGCCCCTGCGCGTCGGCCTGCGCGGCCATCAGCGCGTGGATCACGTTGGAACGATGGCTGTAGAGAACCCCTTTGGGGTGCCCCGTCGTTCCCGATGTATAGCAGAGACCGCAGGCGGTGTTTTCGTCGAAAACCTTCCACGCATAATCGTCGTCAACGGCGCCGATGAAATCCTCATACGCCACCAGATTTGGCAACTCCGCCTTCGGCAGATGGGCGCGGTCGGTAAGCGCGATGTAATGTTCGACGCTCTTCAAGCTGGGCGCGATCCGAACGACGAGTTCCGTGAAGGTCGTGTCGAAAAACAGCACGCGATCCCCGGCATGATTGACGATATAGGTGAGCTGGTCGGCGAACAGCCGCGGGTTGAGCGTGTGGTATACGCCGCCCGCGCCGGTGATCCCGTACCATGCCTCGATATGATGCTCGGTGTTCCAGGCCAGCGTGCCGACACGGTCGCCCGCGCATATCCCAAGCATGTCGAGCGCCTTGGCGCAGCGGCGCGCACGCGCAGCGATATTGCCGTAGGTCGTGCGCGCAATCGGCCCTTCCACCGTCCGTGTTACGATTTCGCGGTCGCGATGGTAGAGCGCCGCGTGGTCGATGATCTTGTGGACCAGCAACGGCCAGTCCTGCATCAGTCCGAGCATTCCCCCAAACCCCAGTATGTTCCGGCCATCATAGGAACGCCCGCCCACAGGAGCAACGCGGTGCAGTCCCGCGTTGACTTGCGGCGGCGGCAACGGCGTTATGGCGCAAGCAAAGCCTGAAGGCCTTTCGGATGCCGCTCTCCAACGCCCAGTCCAGGGACGTACAAAGCGTTCTGCACCCCTACACCAACCTCATGAAACTGCGGGAAACCGGGCCGCTCGTCTTCGAAAGAGGCGAGGGCGTGCGCGTCTATGACGAACACGGCAGGGACTACATCGAAGCCATGTCGGGTCTATGGTGTACCGCGCTCGGCTGGGGCGAGGAAGCGCTGGTCGAGGCCGCCGCTAGCCAAATGCGCAAGCTGGCTTACGGCCATCTCTTCGCCGGCCGCAGCCACGAGCCTGCCATCGCGCTGGCGGAGAAGCTCAAGGACATCGCGCCCTTTCCGGTAGGCAAGGTGTTCTTTGCGAATTCCGGCTCCGAGGCCAACGACACCCAGATCAAGCTCTTCTGGTATGCGAACAATGCGCGGGGACACACGGCGAAGAAAAAGATCATCAGTCGGGTGAAGGGTTATCACGGCGTGACGATCGCGAGCGCCAGCCTCACCAGCCTTCCCGCCAATCACAAGAGCTTCGATCTGCCGCTCGATTTCGTGCGCTTCGCCGATTGTCCCCACTATTATCGCAGTCAGGAACCGGGCGAGAGCGAGCGCGATTTCTCCGGGCGCATGGCGAAGAATCTCGAACGCCTGATCGAGAACGAAGGTCCGGAGACGATCGCCGCCATGATCGTGGAACCGCTGCAGGGCGCGGGCGGGGTCATTTTGCCACCGGAAGGCTATTTCGACGCCATCGGCCAAGTCCTCGATCGACACAGGATTGCCCTGATCGACGACGAAGTAATTACCGGCTTCGGCCGCACGGGCAACTGGTTCGGCTGCGAAACCTACGGCTTTCAGCCTGCGACCATGACCCTCGCCAAAGCTCTTTCCTCCGCCTATCTGCCGATCTCCGCGGTTCTCGTTTCGCCGGCGATCTGCGACGCGATCGAGGAGGAATCGGGCCGCATCGGAACCTTCGGGCACGGCTTCACCTATTCCGGGCATCCCGTGGCGGCGGCTGTGGCGCTCAAGACGATCGAAATTTACCAGGACCGCGATATCGTCGGGCATGTGCGCCGCGTGGCGCCGCGGTTCCTCGCGCGGCTTGCAAAACTGGGCGAGCATCCGCTGGTCGGCGAAGCCAGCGGCATCGGCCTGATCGGCGCGATCGAGATCGTGGCGGACAAGAAGACGAAAAAGAGTTTCGAGGCGGCGAAGACCGCGGCGATTCAAGTCGGCAAATTCGTCGAGGAAGAGGGTGTCATCTGCCGCCCGCTGCTCGGCGACCGCGTCGCGCTCTGCCCGCCGCTGGTGATCGATGAGGCGGAGATCGACGAGCTTTTCGATCGTTTCGAG
>DATCBQ010000123.1:0-4721 GCA_036511745.1 Rhizomicrobium sp.
TGAAAACTCGAATGCATCAGTTAATTCAGCAACATCCGAACAGTCGCCGCTTATTCCACGAATCTTCGTTGCGGCCAAACAATCAGTTACGATACAGCGTTGCGAGCGGAGCGAACTTCCGAGAGTTTTCACACACCCTGGGAAGCGGGAACCCGGCCGCCTGATTGAACAGCGTCACTTGCGCGCGCAGACGCTTCGCGCGCTGGCTCCTCGCTTGCGCGAGGATGACAGCCATGTTGAATTACGCTGACAGCTACATCCCCTCATTCCGGCTTCATTTTTTGGAGGCGGGTCATTAGCGAAATCGGATCCGCGGGGCGAACCGACGTACGATGTCTCCGTGGGTGGGCGGGCGTGCTTCCTGGGACCGCGGCCTTCCAGGCCGCATTTTTCCGGACTCGCATTGGCGAGAGTTTTCGCCCGCGCCGCTACAGCAGTCTTTCGTAAAAGCCGCGCGAAGTGGAGATGCGATCCCACCACCCCAACCTTGTCACATGTCATCGAACCGGCTTGACTCCGACGCCCCTTTCGTGTCGCAATATACAGGAATATGGTACCATGTGGTAACAAGTGGCAGAGGTTTCGAACACCCGCCTTGCCGAGCGGCTGTTGTCGCGGCCCGAAGGCGCCACCATGGACGAGATCGTCGCGGCGACCGGCGGCTACCAGTACAATGTTCTGCGCCGGCTCGCAGCAAGGGGCTATGTCGTGCGCAGAAAGCGCGAGGGCCGGGCCACGCGATATTGGGCCGTGCCGCCCGCCGCGCTTTCGTTCCAGCTCACCGTCGCGCCCAACGGACAGACGACACTGCCGAAAGAAGCGCGCGACCGCCTCAAGGTTTCGCGCGGCGGCAAGCTGAGTTTCACTCTGGAAACGGACAACCGGGCGGTGGTCGCGCCGCTGTCGCTGGGCCTTCGCGAACTACGCAGCTTGCTGCCGAAGGCGAAGGCCCGTGCGACGCTTGAAGAGATCGAGGAAGGAATCGTCCGCGGCGCAACGAAGACATGATCGGCCTCGACACCAATGTGTTGATCCGCCATCTGGTCGGCGACGATCCCGCGCAGGCCGCGCGCGTCGACAGGCTGCTTGATGCGCGTTGCTCCGCCGCGCAGCCCGCTTTCGTCAACCGCATCGTGTTGTGCGAAACGGCGTGGACCCTGGAACGGACCTATGGCTATGGCCGCACGGACATTGCCCGCGTTCTCGAGGCGTTGCTGCTGGCGCGGGAAGTGCTTGTCGAGGATCGCGATTGCGTCGCCGCCGCGCTTCGAACGTACGGCGGCAATGCTATCGGCTTTTCGGATGCGTTGATCGCGGAGATCAACGTTGCAAACGGCTGCGAGGCGACCGCCACCTTCGATCGCAAAGCCGCAAAGATAAAAGGATTCATGCCGGTCGCATAACCTTGCACCATCAGAGGCGCGCAAGGATGCGCGCGGTCCCGGCACCATCCGGCAACGCCTGGGACCGCAGCCATCCTGGCCGCATTTTTCCGGGCTCGAATTGGCGAGGGTTTTCCCCCTCCCCTACAGCAGCCTTTCGTAAAAGCCGCCGAAGCTGCGGGCGCGGTCGACGAGGTGGATTTCCAGAATCCAGTGCAGCGCCCGTCCCAGATGATCCGCCCGGCGCATGGGCAGCGGATTGTGCGGCCCGATGCGCTTGATGTCCTTCTCGCCCGGCCAGCTGGAATGGGAGAACTCGCCGACAATATGCCCGGCGATGGCGCCGCCGAAAGCCCAGCCTGCCTCGTCGGCGGCCGATTGCGCAAAGGCATAAAGCTGCGCGCCGGTGATATCGGGCGAGGCGTAATAGTGCTCTTGCACGCGGCCGAACACGCGCGGCAGATCGGCCACCAGGCGCTTCTTCTCGGCGTTCGCCCCCAACGCATAGGTGCGGCCGATATCGGCTTCCCAGTCTTCGAACACCGGCCCCAGATCGAGATAGACCGTGTCCTCGGGCCCGATCGTGCGGATGGCGGGATAATCGACCGCGAGCGTCAGCGTATTGATGCCGCTGCGCACGATGCGCCGGTGCCAATGGCGCTCAACCCCGAAGCGCTCGCGCGCCAGCGCATAGATGTCGTCCTCGACCTCGCGCTCCGTGCGGCCCGGCGCGACAAGACCAGCCGCTTCGATCGCATCGAACATCGCCAGCGCCTGCTCTTCCGCGGCCACCAGCGCCGCGCGGCGTTGCGCGTCGCGCGCATTGGTTTTAGTCATGGACATGCGACGCTCGCCCCCTGCGGCCTATAACACAACGGCGCATTAAATTTCCGTGACATCCCCGACGAGCCGTGCGTGGCCCCCCGACTGTGATCGGGGGGAAGCGATAGCGCTTCGCAAAGGGCGCGGGGTCCCTATGCCCCGATGTGGATTGCCGGCGCCTCCTCCTGGCTGGCCCGGGCGCCGGTCTGCGTGTGGCTCGCCTTCGGGCTGCACCTGAAGGACTTGGGGCATCTGGATCGGCCTCGCCTTCGGCCTCTTCGTCGCCGCCGGCGCTATGTGCTGGCCCTTCTGGCATCAGAGCCGCGAGGCGTGAGACGAGTTCTGCCGGCGGCGAAGATATCCGTACAAGGATGGCTGCTTTCTCTTTCCACAGTGCGGGCTGGAAGCCCGCGGTCCCAGGAAGCATTGACAGGCACATACCTGTACCTGGGACCGCGCGCATCCTGCGCGCATCTGATCGTGCCGCACCGTGGTGCGGGCTGGAAGCCGCCGTCCCAGCCATCGACCGCAGGATGGGCCCGGGCTTCGCTAGTTCAGCACGGTCACAGTGCAGGCGGTCGAGCCCGCTGAGGCGGTCACCGCGCAGACGTTCACGCGCACGGCGCGACTGTTGTTACTCCGACCCCAAACTTACTTTCTTCGATAGCAACGCAGGAATTGCGCCACAAAATACCGGAATATTTGATTGGCGATTGCGAGCTCCAGTGGTAGGTTTTCCCCCTACCGTGATGGGGAGAAAATCGATGCCGCTCGTGAATTGCCTGACCGATGAACTGGGCGGTGCGCAAGCGCGAACAAGCGTTGAAACCATGTCGCGCGGGTCCATGCCTTACACACGTACCGGCAAGACGCATGTTCTGGTGCCGTGGTGTTGCGGGGCCGTGCTGTCGGTCATCGCGATCTGGATGACGGCGGAGCCCGGCTTCGCCACCGTGACGATCTCTTCGGCGCAGACTAAGAACATGAGTTGCTCAAATGGCGTTTGCGTACCGACGGCGGCGGATGCCGTGCTCAACGTGAGCGATCTCGAGACGATGCTCGCTTCGGGCAACGCAACGGTGACCACTACGGGGGCAGGCAGCGTTCAGGCCAGCGATATCGACGTCAGCGCCGGCATAAGCTGGGTCAGTAGCGGCGTCTTGTCGCTCATTGCCTGGCGTTCGCTTGAGATCAAGAAGCCCATTGCGGTGAACGGCGCCAGTGGATTGTCCGTCGCCACCAATAGCGGCGGCGCCGGCGGCATGTTCTACTTCGGTCCAAAGGGAAACGTTACATTTCTCGACCTGGCGAGCTCGCTCACAATCAACGGAACCGCATACACGTTTGTAAACAGCGTCGCTTCGCTTGCGAGTGCGGTTTCCTCCAATCCCGGCGGCGATTACGCGCTCGCGAATAATTACGATGCCTCGCATGATGGCACCTATGCGCGCTCGCCGGTTTCAACCGAGCTCTCCGGCGTTTTCGAAGGGCTGGGCAACAACATCTCGAATCTTTCCATCAACGATCCGGTTTCTGGCGATTACGTTGGACTGTTTTCCGAAATCGGCTCCGGAAACCAGCCGGGAGGCATGGTCGAGAATATCGCTCTGCGGAATATCGGAATTGGAGGTAACGGGCTCGCTGTTGGCGGATTGGTGGGTTTGAACATAGGAACCATCAACGGTTCATTTGCCGGCGGTTCTGTAACTTCAAATTTGCAGCAGGGGTCCGAAATTGGCCTTCTCGTTGGCGCGAGCGGCGGAAGCATTGCGCGCTCTGCTGCGACTGGCACCGTTAAGAGCAGCTGGCCTGAAAGCGGTGGCGGATTGGTGGGAGGCAATCACAGTGGCTTCATCACGCAATCCTATGCGAACTGCAATGTTTTGGCGGGCGCCAGTTCAGGTCTTGGTGGCCTGGTCGGTACCAACGTGGGCACGATCACCCAATCCTACGCCATGGGTAAGGTCTCGGGAGGCGACCGCTCGGATGTCGGCGGTCTGATGGGAGAAAGCGGCGAAGCAAGCACGATCGCGCAGGCCTATTCGACGACCGCAGTGAAACTAGATCGCGACACCGGCGGCCATAAAGGCGGCCTGATCGGCGTCGATGGTCCGCCAGCCGGCAACAATTCATTCGCCTACTGGGACACCACAAACAGCAAAATAACAAGCCCGAGCCACGGCGCGGGGAACATCAAAAACGACCCGGGCATCACCGGCCTGACAACAACGCAACTGCAGTCCGGCCTGCCGGCGGGTTTCGATCCCGCGATCTGGGCCGAGAACCCGAAGATCAACAACGGCTACCCCTATCTGATCGCCAACCCGCCGCGGAAGAAGTGAGCGGCGGCTCGTTGACGACTCACGCTACAAAGGCAACCGTCTCCGGCTCATAGACATTGCCGTGCAGGTTGATGTTGTCGGAGGTGTCCGCGAACTGGATCTGTGCGGAGCTGGCGCCGAAGCCGCCATTGCCTTCGAAATGATTGCCGCCGACCGAGACCGTCGTCGAGCCGTC
>DATCBQ010000124.1:0-3147 GCA_036511745.1 Rhizomicrobium sp.
TTGACCGTCGCTTGTTAAGCTCATAATTTCAGATACGAATTGTTCGTCGTGAGTTGGGGCAGGCGATGACCGGAACCGGAAAGACAGTTACACGCGTCGACCTGTGCGAAGCGGTCTACCAGAAGGTGGGCTTGTCGCGCACGGAGTCGTCTGCCTTTGTCGAACTGGTCCTCAAGGAGATCACCGACTGCCTGGAGAAGGGTGAAACGGTCAAATTGTCGTCGTTTGGGTCGTTCATGGTGCGCAAGAAGGGCCAGCGTATCGGCCGTAACCCCAAGACCGGCACCGAGGTGCCGATTTCGCCGCGCCGCGTGATGGTGTTCAAGCCGTCGGCGATACTGAAGCAGCGGATCAACGGTAACAGTGCCGGTAACGGCGACGCCAAGGCCGAGTAGCTAATTCTTCAACACGGCGACCGAACAGGAAGCGGGCATTTGGACAAGTCGCCGGATGCGTTCCGAACCATCAGCGAGGTCGCCGCCGACCTCGACATCCCCCAGCATGTGCTGCGGTTCTGGGAGACGCGGTTCACCCAGATCAAGCCGATGAAGCGCAGCGGCGGCCGGCGCTATTACCGCCCTGACGATGTCGACCTGCTCAAGGGCATCCGCCGGCTGCTGTACGGCGAGGGCTACACCATCCGCGGCGTGCAGCGCATTCTCCGGGAGCATGGCATCGCGTCGGTCCAGCGCCTGGCCGATAGCACGGCGATCGCCTCGTTCGGCGCGGTCGAAGAGGCGGTCGGCCTCAGCATCCGGGAGCAGGATGGCAGCGCAGCACCTGGCATCGATGGCGATGACGATGACTATGAGGGCACCGAAGAGGGGCTGGCGTTTGCGCTGGCCGAGCACGATGAGGAAGACGACGACGGCGCAATTCCCGGCGTGGCGGCTTCGGCGGTCCCGGTCGATCTGTCCCGGCTCAAGGCGGTCTTGCAGGACCTGATCGCCTGCCGGCAACTGCTCGACCAGGCGATGAAGGAAGCCTGACTGCCCGCAGCGGCAGAATCGGCATTTGCCGGGCCCGCAGGGCCGATCGCGCGCCTTGCGCGCAAGGCTGATCGAAGCTAAGGGAACGGCATCGGAGCGTGGCGCAGCCCGGTTAGCGCACTAGTCTGGGAGACTAGGGGTCGGAGGTTCAAATCCTCTCGCTCCGACCAAATAACTGTTTGAATCCCTTCACCTTCCATTTTGCGATTTTGATGGGCGATTCTTACCCGATTCCGCCCTTGTCATCGGCCGCGCGTGTGGCGCTGCGGAGAGCGGCGGTGGCGCCTGTCACCGGCGGATGTGGTGCCGCCGGCGCATGTATGTCGGGTGCATCCATATGAGCACAAAGGAGCGCCCGCCATTCGTTATGGATGCGTTCGAACGGCGCAGCGCGGAATCAACGGAGTTTCCTCCCTCCTGCGCATTGGCGGCTACTGATACTGACAAACGAACCACCCGGCCAGAGCCGCGGCTCAACGCGAACGGAACTCCTGCATGAAGCGGCTCGATCGGCTTCTTTTCCCGCGTGGTCATCTTCTGAATTTTCTGCTGATCACGATCCTGTCGGGCGCCATCGCGCTTATTCTGGCGGGCCGGCAAATTTACCAGGCGAACTGGGGCGTGATCGACGATTCCGAAATCTTCGGGTTTCTTGGGCGCGGCCTTCGCCTGCCCCTGACCGACGTTTGGCACACCCTGCTCACGAAAACCGAGGTGGGGTCGCTGCAGGGACGCTTCCGCCCGACCTACTACACACTCAGATTAATCGAAACCTCGCTGTGGGGGCCCAACGTCCATCTCTGGTACCTGGCCCACACCGCCTGCTTTGCGGTGTTCCTGAGTTCGATCTGGTGGTTCATGCGTCGGTTCGTCGGCGGCTGGCTCAGCGGCGTTCTGACCGCTTATATTTCTCTTCTTCCACTTTGGTCCGACGTCTGGTCGCGATTGGGCCCTTCGGAGACTTACGGTGCCTTGTTTGTCGGCATCATGGTTTTTGCAAGCTATTTCATTCTGTTTTCCCAAACGCGCCCGACCCGAAATACCAACGCGATCCTGTTGACGCTTGCGACCATCGCGCTGGTTGGTTTGAAGGAGACCTTCATCCCGCTTGCCGGAGGCGCGGCCTGCGTGTTGCTGTTCGCCGGCATTCGGAAAAATCTGTCGCCACTGTTGATCGGTATTCTCGGGCTGATGATTCTGACCGCTCTCGGTGGCATCGTATTCGTGGTGGCAAGGCAGGTGGGTGCGTCGGGAACGGACGTCTACGCCAGTCCAATCGGACCCTGGCCCGTGCTCAAGTTCTTCGGCAAAGGCCTGTACTACGCGATTGGACGAACCTGGTGGCTCTACGTCATTCCCATCCTGTTTTTCGAAATATTGAACGTCATTCCACGTAAGTCGCTCAAGAGCTGGATCGCCGATTCGGCGGTCGCCTTCAGCGTCTATGGTTTCCTGGTGGTCAGCTATGCGACGCAATCCGCCCTTTATCGTTTCGGATTTCCGGTGAATGCGCGTTACGATTTTCCGGCGATGCTGCTGGTCCCGCTGACCGGCTGTATCATAGCCTGTGAAGTTTCCCGTAAAATTCGCGCGCATCTCCCCGAACGAACCGTCGACTACGCCCAGCTGGCCGCCGCGGCGTTTGTATTTTTCGGTTTCGGAGTGGGTTCAGGCTATCTCGACCACACCAAGCCGCTGTCCGTTGCCGTCAAGGCCAACATCGAGAAGACGAACTCTTTTTACAGCGAGCTACAGCGTGCTGTGGGCGCGGCGAAAAAATCTCCGCAAAGTCCTGTCATCCTCGAAGCCTACGGTCCTGGCGCATTCGAATCGGTATATTCGTTATTGACCTATCTGTCGGCGTTCGGGGCAACGAATCGCGTGTCGATTCGGCTTCACCCGGACTCAATGTCATACGGAAAATTCTACGACGATCTCGAGCATGCGCTGTCCGAGATGCAGGACACCGGCGCCCCCGGCTTCACACCACTGCGTGATGGTTTGGCCGACCTCAGCCACGGTTGCATCAGCATCGGGATCAATGGACTGCCCGATGCGGGCTGCTCGGGATTCCGGGTACGGGCGCCCTGACCGGCCTACCACAGGACAAACAATGATGATCGATTTCATGACGGCGGTCGATGGCCCGTGCGGCCAA
>DATCBQ010000125.1:0-159735 GCA_036511745.1 Rhizomicrobium sp.
AGATTCGGCGGAACATGGTTCGACCTCCTGACGATGGGCGTTCAAGATTACTCTGGGAAATCTCGAATAAGCGTGCATGCATAGCATTGGGCCGAATTCGGTCAATGACCGGCCAAAAACCTGCGAATAGAAAGTCTTTGCGTCGGCCACGTTTTTAGCAGGTAGTTCAACGAAATTAATGCGTGACGTAATCGTTCTCCCCATGTCTTCGCCACCATAGCCGCCTACATCGTTCCAAGCGCCACCACCCTATCACCATCTTCCAAAGGCGGGCCATGTCGCTGTTTCAGTTTGAGTGTCCGCTTGTGCCGTAATGCGGACATTTCGCACGACACATTCCGCTCACCTCGAAGCTCGCCTTCCTTGCGACAGGTGTGAGCTGGTGGCTCGCCGAACGGTAAGCAATTCTCATTTTCATCCCGTTCGGTGACAAACGCGGCGAGCGGAATCAACTGGTTGATTCGTGGCGCGCCCGACAGGATTTGAACCTGTGACCTCTGCCTTCGGAGGGCAGCACTCTATCCAGCCGAGCTATGGATGCTTCGGCCCGGAGCTCTGGCGCAGCTTCGCCAAGTGGCGACTATGGGATGCAGGGAACAAGCATTACCGAGTTGTTGTGCAGAGCGCAGGGTTTTGTGCAAAATGACCGGGATCGGATGTTATTGTGCAAAGCCGCCTGATGACAGGCATCCGCTGCGTGGCGCTCAATCCGGTGCGCGCGCGCCTGGTGTCCCAAGCGCAAGACTGGCCGTGGTCCAGCGCGCGCGCCCATCTGGCCGCGCCAGGACGATGCGCTCGTCACGGTGAAGCCGGTGCTGGAGCGGGTCGGCAATTTCGCAAACCTTCTTTGTGCGGACGGCGCGGACGAACAACGGTGCGGCGCTCCGGAAGCACGGGACGGCCGCTGGCAATGCATCATGTCACGCTAATCCCGCTAATTTGCTAATCTCGTCTGCGCGCTGAATAAGCTTCCGCCCTGGTATGCGCAGAGTCAATTGCGCTCGCGGACGCTCGCGCACTGGTTCCTCGCTGGCGCGAGGATGACAGCTGGGGTCGGGATTGGCGCTCCGCGCTGATCGGCTTCCGCCGCGCGCCGCACACACGTGAGCGGCGGCGGGCTTGCGGCCGGACGCGCGAAGACCTTCACGGGCTTTGGTCGCGTGGTAGCGGGGAAGGGCCTGAACGGATTGCAAATTCCCGGAATTCGTCCGCAAAACGTTCCGCGTACGAATTAAATTCTTGCAGGGTTTGATCAAATGTCGTATCCATTCCGGCATGACGGCGTGCCGCGCCCGGCGCGCCGCCGTGGCGTCTCGGGCGACGGAGAGCCGCAGAAGGTCTCGATCTGCCATGCCGGCGCCGCACCGGCAATTCCGACAGTGGACATCTGGTCGATTTCCATTTCTGTGCGACGGACGATCCGCGGCATTCCTGGATCGCGTTTCCCGAGGAGATAATGAGGCGCGCGTCGCTCCAGCGCGCCCCGACACCGAGCGTGGTTCTGCATATTCGTCAAGGCATTGAAACCACGCAGGAATTTGAGTCAACGCTGCTGTTCGCGGAAATAATGCCGCTGTTGCGGGCGGCAATGGGTGCTCAGATCGTGGCCGGGATGGTTGCAGGTGGCCCCGCCGCCGCCATGCCCGCCCGGATGCACAGGAGACGCCACAGCACGGCACCGGCGAACGCCGCCAGGCGTCCCTGCGGGTCGGCGCCCACCGCCTTCGCCACCATCTGCACGAGCTTCCTGATATGGTGGCGGCGATACAGCGTCATCGCTTTGGCGTGATAGGCGCGGGCGAAGATTTTGCGGCTGTAGGGAATTTCGCCCTGGCGTTCGGAGGGAATGTTGGCGCTGTACCAGGCATAGGCGAGTTCGTCATCGTCGGATTCGTTGACCCGTGTCACCGCCACCCAAAGCCGGCGCCAGAACGGCAGCTCGGGCTCGTCCTGCTGCTGCAGGGTCTCGAAAAACAGCCGGTAATGGCGGAATTCGTCGGCGGCGATGCGCCCGGCGATCTCCTTCAGCACCGGCTCGTCCGTCGCGTCGCGGATGGCGCTGTAGAAGGAGGAGGTGCCGGATTCCACGACGCAGCGCGCGATCATCTCGCCGCGCCGGCTGCCACGGATGGAAACAAGATCGCCGCCCGTCAGATGCGCCGGCTTGAAGCCCGCCTGAAAGCGGGCGAACGCCGCCCTGAAATCGAACGACGGATCGGCCACTTCGGCCCAGCGCCCCAGCGCCCGACCGTGCTGGGCCTCTTCCTCGCCCCAGCGCTCGATGCTGGCAAGCGTTTCGGCGGGGGAATCGCTGAAGACGCGTTTCAGATAGTCCACGTAATCGGGCGCGTTGAATTCCACCAGCGCGGCCGCCTTGACCGAGCTGAGCAGTTCCGGCTCGACTTTCGAGGGATCGAAGCTGGCCCAGGCGATTTCGTCCAGGCTCCAACCCGCGCGATAGACCGCTTCACCGGTCATTCGGAAAACCTCATCCGTTCAATGGCCGCAGACTCTCGCCAAAGCGCCTTCACGCAAACGCTTATAGCAGAACCCGTTGCCTTTGCGGAAATCGGCCCGAAAGGCCGCGCCTGGCCTAAAGCGCGGCCCGCATCAGGCGCAGCGTATCGAGGATTTCCACGGCCCGGGCGCGGGCGCCCTCGGTTTTGGCGAGGTGGATGTCCTCCTCGGCGTTGCGGATGCGCTGATCGAGGACCCCGGCATCGACCTGCTCCATGGGAATGGCTTCCTCGGCCAGCACCGTGATCTTGAGCGGATTGACTTCCACGAAGCCGCCCTGAACGAAGAAACGGGCGTCGCCTTGCGTCCCGCCGCGCATGTCGATGACGCCGGGGCGCAGGGTGGAGATCACCGGCTCGTGGCCCAAAAGCACGCCGAACTCGCCTTCGGTGCCGGGCACCGTGACCATTTCGGCTTCCTCCGAAAGAAGCAGGCGTTCCGGCGAAACGAGATCGAAGGCGATGCGATCGACCATCAGGCGTCCGCCGCCATTTTCTGCGCCTTGGCGACCGCGTCCTCGATGGTGCCCACCATGTAGAAGGCGGATTCCGGCAGGTGGTCGTAATCGCCGTTCGCCAGCGCCTTGAAGCTGCGGATCGTGTCTTCGAGTTTGACGCTGATCCCCTGCATGCCGGTGAAGACGGTGGCGGCGAAAAACGGCTGCGACAGGAAGCGTTCGATCTTGCGGGCCCGCGCCACGGTGAGCTTGTCCTCTTCGGAAAGCTCGTCCATGCCCAGAATGGCGATGATGTCCTGCAGCGCCTTGTAGCGTTGCAGGATTTGCTGCACCCGGCGAGCGGTATCGTAATGCTCCTGGCCGACGACGCGCGGATCGAGCAGGCGCGACGTAGAATCGAGTGGATCGACGGCGGGGAAAATTGCCTTTTCGAACACGCCGCGCGACAGTACGGTGGTCGCGTCCAGATGCGCGAAGGAGGTGGCGGGCGCCGGATCGGTCAGATCGTCGGCAGGCACATAAATGGCCTGCACCGAAGTGATCGAGCCCTTGGTGGTGGTGGTGATGCGCTCCTGAAGCTGGCCCATGTCGGTGGCAAGGGTGGGCTGATAACCAACCGCGCTGGGGATGCGGCCCAGCAGCGCCGACACTTCCGAGCCGGCCTGCGTGAAGCGGAAGATGTTGTCCACGAAGAACAGCACGTCCTGGCCCTGATCGCGGAAATATTCGGCGACGGTCAGGCCTGAAAGGCCGACCCGTGCGCGCGCCCCCGGCGGCTCGTTCATCTGGCCGTAGACGAGGGCGCATTTCGAGCCCTCGGTCGAACCTTTCTTCGGGTCCTTGTTGACGTCGGATTCGATCATCTCGTGATAGAGGTCGTTGCCCTCGCGGGTGCGTTCGCCAACGCCGGCGAACACCGAATAGCCGCCGTGATTCTTGGCCACCGCGTTGATGAGCTCCTGGATGAGCACGGTCTTGCCCACGCCGGCGCCGCCGAACAGGCCGATCTTGCCGCCGCGCGCATAAGGCGCCAGCAGATCGACAACCTTGATGCCGGTGACGAGCACCTGCGCTTCGGTGGACTGATCGACGAAAAGCGGCGCGTCCTGGTGAATGGAGCGCCGTTCCGTGGCCTGTATGGGGCCCGCTTCGTCGACGGGTTCGCCGATCACATTCATGATCCGCCCCAGAGTGCCTTCGCCCACCGGCACGCGGATGGGAGTGCCGGTGTCGGTGACGTTTTGTCCCCGCACCAGTCCTTCGGTGGCGTCCATGGCGACCGTGCGCACGATCGACTCGCCAAGATGCTGGGCGACTTCGAGAATAAGCCGGTGGCCGTGATTGTCGGTTTCGAGCGCGTTCATGATCCCGGGCAGATGGCCGTCGAACTGAACATCCACCACGGCGCCCATCACCTGGGCGATCCGGCCCTGCTTGTTGCTTTGTGTCATGGCATTCATGACGGTTTCCTTCGCTTCAAAATCCCTGCTCCGGCGGATTTGCCCGAGCCCGATGTTGCGTTCGTTACAGCGCTTCCGCGCCGGAAATGATCTCGATCAGCTCTTTGGTGATCATCGCCTGTCGGGCCCTGTTCATCTGCAAGGTGAGGCGGTCGATAACGTCGCCGGCATTGCGGGTTGCCGAGTCCATGGCCGTCATCTTGGCGCCGAACTCGCCGGCCACATTCTCGAGCAGCGCGCCGAAAATCTGCACGCTGACATTGCGCGGCAGAAGATCGGCCAGGATCGCCCCTTCGTCCGGCTCGTATTCGTAGACGTTGCCGAGCGGTCCGGTGGCGGGTTCGCGCGCTTCGACCGGCGCGGGAATAAGCTGTTGCAGCGTCGGTTCCTGGGTCATCACCGAACGAAACCGGGAATAAATAATGGTGGCGCTGTCGAATTCGCCGGCGGCAAACAGGTCCAACACACGCCGGCCGACGGCGGCGGCATCCGCAAAGCTGATACGCTTCACATGGGTAAACTCGATCGTCTCCAGGATGGCCTTGGCGTACTGGCGTTTGAGCTGGTCGCGCCCCTTGCGGCCGACGCACAGGATTTTTACCTGTTTGCCGTCTCGCAGAACCGCCTCGATATGCTGCCGCGCCAGGCGCGCGATGTTGGTGTTGAAGGCACCGCACAATCCGCGATCGGCCGTCGCCAAGACTATGAGATGGACGTCGTCGCGTCCGGTGCCGATCAACAGGGCAGGGGCGCTCGGATTGTCCTTCATTCCGCCGGCGAGGCTGGCGATGACCGCGCTCATTTTTTCGGCATAGGGCCTGGCCGCAATCGCCGCCTCCTGGGCGCGGCGCAATCGCGAAGCGGCCACCATTTGCATGGCCTTCGTGATCTTGCGCGTCGCCCTGACGCTGGCGATGCGGCTGCGAAAGGTTTTCAGGCTGGGCATCAGGCAAAGCTCTTCACAAACTCTTCCAGAATACCTTTCAGTTTTTCTTCCAGCTCGGGGGTGAGCTGTTTCTGCGTGCGAATCGCGTCGAGCACATCGCCGTAGCGCGACCGCATCAGTCGCAGAAGCTCGTCCTCGAAGCGCGATACGTCGTTCAGCGCGAGCCTGTCGAGATAGCCTCTCACGCCGGCAAAGAGCGAAATCACTTCTTCTTCCACCGGCAACGGACTGAACTGCGGTTGCTTCAGAAGTTCGGTCAGGCGCGCGCCGCGGTTGAGAAGCTTCTGGGTCGACGCATCGAGGTCGGAGCCGAATTGGGCGAAGGCGGCCATTTCGCGGTATTGGGCCAGTTCGAGCTTGATCGAACCGGCAACCTGTTTCATCGCCTTGATCTGCGCCGCCGAGCCCACGCGCGACACCGAGATGCCGACATTCACCGCCGGCCGGATACCCTGAAAGAACAGATCGGTTTCGAGGAAGATCTGGCCGTCCGTGATCGAGATCACATTGGTCGGGATGTAGGCCGACACGTCGTTGGCCTGGGTTTCGATGACGGGAAGCGCGGTAAGCGAGCCGCCGCCATGTTCGGCATTCATTTTCGCGGCTCGTTCAAGCAGACGCGAATGCAGATAGAACACGTCGCCTGGATAGGCCTCGCGCCCCGGAGGGCGGCGCAGCAGCAGCGACATCTGGCGATAGGCGACCGCCTGCTTGGAAAGATCGTCGTAGACGATAAGCGCGTGCATGGCGTTGTCGCGAAACCATTCGCCCATGGTGCAACCGGTGAACGGCGCAAGATATTGCAACGGCGCCGGCTCGCTCGCGGTGGCGGCGACGACGATGGTGTATTCCATGGCGCCCGCGTCTTCGAGCGTCTTGACGATCTGGGCGACCGTGGAACGCTTCTGTCCGATCGCGACGTAGATGCAATAAAGCCTGGCGGATTCGTCGCTGCTCTTGTTGATCGTGCGCTGATTGATGATGGCGTCGATGGCGACGGCGGTCTTGCCCGTCTGACGGTCGCCGATGATGAGTTCGCGCTGACCGCGGCCGATGGGAATGAGACTGTCGATCGCCTTGAGCCCCGTCTGCATGGGCTCGTTTACCGAGCGGCGGGGAATGATACCGGGCGCCTTGACATCGACGCGCCGACGCTCCGCGATATCGGCGATGTCCCCGTTGCCGTCGATGGGATTGCCGAGGGCATCGAGCACGCGACCCAGCAACCCTTTGCCGACGGGGGTATCGACAATCGCACCTGTGCGTTTGACGGTGTCGCCTTCCTTGATGCCGGAATCGTTGCCGAAGATGACGACGCCGACATTGTCGGTTTCCAGGTTGAGCGCCATGCCCTTGATGCCGCCCGGGAACTCCACCATCTCGCCGGCCTGTACATTGTCCAGGCCATAGACGCGCGCGATGCCGTCGCCGACGCTCAGGACCTGGCCAACTTCGCTGACCTGGGCCTCGACACCGAAATTCTGAATTTCGCGTTTCAGGATCGAGGAAATTTCACCCGGCTGGATTTTCATTTCAGTGTCCTCTCATGGCCGCACGCAGCCCTTCCAGCTTTGTGCGCAACGACGAATCGATCATCCGCGAGCCCACCTTCACGACGAGCCCACCGAGCAGTGTTGGATCAACTTTTGCCTCGAGCCGCGCCTCGCGGCCCAATGTTGTTTTCAGGATGCGCTTGAGTTCGCTTACCTGCGCCTCGTTCAGCGCCTGCGCCGACGTGACCTCGGCATCGATTTCGCCGCGTTGACGCGCAAGCATTTTTTCGAAGGCGCGGACAATGTCGCTCAGCGCGAAAAGTCGCCGCTTTTCTGCAAGCGTCAACACGAAGCGGACGGTCAGGGCCGACGCTTCCATGCGGCGCAGCAGGGCATCCAAACCTTTCTTGTGCTCCTCGCGCGAGAAGACGGGAGCCTGCACGAAGAGTCGCAGCTCGGGGCTTTCCGCAATCATCGTTTTCAGCGCCGCAAAATCCTTCGCGACAGCTTCGACGCACTTCTCTTCCTGCGCGAGCTCGAATATCGCGGTCGCATAGCGGCCGGCGACGCCGGAGGCGACTTGTTCTTCGCTGGCCACGTGGGTTCTTCGGCTCCTCGCGCGTTGGCGATCGACGCACGTCCGTTAAGTTATTGAATACGCGGGAAATTCCCACGCGAACGACTCCCCTGTGCTCGCGCGCGTTGCAGTTAGCATGGGCTTCATGGCAGTGCAACAATATGGGGCAAGCGCCCAAGTGTCGCTGCTTACCATCGCTTGTGCTTGACGGTAATCCTTACTCCTGCCAAACGCCCATTATGATCGAGATCACCCAGGAATTCGGCTTCGACGCCGCCCATTTTTTGGAGACGGGCGCCGCCACGAACCGGCGCGTGCACGGTCACTCGTTCTATGTGGAAGTGACTCTCAGGGGCGAGCCCGATCGCAAATCCGGGATGTTGTCGGACCTGGGTGAAGTCAAGACAGCGCTCGATGAAATCGCCCGGACGCTGGACCACGGCCTGCTCAATGAAATCGACGGGCTGGGGCCGCCTACGCTCGAAAATCTCGCACGCTACATTTTCGGCAGAGCGCGGGAAAAACTTTCCCACGTTTCGCGCGTACGGATACGCAGGCCGTCTTACGGGCAGTCCTGCAGTTACGAGGAGCTGTAGGGCTGTGACCGGGAGAGCAAAGCTCACGCATCTGGGCCAAAAGGTCGGTGTCCCGAAATCGCCCGTAGACGCACGCCTGGAATCTGTGCCTAACCCGCATGGCGACACGGATTATCTTGTTCGGTTCACAGCGCCCGAGTTCACGACCCTCTGCCCCATAACCGGGCAGCCGGATTTTGCGCTTTTTGTGCTCGATTATTGTCCTGCCAAAGCGCTGCTCGAATCGAAATCGCTCAAGCTGTTCCTCGCCAGCTTTCGCAATCACGCCAGGTTTCACGAAGACTGCACCCTTTTCATCGGCAAGCGGATTGCCGCTGCGATCCGGCCGAAATTCTTGCGGCTTGCGGGATACTGGTACCCTCGCGGCGGTATTCCGATCGATATTTTCTGGCAAAAGGGCAAATTGCCCGCGGAGGTTTGGCTTCCAGAACCCGGAGTCGCATCCTATCGCGGACGGAGATAGCGTAATAATCTGCCGGTCAGGAATTCACTGCCGCGGCGACTGCAAAATCGACGGTCTGCGGCGCTTGATCGTTGGCCGGAATTTGTCTCGTCAAACACTCGAAAAGTTTCCGGGGTGGCGTTTTTCCCCCTAACGCCAGAAGCCCGTCGGTGTAACCGTCGAGCATCCCCGTTTCCCGGGTTTCAGCATTCGGTTGCCCGATTGCCGAGACGAACAAGTGGTGGGCCTCCAGGCGTGAGACGCGAAACCGATCATGCAAATATCCGACAAAGGCTTCGTGATAGAGCGCGAGCCCCAGTCTTCTTCGGGTCTCGCGCTCGTAGAAACTCGTGATCGCATCGAGAATGCCGATGATGTAGCGATGGAGGTAGACCGACCGCCCGAGGCTTTGCTGCCGGCAGCGATCGCTATCCAGAATTTGCCTTATCTGGTTGTCGACGGCGGAAAGTTGGGACGCGATGGTCAATTTCTGCGTCCGCAAAAAATTGCGCAGGTCGCGCTGTCGCAGATATGCTTCAAGGAGCGAGCCCATCGTCCCTCCAGCGAAGAACGCAAATCGGGCATATACTGCGCCCCAAATCTTGCGATTGTGTGACATTCGAACCCGGCTTTTTCTTTGAATTCAATTCTTCCGGAAAACGACGACCTGAACCGGCCCGAAGCTTGCCGGAGCTATTCCCGAATCCGCTTCGTATCTCCTCGTCGGACCGTGTCGCTCGCCCGGGAACATTCGGAATGCCGGTGACAGCTCACAAGATGGTCGTTGACCATTCCGACCGCTTGAGCAAAGGCGTAGACGATTACCGGTCCGCAGAAGTTGAAGCCGCGCTGCTTGAGTTCTCTGGAAAGCGCCTCGCTCATGGGCGTTTGGGCTGGAACATCTTCCCTGCTTCTGTAACGATTGATCCGCGGCCTGCCGTCGACATGCTTCCAGATGAGTTCGGCGAAGCTGCCGGGCTCGTTCTCGACCATGGAAAGCCACAGTCTTGCGCCGGAGACGGCCGCTTCGATTTTGGCACGGCTGCGGACGATGCCTTCATCCTTCAGCAGCCGGCCGATCTGCCTTTCGCCATACCGGGCAATCTTGTTTGGATCGAAATCATCGAACGCACGGCGAAAATTCTCGCGCTTGCGCAGGATCGTGATCCAGGAAAGTCCGGCCTGAAAGCCGTCGAGGACCAATTTTTCATAGAGCGCACGGTCGTCGAACTCCGGTACGCCCCATTCTTCGTCGTGATAGGCGACATAAAGCGGATCCTTGCCCGGCCAGGGGCAGCGAACCAACTCGCCATTCACTTACGTTTGGCCTTGCGTTTGGCGGTCTTGGTCTTGGTTCCCCGCTTGGCAGCATTCTTCGCTTTTCCTGGCGGCCATCCCTTCGACTTTGCCTTGACCGGCAACGCCTTTTTTGACCGGGTTTTCTTTGGCTCGGAACGCAGCGCTGCTTCGATCTTGTTGCCGTCGAGATCGCGCACAAAGGCGCCATAATAGTCGGCGCTGTAGTCCGGGCGGGGGCCCGGCTCGCCCTCATCCGCGCCGCCGTGTTCGATCGCAGCCCGGTGAAACTTGTCGACGGCATCTCTGGATCGCGCGGCGAAGCTCACATGGTTGCCGTTGCCCGGATTGGGTGCCCGCTGGTCGTGTGGCATCTGAATCCAGAACTCGGAAACGCCTTCCCCATAGGCGATCGCATAAGGCAGATATTGCGCGGAACGTTTATAGCCAAGCGCGCCGAGAACTTCGTCGTAGAACCGGGCCGCGCGCTCGACATCTGTGACGCCGACAGAGACGTGATGAAGCATGTGTGCAACCTCCGAAAATAGAGAAGCGCACTCTTGCGCATTCATTTCCGGCGTCAAGCGAAAAGCCAAGCAGGCTTTCCGACACGCACGGGAGTCCCTCCGGCTGTAAGTCCTGCCGTTCCCGCGTCGGCAAGGCGATCGAGCCGGACGAGGGCAAATCCTCGGGAACCGTAGGCGGCTATGATTGTGCCAATGTCGAGTGTTCCAGCGGACACGGGGATTTCCGGGCCGCCGATTGCGCTACCATCGATTGCGGCAATCGGAAGCACTCTCCTGCGTGCCGTGCCTCGATGCTTCATGCGTGCCGTCAGTTCCTGACCCACATAACAGCCCTTGCCGAATGAGACGCCATGCAGTTCGTCGAGACCGGCATCCAGCGCAAAAATCTTGTCCTGCCCGAAATCTTCGCCTTCCGGCACGCCACAATCGAGTCGGTGCGCAAGGTAAACCTCTCCCGAAATAGTTGCGGGCATCTCCCCGCGCGGTGCGACGGCACGCCAGCCTAAGGCCGGCAATCGTGGGTCGGAGAAACAACGCTCGGGCGATGCGGCGCCATCCCAACCAGCCAAAACCATCAAATCATCGCGGCGCTCAATGAGAACCTTGCTGCGCAATTTGTAGAGCGCAAGCCGCTTCGCAAGCGACTCCGCCGCCCCTGCCCAGCAATCGAGCAGAAATGTCCCTGCATGCAATGCGACCAGGAAATCGATGAGAATTTTGCCCTGCGGCGTGAGCAGAGCCGCGTATATGGCCGAACCATTGGTAATGGTCCGAACGTCATTCGTTATCAGACCCTGCAGAAAATCGGTCGCATCCGGGCCCGAAACAGCCAGGATGCCGCGATTATCCAGGTGCGCAAGCGATGTCATCCGGATCATTGTACGCTGGCGGCCGCCGCCGGTGTATCGAAAAGCGGCTGGTTCTTGCGATAGCGTTCGGGCTACGAGAGGGAGATGGATATAAGGATTCTGCTTCTTACCAGCGAATACCCACCGGACGTTGGCGGAATCGCCAGTCACGTGTCGGAGTTGGCGAAGGCACTTGCGCCGGGCGCGGCAAGCGTCGAAGTGGTTCATCCACGCAGCATCGGGGCAGCGATCCAAGCCTCGGACCACACCGGGCCTTGCGTCCATCGCCCGGGGGTGGTCAAGGGGGAGCCATTCTACCAGGCCATGCTGCGGTGGTGGCTTGCGCGCAAGCTCGCTCGCCGTCCCGTTGATATTTTGCACGTTCATGGTGTGCGGCCGCTGGCGGCTACGCGAGGTCTGGCGGCGCGGACGGTGTTTACGAACCACTCCTCGGGCTTTCTCGCCCGGTTGCGGACATCGCCTGCTCGCAAGCGGCGGACGGCCCGCTTGCTTGAGCATTGCGATTACGTGATCGGACCAAGCGACGAGTTGGTGGATGCAGCGCGCGCCTTCGGTTATTTGGGACCCGCCGCCATGATTCCTAACGGGGTCGACGTCGAGCGGTTTCGTCCCGGGGCGTCGCCGCTTCGCCGGGAGTGGGGAATCGAGCAGGATGAAATTGTGATCCTGCTGGCCAGAAGGCTGGTGGAAAAAAACGGTGTGACGAATTTTGCCGGAGCGGTTCGCTTGCTGGATCCGAAATCGTTCCGGCTTGTGATTGCGGGCGACGGGCCCGAGCGGTCGAAAATGATTGCGATATTGAGTGACGCGCATTTGCTTGATCGGACGCGGTTTCTCGGCGCCGTGAGCAATTTCGAAATGCCCGCCGTCTATCGTGCCGCAGATATATCCGTGCTCCCTTCATTGGCCGAAGCGACGAGCATTTCCGGTCTCGAGGCGATGGCTTGCGGTCTTCCCCTCGTGGGGACGCGCGTGGGCGGCATCCCCGCCATCATGGCAGACGGCGAAACGGGCCTGTTGGTTGAGCCCGGGCACCCGGAACAATTCGCGGCAGCACTTCGCCGGCTGATATCCGAATCTGGACTTCGGGCACGATTGGGCGCCGCTGCGAGAACGCGGGCCGAACAGGAATTTTCCTGGCCGGAAATCGCACGGCGGACGTTGCATGTTTATCGCGAATGTCAGGCAAGAGCGGTACCATCGGGAAATGCCCTGGGATACGTTGCGGACAGTTCGACAAAATCGGCCGAGAGGCTGGATGCCTGACGTGCCGGCGACGAAGCGCGTTCTTCTTGTCGTTGGCACGCGGCCGGAAGCCATCAAGATGGCCCCGCTGGTGCATGCGTTGCGCGGAATGGGCAACGCGTTCGACGTACGGCTGTGTTCGACAGGCCAGCACAAGGAAATGCTCGTCCAGGCGCTGGCGGACTTCGACCTTTGCCCGGATTGTGAACTTGGGTTGATGGAACCGGGCCAGACGCTGGCAGCCCTTAGTGCACGGCTTTTCCGAGCGATCGACGAGGTGCTCGCACGCGAGCGGCCCGATGCCGTTCTGATCGAAGGCGACACGACGACCGTCGAAGTCACTGCGTTGTGTGCATTTTATCGACAGATTCCGGTCGGCCACGTCGAGGCGGGTCTCAGAAGCCACGACTTGGAATTGCCATTCCCCGAAGAGCTGAATCGACGAATCACGACGCTGGCAGCCACTTGGCATTTCGCTCCGACGATGTTGGCGCGCCGCAACCTGGAAGCGGAAGGCATTCGGCCGGATTCGATTTTCGTCACCGGAAACACGGTTGTCGATGCTCTGTTGGACATGCGCATGCGCGTGCGAATGTCTCCTCCGCGATTGAGCTCGCGACTCGAAACAGCAATCGACAGAAATCTGCCAATCGTGCTCGTCACCGGCCATCGGCGCGAAAGCTTCGGCACGGGCTTTCAAAACATTTGCGACGCTCTGCAGCGTTTGGCCGCGTCGCATCCGGAAACGACGTTCGCCTATCCGGTGCACCTCAACCCGGCCGTGAGACAGCCTGTTCGCGAACGCCTGGGCAAGATCGAGAACATCGTGCTTGAGGAGCCGCTGCCGTATAGAGCCTTCGTTCGACTGATGGAGGTGAGCCGGTTGATCCTGACGGACTCCGGCGGCATTCAGGAAGAAGGCCCCTCGCTTGGCAAACCGGTGTTGATCATGCGCGAAGTAACGGAGAGGCCGGAGGGCATCGATGCGGGTGTCAATCGCCTCGTAGGCGCATCAACGCAGTCGATCATAGCTGGGGTAGAGGAACTCCTTTCCAATGAACAGGTATATCGCCGAATGAGCCTTGCAACCAATCCTTATGGCGACGGCACAGCCGCCACGCAGATAGCCGCCATTCTGCAACAACAGTTGAAGGACCCCGCATCGTGAGCGACCGCTGCGACTTGCTCATTCTCGGTGGCACGGTCGTCACACCGGCCGGAATCTTCGAGACAGATGTTGCGGTGCGGGCCGGACGCATAGCCGGTATTGGTTCCTTCGCCACGGTGTCAGCGCTCGATGTGTTCGAGGCAAGGGGGCTGCATATTTTGCCCGGTGTAATCGACACGCAGGTTCATTTCCGCGAACCGGGAAATGAACACAAGGAGGATTTGGAAACCGGAAGCCGCGCGGCGGTGCTTGGAGGCGTAACATCCGTCTTCGAGATGCCGAATACACATCCTCCGACGACCAGCCGACTGGCGCTGGAAGACAAGCTTTCGCGGGCCAGAGCCCGTATGCACTGCGATTACGCCTTTTACGTGGGAGCGACGCCTCAGAATATCGGCGCATTGGCGGAACTGGAGCGTATGGAAGGCGTGGCTGGTGTGAAGGCTTTTCTGGGTTCATCGACCGGCACGCTTCTGCTCGACGGCGATGAGGCGATTCTCGATGCGTTGAAAGCGGGTTCGCGACGCATGGCCGTGCACTCGGAGGACGAGTCGCGGCTGAAGGAGCGCAGACAGTTTGCGAGAGCCGGTCATCCCGAGACCCATCCGCTTTGGCGCGACGAGGAATCCGCACGCCGCTCGACGGAGCGGGTGCTGAAGCTTGCCCGTCGTGCGGGGCGCCGGCTGCACGTGCTGCACGTGACGACGGCCGACGAACTGCCACTGCTGGCTGACGCGCGCGATATCGCGAGCGTCGAAACGACCCCGCAACATCTCACCCTTGCGGCTCCGGAGTGCTACGGACGGCTTGGCGCTCTGGCGCAGATGAATCCGCCCATCCGGGATGCCTCGCACCGTGATGCCTTGTGGCAAGCCGTCGGCGAAGGCTTGATTGACGTCATCGGCTCCGACCACGCCCCGCATACGCTTGAAGAAAAAGCCGGAATTTATCCCGACACGCCTTCCGGAATGCCTGGCGTTCAGACCCTCGTCACGATTCTTCTCGACCATGTCCACGCGGGCCGACTCTCGCTCGAACGTCTTGTCGATCTGACAAGCGCAGGGCCGGCGCGCATTTTCGGCATCGCGGGCAAGGGCCGCATCGCGCGCGGATATGATGCGGATTTCACCCTTGTCGACCTCAAGAAGAGACGCCGCATCGAGAATGCCCGGATCGCGTCCAAATGCGGATGGAGTCCGTTCGACGGCATGGAGACTACCGGCTGGCCGCTGGCGACGATCATCCGTGGACAGATCGTCATGCGGAATGACGCATTGCTTGCGCCTGGACGGGGAATGCCCGTCCGGTTCGGAGAGACGCTCGCGCCTAATGCAGCGTGAACTCGCCGGCAGCGTGCTTGAGTTCGGCCGCAGAGATCAACCCCCGTGCCGCCACGCGGACGGAATGCAGCCGTCCTTCGATGTTCTGTTCCCAGAAGTGCAGGAATTTGTTCAGCACGGGAAACCGCGGTGCGAGGTCGAGTTCCTGCCACACAAAGGTCTGAAGGACGCCGGGATGGTCCGGCATGTGGTACAGAATCTCGGCCGTCGTCAGCCGGTATCCCCGCAACGCCAAATCGAACTTGTACATTGCGCTTTCACCCGATTACGGCGGACCCTTTCGTCCAGCCTTGTTGTCCGTTCCCGGATTGTGCACCGGGATTCGTAACCGAAAGGTTGTGCCTGAGTTCCATGTCTGTCGAGTGTTGTGGCTGCCGCAACAGGAAAAATTGTAGTCGCCTTGACGCTGGTCACGATTTTTTTGCTTTCTGTTTCATCGACGACACGGCGCATTCGCGCTGGCAGCAATCGCAAACCGGAAGTGCCAATGAAGAACCACTTTTCTGCGAAGGTTGAACCCATCGCGGCTGGTCCGGCCGGATGAGTTATTTCATCCTCGTTTTTTCCGGGATATTCATCGGGTTGATCGTGGCGATTCCGATCGGCCCGGTTAATCTTCTCTGCATTCGCCGGACTCTGGCCTTCGGCCCGTTGAACGGTCTCATGGCCGGACTCGGCGCCGCCCTTGGCGACAGCGTTTTCGCAACAGTCATCGGCTTTGGGCTGACCGCCGTTCGAGAATGGATCGAACACCATTCGACGCCTATCCAGCTGGGAGGCGGTGCATTACTGATTATCTTCGGTCTCTACACCTATATCGCTGACCCGTTGCATGGCAGGACCGTGGAACGAAAAGAGTTAGGAGAGCCGGGCCGCGCTTCGCTCGGCCGCACCTTCGCCTCCACCTTTGCCTTGACGATTACCAATCCTGCCACCTTGTTCGGCTTCACCGCGCTGTTCGCAAGTGTGGGCGGGATAGCCGCTACGGCCGGATCAGGCCGCTTCGACGCGACCTTCATCGTGGCGGGCGTGATATCGGGTTCGACGCTTTGGTGGTTCACCTTGACGACGTTTGTGGGACTCTTCCATGCCCGGATCGACGCGGCGATCATGAAGATCATCAATCGTGTATCGGGTATCGCGGTGGCCTTGTTTGGGTTGCTGGTTCTCGGGCATGTGGCGCTGCGATCGTTCTTCTGAATTATTTCAGTCCCCTGAGTTGCGCCAGTCGCGCCACAACCTCGTCCGCTTCCGTCATCATGTCGCGAACAATTTCTGCCGCGGGCTTGACACTATGGATGGCGCCAGCGCCCTGACCCATCGCAAAAGCGGAGCGATCCCGCTCCAGGTCTTCGAGCTGGCCGCCAATTCCACCCATTACGCCAGACCGCTGCGAGACCATCGCTTGCTGTGGAAAGGCCTGGATATCCTGCGGACGGCGCTCCCAATCTGTCACATAGCCTTTCTTGAAGACGCGCATGGTTTTGCCCGAGTAGCAGCGGGTGACGATCGTGTCCTCGTCGCCGGCATCGATAATCACCCGCTTGTAAAGCGCGCCGGCATGCGCCTCAGTGCTGGCGATAAACCGGGTACCAACCCAAACGCCCTGCGCGCCCAGTGCGAGTGCTGCCGCCAGACCGCGGCCGTCAATAATCGAGCCTGCTGCTAACACGGGAATCGTCACGGCATCGACGACCTGCGGAATCAGCGCCATTCCAGCGATCTTGCCGGTATGTCCGCCGGCTTCCGTTCCTTGCGCCACGACGGCGTCGAGGCCGCCCGCTTCGGCCGCGCGTGCGTGGCGCACCGTTCCACAGACGCTCATTACTTTGAGGCCTGCCGCCTGAAATTTCCGCACCAGATGCGGGAGGGGAACGCCCAAACCTGAAATGAATGTGCTCGCGCCGCCATCAATGATCAGATCAGCCGCGCGCTCCAGCATTTCCGGAATTGCAGCCAACAGATCGACACCGAACGGCTTATCGGTGAGGTCCCGCACCTTTTGGATCTCGTCACGAATCTCCGGCAGCGATCGCGCTGCCGAGGGTCCCGAATGCGCCGGCATTGGAAACCGCCGCACAAAGCTCCGCATAGGAAACCCCGCCCATGCCGGCGAGCAGGATCGGGTATTCAATGCCGAGCAAGTCGCAGATCGGAGTATGCAGGGTCATGGCTGCGCGCTCCAGCTCCAGCTCACCCGTGCAACATTTCACGCGACATGGGCGCACGCAAGCGCTGGCGTGATGCGCGTTTCCTTCCTGCCGACCGTTTCGACGACTGACGGCACAGATAATTCGACCCAATCGACGAATGTCAGTGCGGTGGCCGCCGCGCGTACCGCTCAGTACGCAGGTCACACCCATTAATGCGCGTGCCAAACTGCGATTTTTACCGCCTCCGGCCGCTCTGCTTTTGTCCGACCTTCAAGGGGTGATTTCGAACACCACGCCGCAGCCGATGTGACGGACGTCGCAGGATAGATCGCCGCGCTCGGACGCTGTTCCATAAAGATTGCCGGCCGAATCCACGATCAATCCGCCCATGGGGGTTGCACCGTCGCTCCGGCCCGTGAATGCGTGCAGCACCGTTTCTTTTCCTGCCGTGTCGAGCTTGAACACGATTCCGCAGCCCTGGGCGCCGAACAGGTGGCATGACAGGTCGCCGCCGAACTCTGTGGTTCCGTATAGATTGCCTGCCACATCGCGGGTCAGACCGGAGAAGGGGCCGCCTCCATCCGCCCCACCGGTAAAGTTGTAAAGCACCGTCTCGTGGCCGCTTGCGTCCAGCCTGAACACAGTGCCCCATTCGCTGTAAGCGCCGCCCGCGGAGGTGGTCCCGTAAAGATTGCCGGCTGCGTCCAGGGCCACGCCGCCGAAGGGAATCGCTCCGTCTCTGCCACCCGTGAAAACGTAGGGCTCCGTCTCGACGCCATTCGGATCCACCTTGAACACGATTCCGCACCCTGTTGGGCAGTTGTAGTTGCCGCCCCCGGTTGTCGTGCCGTAAAGATTGCCAGCCGCATCCCGTATCAGGCTGCCATAGGGCTGCGCCCCGTCCGCACCAAATTTGAAGCTGTAGAGCAGCGTCTCCCTGCCGGTCTGATCCATCTTGAATACGGTCCCGCAACCTTCGTTGTTGTAAAGGGAGCCGCAGTTAGATTCGCCGCCATACCCCGTCGTTCCATAAGGATTGCGCGCCGCGTCGCCGATCAGGCCGGCGTAGGGATTGCTCCCGTCGGTACCCAAGAAATTGTGCAATACAGTTTCCCTGCCGGCCAGGTCCAGTTTGAACACAACTCCGTTTCCGGAGGCGCCGCCTTCGTAAGTCGTGCCGTAAAGGTTGCCGGCTCTGTCGTGCACCAGTGTTCCCGGCAGACCGACGCCGCCGCCATCATGCACCCCACCCCAGCCTCTGAAACTGTGCAGCACGGTTTCCGTGCCGACCTTATCGATACTGAACACGGTTCCACCATCGTAACGGCCGCCACCTGCATAGGTGGTGCCGAAGATCTCGTCGCGGTGGAGGAACAAACTGGCGCTGGGCTCGCGACCATCGCGTCCGGGCATGAATGTGTGAAGAACTTTGTAAGTCTGCGCTTCTGCCGATGGCATCGCCAGCGCCGCTGCCGCCAGCGTCACGGCAAATGCGGCGACTGCCGCCCGCGAACCTGCTCCCGCAATCAAGCTCCAAGCTCGAAACTGCCCTTTGCATGTCATGTGTCGGTCTTTCCGTGCCCGATCCCGACCGCCAAGGGTATCGCGCTGCCGGAAATAACCCGGAGCGGATTGCCGATGACCTTGGTAGTGAGGGATCTAAGATCTTTCTGCGCATGCGTTTGTGATTTAGGAAAAGCGGCCGGAGACGAGTGGTCCCCGTTCCGGAATTCAGGATGCCGAATACGCATCGCGGCAGGGCATCGAAGGCGGTTAGGCCTTCGGCACCACTCCATCCGGCGTGACCGCGTCGATGGCGTGGGGCAGCACCTGTGAGAGTTTTTGCGCGAGCTCTTGGGTCGACATGCCCGCTTTCGCGGCCAATTCGTTTAGCGTTTCTTCGCCGAACGTCTTGTGGATCTGATCCGCGGACACCGGAGCTTTGGGGCCGTCCGCAATCCACGAATTCACCGTCGGGCCGAGGCCGTTGGTCTGGAATTGATGCACAACGCCCTGCACGCCACCGTGCTTTTCGATCAGCCCGTTGACCACCGTGACCATCTCGGCGCCTACTGCGCCGCCAATCAATCCATCCAGTAGACCCATCCCGTTCTCCTGCGGCTTGAAATGCGCGAAAGCTTTGCCCGCGACGATGATCTCACAGGCCATTGAAAATTGAAACCTGCCGATTATGGTAGCAGTCCATTCAATCGATATGAAGGAGACGGCCGTTTTGGGATCCAATGTTTCGATAAGGTTCGCGGCGATGGCGCTCGGCGCGGTTCTGCTGGCCGGCGCGCAGAAACCGGCGATGGCGCAAGCCTCCCCGACGTACAATCTGAGTGTTCAGTCCAATCAGAAATTCCTGGCCGAAAATGCGGCCAAGAAGGGCGTGGTCAAGCGCCCGAGCGGGTTGCAATACCGCGTCATCACCGGGGGACACGGCAAGTCGATCAAAAGCGCCGGCGATATTGTGACGGTGACCTACAAGGGCCGGCTGATCGACGGAAAGGTGTTCGACCAGACCCAACCGGGACAGACGGCGCATTTTCCTGCCGGACGCCTGATCCCCGGCTGGGTGGAAGCGCTTCGGCTAATGAAGGAAGGTGATGAGTGGGAACTCGTCATCCCTGCCTCGCTCGGCTACGGCGCTGCCGGAGCGGGCGATGCCATCCCGCCAAACCAGACATTGGTGTTCGACATGAAGTTGATCGCCGTTGCTCCGCCGCCGATGCCCTGATGGGCGGGCCGGCCGTGCGGATGTGATCGCGGTTTCAACCGGGCGCCGTCGAGAGACTGTTGCAACACTTGTCGCGAATTGGCCCGGGTTATGCGCTTGACCAACATTCCTCATTTTTGGCACCTGGAGCATCGCACGCGGATGGGTTTTCCCCATGATCGCTGTCGTTGACTTGAAGCGCAAGCTCCATATGATGCATCGCGACGTCACGGTCTCGCCGCGAGGCGCGCCGGGACGGCCATCACACGATCCCTCGCGGGAGAGACTCGTCGAAGCATCCGACGGGCGCCGAAGGAGCAACCGCCCCGGAAACTCTCAGGCAAAAAGGACCGCGCAGGGAGATGAAATTCTGGAAAGCAGGGTGGCCCGTGTGGCCATCTTCACCGAAGGGGTAAGCCGCAACAGCGGCGAAATCTCTCAGGTCCGATGACAGAGGGGCGCGGGTTCCGGTACACCGGGCGCGCCGTCTCAACATCTTTGCCGGACCGCCATGATCGAAAACTCGCCCGAAACATTGCGCAGGACACCGCTCTTCGATCTCCACCGTGAACTCGGCGGCAAGATGGTGCCGTTCGCAGGTTATGAAATGCCGGTCCATTATCCTGCCGGGATTCTGAAGGAACATCTGCACACCCGACAGCAGGCGGGATTGTTCGACGTCTCGCATATGGGGCAACGATTTCTTATCGGGCCTGACCATGCCACGACTGTGCGCGCTCTTGAGGCCATGACTCCAGGCGACTTTGAAAGTCTCGGCCTGGGCCGCATGCGCTATTCGTTGCT
Source organism: Rhizomicrobium sp. (assembly GCA_036511745.1). Classification (GTDB taxonomy): domain Bacteria; phylum Pseudomonadota; class Alphaproteobacteria; order Micropepsales; family Micropepsaceae; genus Rhizomicrobium. The sequence continues at coordinate 20,610 of DATCBQ010000125.1, forward strand.
GTTGGCCGACGACGGTGGAATCGTCGATGACTTTATGGTGACGCGTTCCGATTCGGATGCAAACGACGGGACGCTTGGCTTTGTCGTGAACGCGTCCCGCAAGGAGATTGACGATGCGTTCGTCCGAGCGCGTCTCCCCTCAAATGTCACCCTCAAAACAGCGGAAGATCGCGCCTTGATCGCGCTGCAGGGACCTGCCTCGGAGGCTGTTCTCGCGCGCCATTGCCCCCAGGCGTCTGCGCTCTCATTTATGGCGGCGGTCAGCGCCAAGTTCGACGGTGTCGATTGCGCAATTTCGCGCTCGGGTTACACGGGCGAGGACGGTTACGAGATTTCGGTTGTGGCAGACCATGCCGCACAGGTGGCGCGCGCGCTGCTGAGAGAACAAGAAGTTCTGCCGATCGGCCTTGGTGCACGCGATTCGCTCAGGCTTGAAGCGGCTCTCTGCCTATACGGGCACGATATTGACGAGAGCACCGACCCAGTCTCTGCCAATCTCACATGGGCTATCGGTAAGCGCCGCAAGGCCGAGAAGAACTTTCCTGCCGCCGAAAAGATCATGTCCCTCCTAATTTACGGTGCGCCGAAAAAGCGCGTCGGTATTCGCCCTGACGGAAAAGCTCCAGCCCGCGATGGAACAGAGATTGCCGACAAATCCGGCCGCGTGATCGGTAGAATCACCAGCGGAGGCTTCAGCCCCAACCTCAATGCGCCCCTCGCCATGGGCTATGTCGAAAGTGCGTTTGCCGCAACAGGCACGGAAATCTATCTGATCGTACGCGGGAAGCCGCTTTCGGCGCGGGTGGCGTCGATGCCCTTCATCGCTCATCGTTACAAGCGCGGATAATGAATTTGCAAACGAGGATCAATCAATGAGCGAAAATCGCTACACCAATCAACACGAATGGCTGAGCATCGACGGAGACATCGCTACGGTCGGGATTACGAAGTATGCCGCGGATCAGCTTGGCGACATCGTCTATATCGAGTTGCCGGAATTGGGACGAAAAGTAGGGCAGGGGGGCGAAATAGCGGTTGTGGAGAGCGTCAAGGCAGCCAGTGAAATTTACGCGCCGGCGGCGGGCGAAGTGACGGAATCCAATGCCGTGCTCAGCCAGGACCCCGCAAAGGTCAATGCCGATCCCGAGGGAGGAGGCTGGTTCTTCAAACTGCGTCTTGCGGACAAGAACGAACTCGGCAAGCTCATGACGGAAGCTCAGTACGCAGAGTTCGTAAAGGATCTCTGAGGCGATGCGCTATCTCCCTCTTACGCCATTGGATCGCGCGCAGATGCTCGAAAAGATCGGCGCACAGGATATCGACGTTCTTTTCCGTGATGTTCCAAAGGCTGCGATCGTCGGCCGTGAAGCGTTCGACTTGCCGGACACGCAGGGCGAGCTGGAAGTGGAACGCGCACTCGCGCGGCTTGCAAATGCCAATATGGCTGCGGGCACGGTGCCGTTCTTTTGCGGTGCCGGGGCTTATCGCCATCATGTTCCTGCGGCTGTCGATCATTTGATTCAGCGTTCGGAATTTCTCACCTCGTATACGCCATATCAGCCCGAGATTGCGCAGGGAACACTGCAATACCTCTTTGAATTTCAAACACAGGTCGCGCTCATCACGGGCATGGAAGTCGCCAACGCGTCGATGTACGACGGCTCGACGGCGACTGCGGAAGCCGTGCTGATGGCGAAACGCGTCACGCGCCGACCGAAAGCCGTTCTCTCGGGCGGCCTGCATCCGCACTATGCGCAAACCGTCGAGACGGTTGCAGCGCTATCGGGCCAGGTGATCCGTGCTCCGGCGACACCCGGCCGGGTCGAAGACCTCGCAGCGCTGATCGACGATGAAACGGCATGCGTGGTCGTCCAGAGTCCCGATGTGTTTGGTCTGGTTCGTGACCTTAGACCTGTCGCCCAAATCGCGCATGCGAAAGGCACACTTCTGATCGCGGTGGTGACGGAAGTTGTCTCGCTTGGCCTGCTGGAGTCGCCCGGTGCAATGGGAGCGGATATCGTAGCCGCGGAAGGCCAGTCCATCGGCAATACACTTAATTTCGGCGGCCCTTATGTTGGCCTTTTCGCGACTCGCGAGAGGCTGGTACGACAGATGCCAGGACGTTTGGCCGGGGAAACGGTGGATGTGGAAAACAGGCGTGGTTTCGTACTCACGCTTTCGACCCGCGAGCAGCACATCCGGCGAGATAAGGCGACAAGCAACATTTGCACCAATTCGGGATTGTGCTGCCTGGCATTCACCATCCATCTGTCGCTTCTTGGCGAAGAGGGTTTTGCGCGATTGGCGCGGCTCAACCATGCGCGCGCTTCGATGCTCGCCGACAAGCTCACGACAATCGAAGGGGTCGCTCTGGTTACGTCGGCATTTTTCAATGAGTTCACGTTGCGTCTTCCAGTACCTGCGGCGGAGGTCGTGGATGCGTTGACTGAACGGCGCATTCTGGCAGGTGTTCCGGTCTCGCGTCTTATACCGGGGAATCCTCACTTGCGCGACCTGCTCATCGTTGCTGCAACCGAAACCACTACCGAGGAAGACTGCGACGCGTACGTCGCTGCGCTCGCAGAGGTGCTGTCGTGATGAACAACCAGGGGCGTGCGACTGCGCCCGTTGCAGTCGGGGACCGCTCGTTGCCGACCATCTCTGGCGACCGCGGCCTCGACCATGAGGAGCCGTTGATCTTTGAGTTGGGTCGCGACGGCATGACCGGCGTCGATATTCCAGACACGATAGTTTCGGGCACGCGGCTCGGCGGTCTGCGGCGCATTGCTCCGATCGGTCTGCCCGGTTTATCGGAACCCGAGATTGTACGCCATTACGTCCGTCTGTCGCGGATGAATTATTCGATCGATGCGGGTCTTTATCCCCTCGGTTCGTGCACGATGAAGCACAATCCGCGTCTCAACGAGAAAATGGCGCGACTTTCCGGGTTTGCCGACGTTCATCCCTTGCAACCGCAGCAGACTGTTCAGGGCGCGCTTGCTCTTATCGCACAGTTGATGCGCTGGCTGACGACACTCACGGGGATGCCGGCGGTCGCCATGAGCCCCAAGGCCGGCGCGCATGGCGAATTGTGCGGACTGCTTACAATCCGCGCAGCACTGGAAGCACGTGCCGACAGGCGCACGCGAGTCCTGGTGCCATCGTCGGCGCACGGAACAAACCCGGCCACTGCGGCGCTGGCCGGATTCACGGTCGACGAGGTGCCGGCGAAAAATGACGGCCATGTCGATGCGGACGCGCTGGAAGCCATGCTGGGGCCCGACGTTGCGGCCATCATGCTGACCAATCCGAACACCTGCGGTCTTTTTGAGCGCCGCATCGCCGAAATGGCCGAGCACGTGCATCGGGCGGGCGCCTATTTCTACTGCGACGGTGCAAACTTCAACGCTATTGCAGGCCGCGTACGGCCAGGCGATCTTGGCGTCGATGCCATGCACATCAATTTGCACAAGACCTTTTCAACGCCGCATGGGGGCGGAGGCCCGGGAGCAGGACCTGTGGTGCTGTCGGCGGCCCTTGCGCCATACGCGCCGCTGCCGCTTCTCATCCACGATGGGGATGGTATCCGCTTCATCGAACAACGCGAACAGGTCCCTTCCGGCCTGAAACCGTTCGGGCGCATGTGCGCATTTCATGGGCAAATGGGCATGTTCGTGCGGGCGCTCGCGTATATGCTCAGCCACGGCGCCGACGGCGTACGGCAGGCGTCCGAAGACGCAGTACTGTCTGCAAACTACATCCTTGCGTCCCTGAAAGATGTAATGAGTGCACCGTTCGATGGCCCGTGCATGCACGAGGCTTTGTTCGATGATACTTTCCTGGAAGGCACAGGTGTGACCACGCTCGACTTTGCCAAGGCGATGATCGACGAGGGATATCATCCGATGACAATGTATTTCCCACTGGTCGTCCACGGCGCAATGCTTATCGAGCCTACGGAATCGGAATCGAAGGAAAGCCTCGACCGGTTCGTTCACGTGCTGCGGACAATGGCACTCGACGCGAAATCGGGTAAGCGTAAGCGTTACGAGGGTGCGCCGCATTTCGCGCCGCGACGACGCCTTGACGAAACTGCCGCCGCGCGCAAGCCCGTGTTGCGATGGAAACCAAAATCGCTCCCGCACGCTGCGGAGTAGCGCCCGCTTACCAAACGCCGGGAACCAGCCGATAGGGTACCTGTCTGGCATAGGCGCTGTAGCCTTCGAGCTTCTTGCGGAGCTCGCGATCTTCCAGCGCCGTACGGACCACAAGCCCGACCGCCAGCACGAATACGCCCGCAAGCCCGAGCCATGAGCCCAGGAGCAGCGCGGTCGAAATACAAAAAAACAATACCGCAGCGTAAAACGGGTGGCGTACGACGGCATAGGGTCCTGTCGAAATCAGTTTCTGACCTCGTTCCTTGTGGGCGCGGACCAATTGCAGAAACGTGTTTTCCTCGAAGACGCGATAAACAAACGACAGGGCGGTCGCGACACCAATGCCTCCGACGATCTGGAGCCAATCCGGCATCCACGACCAATCAAACCGCACGGCGTCCAGGCCCATCAGCGCCAACCAGCCCGGAAAAACAACGGTGAGAATGACGATTACGACCCCGTCCCACGGAAGCTGCGCGCGGCGAATCGGCCAACGCAATCGTTCCTCGACAAGAGCTGGGTCGCGACGCTCCACCATTCTGGTAATGAGGAAAGCTCCGACACTGACCACGCCAAGAAACGCCCAGGCCGGCGGCCAGCCCAGCGTGCCCGCAGAACCGAAAAGCAGTCCCGCGAAGATGACCGCCTCAACGGCCAGCACGATCCAGACCTTCGCCAGCATGAAATTTCCTTGTGCCAATGGCCCGTGGTCGCCGAGTCCCGAGAACCCGGCATTGTAAGACGGTCGCGCCAGAAATTCGAACCCTCTGCGCTAAAAAGTTCACAAAATTCTTGTTTCTCCGAATCGCCGCCATGCACGATCGCAATTACCGGGTCCCGCAACTAAAACATTGCGCGCGTGGCAATTCGGAAAGGAAAATTATGCAGATTCGCTACCAGGGCCTAAAATCGGCTCAATTCGCGGACTTCTACCGCCTGAGTCCCGAAGCCCTCAAGGGACGCGGGATGCAACGAATGATCGTTGACGGAAAGCCTGGTGTTCCCTGCCGCGTCACCCTGAAAGCGCTGAGCCGGGCGAACGCAAAATCCCGCCCGCAAATAGGCTCGGCAGCGCGCGCCGATATCTGGAGTTATTCCCGGCCTAACTGCATCCACTCGTGCTCCCGCAGGTGTCGCATTTCATGCAGGTGCCATTCCGCACCAGCGTAAAGTTGCCGCAGGCGCCGCAGTTGTCGCCTTCGTAGCCTTTCATCCGGGCTTCCGCGGATCGTCTGGCATGGAGCTCGCGGGAACTGTCGGGCCGGGACAGCCGGGCCTCCAGCGAAGCGACGGTCGCGCCGACCGGATTTTCTACAGAAGCGCCCGCTGCTTCCAGAACTTGCGCACGTACTTCGCTCAGGGCGTCCGCGACCGGTCCGTCAGCGATTCGGATGTCATCCGGACGAGGGGAATGCCTGTGTTCGAGGTCCTGGTCGACATCTGGCGCAGCCTTCGCCAGTGCGCCCCCCCGCACAACGGCGAGCGATTTGAAATGGCCGCGTACAAATCCCGTCGAAGTTACCCGGGAAATCGTCTGCTCGAGTTCCTTGGCCGATTCTCTTCGATCATCCGACCCGCTGCCTTTCACGCCATGTCCAAGATCGTCATCATGCGCGGGCAGCACATGGGCCAGATCATCGCGCCCGAGATACGAAACAGCCATCTCGCGAAAGATATAGTCGAGTACGCTGGTCGCGTTCTTGATCGAATCGTTTCCGAGAACAAGCCCGGCAGGTTCAAACCGCGTAAACGTGAATGCCTCCACGAACTCTTCCAGCGGTACGCCATATTGCAGGCCGATTGAAATCGCGATGGCAAAATTGTTCATCAGGCTGCGGAAGGCGGCTCCTTCCTTGTGCATGTCGATGAATATCTCACCCGGTCTGCCGTCCTCATATTCGCCGGTGCGCAGATATACCTTGTGGCCCCCGACGATGGCCTTCTGGGTATACCCCTTCCGGCGCTGGGGGAGTCTTTCGCGTTCCCGGCTGATGACACGTTCGATAATTCTTTCAACGACACGTTCGGTTATCACCGTCGTGCGCGCCGCCTGCGGAACTGCCAGCACTTCATCGGTTTCGGCCTCGCCGTCATCGGTGGAGAGAATCTGGCTCGCAAGCGGCTGCGACAATTTCGAACCGTCGCGGTAGAGGGCATTTGCTTTCAGCCCCAGCTTCCAGGAAAAAAGATACGCATCGCCGCACTCCTCCACTGTCGCAGAATTGGGCATGTTGATGGTCTTGGAGATCGCGCCCGATATGAATGGTTGAACCGCCGCCATCATGCGGATGTGGCTTTCGACGGACAACGCCCGCGAGCCAATGCGGCCGCACGCGTTGGCGCAATCGAACACGGGCAGATGCGCGGCCTCCAAATGTGGTGCGCCTTCAAGGGTCATCGCGCCGCAGACATGAAGATTCGCGGCATCAATCTCGACTTTACCGAAGCCGAGCGTCCTGAGCATGTCGAAGTGGGGTGCGCCGAGGAGGCCGGCGTCCAGCCCGAGCACGTCGGTACAAAATCGCTCGCCGAGTGTCCATTTGTTGAAGACAAACCGGATGTCAAAGGCCGATTCCAGAGCACTTTCGATCGCCCCGATCTCGTTGTCGCCGAAACCTTTGCCGCGCAGAGCCTGTTGCGTAACTCCGGACTGTAAACCCTTCAACGTGCCGTGGCCGACGGCATAGGCAACCATGGAGTCAATCTGGTCTTGTGAATAACCCAGCGTTGCAAGTGCTTCCGGAACGCAGCGATTGATGATCTTGAAATAGCCACCGCCCGCAAGCTTCTTGAATTTGACAAGGGCAAAATCGGGCTCGACGCCTGTTGTATCGCAATCCATCACAAGGCCGATTGTACCGGTCGGTGCGATGACCGTTGCCTGTGCGTTTCGGTAACCGTAGTCTTCGCCGAGAGACAGCGCACTGTCCCACGCCCGTCGCGCGGCCGCGGCAAGTCCGTCGTCTTCGAGTGCGGCCATATCGAGCGGCACAGGCGGAGTTGCCAGAGTTTCGTATCCCACGGATTCGCCATACGCGGCACGGCGGTGGTTGCGGATGACGCGCAGCATCGATTCCCTGTTGCGCATGAATTCGGGAAACGCCCCGATCTCCGACGCCATTTCGGCGGACGTGGCATAGGAAACGCCGGTCATGACGGCAGAAATGGCGCCGGCGATGGCCCGACCTTCGCGACTGTCATAGGCGGTGCCCTGTGACATCAGCAAGCCGCCGATGTTGGCGAAGCCCAAACCGAGTGTGCGGTAATCGTAGGAGAGCTGAGCCACCTCGCGCGATGGGAATTGCGCCATCAGCACTGAAATCTCCAGCACGATCGTCCATAGCCGCACCGCGTGCTCGAACGCTTCGACATCCAACCTTTTTTTGCCGCCGTTTTCCGCGCGGAACGCCATCAAATTGAGAGACGCGAGATTGCAGGCGGTGTTGTCCAGGAACATGTACTCCGAACACGGATTTGAAGCGCGGATGGCGCCGCCCGCCGGGCACGTATGCCAGTCATTGATCGTCGTATGGAACTGAATGCCTGGATCGGCGCACGACCACGCCGCGTAAGTGATCTTGTCCCAGAGGTCGCGTGCTTTGACCGTCTTCGCCACGCCGCCGCGGCGATAGAGCAGGTCCCAATCCTCATCTGCCCCTGCCGACCGAAGGAAAGAGTCGGTGACGCGCACCGTATTGTTGGAATTCTGTCCTGAAACCGACAGGTACGCCTCGGAGTCCCAGTCCGTATCATAGGTACGGAAATCGATGGTCTTGAATCCCTGACGTGCAAAGGAGATCACGCGCTCGACGTAGTTGTCGGGGATCATCGCGTTGCGTGCCGCCGTTATTTCGCGGCGCAGGGCGGGATTCTTCTTCGGATCGAAGCAGTCGTCGCCCGAACCTTCGCAATTGATGCAGGCGCGCATCACGGCTTTCAGATGTTTTTCCGCAAGCTTCGAGCCTGTGACCAGCGCTGCAACCTTTTGCTCTTCGATGACCTTCCAGTCGATAAATTGTTCGATATCGGGATGGTCGATATCGACGACGACCATTTTGGCCGCTCGGCGAGTTGTGCCGCCCGACTTGATGGCGCCCGCTGCGCGGTCGCCGATTTTGAGGAAACTCATCAGGCCGGACGATTTGCCGCCGCCGGAAAGTCTTTCGTTCTCCCCGCGCAGGCTGGAGAAATTTGTCCCCGTGCCCGAGCCGTATTTGAAGAGACGCGCCTCACGCGTCCACAGATCCATGATGCCGCCTTCGTTGACCAGGTCGTCGTTCACGCTCTGGATAAAGCAGGCGTGCGGCTGTGGATGCTCGTAAGCCGACTCGGACCTTGTGAGCTTCCCCGAGATGTGGTCGACGTAGTAGTGGCCTTGGCCCGGTCCGTCGATGCCGTAAGCCCAATGAAGTCCCGTGTTGAACCATTGGGGGCTGTTTGGAGCAGCTTTCTGACTCGCCAGCATATGACACAGTTCGTCGTAGAACGTGCGTGCGTCGGCTTCGGTGTCGAAGTATCCCCCTTTCCAGCCCCAATATGTCCAAGTGCCAGCCATGCGATGAAAAACTTGCTTGGCTGACGTCTCGCCACCGCAAGCATCGCCATTTGGAACGTGGCGCCAAAGAAACTCCGGCACGCCGGTCTCCGGTACCGCTTTGAGCTTTAGAGGGATGCCGGCCTTGCGAAAATATTTTTGGGCCAGAACATCGCCCGCGACCTGGCTCCATTGTTCCGGAATGTCGATATCAGCCTGGCGGAAAACCACGGAGCCGTCGGGGTTTCGAATCTCGCTCGACGCGCAGCGAAACTCAATTCCTGCATACGCAGACTTGCCCTCTGCCGTGAAACGCCGCTCAACGCGCATTATATCCGCCCCCAAGCTAATTGATGGTCCATGTCTGTGCCTCGCCGCAGCCCATTGGGAACGGTCTGCCAAAGCCGACCGCAGAGCTCGACCAGCATGCGGCAAAGCGTGAGGGCGTGGACCTTTATCCCATATCTTGTGTCGCGACGAGCGACAGATGCAAATTATGGGCACGATGGCTGGATTGACGCAAGAGGTAAGTGGTAAACGAAATCTTACACCCCCAGATTTGGTACACTGCGGAAACGGCCAATTCTTGTGGCAGAACCTCACCTAAAGGCCGCGGTTCAAAATTTTTATTGGGTGGATATCGGTGGATATCCTGCGCTGCGAAGCAATGATGCGCGTTCCCGACCGAAATGCCGTTGCTTGGCGCCGCTGGCCATAGGCCTCTATAGTGCGCGCGCGAATTCAGATAAAGGCGCCAAATGTCATTGCTTCAGGCCATTTTTGTCTGGTGGCGCGGGGCCACGGCCGGAACGTGGCTGATGACCTGGTTGTGCGGGCAATTCGTCGGTGCAGATAAGTATGGCAACCGCTATTATCAGAATCGCACAGGCAAGCGTCGCTGGGTCATCTACAACGGAACAGTCGAAGCGTCCCGGGTCTCACCAGACTGGCACGGCTGGTTACATCATACTTTCAAAGAGCCACCTACCGTTGCTTCACCCAAAATCAGAATCTGGGAAAAAGACCATCAGCCGAACCTGACGGGCACGGATGGAGCTTATCATCCGCCGGGTAGCCTTTCGGCCACCGGCTCGCATCCCCCCGCGACGGGCGACTACGAACCCTGGAACCCGCAATAGGCGATTGCCAACATGCAGAACAATACTGTCGAAACTCTGATCGGCGCGATTGTCGTGCTCGTAGCCGTAGCATTCCTTGTATTTGCATACACGACGACGAGCACAGGCAGCATTTCCGGGTATGAACTGAAGGCGCGGTTTTCCAGCGCGGATGGAATTGCGGCCGGCACCGATGTACGTCTGCATGGCGTGAAAATCGGAACCGTTGGTTCCGTAACACTAGATCCGAAGAGCTATGCCGCAATCGTACAACTTTCGATTCGCAGCGACGTGGAAATTCCCGACGATTCCTCCATCAAGGTGACGTCGGCCGGCCTCATCGGAAATTCCTATCTCGCTGTTCAGCCGGGAGGCAGCGAAAAAATGCTCGGCTCTGGGGGGCAAATCACCAATACACAGGGATCGGTCGATCTGATGAGCCTGATTGGGCGGGCCATTTACGGTAATTCGGGGGGCAAATGACAATCAGACTTGCGCCACCCGTTTTTGCGCTCCTATCCTGCGCCGCCGCTCTCGCTGTTTCTGCCCATGCGCAGATCGGCGCAGACGTCAAACTCAATATTCAGCCGCGGCGTCTCGGCGTTGCCGACGCCATTCCTGGCAATGACGGTGTTAGACGGGCCGTTGTGCTTCGCGGACTCGACAAGATCACCGGACGCCCTACGAATATTTTCGCACCTGTTGGGGTCCCGGTGCGATTCGCCACGCTGACCATCACCACGCATTACTGTTATTCGACTCCGCCGAGCGAGCCACCGGAGACGACTGCGTTTCTCGAGGTTGTTGACCATCGCCCGGACCAGCCCGAACGTAAGATATTTTCGGGGTGGATGCTCGCTTCGAGCCCCTCCTTAAACGGAGTGCAACATCCACTTTATGATTTGTGGGTGATCAGCTGTAAGACCAACCAGCCAGGCCAGGTTGCGCCGGTGGTTGCATCGACCGCGCCCGTGAGGGAGACCTCACCCGACATGGGCGCCAAGGAAGCGGCTCCCGAACTTCCCGAGGGTTCGGGACAGTAAAAATTCGCCTGCTTTGTCATCGATCGCGCAAGCCTTCTCAAATAGTCGGCGCGTGAAATCGAAACGGCGCCGAATTGCGCCAGATGCTCGGTCAGGAACTGCGCATCCAGAAGCTCATAGCCCCCGGCGATCAGGCGAGCTGCGAGATGGACAAAGGCAACTTTGCTTGCATCGCGCTCCCACGAAAACATGCTTTCGCCGAAAAAAGCCGCACCGAGGCTAATACCATAAAGGCCGCCGACAAGCTTGCTCTCGTGCCAGACTTCAAGGCTATGAGCCGACTTCCTTCGATGCAGCTCCGAGTAGAGAGCGATGATCTCCGCATTGATCCAGGTTTCCTCGCGCCCGGGCGCAGGCGTAGCGCAACCCCGAATGATATCTTCGAACGCGGTATCGATCGTTACGCGAAACCGATCGCGGCGGATCGTGCGAGCAAGGCGGCGAGGCACATGAATCTGTTCCAGTGGAATGATCCCGCGGTTGTCGGGCGACAACCAATAGATTGCCGGATTGTCGCGCTTTGCCGCCATCGGGAACACGCCTTGGGCATATGCTTTGAGCAGGAGCTCGGGCGTAACGCGCTGTGTCCCGTGCATTGCCATCTCCCGCGAGAGAAAAGAAACAAATACAACGAACGGCAAACGTGAGCGAGAATATTCACAACAACAAGTGTTTTTTGATTCCGACGCCGATATTCCCGTCAGCCACACAAAATTTGCACTATTGGAACGAGAAACGCCGTACGGACCAGGCTCGCCTATGCATCCTGCATGGCGAGAAATTGTTCGAGCCAATGAATGTGGTAGTCGCCGTTAAGGATGTCTCGCTCGCGCACCAGCCGCTGAAACAGCGGAACCGTAGTTTCGATACCGGCGACCACCAGCTCGTCGAGCGCCCGGCGCAATCGCATCAGGCACTCGTTACGGTTTTTCCCATGAACGATCAGTTTGCCCGCAAGGCTGTCATAATAGGGCGGAATGCAGCATCCGGTGTACATGGCCGAGTCGAAACGAACGCCGAGGCCGCCGGGTGCGTGAAACTGGGTAACGATACCTGGTGAGGGTCGAAAAGTGATCGGATTTTCGGCATTGATGCGGCACTCGATGGCGTGACCTGAAAATACAACGTCGGTCTGCTGGAATTCTATCGAGCCGCCGGCTGCAATTCGGATTTGTTCGCGTACGATGTCGATTCCCGTAACGGCTTCCGTTACCGGGTGTTCGACCTGCAGCCGCGTATTCATCTCGATAAAGAAAAAGCGTCCGTCCTCGAACAGAAATTCGACCGTGCCCGCTCCAAGATAGCCCAATTTTTTCAGTGCGGTCGTCACCGTTTCGCCGATCTCTTCGCGCTGCGGGCTATTGAGAGCGGGCGAGGGCGATTCTTCCCATACCTTTTGATGTCGACGCTGCAATGAACAGTCACGTTCGCCCAAATGAAGCACTTTCCCAAAGCCGTCCGCGAGCACCTGCACTTCGATGTGGCGCGGCTTTTCAAGATATTTTTCGATGTAAACGGCATCGTCGCCGAATGCCGTCTTTGCCTCTGCACGCGCCATTGCGAGCGCAAGCGAAAGTTCATCCGGTCGGCGGGCAACTTTCATCCCGCGACCGCCGCCGCCGGCTGCTGCCTTGATCAAAACCGGATATCCGATTTCGTGCGCTATGCCCGAAGCTGCGGCGTCTCCGTCTACGGCGCCGTCGGAACCAGGTACGGTGGGAATTCCGGCGGCCTTAACCGCCTGCTTGGCGGCGATCTTGTCGCCCATAAGGCGGATGTGTTCCGGCTTGGGACCGATGAACGTCATTCCGTGTTCGGTCACGATTTCTGCAAAGCGCGCATTCTCGGAAAGAAAGCCGTAGCCGGGATGAATGGCTTCGGCGCCCGTGATTTCGCATGCCGCTATAATTTGCGGGATGTTGAGATAACTCTGCGCACTGGGCGGAGGACCGATGCAAACGCTTTCGTCAGCAAGCCGAACATGCATTGCGTCGGCGTCGGCGGTGGAGTGGACCGCAACCGTTGCGATCCCCATCTCCTTGCAGGCGCGATTGATGCGCAGGGCAATTTCGCCGCGATTGGCAATCAGGACTTTTTCAAACATGGAATTTGGAATGCGGGCGCAAGAGTTGATTGACTTCAGGAGAGGATAACCAACGTCTGACCGAATTCGACCGGCTGGGCGTCAGCGATACAGATTTCACGAACGGTTGCCGCCTTCGGCGCGAGAATCGGATTCATTGTTTTCATTGCTTCTACAACGAGAAGCGTATCGCCTTCTCGTACGATGTCTCCTATCTTGACAAATGGCGGTTTTCCAGGTTCGGGAGCGACGTAGACCGTGCCGACCATAGGCGACGTTACTGGTGTCCCTGCCGCCGCCTTGGAGGGCTCCCCGCGTACAGGTGTGGCCACGACAGTCGCCGATGTCACACCGGGCGGCAGGGAAACAGCGGCCGCCACTTGCCTCGAAATTCTGAATCGCTGGCCGCCGGATTCGATTTCGATCTCCGTAAGGCCTGTTTCCGAAGCGAGCTCTGCAAGCTCCCGAATTGCCGCCGCATCGACGATCAATTGCCCTCTTGTCTTGCCGCCATTTGTAATGCGCGCACCCAGTTGCTTGACGTTCCTGATATTCATTCGACGTTACCTTTGAGAAGCATGGCAACGGCCTCTATCGCGAGGACGTAGCTGCTCGCACCAAATCCACATACCATACCGTTTGCCGCCTCACTAATATAGGAATGCCGACGAAAACCTTCGCGGCGGAAAGGGTTGGACAAATGTACTTCAACCAGCGGAATGTCGAGGGTTCGGCAGGCATCGAGGAGTGCAATGGAGGTATGACTTAATCCGCCGGCATTTAGAACCACGGCGATGGCTTGTGAACATGCCTCCTGGACCCAATCGACCAACTCGCCCTCATGATTGCTCTGTCGGCAGATTGCGGCATAACCGTGACATTTCGACCTTTCGGTAACCATCAGGTCGATGTCGGCCAAGGTGGTGCGTCCATATACGCCTGGTTCCCGGCTGCCGAGCAGATTGAGATTCGGCCCGTTGAGGACATAAATTGGCAAAATTTTGATGTGTTTGGCGGTCTTCTCGGCCATGCTGCCCCCGGTTCACTTTGGATGCCTGCTATTTATACTGACCTGGAGGGGCGGCGGAAACTGGAGACGTACGTTCATGCCCATGCGCATCACGATCAACGGAGAAGACCGCCGGCTTGAGGGTCGCCTCCATGTAGGCGATCTTCTTTCGATGCTCGGTTTTGATGCTTCGAAGATTGCGGTAGAGCGAAACTCCGAAATTGTGCCGCGCTCACACTATAACAGGGTTGCGATCACCGAAGGCGACAAGCTGGAGATCGTCCATTTCATCGGCGGCGGAAATATGCCGATCGACAATTCGGTTGCGGACGAACCGCTCGTGATTTCCGGAAAATCTTACAAGTCGCGGCTCATTATTGGCACCGGCAAGTACAAAACCTACGCCGAAAACGCGGCCGCGCTTGAAGCATCGGGGGCCGAAATTGTCACCGTTGCGGTACGAAGAGTGAACCTTCTCGATCCTGCCGCGCCGCGGCTTGTCGATTTTATCGACCCGGGAAAAGTAACCTATCTGCCGAATACGGCCGGCTGTTTCACCGGTGAAGAAGCGGTGCGCACCTTGCGTCTTGCGCGTGATGCCGGTGGGTGGTCGCTTGTAAAGCTGGAGGTCCTGGGCGACCGGAAAACGCTTTATCCCGATATGATCGAAACGTTGCGTGCCACCGAGCTCCTCGTGAAGGAAGATTTCCAGGTGATGGTCTATTGCAGCGACGACCCGCTGATGGCCAAACGGCTGGAAGAAGCTGGCGCTGCCGCGATCATGCCGCTTGCCGCTCCTATCGGCTCCGGTCTCGGTGTCCAGAACCCTGTGAACATCCGGATGATCATTGAGGAAGCCAAACTGCCGGTAATCGTTGATGCGGGTGTCGGAACTGCATCTGACGCCGCGGTAGCAATGGAGTTGGGTTGCAGCGGGGTACTCATGAATACCGCTATCGCCGAAGCGAAGAATCCGGTCCTGATGGCGCGCGCCATGCGCCATGCCGTTCAGGCTGGCAGGCTGGCTTATCTTGCGGGTCGCATGCCGAAGAAGCGTTATGCGGATCCTTCAAGCCCACTTGCGGGATTGATCTGAAGTACTATCGCTTAACTCTTGACCATTTGTTTAAGGCTTTCCTCGTCCAGGCTGCCCTCGCGGATTTTTCCGTCGATGATGAATGCCGGAGTGCCATCAATTCCAATGGCTTGCGCCAGGTTGCGAGAAGCAGCAAGAGCGACATCCACCTCCGGCGAATTCATGTCGGAT
This sequence comes from Rhizomicrobium sp., assembly GCA_036511745.1. GTDB lineage: Bacteria > Pseudomonadota > Alphaproteobacteria > Micropepsales > Micropepsaceae > Rhizomicrobium. Next base: position 35,821 of record DATCBQ010000125.1, read on the forward strand.
TTCAGCTTGCCGATATCCAAAGCGGCTTTTCGCGCGTCCGCGTATACGAGATTTGCTTCAACCGCAGTTTGCTCCCCCATCAAGGCGAAGTGAAACGCAACGTATTTATCAGGCTGTTTTCGAGCTGCGATAGCCGCTCGAGCCGCGAAGGTGGATTGCGTTCCTTTGATGGGAAATTCGATAAAGGCAAACCGCACATTCTTATGCGTGTCATAGAATTTCTTCACTGCCGGAAGCGAGGCGCGGCAATACGGACAATTGTAGTCGAAAAACTCGACAATCGTGTTCCCCGCGTTCGTGGGTCCAGTCACGAATGCAACGCGAGAATCGAAAAACGGTTTGATACCAAGCTTGTCGATGGCGGCCTGGCGCGAAGCGTCGTCAGATGCGTCCTGCCGTGACTGAAGTTTGTTCGATGCTTCGACGAGCACCTCCGGGTGCGCTAACAGATAGTCGTGTACCGCAGATCCGCCCGTCATCGGCAGAAGTCCGAATCGGACAGCTCCGAAGGCGCCCGCAAGCGCAATAACTGCGCCCACCAACCCGGCCGCCATCGCTGTCTTGAATGATTGTGTCACGCGATCTCGCAGTTATTTGTTCGCTTCCGGTCCCGCTACGAGCATGATGTCTCCAGCGCGTTGCCAATCGGTCGAGCCTTTCGGCAATTTTCTTTGGGCTTCATTTGCAAAATGCGCCGCAGTCTTCATGGCGCCTACATTGTAGTAACGTTCAGCTGTTGAAAGATCCGCCATGGGCTGGTTGCCAAGTTCACTGTAGGCCTGCGCGGCCTCGAACCACGCAAAGGAGTCGTCGTTCTCCTGCCGCAGTGCGACTTTGAGATTTTCGAGGGCGGGCTTGGCCATTGGAGACATCTCGGTTGCCAGCTGAGCCGCAGCCAAGCTTACCCGCAGGAGCGGCGCATTGGGAAGGATGTCGACTGATCGTTGATAGGGGCCCACACCTTTTTCGGGTTGGCTCATCTCGACATAGATTTGACCGAGGAGTTCCCAGAAATAGGGATTCTTGGGTTCGAGCTTCACGAGGGTGTTTGTTTCGTCGAGAGCCTTTTGCATATCAGGCTGTCGAAAATATGCAATCGCGCGCGCATAATGGGCCTCTTCGCTCGTGTCGCTTGCCGGATAATGCGAAAGCACCATGTCGACGGGATCCAGAAAACCCGTCAATTTTGCCTGAATCATATGGAATTCGTGCACCGCCTCGGGGCTGTCCGGCACGTCGCGATAAGGCGAAGCTTCGACCTCCCTTTCCATTAAATCTATGCGTTCGCGGTCGGCAGGGTGGTCGGAGATGAGCGGTGCGTTGTAGCGGGCGGACATGGCCTCCTCGTCGGCCATTCTTTCAAAAACGTCGAGCATGCCGCGCCCCGATTGGTGTGTTGCCAGAAGAAATTTTTGACCCCGCTGATCCGCTGTCGCTTCCTGCGACCGGCTAAAAGAAAGAAATTGCGATTGCGCGGCCTGCGCGCCGATTCCCATGATCGCCATGCCAGCGTCACCGGCGCCCGCGATCATCGCTGCGACACCCGCTGCCATTCCGATAAGCATCGGAATGCTGGCTTTGGCCATCGCCTTCGTGTCGCGGGTGAGGTCGCCACCGGCAATGTGACCGGTTTCGTGCGCCAACACTCCGGTTACTTCGTTGGGCGTTTTGAGCTGCATGAGCAAACCGGTATTGACAAAAATATCTGTTGTCTCGCTGGCTGCCGGACCATGCATCGCGAACGCATTAATGGAAGGATCGCTGACCATGTAAATGCGGATAATATGGGAATCCAGGCCCGCCACGTTTAGAATGGGGTCTTCGTATCCGTGCAGTACCCGCTCAATCTCGGTGTCTCTCACGAGGTCGATCGCCTGGGCCGCAGCAGGCTCAACGCCTGTACCGAGCGCGGCAAAGCTTACGTACAATAGGGCTGCTCGCCAGATCGTTGTGCGGATTTCGCGGCCCGAAGGGTTGCAAATCGTCAATGCTTGGATTCTCCTCTGACCTCAACCCTTGAGACACCGCGACGGTAAGTGCGCCGTCTCCGGGCGTCAACGGAGCAGGGTGCGGCGTCCCAACTCTCATTCCAGGATAACAAATTCTTGATTCGTCCTTGCAGAATTTTCGTTGCCGGTGCTGGATTGCTGTCCCTTGCCGCCTGTTCGCTGGTTAGCGGTGACTCCGCTCGAAAGCCGTTTGGTCTAGCGGTCGGAGATGAGCCAATTGCCGTTCGTGCCGGGGCGGCGGCTTTGGCCGAGGGCGGAAGTGCTGCCGACGCCGTCGCTACGATGTACTTTGCGCTTTCTGTTACGTATCCCGTTGCGGCGGGGATTGGGGGCGGAGGTCTTTGCATTGTTCATGAACCTTCGCGGCGTCAGGATCAGGAAGTCGACTTTCTCGCTCGCGACGCCGCGCACAGCGGAGTCTACGCCGTACCGGGCTCGGTTAGCGGATTCGCTCTCGTTCATTCGAGTTACGGCAAGTTGCCGTGGCAGAGAGTGGTCGCCGACGGCGAGGGCGTGGCCTCCGCCGGATTTCAAATCTCGCATGCGCTGGCACCACACCTTATGGATAACCGCGATGTGATCCGATTAGACGCTGGCCTGGCGACGGAATTTCTCGACGAGTCGGGCAACATCAAGCCAGAAGGGTCCGTGGTCAACAATCCCGCTCTGGCGCAGACGTTGGCTGCTATTCGAACTTCGGGTCCAGCGGGGCTTTACGAAGGCAGCGTTGCGGAGAGGCTGGTGGCTTATTCCGGCGGGGAAGGCGGTGCTATTTCGGCTTCGGACTTGCGCACCTACGTGCCGGGGCGCGGCGACGCGACGAGCATACTCATAGCGGAACAATCGATTTCTTTGCCATCTCGGCGCGTAGGCGCTGGCGCATTCCTTTCGGCGATGTTGTCCGCTCTTGTCGACCGGCAACACATCTTGGATGCGCCCAACAATCTGGCCGCAAAGATCGCAAGCGCCACGAAGTCGACGCTTGACGAGTTTCATCTTGCCAGCGTACCCCGGGATTTGGGTGCAACGGGTTTTGCTGCAATCGACAACAACGGTCAGGCAGTCGCCTGCGCCGTTACGATGAACGGGCCGTTCGGTTCCGGGCACACGGCAGCCGGAACGGGCGTTGTGTTGGCGCGGGCGCCGTCGTCGGGCGGTGTGGGACTCGCTGCAGCATTCCTTGCTCCCATTATCGTTCAGCACGCGTCATCGCTCACCCTTGTTGGAGCCGGTGCGGGGTGGACCAAATGGTTCCGCGGCAATGGTATATGACATAATCAATCTCGCTCGCGGCGCCGATCTCACACAACCGGGTCAGCTGCGTTCCACGGGCACCGAGCCGTACGAAACGACCAACGTCGTTGCTTGCGAGGGAGGAGTTTGTTCCGCCTCCCCGGATCCGGGTGCTCACGAATTGGGTGCCGCGGGCGGTCGCACCGCAAACTAGGTGTCACTCGCGCGAACGAAATGGTCGCTGCCACCACCCTTTGCGGGCCGGCTGCTCCGGCGCCGACCGCCGCGGCACATCTGCCAAATCCATAGATGCGGGATTTATTTCGGAGTCGGCAACCGCCGGTTTTCCTTCCCGAAGGAAAGTAGCCGTTGCGATTTCACCGGCCGGCATAGCCGTTTCCGATTTCTGGTCGTGCGAAAGTGACCAAACCGGCCCAGAGGGTGCATTTGGAACAGTATGAGAGATATCGGGGTCCACATCGGCATGGGGCAGCGGCGGTAGCGCCTGTGAGCTTGTTTCATTCCGCTCGAAGATGGGCGTGGATTCGCTTTCGTCGGAGATAAGTGGTCCGCCTGCCGACGACATTCCCTCGCGTGACCCGCGGCGACCGCGACGTCGCCTGCGCCGCTTGCGTGGAGCACCGTTTCCGGCCTGTCCCTGCGGCTCGTTCGCCGCAACGCCGTTCGACGCAACGGACGATCCGCCAGTTGGTGACGCTTCCGGAAGGTTATTGCGCAATTCTCCAGCATCATCAGAATTGTCGCCAATTGCCATCGCTGACGTCGAAACCGGTTCCGTCGCAGTTGGCGCGTTCGAGGAGTGCTCCCTGCCTCGGCGTCTTCGTCGACGCTTGCGTTTCCCCTCGGCGGATGAAGTTTGAGCGTCTCGCGCCTGAATATGGTCATTTTCAGCGTGCGGCGCTTCCGGCACGTCTTCATCCAAATCCCCGGAACCGTCATTCTCTTCTATGGGGAATATCTCCGGCAAAGGCGGAGGAGGTTGCAACGCCTTGATGCGGTCCTCCGGGGCCTTTTGACCAGAGCGGTCGAGCTCAAAAGTGCCCGCGACAATCCCCTCCCTGGGCTCGAACTGGATTACAAGATCGTATTCGGTCTCGATCCTGGTCAGCTCCCGTCGCTTCTGGTTAAGCGTGTAGATTGTCACGTCAGATTGCGCACGTACGATGACTGCGGAGGCTCGTTGGCGTTGTCCCTCTTCCTCGAGGGAGCGCAGCAGGCGCAAAGCGGTGGATTCGACCGAGCGGACAATTCCCTGACCGCCGCAGTGAGGACAAGATATCGTGGATCCCGCTATGACGCCCGCGCGGAGTCTCTGACGTGACATTTCCAGAAGGCCAAACTGGCTGATTTTTCCGATCTGTACACGGGCGCGATCGATCTTTACGCAGTCGCGCAGCCGCTTCTCGACATTGCGGTCGTTTCGGCCATCCTCCATGTCGATAAAGTCGATGACGACGAGTCCCGCGAGATCGCGCAAACGAAGCTGGCGCGCAATCTCTTCCGCTGCCTCCAGATTCGTCTTGTAAGCGGTGTCCTCGATCGAATGTTCGCGGGTCGCCCGTCCGGAGTTGACATCGATCGCTACCAGAGCTTCTGCCTGATTGATGACAACGTAGCCGCCCGATCTCAGCGTTACCGTCGGCGAAAACATTGCGTCGAGCTGGGCTTCGATGTGATGGCGGTGAAAGAGCGGAATGGCCTCTTTGTATTGCTTTACATTTTTCGCATGGCTGGGCATCAGCATGCGCATGAAATCCTTTGCGTTGCGATAGCCTTCGTCGCCCTCAACGACGATCTCAGCGACATCCTTATTGTAAAGGTCGCGTATGGCGCGCTTAATGAGGTCGCCTTCCTCGTAAACACAGGCGGGCGCATTAGATTTGAGTGTAAGCTCTCGAACCGTATCCCACATTCTAAGCAGATATTCGTAGTCACGCTTGATTTCGGCCTTGGTGCGGTTTTCGCCGGCCGTCCGAATGATGAGTCCCATTCCTTCCGGCAGTTCCAGAGCCTGGGCTGCCGCTTTGAGCCTCTTGCGGTCAGTGGCACTGGTGATCTTGCGGGATATGCCGCCGCCGCGGGGCGTGTTGGGCATCAGCACACAATAGCGTCCGGCCAGAGAAAGATAAGTGGTAAGGGCAGCCCCCTTCGTACCACGCTCTTCTTTCACCACCTGAACGAGGATTATCTGTCGCCGTTTGATGACTTCCTGGATTTTGTAGTGCCGTTTGCGCATCCAGCGTTGGGGAGGTCGTGTGCTCTGCGAGGGCTTGGCTTCGGATGCGGATGATAGCGAACCACCTGCCGCATCGATTTGCTCGCTGCCGGGGGTGGCGTCGTTAAGAAGATCATCGGAGCCATCTTCGAGTGCCGACTGGTACGAAGACAATTCGTCAGCGGTAGGTGTTCTTTCAAAAGCGCGTTCCGCTGCCCGCCCGGAACCCTCAACCCTCTCAGTCGGATTTTCTGATCGCGGATCCTCCGTGGGTTCCGTTTCACTGGCGAAATTTTCTTCTTCGGCGAAAGTCTGGGCAACCTCCGCCACGGTTGCGGTCGGGGCCGGGGCAATCGCCGTCTCGATCGATTCGAATTCATCTTCGGTACGGCGCCTGGCCTCTGCCTCCTGCTCAGCCAGCAGAGCCATGCGATCCGCCACCGGAATTTGATAATAATCCGGGTGTATTTCCGAAAAGGCGAGGAATCCCTGACGATTGCCGCCATATTCGACGAAGGCGGCCTGCAGTGACGGCTCTACCCGCGTCACTTTCGCGAGATAGATATTTCCCTTGAGCGGCCGCTTCGATGCCGCCTCGAAATCAAATTCCTCGACTTTTTGTCCTTCGAGAATGACGACGCGGGTCTCCTCGGGGTGACTGGAGTCGATGAGCATACGTTTGGGCATAAGGTTCTCCGGACCCGCGTCTCCTTGGCGAGCCGACACGGCGTAGTCGCCGTTGGCTCATAGAGGATGCAGATCGTATTGTTTGTGGGAATCGCCCGAGGCTCGCCGCCTGCGACTTGGTCGCAAGGTCGATCTTGAGGTTTCGGACAGAGTTCGTCATTTCAATCAAGCTGATGGCAAAGCCAAATCGCCTTTGCCGAAGTGCCTGCCTCTCGGCCAGAGCTCGGACTCGGCTTAGTGCCGACTCTCTAACATCCACGCTACCTTGGCAGCGGGTGCAGTTCGCCGATCGAGCCCGGCGTGACAGGATTGAGTTCCCTTTTAGGTGTAGGTCCAGGCAGCGGCAAGAGGCGAGTTGCAATTCTCCCCACTTTCTAAGATTGCTTACGAGGCGTTAATCGTTTCGACGCAGCGTGAGGCGGGAGTTTGCCGGGAACAGCAATGATTCGTGTCCATGGGACATTCTACTGCCTGATATTCCTGTGCGCATCGGCCCATATTGGGGCTGCGAGCGGCGACACGTTCGCTGCGCCAACGGAAGCAGCCAAGACCCAAGAGTCCGATAAAAAAGGCCTTGAAGTGCCGAATCGGGTACTTCCGGCAGTTTTGGACGCCAAGATAGAAGTTCGTCGTGACCGGACGCGTTTGGTCGTGGAAATGTCAGACCCTTTCCGTTTACGCATATTTACTTTAATCAACCCGAACCGCGTCGTGATTGACATGCCGGAAGTTCTTTGGCGGCTCAACAGCCCGCCAAAGCCGCCCGGTAGAGGTTTGATAAAAAGCTACCGCTATGGTTTGTTCCGATCCGGCGATTCGAGATTTGTCATTGATCTCAATGGCCCTGCACGTGTAGCGGAACCCGTGATTTTGCCCCCTCAGGGCGCGCAGGGCTACCGGCTTGTTGTGGACCTTGTTCCAACAGACGGCGCCATATTCCAACGCTTGTCCGGCTGGCCACCGGGTTTGCGCGGTAATCTTGCAATTGAACAGGTAATGGCAGGGCATATTGCTGCTTCGCCAGTGCCGTCCCTCCATCCGGTCTTTGCGACAGAAGATCCGGATGTCTCGAAACGAATTGTCGTGATCGATGCGGGCCACGGCGGGATCGATTCCGGTGCAACGGGCGTAGACGGCACCATGGAAAAAGTACTTGTGCTGGACGAAGCATTCCGGCTGCGTAACGTGTTGGCCAATCGTGGCTATGCCGTGCACCTCACTCGCGAATCCGATGTCTACATACCGTTGGCCGAACGCGTTAGCATTGCGCGCGGATTCGATGCGGACCTCCTGATTTCCCTGCATGCGGATTCAAATCCGGATTCCAGCGTATCCGGCGCATCCGTCTACACTCTTTCCGAGTCCGGCTCCGACAAGGAGGCCGCCGCGCTGGCCCGCAAGGAGAATCAATCCGACGTCATCGCTGGTGTCGCTTTGCCGGCTCAAAGCAGCTCTGTCACTTCGATCCTCATTGGTCTGGTTCAGCGCGAAACGATGAACCGCGCAAACCGTTTCGCTGAAGGCGCTGTTGAGGCGCTCTCCCGGACCACCGACATTTTACAGCGCGAACCGCATCGTTCCGCAGCCTTTGTGGTTCTCAAGGCAGCCGATGTCCCTGCCGTGCTGATCGAATTGGGGTATCTCTCCAACGCTCGCGATTGCGCCCAAACCCGCACGAATAGCTGGCGCAATGGTGTCGCATCGGCTATTGCGGATGTTGTGGATCGGCAGTTTGGGACTGCAAACGCCGCTTCGGCGGTAACGACGAAGCAAGCTGCAGAGTAAGGTCTGCCTTTCCGGCGTCATAATCCGGGGGCATCAAGGCTTCGCAAGCAGGGCCTTAATCGCAATGTGGCGTCGGATATTCTTATATGCGGGACTTTCGCTCGGCGGCCTACTGCTGCTCGCGGTAGTCGGTGCTTCCGCGTACATCTATTCGCTGACACGCGACTTGCCGAGCGTGGATACACTCGAAAACTATCAGCCGCCGGTGACCACGCGCGTCTATGCAGGTAATGGAACCTTGTTGGGCGAATATGCCAGGGAACGACGCATCTTCGTGCCGATCGCCTTCGTACCAAAGCTGGTGATCAATGCCTTTACATCTGCCGAGGATAAGAATTTTTTCTCGCATCCAGGCATAGATCCAAGCGGCATTATGCGCGCCGCTGTCAAGGATGTCTTTAACGTACTGCAACACAAACGGCTCGAGGGTGCTTCCACAATTACGCAGCAGGTAGCCAAGAACTTTCTGCTCAACAACGAAGTGAAATTCTCGCGCAAGATCAAGGAAGCCGTTCTGGCAGTCCGGATCGATTCGACTTATTCCAAGGAAAAAATTCTCGAACTTTATCTAAACGAGATTTTTCTCGGGCAGAATTCATATGGAGTCGCTGCCGCAGCACTCAACTATTTCGGAAAATCGCTCGACCAGCTTGACATCGCGGAAGCGGCGTTTCTCGCAGCGCTTCCGAAGGCGCCCAGCAATTATGATCCGCGATACAACAAGCAGGCAGCGCTTGAGCGGCGCAACTGGGTTATCGGCCAGATGGCCGGGAACGGTTACATTTCATCCGGTGAAGCCCGGACTGCGATCGCTGAACCGTTGATGACTCAGATGAGACCGCTCGGCATCCAGACAGAAGACGCCGACTATTTTGTTGAAGAAGTGCGTCGAATTCTCTACCAAAAATATGGCGAAAAGGCACTTTATGACGGGGGGCTTCAGGTTCGCTCCACATTGGACGCGAGATTGCAGAACTTCGCGGTGAACGCATTGCGCGCGGGCCTTGTACGTTATGATCGCCGTCACGGCTGGCGGGGGGCTATCAGTAATATTGATAGCAGCGGTGACTGGAGAAGCGCGCTTGCAAGCGCCGGAAACCAGTCAGGTGTCGATACCTGGCGTGTCGCCATTGTTTTGGGTTTTGGCGAAGACAATTCTGTCCTGATAGGTCTCGACAACGGTCAGCATGCCAGGATTCCGTTCAGCGAGCTCGCCTGGGCTCGCAAGGAACTCCGCAATGCATTGGTGGGTGGGGCGCCAAGTTCGCCGCGACAGGTGGTGAAGCGTGGCGATGTTGTTTACGTGGAACGCATTGATACGGACGGCGACTATGGTTTGCGCCAGGTCCCGGAGGTCAACGGGGCTATTGTCGCGATGGACCCCCATACCGGGCGCGTGCTGGCCCTGTCGGGCGGATTCAGTTTTGCTTCAAGTCAATTCGATCGCGCAATGCAGGCATCGCGCCAGCCGGGGTCAGCCTTCAAACCATTTGTTTACGCTGCGGCGCTTGATCATGGGTTTACGCCTGTAAGCAAGATCGAAGATGCGCCGGTATCGTTGCCGCAAGGACCTGGCCTCCCCATGTGGACACCGAAGAATTTCGGCAATAAATTTCTGGGCCTGCAGACGCTTCGGCGCGGCATCGAGTTGTCACGCAATCTGATGACGATTCGCCTTGCTGCAGAGGTCGGCATGAAGAATGTCGTGCCATATCCGATTCGCTTCGGAGTCTACGACACGCTGACGCCTTGGCTCTCGAACGCCATCGGCGCCGCCGACACCACCCTTCTGCGACTTACCACTGGTTATTCGGAATTCGTGAATGGTGGCAAAAAGATAAACGCGACGCTGATTGATCGTATTCAAGATCGCAACGGACAAAACATTTATCGCCATGATCCACGCAAATGTGACGGTTGCAATGGACCGTGGGTCGGTCAGCAGGAACCGCTTTTGCCGGATGACCGACAGCAAATCATCGACCCAAGAACTGCCTATCAGATCGTGTCGCTGTTGCAAGGTGTCGTGCAGCGCGGCACGGGCGTTTCCGTCAAAGCAGTCGGGAAGCCCCTTGCAGGGAAAACCGGTACGACCAATGATTCGAAGGATACCTGGTTCATAGGATTTTCGCCGGATCTGACATGTGGCGTTTTTGTTGGATTCGATAACCCTCGAACATTGGGTCGACTGGAGCAGGGAGCGACTGTTGCTGCCCCCGTGTTCCGAGACTTTATGAGGGGCGCGCTACAAGATCAGCCGCCAACATCATTCAGGGTTCCGCCGGGGATCGACCTCGTACCGATAGATGCGCATACGGGCGCGCCTGTCAGTGCTGACGATGCTTCGGCGATCCTGGAGGCATTCAAGGCCGGCACTGAACCGGGTTCGGCCGACCAAGGACCGTCAGGCGCCCCCACGGCCAGCGCCAACGCTAGCAACAGCAATGGCAAGACGGTGGACCAAGGTACCGGCGGCCTGTACTAGGTTGTCTGTTATGTCGCGGCGTTTCGACCAGACCGGCTCAATTGAGCCTCTGAGCGGGCCGCGAATATTCAAGACTGCTTAGCCATGAGGGCTGCTTGGCGACGGGTGAGCTAGAGAGCGTGGGTCGGCGTTTAGCGCGCCAAACGCTTTGGAAAATTCTTCGCGGTGCGAAATTCCTCATGGCCGCCCTGAGGCGCGAAATCCGATCCAACGAGATCGTCCAGCTCGCCGTTTGTGCCATCATCGGATCCATCGTCGGGGTATCCGTCACGATTATCCGAAACCTCGTCCAACTGCTTCACAAGCTCGACTTCGCGATATCCGGCAACAGCCTTCTAAGCGCGGGCATAGGAATAGATCGCGCGCGAATACTCATCGTGCCAGCCTTGGGCGGCCTCTTTCTGGGCGCTTTAGCGCTGGCCGCACAACGTTTCGGCACCGGGGACATCGTCGATCCGATCGAAGCAAACGCTTTATATGGCGGCCGAATGTCATTACTCGACAGTATTCGGTTAACTGCCTCCACGGTCATTTCTAACGCTGCCGGTGCCTCGCTGGGCATGGAGGCGGGATATACCCAGTTTGGTTCCGGACTCTTTTCCGCAATCGCAAATTACTTCGGCTTGCGACGGTCGGATCGCCGCATATTTGTGACGGCGGGTTCGGCTGCCGCCATTGCGGCAGCTTTCAATGCGCCTCTGGCCGGCACTTTTTACGGATACGAGTTGATCCTCGGAAGCTATTCGCCCGCTGCCTTGGCGCCGGTAACCGTGGCCGCGGTATGCGGAACGCTTACCGAGCGGTTGCTGGGGGAAACCGAGCCGCTGGTAACTCTCTCGAGCGGCGTGCCAATGCATCTGAGCAGTTATGTGCTGTTTGGGCTGATGGGAGTGTTGGCGGCGGGCATCGGCGTGCTCGCCATGACAACCGTGACGGCCACCGAACGCACGCTCAAAGGGTGGGGAGTCCCCGATTGGCTGAGGCCATGTGCCGGCGGCTTCGTGTTGTCTGCGATTGCCTATTACAATCCTCAGGTTCTGGGCAGCGGGCACGGAGCGATCCAGTATCATTTCGCCGTGTCCTGGGCGCTGTTGCCGCTCTTTGTCCTTCTCGTCGCGAAATTGCTCGCCTCCGCCATCTCTGTCGGATCCGGATTTCGAGGTGGCCTTTTCAGTTCGGCACTGTTTCTTGGCTGCGTCTTTGGCGGGGTATTCGCAAGAATAGTCGCCTATTTCGATCCGTCGCTCGGCGCGCAATACCCGGCATTTCTGCTGGTCGGAATGGGGTCGGTTGCCGCCGCAATCATCGGAGCCCCGTTCACGATGGTCTTTCTTGTTCTCGAGTCGACGGGCGACTTTCCAATGACGATCGGCGTGCTCGTGAGTGTGATTGCTTCGGCGACGATCGTCAGGCTGACATTCGGTTACTCCTTCTCAACCTGGCGCTTCCATGTTCGCGGTCTCACGCTTCACGGCGCCCATGACGTGGGCTGGCTCGCCGACCTGTCGGTCGCGCGGATGATGCGTTCGGACCCCAAATTGGCGCCAACGAACCTGCCTTTGCGGAGCCTCCGCGCGAAATATCCACCGGGCAGCACCAAACAGGTCTTCGCGGTGGCGCCCGATGGCCATTATGGAGGGTGGATCGATATGGCTTTGGTGCACGACCCGCAACTCGACGATGTCGTTGATGCGGGCGTCGTTGCCGATCTGGTTCAGCAACCCCACATTTTTTTGCTTCCTTCCGAAAACATCCGATCTGCATTGGCCCGGTTTGAGGAAGGGCAATGTGAAGCATTGCCGGTGCTTTCTGCGCGCGCCGACCCGCGAATCGTGGGTTACGTAACTGAAGCGTACGCGTTGAGACGATACACGCAGGAATTGGAGCGTCGCAGCAGCGCAGATCTAGGGCAAAGGAAACTCTTCTCGCTCGGCCAGGCACCCCCCGGCTAGCCTTAGGTGCGGAACTTCGGCCCTGGGCATTGAGAAAGCTCCGCGAATGCGTGTAATATGGGGAGGTACTCTCATGGGGACTGTTCTGTGCGCAACCAAAAACGCCTGAGAACGACTGCGTTCCTGTCCATCATTTTTGTTGGGCAATTTGCGGTGCTTTCAGCGAATGCAGCTGCAGACGTGGCGGCTCAGGTTGACCGTTCGTTTGCGAATCGCCAGCCTTCCTATCCAGATTTGGCGCAATTGAGCGGCGAGCAGGGAACGGTCATGATCGATGTTCTCGTACGCCCCAGCGGAAAACCTGTCAGGGCGCGAGTTTCTCAGTCGAGCGGATTTGAGGATTTGGACACAAATGCGATTCAGGGCGTGCTGAATTGGCACTATCTTCCTGCCCGGCGCGATGGCGACTTGGTATCGGATTGGACAACTGTCAAAGTTGTCTTTCGGCTCCCTGATCGGCTGCCTGGGCCATCTCCAACGCCCGAGTCGATACAGTCCGCAAAACACTGAAGCATAACGTTTTAGAATCGCCTACAGGCATCATACCGGATTGGACCAGAGTCTCTGGCATGCGCGCATCACTCCAGCAAACCACAGACGAAATCAGGCAGGCTATCCTTCTGCTGAGGAGGCACCTTTGACTGGGATCGCGCACTCCGCCGACTCGACGAACTGAACGCAAGGACCGAAGACCCCAAAATCTGGAACAATTCTCAGGAAGCGAAGGTCCTGATGCGAGAGCGTCAGCGCCTCGAAACATCCGTCTCCACATTGCGAGATCTCGATCATGAGCTGCAAGATGCTTGCGATCTGTTGGAGCTTGCGGCCGCCGAAGGTGATGCGGCGATGGTTGCAGATGCCGAGCAATCAATAGACAGGCTTCATGGTCGGGCAGAGCATTTGAGACTGCAGTCCATGCTTTCCGGAGAGGCGGATGCAAACGATACGTATCTGGAGGTCCATGCGGGCGCTGGAGGGACCGAAAGCCAGGATTGGGCGGAGATGCTTCTGCGTATGTATGTGCGTTGGGCGGAGCGCAAGGGATACAATTTGCAGCTGATTGAGGAGAGCCCCGGTGAAACGGCCGGAATCAAATCGTCTACGTTGCTTGTCAAAGGCGAGAACGCATACGGTTGGCTCAAGAGCGAGGCTGGTGTGCACAGATTGGTTCGGATTTCGCCATATGACGCCAATGCACGACGACATACGAGTTTTGCCAGCGTCACAGTTTTCCCTGTTATCGATCAAACGATCGAGATTGATATCCCTGACAAGTATGTCCGAATAGACACATACCGTTCTTCGGGAGCGGGGGGGCAACATGTCAACAAGACGGATAGCGCGGTGCGTATTACGCATCTTCCTACGGGCATTGCCGTTAGCTGCCAGACGGAACGCTCGCAACACCAGAATCGTGCCCTGTGCTGGGATATGCTGCGTTCGCGGCTTTACGAGATCGAGCTTGAGAAAAAACAGGCTGAAACCGCAGCCCATGTCGGAGAAAAATCCGATATCGGCTGGGGCCACCAAATTCGCTCCTATGTCATGCAGCCCTATCAGCTGGTGAAGGATCTGCGCACGGGCGTGGAGAGTCGCACGCCGCAAGATGTGCTTGACGGCGACATCGATTCATTCATGGCCGCGGCTCTCGCCCAGGCGATTGGGGGCAAGCCGAAGCAGCCGATCCCTGACCTTGAATAACGCCTTACATGCGTGATTAGGCGGCGAGCAGTTCACGGCCGGCGACTATGGGGAATCCGCTGTGAAATCCGATTTCGGAATATGCAGCGAAGGCGCACCATGTGTTGGCGCAATTGCCGTAACCGCGGCTGTTGCCGCTGGCTTGAATTCCGGCGTTTTGGAGTCCGGGTCTTCGGCGAGCGGATTGTCTGAGTGACGGCAATTTCCTTCGAAGAAAGCACCCGCTTCGACCGCAAATGCTTCATGCAGGATGTTGCCTTCCACATGACACGTCGAACAAAGGAGAACCTTGCGCGCGTGAACACTGCCTTGCACGTGGCCGCGTATGGTCACCTCTTCAGCGAATACTTCGCCATGAACGAATGCCTTTTCGCCGATCACAAGGCCGGTGCTGTGCACGTCGCCTTCAACGCTGCCGTCAATTTGAATATCGCCTGTGGAATTTAGGGTTCCCTGGACTGTAAGGTCGGCACCGATGATGGAGGACGCCGAACCTCGGGCAGGACGTTTGGCTAAAGCAGCCGGAGGAGTGGCCGGCGCCACGAAAGCGTCGGCATCCTTGTCTTTAGTCCTGCTGGAAAACATGATGCCCCGCCTCGATGAATTTGCTCGGGTCTTTTAGGACATCCGCCTGCCATACTTCATAATGCACATGCGGACCCGTACTGCGTCCCGTCGATCCGAGCTTTCCGATGGGCGAGCCTTTTTCTACTCTGGCTCCCGCTCTGACCAAGATTGATGCCAAGTGGCCATAGCGTGTTTTGAAACCATAGCCGTGGTCAATTTCGACCAAGTTTCCGTAGCCGCCGCGAGGACCGGCCCATACCACGACGCCGGGCGCCGTGGCTTCTACGGTCGAACCCCACGGCCCGGCAAAATCTACGCCCGGATGGAAGGCGACACGGCGTGTAAAGGGATCGATTCGACCACCGAACCCGCTAGTCAGCTCGAATTGCGCACCGTGAACGGGCGTGGTTAGGGGAACGTGGTGAAATGCCGAGAATAGCGAATCCAGCTCTTTCACATGCGCTGTCGCGCCGACGTAGGCAGCCGCAAAAGCATTGTCGGCAATGCCATCAATATGAACCGATTGAACAGGGACTTCCGGTCCGCCCGCGGCATCCGCGTGAGCCTCCAGAGTGTCGGGGTTAAGGCCAACGTGTCGGAGCGCGGATTGCAGATTGCCGATACCATGGGTAACCGCGTGATCGACACCGACGAGGAGCGCGGTCTCCTCTATTCCCATCTGCCTCACGCGTTCGGTCTGCCGAGCGAGCATATGAAGCACCGGCAGATTCGCCATTGGGTGGCGCATTTCTACCTTGGGCTGGAACAGCGCTGCAGCAAACCGTGTCACGGCCTCATCCAGGAAGCTCGCTTTCCAAGGTTTTTCGGTTCGCGGTTGCGGTTCAATGCCTTGCGGCATGACGCCCAGTTGCGACGATCCAATGGCGGACTTGGAAGATAACAACGTGGAATTTTGGGTAAAGGATGGTTCCGTGTCTATAGAGGTTCCAGACCTATCGGTGTCGCTCGCTGACCCTGCGCTTGCGGTTGCCGATGAACGGATACTGTCTGCGTTCGATTTAACGAGGGAACTCATGCCGGCGGTAGCAAGATTTGGTACGCCGGAATCAACAGAAACTTTCTTGTTTAACAGCTGACTGACTGTCTCTTGTTTGGTCTCCAGTTCGTCCACTGTTGTCTTGAAGTGGTCTTCGTCTGATACCAGAGCAGTATTCAATTCGTCATAAGAATACTGCAAATCGGCCATCCGATTTTCATACGCGGACTGCATCTGCTGGTAACGATGGTCCTTGGATGCGATGATTCGATCTTTGAATATGACGTTCACTGTGGCGAATGCCACCCACATCAGAAAGATGAGTGTCAGACCAGCCAATGTGGCCTGCAATGTGGGACCAAAGGTGAAGAATTGCACCCGCCCGTCACTGCGAATGTAAATCTGGCGTTCCGGAAAATTGGTGTGAAGCCATGTCCACGCGCGCTCTATAAGCGTTTCCGCCATGCCGGAATTTCCCTTGAAGGCGCGTCCCGCGCCGTCCCCATGTGACACCATTCGACCTGCTTCCAGTCGGTTGTTCAAGCTCTTTACCGTGGAAAAAAGCTCGAGGTTAATCGGTAGACGCCAGCCCAAATGCCAATTCTTCACAGCGATCCGCCCGCGGCCAGCACAGCTTCGAGCAACTCTTGCTGCGCCATGTCGTCCGGATGTGGCCGATGCCATCGATCAGAAACGTGGGCCGCTCCATCCCCTTTATGGGTGCACCCGTATAGGGACTTTTCTCCCCGCACGCCATAAGATTCGGCCACTTGAAGGTCCGGATTCGAGCCAAGTACAATGCCAAGTTGTGCTTAACCCGAAACTTTTCGTGGTCTTGGCTGCATCTTTTGATATGCCGATGATCGCGACGCCCATCGCGTCAAATATCTCTTTGTGTTCCGAGAAAGCGACAGCTTCCATGATATAACCTGACCTGTTGTCTTTGGGACAGAAAATACAGAACGAACGGTCTGCCCCTTGAACGGGCCAACGAAATATTTGCCAGAATGCCAGTCAAAAGGCTGAACGAGGGCGCTCGATCCCAAGCCGCGAAGTCTTTTTTCATTCATTCGTATTCAGGGCCGCTAGTCCCCGTCCCTTCGGCGCTTATAAAGATGGCAAAAAGGCGATAAGCTGAAGCAGCCTTCCGCCCAAGAGGCCGGTTTGCAAACAATCCGATCGACAGGCCGACGGATGACCTTGCCTGAAGCCAGATAGAGTCACCTTTGACGAAATTGCAGGTGAGTAAAAGCGGCAGAATATTGCGCCGCATCGGTCTTCTCCTGGCGGTGATCGGGGTTGCAGCTCTTTTCTTTCTCTTGGGCGTTGTCTTCCGTGTCCTGATCGGACCGGTCTCCCTGGACCCGATAAATGGGGAGTTGCGAAGCGCACTTAAACAACAGCTCCCTGGACTTAAGCTCCGATTCGACGAGGCGGCACTTGAGTGGTCGCGCGACGAAGGGCGAATCAATCTGGTAATTTTTGGCACGCGCGTTTTCGATGACCACGACAGAATCATCGCCCAGGCACCAGAAGCGGAGATTGGACTGGCAGCCGGTCCATTTATTCTTGGTAAAATCGTTATCAGGCGGATCGCGCTTGTAGGCGTACAGCTTACGCTCATGCATACCAGAGAAGGTACCCTCCAACTTGGTATCGAGCGCGACTCCGGCCAGAGCGATATCCTCAAAGAGATCAGGGATGCGATCACAAGAAGGTCGTCGGACGGCTCATCGGAGCTTAGAAGCTTTGCCATCCACAGAGCACGGCTTGCGTTCCTCGATGAGGAGACAGGAGCATTTGTCGTGGCGCCCGAAGCGGAGCTGCAAATTGAGGACCGCCAAAATGGGCGTCAAGAGCCCTCACTAATCGCCGCCATTGATGCGCAACTCGAAATCTCCGGAAAACCTGCTCATCTACTTGCCAGCATCAATGTTCCACATAGCGGAGACAAGGTGGATGGCGATTTCAGCATTACAAATCTCAGTTTTGGCGCGCTCGCTGTCAATTCCAAAGCCTTTGCGAGTCTGAAGCCGTTCGGGTTGACTGCCGATGCCTCGGGTTCCTTCACCGTCGTGCATGGTAACAGCCTGCGTTATGCGGACGTTGGGATCGGAGCGTTCGGCACAATCGCGGGCTTCGGAGCACCCTTACATCTGAAATCGATCCGGTTGGTGGCACGGTATGACGGCCGGACCGGTCGTGTCCTCATCGACGACGCCGCGTTGGACGGCGATCACATTCATGCGCATCTCTCCGGGACGAGCGAAGTAGCCTTTAATTCGAATGGCTCGCTTTCGTCGGCAGCATTCTCGCTTGCCGTCGATAAGCTCGCCGCAAACATGCCCGGCGCTTATTCACAATTGGTCAACCTTCCTCATGTCCTGCTTAAAGGCGCGTATCAAGCGTTTGCTCGTAAGCTCGTGATCGACCAGGCCATCGTTTCGGGCGGACCCTTAACGGCCGAATTTTCCGGCAATATCAGCTTCGCGGCGACCAAATCTCCCGGCATCATCCTCGACGGGAAAGTTGATCCCATCACGGTGCGCGATTTGCTCCGTTTCTGGCCATTCGATGTCGGCTCCGGCGCCAGGGAGTGGATTCAGTCAAACGTTTCATCGGGCAAGATTGGTCCGGTGATGGTTCACGCAAATATCGCTTCCGGTCAGCTGGATCAGCCCGCGCTTCCAGAAGATGCGCTTATGGTTTCGTTTCCGATTGACGCCGCTACCGTAAGCTACATCCATGGATTGACTCCTTTGACGAATGCCAGAGGACTGGCGCAGCTGAGCGGGGATACCTTCAAAGCAAATCTGACCTCCGCATCCGTTGGCGCGTTGGCGGTTACGCGCGGTCGGATTGTGATCCCGAATCTGCACATGCATGGAATGATTGGCGATATGGGCGCGCATGTCGAAGGGTCGCTTCCAGACGTGCTGGCGCTCGCCGACATGAAGCCACTGCAGTATCCCTCTCGTTTCCACGTCAACGCAGCCGCCGCTCGGGGGTCTGCGGCGCTCGATCTGGACTTTCATGTTCCCATGACGAGGAACGAGAGCGTTGACCGGATCGGGATCTCCGTCAAAGCGGCCGTTACTGGAATGTCCCTGGCTCTTGGACCTCATATGAAGATCACAAACGGGTCTGCCACCTTCCTTGTCGATAATTCGAGCCTGCATGCCACGGGCACGCTGACATTCGGAAGCACCGATCTGAATGTCGACTGGACGGAATCGTTCAAGGATTCTCCCGTAACCACCCATGTAAATGTACGGGGAGTGCTGGACGATGCTGCACGTGCGGCGCTCAATCTTCACACCAAGGCAATTCTTGCGGGACCCGTCGGAATTGTTGCAGAGCTGCAAGGCAATCGCGGCTCAATCCAGAGCGCGCAAATAGACGCCGACCTCACGCCTGCCACTTTTTCTGCCGAGTTGCTTAACATAAAGAAACCGGCGGGTTCGCCGGCGCTGGCCCGGATTTCCGCGCGACTTGACGAAAGCGGCGACTTCCGATCCGCCGACTTTTCCGTTTCCGGCACTGCGCTCTCTGCCAAGGGGAGCGCCATTTTCAGTGATGCGGGAGAATTTGAGCATCTCGATTTTGCTTCGGTGCGCGATGGCGGATTTAACGATTTTGCGCTGTCGATCAGCGAAGCGCCCGCCAGCGGTCTGAATGTGGCCATCAGCGGTCGTTCCGCCGACGGAACGATTTTGGGTCGCACCAAGCCAGGCACCAGCAGCGGCGCAAAACAAAGTGCATCCGATTCAAGTGAGCCGTTCCACGTAACCGCAAAGCTCGACCGCGTAACCTTGCGCGAAGGTTTAAGCTTGGCCCCCTTTGCGCTGGACATCAGTGGGTTCGGCCAACGACCCGAAACGCTCGCGCTTTCAGCGATGATTTCGAGATCGGCGCAGGTAACCGCCAGCATCGTCAGCAACGGATCGGGACGAAAGTTGACGCTCGCTTCCAGTGACGCGGGACTGCTTCTGAAAGGGCTGTTCGGCTTCACGAGCATAAAGTCCGGCCGACTCACCGTCAGTGCGGATATGTCTTCGATCAATAGCAGTTCCGTGAAGGCGGCGGAACCAGGTTTTTCGGGTGAGGCCGTCATCAGTGATTGCACGTTTGTCAATCAGGGATTTCTCACGCGCTTGTTTTCTTCGGGTTCCCTGGCGGGTTTCGTAGATCTGATGCGCGGGCAGGGAATTGCCATTGACAAACTTCAGATACCATTCGTTGTCAGTGGCGATATCATTGATATTCATGATGGCAGGGCATCAGGCCCTTCTATCGGGATCACGACGGAGGGCTACATCGACCGTGCCAATAATCAAATATCTCTGCAGGGTGCCATTGCGCCCCTTTATGGCATCAACGGCGTGCTGGGTGCGATTCCAGTTCTCGGGAATGTTCTGGTCTCGAAAAAGGGCGAAGGCATCTTCGGTGTGACCTATCGTGCCAACGGCGACGCCGACGAGCCCCAGGTAACAGTCAATCCGCTCGCAATACTTGCCCCCGGTATTTTTCGGCGTCTATTTGAAGGGGCCGCCCCATCCGCTCCGCTCCCCCAGGCAAAGTCGGCAGAACCCCCGCCAAGAACGCAATAATCCCGCCAATCAAACGGGTCTGACGAGCACATGTTTTTTTCGACCGAGCGACAATTTGATTACGCCGTCGCTGGTGACATCGAGCAAGCCTGCTCTCGCTTTGGTATCGGTGAGCGTCGCGTCGTTCACGCGCAACCCCCTTCCGTCGATGTAGCGGCGTGCTTCGCTTGTTGACGAAGTAAGACCCGCCAGATGTGCAAGGCTTGCTACGGCTATTCCCGATATAAGTTCGTCACGCGAGATATCGAACGTCGGCAACCCTGCAGCGATGACACCTTCTTCGAAGGTGCGTCGCGCAGTTTCCGCAGCCTCGCTGGCTGATTTGCGTCCGTGGCAGAGCGCGGTCGCTTCCGTCGCCAGGATTTTCTTCGACTGGTTCAACTCGACGCCCTGAAGCCTTTCCAGTCTCCCGATCTCGTCTTCCTGCAAATCCGTGAACATGCGAAGGAACCGGCCGACGTCCGCGTCCTCCGTATTACGCCAAAATTGCCAATATTCGTAAGGCGAGCGCATATCGGAGTTGAGCCAGACAGCGCCCGAGGCCGTTTTGCCCATCTTGGCGCCGGATGCTGTGGTGATCAGCGGCGTCGTAAGACCAAACAACTGAACATTCTCGACACGGCGCGCAAGATCAATCCCATTGACGATGTTGCCCCATTGATCGGACCCGCTTGCCTGCAAACGGCAACCATAGCGCCGGTAGAGTTCCAGGAAGTCGTAGGCCTGCATGATGGTGTAGTTGAATTCGAGGAAACTGAACGGCAGATCGGCATCGAGCTTGGCCTTCACGCTCTCCATCGACAGCATGCGTCCCAGCGAGAAATGGCGACCGATTTCGCGCAGGAATGGAATGTATTCGAGGTGATCGAGCCACTCGGCATTATCCACCATAACGGCGTCGGTAGGCCCTTCGCCGAAGATCAGAAAATTTTGGAAGGTCTTCAGGATAGCTCGCTTGTTCGCCTCGATCTGGGACTCGCTCAACAGCGGTCGAGCCTCGTTGCGGAATGAAGGATCGCCTACCTTGGTCGTACCACCTCCGAGAACGACGATGGGTCGATGGCCCGCCTGCTGTAGACGGCGCAGCGTCATGATCTGAAGTGCATGACCAACGTGAAGGCTCGGAGCCGTGCAATCGAAGCCGATATAGGCCGTTACCGGTTCACTTTCGAACAAGGCGTCAAGACCCGTCGGATTTGTGCAATCGCCATAGGTACCGCGGGCAGCAAAACTGCGCAGGAAGCGCGAGTGGAATTCCGCTGACACGCTTGTCATCACAATCTGCTCTGGTAGGAATTTAGCGGATATTCATATGTTCCCATATTAACACCGTTGGTCAGAATGTTTAAAGCTGCGAGGACGGCGTCCGCATTCCGACAGTGGTCGCCGGGCCGCAAGAAACTGCGGATCTTTGCCGTCCCGACCAACCAATTAATCAGTCAAGTTTTCTGCTGCCGTTCCACACCCATAATCTTTGCTGCGTAAGCCTCAACAACCTCCAAAACTTCAGGTTCGTGTCGATCGAAGAAGTGGTTGGCGCCGTCTATTTTGTTGTAGGTGATCTTGATTCCTTTTTGCGCAGACAGCCGATCGACTAGTTTTTGCGCATCTGATTCCGGCACGACCTGGTCCTTGGTCCCGTGCACGATCAGTCCGGAAGCAGGGCACGGGGCCAGAAACGCAAAATCGTACATGCTTGCCGGAGGGGCGATCGATACGAAGCCGGTAATTTCCGGGCGCCGCATGAGAAGTTGCATACCGATCCAGGCACCGAAGGAAATGCCGGCAACCCAGACAAAAGACGGGTTCGGATAAAGTGTGTTCATCCAGTCGAGAACCGCGGCGGCATCGGAAAGTTCGCCAGCGCCGCTGTCGAAGGTACCTTGGCTCCGGCCGACGCCGCGGAAGTTGAACCGTATCGTCGTGCAGCCAAGCCGTAGAAACATATGATAGAGATCGTACACCAGCGGATTGTTCATTGTTCCGCCGAATTGCGGATGCGGGTGCAGCACGAGCGCCATCGGCGCTCCGGGCGTTTTTTGGCGCTGATAACGCGCTTCGATACGGCCGGCAGGGCCGGGAACGATGATATCAGGCATAAAAGTCGCTCCTGAACGCTGGCTCGTTGGATTATGAGTGTGACTTCATAACGTCCTACTCAGGTTCTGTTTAAGTGAACAGTAGCTAAAAGTTCCTTATGTTCCATGGACATAGGAGAACACTTGTTGCGAATAGGGGTCAAATTCTTGACTAACGTACTCGGAGAATCTATATCCGATGCCCAATACCCGCCACGCCCGGAAGTGACGGCGAAGCCGTTTTCTACACCGGATCGGCCCCCTTGGGGCAAGGCTGGAATCGTCGCGGGCCGGAAGGAGCGATTTTGTGAGGCTAAGTACGAAGGGTCGTTACGCCGTAATGGCTATGGCCGATCTGGCGCGACAGGAAGGAACTGCTCGGCCGGTTAGCCTGGCAGAGATCGCCGAGCGACAGGAAATTTCGCTCTCCTATCTTGAACAGCTTTTCGCCAAACTCAGGAAGGGTGGTCTCGTGCGCAGCGTGCGCGGACCTGGTGGCGGCTACCGCCTGAGCCTGCCCGCCGCCGAATTGCGCATTGCCGATATAATACTGGCAGTAGACGAGCCGATCACCGCGACCCGCTGCAAACCGGGAAGCCCGCTCGGCTGCACAGGGACGACATCGCGGTGCATGACGCATGATCTTTGGGAAGAGCTGGGGCGGCAGATTCATATCTTTCTATCCTCTGTCTCACTGGCAGATGTCGTGGAACGCCGCGTTCTAGGGCGCGCGCAACCTTTCAAACCCAAATCCGACGCAGCCCGCGTGGCGGCTTGAAGAGGGAGGCGGGCGCCATGGTCTACCTCGATCACAATGCAACGTCCCCTCTCCGGCCGGAAGCGCGGGCCGCGATGGAGGGCGCTTTCTCGGTGGTGGGGAACCCCTCTTCGGTGCATCTGGAAGGCCGGGTTGCACGGCGATTGATCGAGGACGCACGGGAAAGCGTGGCGGCGCTTGTCGGAGCGCGACCGCAGGATGTCATTTTCACCAGTGGCGGGACGGAAGCCAACATGCTGGCGCTGCAAGGGGCGTTTGCTGGAGCAACCGTCGCCGAGGCGCCCATCACACGCCTGTTTGTTTCTTCCATCGAGCACGATTCGGTTTTACACACGGCGATGGGGATAGGCGAACGGGAGCCGGCGGTGCGTGTGTCGGCTATCCCCGTAACGAGCGATGGAGTCATAGACTTCGCGGCGTTGGGTGTTCTCCTAAAGGAAGATAGGGGGAGAGCGTTGATAGTGGCCATGGCCGCGAACAACGAGACCGGTGTTGTCCAGCCGATCCACAGTATCGCAACGCTGGCCGCGGAATACGGAGCTCTGTTGCACGTCGATGCAGTTCAAGCTTGCGGCAAGATTGCAGTGGATGCCGCCTGTGCCGACTATCTAGCCATTTCCGCTCACAAAATCGGCGGACCTGCCGGAGCAGGCGCGCTGATTGTGAGGGAAGGAGCGCCTCTCGCCGCGCAGATGCTGGGAGGCGGTCAGGAGCGCGGCCGACGGGCTGGAACGGAAAATCTCATAGGAGTCGTGGGCTTGGGAGCCGCCGCTGAGGCTATACAGGGTGAGGATATTTCTCCGATCCTCGCCTTACGCGACCGTTATGAATCGCTCCTGCGAACGCTCCATCCAAACGCCGTGTTTTTCGGGTCAGAAGTGTCCAGATTGGTGAACACTTCCAATTTTGCTTTGCCGGACTTGGTCGCCGAGACAGCCGTGATTTCGCTGGATATGGACGGCGTAATGGTGAGCGCCGGCTCCGCCTGTTCTTCGGGCAAACTGCGCGCATCGCATGTGTTAACTGCGATGGGCGTCCCGGAGGAGCTCGCGGGATCCGCGCTACGTGTCAGTTTCGGCTGGAATTCGCTGCCAACCGATGTCGACAAAGTTCTGGCTTCGCTTGAGAAGATTTCTGCGCGCACCCGCTCGCGCCAGGCGGCATGAGGTAACACGATGGCCGCAATCGAAGAAACCCGCGAAAAAGTCGCCCTGCTTGGCGAGAAATACAAATACGGGTTCGTCACCGATATCGAGATGGATCGCGCGCCGCGCGGCCTTACCGAAGACACGGTGCGGCTGATCTCCGCCAAGAAGGGTGAACCGGCCTGGATGCTTGAATGGCGTCTCGGCGCATATCGTCGCTGGCGCGAGATGAAGGAGCCCAATTGGGCGCGGGTTCACTATCCCAAGATCGATTATGAGAACGCCTACTACTATGCGGCGCCGAAAGCGGGTCCGAATCCGTTAAGTCTCGACGAAGTCGATCCCAGGCTGCTCGAAACTTATGCGAAATTGGGTATTCCGCTGAACGAGCAAAAGCTTCTCGCCGGGGTGGCTGTCGATGCGGTATTCGATTCCGTCTCGGTGGCCACGACTTTCAAGGCCAAGCTGGCCGAAGTGGGCGTGATCTTCTGCCCGATCTCGGAGGCTATCCGCGAGCATGGCGATCTCGTTCGCAAATATCTGGGCTCCGTTGTTCCCGTCACCGACAATTTCTTTGCCACGCTCAATTCCGCTGTCTTTTCCGACGGCTCGTTCGTCTACGTGCCGAAGGGCGTGCGCTGTCCCATGGAACTGTCGACTTATTTCCGCATCAATGCGTCGGAGACGGGGCAGTTCGAGCGAACGCTGATCATTGCCGACGAAGGCGCCTATGTGAGCTATCTCGAAGGCTGTACGGCTCCCATGCGAGATGAGAATCAGCTGCATGCCGCAGTCGTTGAACTCGTCACGCTTGACGGCGCGGAGATCAAATATTCGACCGTGCAGAATTGGTACCCGGGCGACGAGGAGGGCAAAGGCGGCATCTACAACTTCGTGACCAAGCGCGGCGATTGCCGTGGACGCGGCTCGAAAATCTCCTGGACTCAAGTCGAGACCGGCTCGGCTATCACATGGAAGTATCCAAGCTGCATCTTGCGCGGCGACGATTCGGTGGGCGAGTTTTATTCGATCGCCATCACCAATCATTTCCAGCAGGCCGATACCGGTACCAAGATGCATCATCTGGGCAACAACACGCGGTCCCGGATCATCTCGAAGGGCATCAGCGCCGGTCAGGCGCAGAACACCTATCGCGGTCTAGTCAGTGTTCACCCGCGCGCCAGAAATGCGCGCAATTACACGCAATGCGACTCCCTCTTGATTGGCGGAAAGTGCGGAGCGCATACGGTTCCGTACATCGAAAGCCGCAATTCGAGCGCGCGCATCGAACATGAGGCAACCACATCCAAGATCGCCGACGACCAGCTGTTCTATTGCAGATCGCGCGGCATCGCGCAGGAGGAAGCCGTGGCGCTGATTGTGAACGGATTCTGCAAGGAAGTCCTCCAGCAATTGCCGATGGAATTCGCAGTGGAAGCGCAAAAGTTGGTAGGAATTAGTCTGGAAGGCAGCGTTGGATGAGGAGGTTCGTCAATATCACACAAAACCGCCTTGGCG
Organism: Rhizomicrobium sp.; assembly: GCA_036511745.1. Lineage (GTDB taxonomy): Bacteria > Pseudomonadota > Alphaproteobacteria > Micropepsales > Micropepsaceae > Rhizomicrobium. The sequence continues at coordinate 61,602 of DATCBQ010000125.1, forward strand.
GGATGACAATGAATTTATGGATTGAAGAGCATGCTTGAGATTGAAAATCTTCACGTCTCCGTGGGCGGCAAGGAAATCGTGAAGGGCCTTACGCTGTCCGTCCGCCCGGGCGAAGTGCATGCGATCATGGGTCCGAACGGTTCCGGCAAGTCGACGCTGTCCTATGCCCTTGCCGGCCGCGAAGGTTACGAGATCACGCATGGTCGCATCTTCTATAAAGGCGCGGACATGACCGCGCTTTCCCCGGAAGAGCGTTCGGCGAGCGGCGCATTCCTCGCCATGCAATACCCCGTTGAGATTCCCGGCGTAACCACGATGAATTTCCTCAAGACGGCACTCAATGCGCAGCGCCGTGCGCGGGGCGAAGACGAGTTCGATGCAGTCAGCATCCTGCGCCTGGTCCGCGGCAAGGCGGCCGCGCTCAACATCCCCGAAGAGATGCTCAAGCGCGCTCTTAATGTTGGGTTCTCCGGTGGCGAGAAGAAGCGACTTGAGATACTGCAGATGGCCTTGTTCGAGCCATCGCTCGCAATTCTCGATGAAACGGATTCCGGCCTCGACATTGATGCGCTGAAACTTGTGGCGGAAGGCGTTAACGCGCTGCGGACGCCCGATCGCGGCATGCTTATTATCACCCACTACCAGCGCCTGCTCAATTACATCGTGCCGGATCGGGTGCATGTGCTGGCCGATGGCCGCATCATTGCGGAGGGCGGCAAGGAGCTTGCGCATGAGCTCGAAGCACGGGGCTATGCCGGACTCATCAGGGACGCGGCATGAGCGAGCGCGCGTTAGCCGACAATCCGTTGCTGCAGCAGTTCGCAACCAACGCTGCGACCTTGCCTGGTGCCGGCACTCCTTGGCTGGATACGCGGCGGGCTGACGCGATCAGGCTGGTGCGCAAGAACGGCATCCCCAACCGTCGAGTCGAAACGTGGAAATACTCGGATCTGCGCAACGCAGTCCCCGACGGATTCGTTGGTACCATTTGCTGGAAACTCGATGGTCCGACCGATGCCGTCGAACTCTTCGATCTTGGAATGCTCGGTTCCGAAACGCCGGATTGGGTCATGCAACATTTGGGAACCGTCGTCGCTAGTAGAGGAACACTCGACGCAGCGTCACTTGCATTGGCGCGAACGGGCCTGGCGATCAGGATTCCGTCCGGCACCGCATTGCAGGCACCCCTGAAGATCGCCTATTCCGGCGGCGGTCACGCTCGTATGCTGTTCGTCGTTGAAGCCGGCGCGTCTGCCACGATCATGGAGATAAATCGCGGCGAGGCTTCAAACTCGTGCAACATCGGCGTGGAAATTGTGGTCAATAGGGGCGCGCAATGCACGCACGTCAATTTCGAGGAAGCCGCCGATTCCGCGACGCGCGTGACTGTGGAGGAAATCTCGGTCGAGGTCATGGAGGGGGGGCAATACCGGGGTCATTACTTCGGTTTGGGATCCAAACTCGCCCGCGTGGAAGTCGGCATCGTACTTTCCGGAGCGGGTGCGCAAGCACATCTGAGCGGCACGGGCGTCCTTCATGGTGAACGTCACTACGATGTCAGCACGCACGTAAATCACGCTGTTCGCGATACACGCAGTACGCAATTGTTCAAGAATATAGCAGCCGGACACTCCCGCGTTATCTATCAGGGCAAGGTTACCGTTCGCGAAGGCGCAATTGGTTCCGACAGCAGTCAGACCGCCAAGGCGTTGTTGATCGGCGACCGCGCGGAAGCCGATCTGAAGCCGGAGCTGGAAATTCTGACCGACGACGTGAAGTGTTCCCACGGCGCGGCCGTTGGAGACCTCGACGCAGACTCATTGTTTTATCTCCGTTCGCGGGGAATACCGGAAGGCCATGCCCGTACCATGCTGGTCCGCGCATTTCTTGAAGAAGCCGTCGAGAAGATCGAAAACGAAGACGTTCGTACCGCAGCCTGGCAGTTCGTGGAACGTGGGCTAGCCGAGGCGATGAAGATTTACCCATGAGCGCAAAGATTCAACGGCTGCCATTTACAGGTTTCGATCCCGTAGCCGCGCGCGAGGAATTTGCGATCCTGTCGCGCACGGTTTACGGGAAACCTCTTGTTTACCTTGACAACGCCGCTTCGGCGCAGAAGCCTCGCGCCGTGCTTGAGGCGATGAAGGTTTTTGCCGAGAGCGAATATGCCAATGTTCATCGCGGCGTTCATTACCTCTCGGCAAAGGCGACAAAGCGTTATGAAACGGCGCGCGAGACGGTGTGCCGCTTCGTAAACGCGGTTCATTGCGACGAGATTATTTTCACCAAGGGGGGAACAGAAGCCATCAACCTGGTTGCAAGTTCCTTCCTCGCTTCGCGTATCCAACCGGGCGACGAGATCGTCCTCACCACGATGGAACATCACTCCAACATCGTTCCGTGGCATTTCCTGCGCGAACGACAGGGCGCCGTACTCAAATGGGTGGATGTGGAGGCCGATGGTTCACTCTCGGCTGAAGCTGTAGATGCGGCGATCGGGCCAAAGACAAAGCTCGTCGCTGTTGCCCACATGTCCAACGTGCTCGGCACTGCGACACCATTGAAGGAGATCGTACGACGCGCGCACGCCAAGGGCGTTCCCGTGCTCGCCGATGGCTGCCAGGGCGCCGTGCACGAAATCGTTGACGTCCGTGATCTCGATGTCGATTTCTACGTGCTGACGGGCCACAAGCTTTATGGTCCCACCGGGATCGGCGCGCTTTACGGAAAGAGCGCGCACCTGAAGGCCATGCGACCCTTTAACGGGGGCGGCGAAATGATCGCGGAAGTCACGCGCGATACTATCCGCTATGCCGAACCGCCTGCACGCTTCGAGGCGGGCACACCACCGATCGTCGAGGCGGTCGGACTTGGCACGGCGATGGATTGGCTAATGTCGCTCGATCGCGTCGCGGTTGCGGGACACGAACGCGACTTGCTCATGCATGCATCGGCGGAAATCGAAACATTGAATTGGGCACGCATCATTGGTACGGCCCCCGGCAAGGGCGCGATACTCTCATTCGAGGCGGAAGGTATGCATGCGCACGATATTGCCACTATTCTGGACCGCGAGGGGGTGGCCGTTCGCGCCGGTCACCATTGTGCTCAGCCGCTCATGGAACGTTTTGGCGTTACTTCAACAACCCGCGCGTCGTTCGCGCTTTACAATACGCATGCAGAAGTGGAAACGCTCATTGCGGCACTTCGCATAGCAAGAAAGATTTTGGACTGACCGCGATGGATGAGTCCCTGCGCGACCTTTATCAGGAGGTAATTCTCGACCATAGCCGGCATCCTCGTCATTTCGGGCCGCTTGCGGATGCCACCCATAGCGGCGAGGGCCTCAATCCTCTTTGCGGCGATCGTGTAAAAATATATCTGAATGTCAACGGCATGGGCCGGATTGAGGATATTTCGTTTGAAGGCCGTGGTTGCGCGATTTCCCAGGCGTCCGCTTCGCTGATGACCGACATGGTCAAGGGCCGGAATCTGGATGACGCTGAACGCTTGATGGGGGGATTCCTTCATCTCGTGAAAGGCGAGGACGCAGGAGCTCTTTCGGGAGAAGATCGGGAGCGGTTGGATGTCATGGGCGGCGTCTCGGAATTCCCCATGCGCGTCAAATGCGCGACTCTCGCCTGGCATACGATGAAATCGGCGCTGGAGGGCGGCTCGTCCGCGAAGACGGAATGAATGCCGAACCCCAGAAATTGCAGGCTGAATTCGGTGCATCTGCCATTCCTCCGGAAGAGCTCGAAGCCTTCACGCTGAAGCTCGTGGCGGCGCTAAAATCGGTCTACGATCCGGAAATTCCGGTGGACATCTACGAGCTCGGACTTATCTACAAGGTCGATGTCGCCGACAACAAGAACGTAGTGGTGGAAATGACCCTTACCGCTCCCGGTTGCCCAGTGGCGGGCGAGATGCCTGTTATGGTCAAGACTGCGCTGGAAGGCGTGCAAGATATTGGCGAGGTGACGGTTAATATGGTTTTCGAACCACCCTGGACGCCCGAGAAGATGAGCGAAGAAGCGAAACTCGAACTGAACATGTATTGATGGGCACGATGCGGACCACGACGAAACCCAGGCGCGAACGGCCCAAGGCGATGCGCGTAAGCGACGCGGCTGCCTTGCGGCTACGCGAAATCATCGAGCAGGCGGACGGCCGTTATGCCGGCGTGCGAGTCGGCGTTACCAACGGCGGCTGCGCGGGCATGAGCTATACGATGGACTATGCCGAAAGTGCTGGTTCGCTGGATGAAGTGGTAGAAGATAAGGGCGTCATATTTTTCATCGATCCGGGGGCTGTCATGTTTTTGCTGGGAACCGAGATGGATTTCGTGCGTGACAAGCTCGCGGCGCGGTTTGTCTTCAACAATCCGAACCAGACCGCCGCCTGCGGTTGCGGCGAGTCCGTGTCGATCACGCCCGCCAATGCAGAAAAACCCGATTGATCCCTTTCAGGTGCGCTGGTGTGTAATGGGTTCCGGCTGGACGCGCTCGATCTGGATTCGCATTTCACGGCAGAGCTCTCGCGCCCGGCCTTCCTGCGGTACTACCGATGAGAAACTTCAACCGAGTTTTTCCATTACCCATACCCAGCGGATGGAAGCGATCTTCGCCAGCTTGAAATCGGCGAAGTTCAATAACCTCGCATTCCACTCTCTGTATAGGCTGGTCGGTACAACCTGATGAGGAAAGGCCTTGATAAGCCGGAAAAGTCCGGACAACCGAGCTATTTCGATCTGCTCGCGCGGTCGAAAGTAGGATTCAGGATGACAATCGCGGCGCGCATCTGCGCTAATGCAAATTAAGCGTCCGTGGGGCTGGAGCGCGGCATGTATCATCGCGAGCGTTGTGCACAGCGTCTCGCGGTCACGGAGGATCAGGGGCATTACGTTTTGAGCGAGGACGTTGGCAAAGGTCTTTGAAGATTGTGCCCGAATATCCCTGGTCACGTCGATCAGTTCTGCCGTTACTCCGCGGGACATTATTGCGGAGACGAAGATCGGCGAGATGTCCGATGCCGTGACATCATAACCGCGCTGGTTAAGTATCGCCGACAGGTGACCTGTGGCCGCGCCAATCTCCAGGATAGGACCACAACAAAAATAAATTTCGATCGTACGCAGGAATCTTTCGTCGCGAATCCGGTGTCTCGAGCCAATTATTTCCCAATCGCGAAGCGCGTCTTCAGTGAAATAGTGAGATTGGATATTTCCTTTCATGGGTTATCCGCATTCGTGGGGCCCCTGGCATTTCGCCGTTCCGTCATCGCGGCCCGGCGGCGCCAGGAGATTTCTTGACTAATCCGCTGTCCATTGAGCCAAAGATTCAGTGCAGGATTGCACGTCCATTGACGCGGATGCACCAGGATGGAGAGGGACCGAGGTCGATCGGGCAAAACCTGGACGGGATCGAATGGCTTCCACCATTGGGGCGGGGGAAAGTCCGAAAAGCGGGCGTCAAGGGCGCGGTGGAATCGGTCGCCATAAGCGTCGGCGACAATGCCAAGTTCTTCCATCAGAGCCGGAGTCAATAGATCACTGTTCGAGACGCCGATTCTGCGATTGACGAAATCCCCATGGGAGGCGACCGCCAGCGGTATCCTGCCAGTCCGCTCGTGAAACTGTGCGATATTGCGGCGGAATTCGTCCCTTATCTCCTCCATATGTGCGTCGACCTGCGCGCGCGAATTCAGGCCCAACCGTTTCGCTACACTTGCAATCTCCTCGAAATGGTACCCTACCACGCCGCCGTGGTTCTCGATCCGATCCATCAACTTCCGATCGATGGTGCTTAGACGAAAGAAATATGTGGCGCGGACACCCTCGTCGCGATCGCAGCCAAACATTTGCGCGACGCCTGTTTTGTTGCTGTCGACGTCATTTCGCAACAGGCAAACGGGCTGGTCGAATGCTGCGCTGCGATCGATTTCGGCAAACTCGATGATTGTGCAAAACCTATAGCCGCAACTGCGTATTTCCCTGAGGAGCGCCCGGTAGGCTGCAAGCCTGCTTCCCATGAAGCAGTCCTGATACGTCCGGTAGTAAAGAGTGGAGAGGAAATTCACGGACAACCTTCACAAGGAGCGCGAAAAGCAAAAAAAAGTTGAAATCAGGATTTCGATACGAAACGCATTGGTCCCGATTCATGACAAGACTTTCTCTCCGCTTGCAACCCAATTCGTGACGCTCAAGACTAAATGTCAATGTCGCACCATACCGGGACGTGATCGGATGGCCTTTCGCGGCCGCGAACATACTTGTCGATTCCGCAACCTCGAAGACTGTCGACTGCCTGCGGCGAAAGCATAATGTGGTCGATGCGAATACCTCGGTCCTTGTTCCAGCAGCCTGCCTGATAATCCCAGAAGGAATATTGATGCGTCTCGGAATGGCAGGCGCGCCAGGCCTCGGTGTAACCGAGACATTCGATGCGCCTCAGCGCAGCCCGCGCTTCCGGCTGGAACAGCGCATCTGCTTCCCAGGCCTTGGAATCATAGCAATCGTCAGGCGCCGGAATGACGTTGATGTCGCCCATCAGCACGACCGCCTCTTCCAGAAGCAGCAGTTCCCTTGCGTGCTGCGCAAGGCGGTCCATCCACGCGAGTTTGTACTTGAACTTTTCGGTGCCAATGGGATTTCCGTTCGGCGCATAGATCGATGCCACGCGAACCGCTCTTTTGTCGCCGGCAATGACTGCCTCAATATAACGGGCGTGATCGTCACCGTCGCCGCCTGGCAGCCGCGGAGTCACGTCTTCCAGAGGCCGCTTCGACAGTATGGCTACACCGTTGTAACTTTTTTGTCCGTGTATGGCGCAGTTATAGCCGAGCGACTCGAATGCTTCAGCCGGAAACGATTCTTCCGTTGTCTTGATCTCCTGCAGGCAGACGACATCGGGTTCGGCCTCCTTCAGCCAGTCGCATGCGGCGCCGATACGAGCCTTGATCGAATTGACATTCCAGGTCGCGAGCTTCATGTCAGGCAGATGTGCCGCAGTGCACCGCAGCCAACGATGCGGTTGAATTTCATGAAAGCTGCGCAACGTGCCAGCCGGTCCAAATCGGCGCGCGTGAGCGGTAGCAGCGATATCGAACCGTCTTTGACCATCTTGCGCTGCTCGGGATCAATATGCATGGAGCGCGCGGATCGTTAAACGGAAAAGCTGGTGCCGCAGCCGCAGGAAGAGCTTGCGTTCGGGTTCTTCACTTTGAAAGAGGCGCCGATCAGATCGTCCACGAAATCGACCTCGGACCCCTTCAGGAATTCCAGCGACATCGGATCCACCAATACAATTGCACCGTCCCGTTCGATCACAAAGTCATCGTCCTGGCGCGAAGCGTCCAGCGCAAAATTGTATTGAAAGCCCGAGCATCCGCCACCGGTGACAGCCAGCCGCAGCATCGTGGGTGTGGGCTCGGCCTGGAGAATTTCCGAGATTCTCCTGGCGGCCCGGGCCGAAACCGTCACCGGACCTTGCGCTTCGACGCTCATGTCGCTTCCTTGAATAACCTTGCAGGCCTTATGTAGTCCCGACCAGGACGGGAGCAAAGCCTTTGGACGTTGCAAGAAGGCCGGCGGGGCGCCTTTTGCCGCCCCTTTTTGAGCCACCGACCGGGCGTGCGCTTTATGCGACTCTGCCCGAGAACAGCCGCGGCAGGTTGTTTCCGGAGGCGGAGAGCCCCACACGAACCTGTTACCAGCGGGACCGCGATCGAATCATTCATTCCACGGCGTTTCGCCGCCTCAAGCATAAGACTCAGGTTTTTGTACAGCATGAAGGCGATTATTACCGGACCCGCCTTACCCATTCGCTCGAAGTGGCGCAAATAGCCCGCTCGCTGGCCCGGGTTCTGGCGCTCGACGAAGACCTTGCGGAAGCGCTCGCGCTCGCGCACGACCTGGGACATACCCCTTTCGGTCATGCAGGCGAGGAAGCGCTTACCGCCGCTACCGCTGACATCGGCGGTTTCGATCACAATGCACATGCTCTTCGAATCGTCACCAAACTCGAACACCGCTACGCCGCGTTCGATGGGATCAACCTCACTTGGGAAACACTGGAAGGACTTGTCAAGCACAACGGTCCGTTGCCGGGCATGCACCAGAAGAAACTACGTGGCCCTATTAGCGCTTTCGAAGCGCACTGGCCGCTCGATCTTGCCACATGGCCCTCTCTGGAAGCGCAAATTGTCTCACTTTCCGACGATATCGCTTATGTCAATCACGACATCGACGACGGACTCAGGGCCAGACTTTTTTCAACAGACGATCTGGCGGGCGCACCCCTCGTGGGCGAATATGTCAAAGACGTCATCGCAGAAAATGGCGCCCTCGAGCCCAGCCGGCTGATCGGCGAGATCGTCCATCGGCTTATGAGTGCGCTCATCGGGGACGTGATTGCAGAAACGCAGAAGGGCCTGCGAAGCGCTTCCCCCGGATCCGCGGCCGAGATACGGGGGCAGCGCCATGCTCTGGCAGCATTTTCCGGACCAATGTCGGCGAATCTGGCGGCGCTCAAGGCATTTCTGTTCGAGCGGATGTATCGCCATCCCCGAGTCATGACTTCAATGACGGCCGCCAAAACGGTAGTGGGCGCGTTGTTCGTCGCCTTCGCCACCGATCCGCAACTACTGCCCGCGGACTGGCAAGCGGCCTGTGGAAACGTTGGGGATGCCGCCACGAGCGGGGTCGTACGCGATTATATCGCAGGCATGACCGATCGGTTCGCGCTGGACGAGCATAAGCGAATCTTCCACACCGAAATTGTGCTGTAAGTCTCCAAAAGGCGAGATTCGCATCTTGGCGGATGCTAGATTCTCCGGACGATTCGCGCGGGATGACAGATGGCCAAAATCGAGCGATTGGAGTCCGGGGCAGATATGTCGGACTTTGACGGTCGCGCTGGTGAGGATGAGGCGGCGGAGGAGGGTTCGCGGCTTCCGCTTCTGATTCTCATCGCGCTCCTGGTGCTTGCGGCGTTTGCGGGGGTTGTTTGGCTCGCCTACACGCAGGGTGTAGAGCGCGGCCGGGCGGACGCGCCACGGATTATGGAGGCGCAGGGCACATCCGGAGCCAAATTGAAAGTCTACCAACAGCCGGCGCCGGCGGCCGAGGGAACCGAAGCGGACTCAGTACCACCCGCACCTTCTTCCCTGGCCAAGGACACTCCCCAGGCGACGCCTGACTTGAGGCCTTCGGCCATATCGACGCCAGAAGTTGCTCCTCTGCCGCAACCGCCGGCGAAGTCGCGGTTGCCGGTGCAGGTGTCCAACGATGGGGCACAGGAAGCGGTTGGCGTGTCTCCGGCGCCCGCGCAGTCCCCGATGGCGACAGGCGCGCCGGCTCGGCTTGCGCCCACACTGACCGAAGCTGCGAATGTGCCGGCGGCGAAGACCGCGTTGGGGGAAAGCCTGCCGGCTTCTGTGCCGAGCGGCAGTTATCTGCTCCAGATCGGCGCCTACAAATCGCTCGACGAGGCCGATGCAGCGCGGCTCGCGTTTGAGGGCAAACATCCGGTCGCGAGCCTTCAGTTCGACATCAAGCGGGTCGATCTTGGCGACAAGGGCACGTGGTACCGTCTTCGCCTCGGCTCTTTTGCGGATAAGACGGCCGCGGATGCCATGTGCGCAAGGCTCAAGGCGGCTGGCTCCGACTGTTTGATGGCAAAATAGCGCAGGATCATTTGGCGATGCCAATGCGCGCGATCTACGGCTGTCAGGGATCGGAGTTGTCGGATGATGAACGCCGCTTTTTTGCGGAGGCTCAACCGTGGGGGTATATCCTCTTCGGAAGGAACATTGCCGGTCCCGAACAGGTCCGCCGTCTTATCGATGCTTTGCGCGATTGCGCCGGCGGCGAGCATGCTCCCGTGCTGATCGACCAGGAAGGCGGACGCGTCGCGCGGCTTGGACCTCCGCATTGGAAGTCTCGCCCCCCGGCCGGCCGTCTGGGCATGTTGAAAAGAATCTCCGTGGCAGCAGCGCGTGAGGCCACGTATCTGAATGGCCGCCTGATTGCCCACGAACTGTGCGAACTGGGCATCACCGTGAATTGTGCTCCCGTGCTCGACGTTCCGGCGGAAGGCACCGACGATATCATCGGCGACCGTGCGTTCGCGTCCGATGCATTCACCATCATCGATCTCGGTCGTGCCACAATCGAGGGAATGCTGGACGGCGGGGTTCTGCCGATAATGAAGCACATTCCCGGTCACGGCCGCGCCATGGCGGACTCTCACAACATGCTGCCGCATGTCGCGGCTTCGGTGGAGGAACTGAGCGCGACCGACTTCGTCACCTTTCGCAGCCTAAACCATTGCCCGATGGCGATGACCGCGCACGTGGTCTATGACGCCATCGATGCCCAGAGGCCGGCAACGACAAGCCCCCGGGTGATCCGCGACGTGATCCGCGGCGAGATCGGATTCGAGGGCGTGCTGATCAGCGACGATCTTTCGATGGGGGCGCTGTCGGGGACGCTCGGAGCCCGTGCAAAGGCGGCGCAGTTTGCGGGCTGCGATATCGTCCTTCACTGCAACGGCAGTCTCGACGAGATGCGCGAAGTTGCAGCCGAAGCAAAGCCGCTCGAGGACCTGGCTTTCAAACGGGCGCAGGCCGCGCTCGGACATCGGGCGCCCCCGCAGGCGTTCGATGTTGTGGCGGGAGAGGCGCGATTTTCCGAGCTTCTGGATGCCGCCGCATGAGTCAGATCGAAGACATCTTCAGTGAATTCGACATTGTGTCCGCATCGCCCGACGACGCGCTGGTGGTTGCGGTGGACGGCTTCGAAGGTCCGCTCGATCTGCTGCTCGCGCTGGCGCGCAACCAGAAAGTCGATCTTGCGAAAATCTCGGTTCTCGCTCTTGCCGACCAGTATCTCGCCTTCATCGAGTCGGCACGCAAATGCAGTCTCGAACTTGCGGCGGACTACCTGGTGATGGCAGCGTGGCTTGCATATCTCAAGTCCCGCCTGCTTTTGCCGCAGCCGGCGGCGGACGGCGAGCCGACGGCCGACGAAATGGCGTCGGCACTGCGCTGGAGACTACAGCGGCTGCAGGTGCTGCGCGAGACCGCGGCGCGGCTGGTGGCGCGCAACCGTCTGAATCGCGAAGTCTTCGCGCGCGGCGCGCCCGAGCCTGTCAACGTGATCAGGCTGCCGACGCATATCGATACGCTTTACGATCTTCTAACCGCCTATTCGCGGGAGCGGTTGAAGCGAGCCGGTGGAAAAGCCTATGCACCCGTTCATGCACCCGTTCTGCTGATCGAGGAAGCCCGCGTGCGTCTCGAGCGCATGCTGGGGCGCATCGGAAACTGGAGCGGCTTGTCCGCGCTGATTCCGTTCGACTGGTCCGGCGGTCAGCGCCGCCGCTCGGCGCTGGCGAGCATGCTGCTTGCCTGCCTGGAGCTGGTGCGCGACGGCAAGCTGGAAATTCGTCAGCTTCAACCGTTCGACGAAGTGTATCTCAAAGCCCGCGCGGAACCGCGCACAGTGGAGGCTGCATCATGAATCGTGTCATTCGCCTCGTCGAAGTGGAAAGCTGCGATGAGATACTGGTAGAATCGAACATGCCTGACGAGTTCGGACATTCGCCATCCGGTTCTTCCCAATCGCAATCACGCGCCATCGACACGGAACATTTGCGCATGGCTGAGGCGATTTTGTTCGCGGCTTCCGCACCGCTTGACGAAAAAACGCTTGCGACATCGCTGCCGGAAGGCGCTGACGTGGCGGCCCTCATTGCCGGGCTCGTAAACATTTATGAAACGCGAGGCGTCAATCTCGTCGGTGTCGCCGGTAAGTGGCAGTTCCGCACCGCGCCGGATCTTGCTTTTCTGTTGCGCAAGGAACAACCGGAGCAGAAACGCCTGTCGCGCGCGGCCATCGAGACGCTCGCCATCGTGGCATATCACCAGCCGGTGACGCGTGCCGAAATCGAGGACATAAGGGGCGTCGCCCTGTCGAAGGGCACGATTGACACGCTGATGGAAGTGGGTTGGGTCAAGTTCAGGGGCAGAAAACGCACTCCCGGCCGGCCCGTTACCTACGGTACCACCGAAGCCTTTCTCGTCCATTTCGGACTGGAGAATGTGAGCCACCTGCCGGGCATGGACGAGCTGAAGGCGGCCGGGTTCCTCGATGCGATGCCCCCTTCGTGCTTCGACATGCCCAATCCCTCCGACCAATTAGGTCCGGAGGAATATCCATACGAAACCGAGAAAGGCGACCCGGCGGCCGGTAGCGCCGATCCGGGTGAAGACGATATTCGGTAAGGGATTCCCCGCGGCCGTCCGAACAGCGTCCATAACGCCGCCGATTCGCCTCTCAGCCGGCGGTTTGATACAAATCCCTGTTGCCGCTGCGGCGACCGGGTTGGGGTTGTGCGAGGACGATCATGGCTTTCGCGCGCACGGCAGCTATCGCCGTCATTGGCGCTGCGAGCGTTATCGCAGGCTGGAATTGGCTTGAGCGCGACACCCCGTCGGATTTCGGACGAACCCAGTCGATCGCCATAGCCCAAGCCGCGCCGGTACGTTCCGCACCGCGCAGCGCCGGCCGCAATGCTCGCACCGATTTTCAAAGCGTCAATGACCGTCTTGCATCCCACGACCGCTTCCTGAAGCGCAGACGTTCCGGAGCAGCTTGGCACCGGATTGCCTATGACGATTACGGCGGTTTCCCCGACGACTGGAGCGACGGCTACGGCTATGCTGGCGACAGCTTTTCCGAAGACATCCTCGACGATGGGGGGACGCTTGCCGATGCCGATAATCTCTACCAGCACGACCTCGGCTGGTACACGATTGCGCCGCACGACAATCGCCGGTTCGTCCGGCGAACTCTCAAGCGGATGAGAGAAAGCCTCCGCCCCGTGTATTTCTTTAATCGCAGCATCGACCACTCGCTGCCGGCGACGCGCGGCGTCACGCAGGTGTATTATGGTTCTGCAAGCCAGGCGACGGTGCGCAGCAGCCTGGAGAATTCCGTCACTGTCTACCGTGGCGAGTCTTCGTCCGCCCAAACCATCGCCCGTCCCGTCTCCGCGACGCGCCATCCGGCAAGCGAAGGCTACATGGCGCCTCCACGAATTTATGGTTCGGCGCCGACGCCACATCCGATGCTGGCCGCCCGTTTTGCGCCGGGGGGCGTGCCGCACGCCTCACTCGCGCCATCGCGGGGCGCGCCCTCTGGAAATGGACGGTCTCGCTGAGGTTTCTTGCCTGCGAGCAAAGCGATGCGGGCAAGGAGAAGCGTGTGGAGGGGCACGCTTCCCGCTTACTCCAATTCCACCAGCACCGCTTCGCCGTTCTCCAGCGCCAGCGCGAGCTTGCCGTCGCGCAGCGCGCGCGCATCGTTGCCGAAGACTTCTGCGCGCCAGCCATGCAGCGCCGCCACGCCGTCGTCCTCATGTGCCGCCAGCCGTTCGATGTCGTCGGTATCGGCGATCAGCCGCGGCGCCACGCCGGCGGCTTCCGCGCGCAGACGCAGCAGCGTCTTGATCAAATCGACGGTCGCCTGCGAAGGCTCGTGCTTGCGGCGCGGACGGTCGGGTGCGATGCCGTCCGGCGGCGGCGCGTCGCGGCCTTTTTCGATGGCCTCCAGCAACGCCCTTCCCATGCGCGAGGCGGCGAAACCTTTCGGCACCGCGCGGATATGATCCAGTGCTTCGGCCTTCTCTGGCGGATGGGCGGCGATCTCCAGCAGTGCTTCGTCCTTGAGGATGCGGTTGCGCGGCTGATCGCGGGTCTGCGCTTCTATCTCGCGCCATTCCGCTATCGTCGCCAGCAGCGCAAGAAAACGTTTGTTGGTCGTGCGCGCCTTGAGGCGCTTCCACGCCTGTTTCGGATCGAGCTGGTAGAGGGCGGGGTCGCGCAGTGCGGCGATTTCCTCTTCCACCCAGGCAGAGCGTCCGGTCTTTTCAAGCTGCTTGGCCAGCGCCTCATAAACCACGCGCAAATGCGTCACGTCGGCCAACGCGTATTCGAGTTGCCGTTTGGTCAGCGGCCGGCGGCTCCAGTCGGTGAAGCGCGCTGATTTATCGATCTCGGCATGCGCAAGCTTGCGCGCCAGCGTCTCATACGATGCCGCCTCGCCGAAGCCGCAGACCATTGCGGCAATCTGGGTGTCGAACAACGGATCGGGAATAACGTGACCCTGATGATGGAAAATCTCGATGTCCTGCCGAGAGGCATGCAGCACCTTGACGATGTCGCGGGCCCTGAGCAGCTCGTAGAAGGGTTTGAGGTCGATGCCTTCCGCCAGCGGATCGATGATGGCTTCGATGCCGGTTGCCGCCACCTGCATCAGGCAAAGCTTGGGCCAATAAGTCTGATCGCGCATGAACTCGGTGTCGAGCGCGATATAGGGTGCGCCCTGGAGTTCCTTGACCAGAGCCTTGAGGTCTTCGGTGGTTTCGACGACGGACATGCCAAGTCTATAGCGGATTTGGCGGCAGGAGTGCAGCCTTGACCGGGTGGGTTTCGACCCGCCACATACAGTCCTTTTTTCCCGGAGCAGCCATGCACGCCTATCGCACCCATACCTGCGGCGAATTGCGCCAGGACAGCGTCGGCGCCCGCATACGCCTGTCCGGCTGGGTGCATCGGCGCCGCGATCATGGGGGGGTGCTTTTCATCGACTTGCGTGACCACTACGGCATCACCCAATGCGTCATCGAGCCCGATTCGCCGGCCTTTGCCGAAGCCGATAAAGCGCGCTCGGAATGGGTGGTGACGGTCACCGGAACGGTGACGGCCCGTCCCGCCGAGACCGTCAACGCAGAGATGGCAACGGGCGAGGTTGAAGTGCGGATCGAATCGTTCAATACGCTATCGGTCGCCCAGGAGCTCCCGTTGCCGGTGTTCGGCGATCTGGACTATCCCGAGGAAATACGGCTGCAATATCGCTTCATCGATCTCAGGCGCGAGCGGCTGCATCGCAACATCACCCTGCGCTCGAAGGTGATCCAGTCTATCCGCAGACGGATGGTTGCGCAGGGCTTCACGGAATTCCAGACTCCGATCCTGACCGCCTCGTCGCCGGAAGGCGCGCGCGATTTCCTTGTGCCTTCGCGCCTGCATCCGGGCCAATTCTATGCGTTGCCGCAGGCGCCGCAACAGTTCAAGCAGCTCATCATGGTGGCGGGGTTCGACCGCTATTTCCAGATCGCGCCGTGTTTTCGCGACGAGGATGCGCGCGCCGACAGAAGCCCCGGCGAGTTCTATCAGCTCGATCTCGAAATGAGCTTCGTGACGCAGGAAGATGTATTCGCGGCCGTCGAGCCGGTGATGCATGGCGTGTTCGACGAATTTGCGGCGGGGCGCATGGTATCTCCGACGCCTTTTCCGCGCATTCCCTATGCCGAGTCGATGCTCAAATACGGGTCCGACAAGCCGGATCTGCGCAATCCGATTGTCATTGCGGACGTGACGGAGATTTTCGCGCGGGAAGATGTCGCGTTCAAGGCGTTCAAGGAGAAAACGGTGCGCGCGATTCCCGCGCCGGGAGCGGCGTCTCAACCGCGATCGTTCTTCGACAAGCTCGTCGATTGGGCGCGCAGCGAAATGGGTGCGGCGGGCCTCGGCTACGTAGTCTTCGAAGGCGAGGGCGGCACGCTCACCGGGAAGGGTCCGATCGCGAAGTTCATTCCGGCGGAGGCGCTGGCACAGTTCGCAAAGGTGGTAAATGTGAAGCCGGGCGATGCACTGTTCTTTTCCGCCGATGCGAAAACCGATCGTGCCACCGCACTGGCGGGACAGGTGCGCATCCGCCTCGGCCGCGAGCTTGCTCTGACCGCGCAGAGCCGCTTCGAGTTCTGCTGGATCACCGATTTTCCCATGTACGAATGGAACGAAGACGAGAAGCGAATCGATTTTTCCCACAATCCGTTTTCGATGCCGAATTTCGACCGGGAAAAATTCCTTGCGCTCGATGTCCATGACCAGGACACGATTCTCGGCATCACCGCTTTTCAGTACGATATCGTCTGCAACGGCATCGAGCTCTCGTCCGGCGCCATTCGCAATCACGACCCCGACGTGATGCTGAAGGCTTTCGAAATCGCGGGCTATGCGCGCGATGAAACCGAAGCGCGGTTTTCCGGAATGCTGAACGCGTTGCGCTATGGCGCGCCTCCCCACGGCGGCACGGCGCCAGGGATCGACCGCATTGTCATGCTGATTGCGGGTGAGGAAAATCTGCGCGAAGTGACGATGTTCCCGATGAACCAGCAGGCACAGGATCTGATGATGGGCGCGCCGTCCGGCGTCTCGCCCCGCCAGTTGCGCGAACTCCATATCCGCGTGGTGCGACCCGAGAAAACGGATTAGACCCGGCCGGGTCTGACATTGGTGCCGCTATTGTCTGCGGCCAGCGGCGCAGGCGTAGCGGACGGCTTCTTCCGCCGCCATCATCAGCGCTTTGGCCTTGTTGACGCTCTCTTCGTACTCGGCTTCCGGATCGCTGTCGGCCACCACGCCGCCGCCGGCCTGCACATACATCACGCCGTCCTTGACCAGGGCCGTTCGGAGCACGATGCAGGTGTCCATTGTTCCGTTGGCGGCAAAATAGCCGACGGCCCCTGCGTATGCGGCGCCGCGCTTTTCCTTTTCGAATTGATCGATGAGCTCCATGGCCCGGATTTTCGGAGCGCCGGACAGCGTGCCCGCGGGCATTCCGGCCGCGAGCGCGTCGATGGCATCGAGGCCATCGCGAAGCTTTCCTTCGACATTGGAAACAAGATGCATGACGTGGGAGTAGCGCTCGATGAAAAAACTATCGGTGACGCGAACCGTACCTACATCCGCGACACGGCCCACATCGTTGCGCCCGAGATCGAGCAGCATGAGGTGCTCGGCGCGCTCCTTGGGGTCTGACATCAATTCCGCGGCAAGCGCGGTGTCTTCTTCGGCGGTCGTACCGCGGCGCCGTGTGCCGGCTATGGGCCGGATCGTGACGATACCATCGCGCAGACGCACCAGAATCTCCGGGCTGGAGCCGACAATGGCGAATCCCGGAAAGGCGAGGTGATAGAGGAATGGCGAGGGATTGAGGCGCCTGAGCGCGCGATAAAGCGCGAAGGGCGGCAAATCGAACTTTCGCCGGAAGCGCTGGCTCGGAACGACCTGAAATACATCTCCGGCGCGGATGTATTCCTTCGCGCGCTCTATGATCGCGAGATATTCCTCACGGGTCATATTGGATTCGATCGGTGCGGGCGCGGGCGGCATTTGCCTGGGGCCCGTCGCAAGCGGGCGTTCGAGGTCGTGAATCACGTCCATCAGACGTTCCGAAGCGCGCGCATAGGCCGCGCGCGCGCCAAGCCCCGTCTCCGGCCAGACAGGCGAAACCAAGATGATCTCGTCCCGCACATTGTCGAAAATCGCGGTGACGGTAGGTCGTACGAGAATGGCGTCCGGCAGGCCCAGCCGGTCCGGCGGCGCCGGCCCCAACCGTTCGATCAGCCGCACCATGTCGTAACCCAGATATCCGAAGAGACCGACAGCCATGGGCGGCAGGCCCCGCGGCAATTCCATGCGGGTTGCGGCGACGAGCTCGCGCAACGATTCGATCGGCCGGTCCGCGCGAGATGCCGGAACGAAGCCGGCCGGCTCCGCGCGGGCGCTCGAATTGATCTCGGCCAGCCCCTCGCGGCAGCGCCAGATGAGATCGGGCTTGAGCCCTATCACCGAATAGCGACCGCGCGCTTCACCGCCCTGGACACTTTCCAGAAGAAACGCGTTCTGCCGCGCCTCCGCCAGCTTCAGATATGCCGACACCGGCGTTTCGAGGTCGGCAACAAGGCGCGTGAAGACGGCTTGCGGCTGGCCGGCATCATAGGCGCCGGCGAAGGCACCGAATTCGGGTTCGACGGCCATGCCCCGTTACGAGCCGCCCGCCAGACGCTCGACCTCGGCGCGATTGGTGGTCACTCCCAGCTTGTCACGCCACGCCATCGCTAGCAGCGAGCCCATATCGGATCCGGCCTCGTTCGCGACGTCCGAGGCAAATTTCTGAAACATCGGATTGCCGGTCTGGAGTCTTGGGTGAACGACCCCCGTTACGCGCGCCACAATGTAGGACTTTCCATCCGGACTGGGCGCAAACACGGTCGCGCCGGGAGGGGCTGCAAAAATCCGGCCGATCAGAATTGCCGAAAGAGCTTTCGACGGCGTCTGACGGGACAGTCCCTCACTCGTCTGCACGCTGGCGTGCAAGGTCGCGGCGATGCCCTTCAAACTGCGATCGCCGGCGGCCTTCTGCGCCAGCGTTGCGGCCAGTCGGGCAAGCTCGACCCTTCGCTGATCTTGCGTCCATGCCGCCATCACCGGTGCGCGCACGCTGTCCAGCGGTTTCAGCTTTGCCGGAGTGACGCCGTTGATCTTGATGGCATAGGCGTGACCATCGGCGGTCATGAAGGGATCGCCTTCTTCGCCGACTTCGGCTTTCGTTAACTGGGCCAGGAACTCCGGCGAGGCGGGCAGATTGGTTTTGGATCCGTCGGGAGCAAGCCCGTTCCTGTCGACCGCCGACAGGCGCGCGACATGCATGCCGGCTCGGGCGGCCGCGTCGGTAAATGTTGCTCCGCCGGCGCGCGCATCCTCGAACGCATTGCTGATGTCTGTAATCTTTGCGCCTGCAAGCTGCTCGACTGCCTGCTTTCGCAAGGTCTCCTTCACATCGTCGAACGAGCGGTTCACGGCGGGCGTAATGGACGTGACATGCAGCAACACCCATCCGAAGGTGAATTTGACGGGCTGTGTGACGCCGCCGGAGGAAAGCGCGAATGTCGGCGGCCCGCGATCCGCTCCGAGGTCGGCTTCAACCAGCGTACCCAGCGAGATATCGGAGGGCGATTTGCCCAGCGACTTCGCAACGTCCACGAATTGTGCGCCGGCGGCGATTTTGGTGCGCGCGGCGCTTGCTGCTGCCTCGTCGGGGAACGTGAGCTGCTCGACGTTGCGCTTTTCCGGAATCTGATATTGATCCTTCTGCTGATCGTAGCGCTGCCTGATCTCCGCGTCGCTCACCTTGATCTGGTTGGCGACATCGTCCGGTCCCACGCTCAAATAGGTTATGTCGCGATATTCCGGCGTGCTGAATTCCGCCGCATGCATCTTAAGGTAGGCAGTGAGCTGGGCATCGGTGGGAGTGGGGACGGACGACAGATTCTGCTGCGAGACCTGTACGTAATCCGCAGCGCGGTGCTCATTAAGGTATTCGAAAAAAAGCTTTGCGTATCCCGGCGGGATCTCCAGACCGTCGCTGGCGGCGGTCAGAAGTTGATTGCGGGTCAGTTCGCCGCGAACCAGGCCGATAAATTCGTCTTCGGTCAGATTGTTCTGCGCCAGCACCTGGAGGAAAGTTGCGTGATCGAAGGTTCCCAGTGGATTTCGGAACGCACCCATGGAGCGGATCAGGCTGGACACCTGGGCATCGCTCGCCACCAGGCCATAATGGCTGACAGCCTGGTCGAGCGCGCTACTGCCGATCTCGTCGTTCAGCAGTTTGCGATCCAGCCCTCTGGCCCGGGCTTCCTCGCCCGTGATGTCGTGTCCTTCCCGGGTGCTCATCCGTCGCTGCATGGTCCTGAATTCGCGCGCGAAGTGCTCGGCAGGAATTTTAACGTCGCCGACGGTGGCGACGCTGGTGTCGGTGGCGTGGCTTCGAAGCATGTCGCCAATACCCCAGACGCCGAAACTGAGCGCGAGAGCCAGTAGAAAGAGAGAAGAAATCCAGGACTTCGCGAAGCCCCGCATTTGTTGCATCATGGCGGTAATCCGACGATGGCGGTGAAGAGCGGCGGATGATAGGGAGCGGCCGGGGAGTCGGCAAGCAAGACCTGATGCGACACCTTATTGCCGGCAACTGGAAAATGAACGGGACGGGCCAGTCTCTCGCCGAGATCGAAGCGATCGCGGCGGGCACGGCTTTGGTATCGTTTGCGAGCGAAATTCTGATTTGCCCGCCTTTCACCCTTGTCGCCAGGGCGGCGGCGCTGGCGAAGGGCCGGATCGCGATTGGCGCGCAGGACTGCCACCCCGGCCGGACCGGTGCGTTCACGGGCGATATCAGCGCCGAAATGCTGGCGGATGCGGGCGCCACCGCGGTGATCGTGGGCCATTCGGAGCGCAGGCGTTACCATGGCGAAACCGATGCGCTTGTTGCGGCAAAGGCCCGCGCCGCCTGGCGGGCCGGCCTGCTCGCCATCATTTGCATCGGCGAAACGGATGCGCAGCGACAGGCGGGCGAGGCGCATCGGGTCATCTCCGATCAACTCGCTGCAAGCGTGCCGCCGAACGCCGAGGGCTCGACCACCGCGATTGCCTATGAGCCGATTTGGGCGATCGGAACCGGCCGCACGCCCAGCCCTTCGGAAATCGAGGAAACCCACGCCCGCATCCGCCATCATCTTGTTTGCCCGGGCGAACGGATTCGCATCCTTTACGGCGGTTCGGTGAATCCGGTAAATGCGCAAGCAATCCTCGGCCTGCCGACCGTCGACGGCGCCCTCATTGGAGGAGCCAGTCTCAGAGCAGGCGATTTCCTGGCCATCGCGGCCGCGTGTGATCCCTCATGAGATGTATTGCGCGCGTTGCAAACGGCTTTCGCGGGCGTCGCCTCCAGGCGAAATTCAAAGGAACGTCATGAATCGTTCAAACGTCTTTGTGCCGCGGATGCCATGCTTGGGTAAGGATCGACGGGAAAAAAAATTCGGAGTGCCGGGCAACTTCTTCACTTTTCGGACGGGTTCAATCGAACGGGAGACAACATGATCAGCAATCGCATTCTCGCAATTTCGGGCGCATTGATGTTCGCCTGCCTCACGACGTCAGGAGCCGGCGCAGCAGGTTCCAGCGCCGCCGACACTGGTGCTGGCGTTCAACAGACCGCGCCGCCGGCGAAGCACAACATCAAGACGGTTTTCATCATCCTGATGGAGAACCACAACTGGACCGGCGACGGCAAGCTCGACATCAAGGGCAATGCGGCGGCACCCTACATCAACAACACGTTGATCCCGATGTCGTCCTACGCGAACCGGTTTTACAATCCGCCCGGCAATCATCCGAGCCTGCCCAACTATCTCTGGCTGGAAGCCGGCACCAATTTCGGTATCCTGGCGGATGGTCCCCCAAGCCAATTTGCCCAGACGACAACGAAACACCTGGTCACGCAGATGACAACGGCCAACGTGACATGGAAGGCCTATCTCGAGGACATTCCCGGGACTGTCTGTCCGCTGGTCGATACCGGACCTGTCGATCCGGACGGCGACCCCCTCTATGCCGTCAGGCACGAGCCCTTCGCCTATTTCGATGACGTGACGAACAATCAAGAGAAGAAATCCGCGTACTGCATCGCGCATCTGCGGCCCTATAAGGAGCTGGCGGGCGATCTGACGAACAACACGGTCCCCCAGTATGTCTGGATCACACCCAATCTCTGCGACGACATGCACGACAATTGCGACGGCAATCCCATCGCCAATGGCGACACGTGGCTGTCGCAGAACGTACCCGCCATCCTCAATTCCGCGGCTTACAAAAACGGCGGTGCGCTGTTTGTGACGTGGGACGAGGCCGATGCGGGAGACGGTCCGATCCCCATGATCGTGCTGTCACCATTCGCCAAGGGGGGCGGCTATTCGAACACGATCCATTACACCCATGGTTCGACGCTTCGCACGATCCAGGAGATATTTTCGCTGACGCCACTGCTTCGGGATGCGAAAAAGGAAACCGACCTCAGCGATTTGTTCAGCGTGTTTCCATAAGGCGGCCAACGTCGCGTCGAAGGCGCGGATGTCGGCGCGCCCGCACCACCGATAAGCCAAGAGCCG
Organism: Rhizomicrobium sp.; assembly: GCA_036511745.1. Lineage (GTDB taxonomy): Bacteria > Pseudomonadota > Alphaproteobacteria > Micropepsales > Micropepsaceae > Rhizomicrobium. Next base: position 83,456 of record DATCBQ010000125.1, read on the forward strand.
GAAGACGCATGTCCTCCGGCTCTTTGGGGGGAAAGGCGTGCGGACAAGCCTGTTACAACGGCTTGTTCAGCACGTCCTTCAGAAATTCGACTTCCTGCTTGAAGACGGGATCGAGTTCGCACAAGGCTTGAATGGTCCGGCAGGCATGCAAAACTGTGGTGTGGTCGCGGTTCCCAAAGCGGCGGCCGATCTCCGGCAATGAGCGCTCGGTCAACTGGCGCGACAGGTACATCGCGATCTGCCTCGGGCGCGCCACGCGCCGGCTTCGCTGCTTCGAAACGAAATCGCGCAGATCGAGCTTGTAGAATTCCGCGGCCTTGCGCTGGATGTCCTCGATGGAAACCTTGCGCCCTCCTGCGCCGCTGCGCAGGATCGTTTCGACGGCCACATCGAAGCTCACCGGGTTCTTCGTGAGATCGGCATAGAGTTCGAGCTTGCTGAACAGCCCGATCAAATCCCTCGGCGTCGCGCCCTCGATCTCCGCCATGCGTTCGAGCGCGGTATCGGGAATGGGTGTATGGCCGCGCTCGCGCCCGTGACGGTCGGCGCGCGCTTTGAGGATCGCCAGCCGTGTGGCGCGATCCGGCTTCTCCACAGAGATCACGACGCCGCCGGATAGGCGCGAACGCACTTCCGCGCTCAGGCCCTCAAGCGCAATCGGGGCGCGGTCCGCGGCGATGACGAATTTGCGGCGCAGATCCGAAAACGCATTCAGCGTGTGGAGGAATTCGCTCATCGTATAGGTGCTGCGGCACAGGTGTTGCAGATCGTCGACCAGCAACATGTCGGCGGCGCGGATCTCGTCCTTGAATTCCAGCGATTCCTTGCTCTTGAGCGCTCCCAGAAACCGCCGCATGAATTCCTCGGAGCTGAGAAGCAGCGCTCGCCGACCCTTTGCCTGTGCGCCGAGCGCGATGGCATTCAGCAGATGGGTTTTGCCGACGCCGAATGTGCCGTGAATGTAAAGCAGCGAAATCGCCGGCGTTTCGCCCTGCGCAAAAGCGCGCGCGGCGCCGAGCGCGAAATCGTTGGCGCTGCCCGGAACGAAATTCTCGAACGTCTGGGTTGGATCTGGCAAACGCCGGGAAAGTCCGCTGCGGCTCTCCGCCGGGCGATCCGCAATCCGCGGCATGACCGGCAAATGCGAGATCGAGGCCGAAGGCATGGCGGATCCCGTCGGCATCAAACCGCCTCCCACCGTGGGAGGTGCCAGTACGATCGAGACCGCGGCCGGCTCCGCGCCTTCCGCGCGGCAGGCCCGCTCGATGCGGGAGACATAGTGGTTGGCCACCCAGTTGCGCACGAACATGCGCGGCGCCGCGATTTTCAGCTCGGATTTCTCGCACCCCAGAAGCACAAGCTGCGAAAGCCAGACGTCGTAGACGGCGTCCCCCAATTCGCGCCGAAGCCGTTCCCGAGCCTTCGTCCAGATGGCCGGCCAGTCGGGAGTCGAAAGTTTTGTCGTATCTCGTGACATTGTTTCCCTTGCCTTCTTGTTGTTCCGGCGCTTGTTGCGCCGGTTACCCCGTATTGCGGAACGATGCGCTGCAATCGTTCCCGTCGCCGTTTCGCCAGGCCGCTGCTCTTCCTCACCCGTCAGGTCTGCAGCCAGGGCAGCCCGGAAGACTTCCAGCCGTTGCGGCCACCGCGATGCCGCTCGTCGTCGAGGTCCCCTTCGAAACCTCCAATGATGTTGTATGCGCGCGTCCAGCGCGCTTTCGTCATGGCAATTGCCGCGGCGCGCGATCGCCCGCCCGAACGGCAAAGGAACAGGATCGGCGTGTCCAAACCGGCGCCCGCCTCGTGGAGAATGCGCCCCGCTTTTTCCGCGAAGTCCGGGTTTGCCGTTCCCGACGGAAAGCTTTGCCATTCCACCAGCCGCACATCGCGGCCGGCAGCCGAAAGATCGGGAATGCCGACAAAAGCCCACTCGGCCGCGGTACGCACGTCTACCAGTTGGGACGAAGGGTCCGCGGCGAGTGCCGACCAGGCTTCCCGGGCAGGTAAATCGCCCGCATATCCTGGGTCGATTTCGACTTCCATCGTTTCCCCCTTCCGAACAGACGCAATCTTGCTGCAGGCGCCGAAGGCGCCCGAGTCAAACAGACAGATATGACAGGTGTTGCTTTAGGTGTCGGATTTGCGACGGAAACCACGAATCAAAACAAATATTTGAATTCTTTTCAATTTACTGCCGCAACTCTTCATAAGTACCGCTCCCCAGCGATCAGACAAAGGTTAACAAACAGAAAATCGAATACCGAATCAACGGGTACGAATGTGGAACTCGCGGTCGGCGCGGAAATTCGATGTCGATTTCGTGGCATGCTGTAAGTGTACGGAAAATAAGAAGTTTGCGAAATCAGGGCGTTATCGAAGGTCGGGCGAAAAATTGTTGCCGGAAAAAATTTGTTGCAAACCTGACGCACAGTGCGAACCGGAAAGGCGATGCGCTCGCGGCGGACCGTTGTTCGCGCTTGCAAATGTCAGGCGAAGTCGACTTCGTGACAATGCCGATGAATTGATATGCGGCGATCAGCCGAGTTTGGCGATCCGCTTTGCGAGACGGGAGACTTTGCGGCTGCCGGTGTTCTTGGGCGTGATGCCTTTGCCGACGCCGCGCATGATCTCGGGCTCGGCCGCTCCGAATGCCGCCTGCGCCCGGGTTTTGTCGCCGCTCGCAATCGCCTCGTCCACTGCCCGTGTCAATGTGCGGATGCGGCTCTTGCGGGCATGGTTGACGCGGGTGCGTTTTGCGATCTGGCGCACCCGTTTTTTGGCTGAGGCGATATTGGGCATCTGGAGTCCTGGTTCGTCCGCTGGAAGTCGCGGCTTTTAGCGCCCGTCGGCGCCCCGGTCAATGCGGAGGCGGCCGCATCAGCGGTCCCGGAAGGCCGGCTTTCGCTTTTCGGCGAAGGCCGCCATGCCTTCCTTCTGATCTTCCGTCGCAAACATGGCGTGGAACAGCCGGCGCTCGAAGCGGATGCCTTCGCTCAGCGTCGTTTCGTAAGCGCGGTTGAGGGTTTCCTTCGTCATCATGACGATGGGGAGCGATTGTTCGGCAATCTTTTTCGCCGCTTTCATCGCCTCGGGCAACAACTCGGCCGCCGCCACGACGCGGCTGACAAGGCCGCTGCGCTCGGCTTCGGCCGCGTCCATGTTGCGCCCCGTCAGACACATTTCCATTGCCTTGGATTTGCCGACCAGCCGGGTGAGGCGCTGGGTGCCACCGATTCCCGGCATGACCCCAAGGGTGATTTCCGGCTGGCCGAATTTTGCGGTATCGGCGGCAATGATGAAATCGCATAGCATGGCCAGTTCGCAGCCGCCGCCCAGCGCGTATCCCGCCACCGCGGCAATGATCGGCTTGCGGATGGCGGCGATCCTGTCGGCGGCATCGGCGAAGAAATTCGTGGCGTACATGTCCAGATAGGATTTGGGTGCCATCTCCTTGATGTCGGCGCCGGCGGCGAAGGCCCGCTCCGAGCCGGTCAGAACGATGGCGCGCACGCGATCATCGTGTTCGAAACCCTCCAGCGCGGCGACAAGCTCCGCCAGGAGCGCCGAATTCAGCGCGTTAAGCGCCTTGGGGCGATTGAGCGTGACCAGCGCAACCTTTCCCTCATGCGTCACGAGAATGTTTTGATAGTCCATCGCATTGCCTTTCGCTGTTGTGGGCGGCCACTCCGTTGCCCGGACGGCGAGCGAACGCAAGTATAAAGCGAGACCTCACCCGGCGTCGGGCTTCCCGCGCAGGCGCTTGATCGTCGAATGTTTTTTCTTGGTTTCGCCGCGCCGTTTCTTCGCCGAGCGCGGCAGACGGGTGGCGCGACGGGTAGGCGCGACGATGGCAGCCTGCCGGAGGATTGCGATCAGCCGTTCGCGCGCGTCCTCGCGATTGCGCTCCTGCGAGCGGAACCGTCGCGCGGTGACGACGAGCACGCCGTCTTTGGTCAGCTTGCGCCCGGCGACTGGCATCAGGCGGTCGCGAACACCGGCGGGCAGGGAGGGGGAGTGCGCAGCGTCGAAACGGAGCTGGACCGCCGTCGCCACCTTGTTGACGTTTTGCCCGCCGGGCCCGGCCGACTGAATGAAGCTTTCCTCAAGCTCGCTTTCGTCGATGGCGATGGTAGGTGTGACGGAAAGTTTGGCCATTGCGACTACCGCTGACAGGAGGGGCAATAGAAGGTCGAGCGTCCCGCCTGCACAATGCGCTTCACCGTTCCCGGACAGCCGGGCGACCCACAGCGCCGGCCCGCGCGTCCATAGACGGCGAAACGATGCTGGAATTCGCCCAGCGCGCCGTCGGCCTTGGCATAATCGCGCAAGCTCGAACCGCCCGCCTTGATGGCATCCTTCAGCACCGCCTTGATGGTCGCGACCAGCAGCGCCGCGCGATCCGCCGAAATGCCCGCAGCCGATCGTTTGGGCGAGATGCGCGCACGAAACAGCGCTTCGCAGACATAGATGTTGCCCAATCCCGCGACCACGCGCTGATCGAGCAGGGCCGACTTGATCGGCGTGCGCTTGCCCTCGAGCGCGCGCCGCAGTCGCGCCGCATCGAACGCCTTCGACAGCGGTTCGACGCCGATGCCCTTGAACAGGCTGTTGGTATCGAGCGTCTCGGTATCGACGATCGTCATCAGCCCGAAGCGGCGATGATCGGTGAAGACAATGCGCGCCGGCGCATCGGTCTCGAACACCACATGATCGTGCTTGCCGCGGCCCGGATCGCCTTGCGCTCCCGGCTTGAAATCCAGCTCCCGCGTATGGATGGCGACGCGGCCGGACATGCCCAGATGCACGACCAGCGTTTCGCCGCTGTCGAGGTCGGCGAGGAGATACTTCGCGCGTCGCCACAGCCGGCTGACCGTTCGCCCCTGGAGCCGCTGCACGAAATCGGGCGGAAAGGGGCGGCGCAGATCGCCGCGGCGCGTTTCCACATGCGTGAATCTGTGATGCTCGAGGACGGGCGCCAGCCCCCTTCTCACGGTTTCCACTTCCGGCAATTCGGGCATCGGGTCACGTATCGCAGAATCGGCCGCGCAGCTTATACTGGCTTTCATGGCTGACGCCCGCACCCTGGCCAGTTTCGGCTACCGCGACGTTCCCGCGACGGAAAAGGAAGAGCTCGTCCGCGAGGTTTTTTCCTCCGTGGCGCGGCGCTACGATGTGATGAACGACCTGATGTCGGCCGGCGTCCATCGCCTGTGGAAGGACGCGATGGTGGAATGGCTCAATCCGCAGCCCGGCCACGCCCTGCTCGACGTGGCCGGCGGGACGGGCGACATCGCGTTTCGTATCGCCGATCTTGTGCGAAGGCGTGGCGGCGAGGCGCAGATCGCCGTCTGCGACGTCAATGAAGCAATGCTGGCGGAAGGCGTGCGCCGGGCGGAAGCCGCGGGCGAGGAGGGTGTGCGCTGGATTTGCGGCGACGCACAGTCGCTGCCGCTGCCGGATGCCTCGATGGACGGCTTTACGATCGCGTTCGGAATCCGCAACGTGACGCGCATCGAGGTCGCGCTGCGCGAAGCACGCCGGGTGCTGAAGCCGGGCGGACGCTTTCTCTGCCTCGAGTTCTCGCGCGTCGTCGCGCCGGGGCTCGATGCCCTCTACGAGCGCTATTCCTTCGCCATACTGCCGAAGCTTGGCGAGGCGGTGGCGAAGGACGGCGAGGCCTATCGTTACCTGGCCGAAAGCATTCGCCGCTTTCCGGCCCAGGCGGCTTTTGCCAGGATGATCGAGAAGGCGGGGCTGTCGCGGGTGAAAATCAGAAATCTGTCGGGCGGCATCGCCGCCCTGCACTCCGCCTGGCGGATATAGCCCCGTGTTCGAAACCATAGCCGATATTCGCAGACTGTTTCACGCCGCGCATGTCCTCGCCCGACACGACGCGTTGATCCCGCGCGAATACGCCCATCAGGTTCCCGCCGCGTTGAAGATCGTGCGCCGGCTATTTGGCCGGCCCTCGAAGAAGGAGCTTGCCGTGCATCCGGGGGTGCGGCTCGCGCGGGCGCTGGAGAGTCTCGGCCCCGCCTATATCAAGCTCGGACAAATTCTGGCGACCCGTCCCGACATCATCGGCACCGATGTGGCGCTGGCGCTGGAGACGCTGCAGGACCGTTTGCCGCCCTTCGCAACCGAGACCGCAAGAGCGGAAGTGGAAGCGGAATTGGGTCGACCGCTGGCTTCGCTGTTCTCCGACTTCGGCGAACCCGTGGCGACCGCCTCCATCGCCCAGGTGCACCGCGCCGAAACGACGGACACGCCGCCGCGATCGGTCGCGGTGAAGATTCTGCGTCCCGCAATCGAGCTTGAATTCGAACGCGATCTGTCCGCCTTTGCCTTCGCCGCGCGCCTGGCGGAACGCTTCTCCGCCGAAGCGCGCCGGCTGCGCGTCATCGCACTGGTGCGCACGCTCGCAGACTCGGTGGCGCTCGAACTCGATTTGCGCATGGAGGCGGCGGCAGCTTCCGAATTCGCCGAACGCTCGGCCGCCGATCCGACATTCCGCGTCCCCGCCATCGATTGGGACCGCACCGGCCGGCGCGTCATGACGCAGGAATGGATCGACGGCACTCCGATCCGCAATCCCGCGGAGCTGGCGGCGGCCGGACACGATCCCAAAGAGATCGCCGTGCTCGTGGTCCGGCGCTTTCTGACGCATGCCCTGAGAGACGGTTTCTTTCACGCCGACATGCATCAGGGAAACCTGTTCGTCGATCGCGAGGGCAGGCTGGCGGCGGTGGATTTCGGAATCATGGGGCGCCTCGATCACGCGATGCGGCGCTTCATGGCGGAAACCCTGGCGGGATTTCTCGCCCGCGATTATCTGCGCGTGGCGCAGGTGCATTACGAAGCGGGCTTTGTTTCGCGCTGCCATCCCCCGGAAGTGTTTGCACAGGCCCTGCGCGCCATCGGAGAACCGATTTTCGGCCGCCATGCGCGCCAGGTGTCGATGGCGAAGGTGCTGCAGCAATTGTTCGACACCACGCGCCGCTTCGACATGGAGACGCAGCCCCAGCTTATCCTTTTGCAAAAGACGATGGTGGTGGTCGAAGGCGTGGCGCGCGCGCTGGATCCGGATTTCGACATCTGGGAAGCATCGCGGCCGGCGGTCGAACGCTGGATGATTGAAAATCTCGGACCGGAAGCGCGTCTGCGCGACGCCGCCGAAGGCGTGAGCGCGCTCGGCCGGCTGGCGCGCGATCTGCCGCAGACCTTGCGAAATGCGGAAATCGTTTCGACGATGCTGGCGGAAGGCGGTCTCAGGTTGCATCCGGATACTGCAGCCCAGATCGCTCTGGCGCGCATTGGCGACACGCGACACGTGCGTATCGCATTATGGGTCGTGGCGGTCGGTGCAATCGGCTTGTTGGCGTTCGGCGTTCTTTGAATCCTGATGGAGTTGGCGCGCGACTATTCCGAGCAGCCCCGCCGCTTCGCCGGTCTTGTCCGCGAGATGACGGAAGACGGCGCTACCGAATTCGGCGAAGGCGCCGGTGCCATGAGCGAGCCCCTCCGCCACGCCGCGGGGAGCCGCGAAGCGGAGCGCAGAGCAGCGGCCGGAGCGGCAGCCGCGCCACCGTCGCGGATTTACACCAAAAGTTGTCATGGCCCGCGAATTGCGGGCCATGACAATTTTATTTCGCAACAGGTGGCTAAGTTCTCAGCTGATCTTCATGTGGCCGGCGTTGCAGCGCTGCGAGCCTTTGTCGTCGACCACGTAGACGTTGAGGTCGACGGTGTGATCTTCGAGATCCGGTACGCTGGGGATTCGCACGCGCACGGCGTCCTTCAGCAGCTGCGCGTCGGTCGCCAGAACCTTCTTGTAGCCCGGCACCGATTCGCCAGGCACCGCGGAAATCGTCAGCACCACGCGCACGTCGGAATCGGCGCTGCGCTGTTCGAGCGCGCCACAGGCGATCGCGATCTGGTCGCCCGGCATCACGTTGGGGACGATTTCGTCTTCGCCTGGAACATAGGGGATGATGGTCGCGGGCAATTGCGCGCGCGCGGGCATTGACAGCACCAGCACCGCCGCGACCGCGGCGAAAGGGGTCAGACCGGGAATCCCTGTTCGCATTCTTTGCTCCCCCGCGCGAGCCGGCGCGGGCACGCAACCCAGGTTAGTGTACCTGTCTTTGGCGTCCTTCCCAATAGGGACGGCGCAGCGCGGCGGCCTTTTTGACCACAATCGCCCTCCGGGCCGCCCATGTCTCGTCCGGCACCCATATCGCCGCCAACATCGGCCACGGCGGGACGGCCGAAAAATCGCGGTTTCGACTTCGGCCGGATGGTGTTTTCGCCGCCCGACCCGATCATGTCATTCACGGGATCGTGAATGTAGCCGTCTTCTTCGAAACAGCCCGCGTCGCCGGTTTCAGGTGCGAAACTCTGTGCTTGCTGGGACCGCGGGCTTCCAGCCCGCACTACGATGCGCACCACCAGATGCGCACCACCAGATGCGCGCAGGATGCGCGCGGTCCCAGATACCGAAAGTCCGGGTCGGACTAACAACGGTCCTTCCGTACGCCCGGAACTGTGCAAGAGGTTTGCCTTTTCAAAGATTGTGTGAGCGAAGTCCCGGCAGTCACATTCCGATTTCAGCGCAATGTGACGCTGGGGGACCAATCATGGTGACGCAACGGATTCACAATTTGCGGTTTGGCGGGCGCAAGGGAAGAACTGTTCTGTTCGCCGCGCTCTGCATTGTCGGATCAAGCGAAGTGGCGAGCGCCAGGGCAACATACATTTCGTTTGATCCCCAGGGATCTACCTTTACGCAAGCCGTGCGCATCAACACGGGGGGCACCGTCGCTGGGTATTACGCCGACAGCGGCGGCATCTCTCATGGGTTTGTGCGCGCACCCGATGGGACGATTGCCACATTCGATCCGGCGGGATCCACCACGACCTATCCTAACAGCATCAACGATAACGCCGAGATTGACGGCACGTACTACGATGTGAGCGGAACGGCTCACGGTTTTGTTCGGGACGCGGACGGAACAATTACGTCCTTCGATCCCACGGGATCGACGGAAACCCAGCCGGGGGCCATCAACATCAAAGGCGTGATTGCCGGAGACTACGCCGACTCGGGTGGCCTCTATCACGCGTTCGAACGCGCTGCGGACGGGACCATCGCCACAATTGACGTTACAGGCTCGACCGGCACTTTCCTGCTCGGCATTAACAAGGTGGGAACAGCCAGCGGATGCTATAGCGACAAAACCGGGATCGATCATGGTTTTTTTCGCACTCGCGACGGGACGGTCACGATGTTCGATCCCCCGGGTTCGACATTCACCGGCGCTTTCCATATCAACGACAGCGGCGTGATCGCGGGATTCTACACCGACGGCCAAGGTCAGGATCACGGCTTTGTGCGGGCCGCCGACGGCACGGTCCGCACGTTCGATCCGTCAGGCTCGTTCGGCACACGGGTGTATGGTTTAACCAACAAGGGAATGATCTCCGGCTTTTTCCTCGACAAGAACGGCGGGTATCATGGTTACACCAGGTCTGCCGGCGGCAAGACCACATCTTTCGATTACCCGAAATCGCTCTATACAACTGGCCAGGGCAACAACCTGAGCGGCGCCGTCGTTGGTTGGTACCAGGACCGTTTAACCGGCCCCGCTCACGGTTTCATTCGAATCAAATAGGCGGCCTCTCGTAGCCGCCCCCTCCCGCAATGACCGTTAGGTCGTCTGTGCTTCCCCGGACCGCGGGCTTCCAGCCCGCACTACGGTGCGGCACCACCAGATGCGCGCAGGATGCGCGCGGTCCCAGAAACGTGGAGTCAGTGCTTCCCGGGACCGCGGGGCTTCCAGCTAATGCATTGCCCTGGCGTCTCACAGCAGTTCGACAAATTCCTCCACGGAAAACCCCGCCTGCCGAACGATCGATCGCAATGTGCCGGGCTTGAGATCGCGATTGCCGTGAACGGGAACGGTGATGGTGCGTGTCGGATCGCCGGGAAACACCAGAACGTAGTGACTGCCTGCAACGCGTTCGGTAACAAATCCTGCCCGGCTTAGAGCCTGGACGACGCGCTTGCCACTGACGGTCGGCAGGCGTCCGTCGCTCATGCTATGCGGCAACCGTTACGCGGCGAATCTCCGGCCTCGCGTCCGACGGAATGGAAATGCCATGGTCCCGCCGATATGCGAGAACGGCGCGGATCGCCTCTTCGGCGTTGGCCAGCGCTTCTGCTTCCGTATCGCCTTCCGTCACCACTTCCGGCAGCGCAGGCACCAACACCGTGAAGCCGCCGTTTTGCTGTGGCTCCAGCACGATCGAAAAATTGTAGGTGGCAACCATGATGCTCTTTCTCCAGCGCTCAGAATGAGCAGTGCCAACGAGTCCGTCGAAGATAGGGGTGAAACGGCTTCAGCGGTGCTTCGTCGCCACGCTCCCGGCCGCGCCGGGCTTCTTCCAGCAGCGCATTTTAGCACAATTCTCGGCCTGGAACCCAGGGATTCAATTTCGCCTGATGGCCATTTTGGTGAGGCACGCGCGCGTAACAAACCCACGCCGGCGCCCCCTTGCCAACAAAGACGGGGCTTGTGCGTTACCGATATGTCATCAAGGCAATGCCCGGAATTCTCCGCGCTGCGGGAGGATGGGGCAGGGCTGCAATTTGGGCCGCAATTCGGGCCACAATCCGGAGGGAATCGCGATGCATCGAAAATCCGCGCAGGGCTGCGCCGCGCTTTTGATCTGTCTGGCGGCCGGCGGCGGTTCCGCCGTTGCCGGGGAGGCGCCCGGGGATCAGCTGCTTTCGGCAAAGCCCCCGCAGGCCGCGACGACCACGCAGTTCGAAGCCGGCACGAGCACCATCCAGCCCAGCCTTTCGATCTCCTGGCGCGCGCTCGGCGATGCGGCGAACGTGGCGGCCGACCGTTTCGCGGGCCCGCGCACCGGCACGACGCGCATCGGCTGCAGCGTGGCCCAAGTGGGCACGGCCAACATGAAGATCGGCGTGCCGCAGGGCTGCCTCGATTTCGACTGGCATGTGAACGCTTCGCGCAACGGCGCCATCACGGCGAAGCGCGACGGCGAGGGCGTAGGCTTCGCCATTCCTGTGAAGTTTGCCGGCAATGGCGGCTTCCGCGGCGATCTCGCCAAGGCGCTGCAGTTGAACAACAAGAATTTCAGCGGCGCCTTCGTGGTAACGATCTCCGGCGCGCTCAAGCCCGACAAAACATTCTGCCCCAGGCTCGACCAGGCGGCGGCGCATTTCGCGTGGACCACGCCACCGCAGATCGATCTTGTGAAGAAGACCTGCCTGGATGCGGGCGGCGGGCTGAAGGCGTGCCTTGGTCCGTGGACGCTGCCCGTGGGCGCGATGCTGACCGGCGAGATCAACCGCTCGCTGGCCGCCCAGGTGAACGAGATCAACGGCCGGATTCCCTGCAACGACATCCGCGACGCGCTGCAGAAAGTGTGGAAGCCGTGGTCGTTCGCGGTGACGCTGCCCAATTCGCCCGCCTTCTTCGTGAATGTCGAGCCCAAGGCGCTCTTCATCCCGGGCGTCGTGGCGAACGACGCCGGCGTGACCATGGCGGCAAGGCTCGATGCGGCGACGAGCGTGTCGGCCGACAGGCCCGCCGCCCTCCCGCCGCCCCCGTTGCCGCAGAACGCGCCGCTCGCCTCGCAGGCGGGAAAATTCTCGCTGCATGTTCCGCTCGCCGTTCCCTATGGGCTGCTCGCGTCGGTTCCTTCCGGTTCGATTGTGGGCAAGCCGATCCGTGGGCGCAGTGCTGCGATCGCGCCCACGAAGATCGAGATGTTTGCGAGCAACGAGAAGCTCGCCATCGGCGTCACCTTCCGCGCCGACGCGCCGGCCAAATTTCGCGGCCAGACCGGAACCGTGTGGTTCACGGCCACGCCCGCAATCGCCAATGACGGTCATCTCATCCGGCTCAACGATCTGGCGATGACGCAGAAGAGCAATAGTCGCCTGTGGGCGCTGGCGCCCGCGCTGGGCCAATTGCCAAAGGCGGTGGGCGGCGCCTATTCCTACGATCTCGGTCCCCTGGTGCGCGAGGCGCAGACCAGGCTTCACCAGGCCATCGCCGATCCGAAGAACACGGCCGGCGTCAACATCGCAATCGCGAACGACAGCCTGAAACTCGGGCGCACGGCGCTGCTGGCGACCGCGTTCGTGGTGGAAGGCGACTTCGATGCCGATGTGAGTGTCGCGCTCGGCGAGCCCCGGCGCCAGGCAAGCGGGGCGCCGCAGTAGCGCCGGTTGTCCCGGCGCGCGCGAAGGATGTGAATTTCCGCGTGACATCGGACGGCGCTATCATCCCCCACCTTTGTCATGGCCCGCGGCTGCGGGCCACCCAGCTTGTTGCTCGCGATGTTCGAAATTATTGCCCAAATTTGTTCGCAAGCCCGACGCGCGCGGGGGTTGCATAACCTGGGTGGCCCGCATTTCGCGGGCCATGACATGTATGGTGTTGGTGGAACGCGGGAGCGCTCTGGCAGGGCGCGCAAGAACCAGTACCTTGCGGCCCTGCGCGAGCGATTCGTTCTTCTACGGCAGCGACCGGAATTGGGCCACGCGCGGCGGGACGTCGGCGCCGGATACCGCAGCGTGCCGATCGGCAGACACCTTATTTTCTACCGGATCGAGGGCGATGACCTCGTCATCCTCCGCGTGCTGCACCAGCGAATGGATGTGATTCCGCATCTCACTCCGGGAGGGACATGAGTAGCATTCGCTGAATTATACGCGGTTCGGCATCACCAGATGCGCGCAGGATGCGCGCGGTCCCAGGTACAGGTATGTGACTGTCAATGCTTCCTGGGACCGCGGCCATCCTGGCCGCATTTGAAAGTGAATGTAGCCATCCTTGTACGGAATATCTTCGCCGCCGGCAGGCTCGTCTCACGTCTCGCGGCTCAGATACCAGAAGCGCGAGCACATGGCGACGGCAGCGACGAAGAGGCCGAAGGCGAGGCCGATCCAGATGCCAAGGCCCTGCATGTGCAGCCCGAAGGCGAGCCACATACAGACGGGTGCCCCGGCCAGCCAGTAGGAGGCGCCGGCAATCCACATCGGGGCGCGGGCGTCCTTCAGGCCGCGCAGCGACAGCGCGCTCACCACCTGCAAACCGTCGAAGATCTGAAACGCCGCCGCGACATGGAGGAACAGCGCCGCCAGCGCGATCACCTCGCCATTCGCCGCCGGATTGGCGAAATAGAGGCTGGCGATTTGTTCGGGACACGTCCAGAGCAGAACGGCGGTGAAGCACATGAAGCCTGTGCCCATCAGCATGGCGCTGTAGCCGGCGCGGCGCACCGCCTCGGCATCGCCGGCGCCCGCCGCCAGCCCGACCCGCACCGTCGCCGCCATGCCGATTCCCAAGGGCACCATGAAGGTGATCGACGGCACGTTGAGCGCGATCTGGTGCGCATCGACATAGCGGGTGCCGAAAGTGCCCATCACCAGCATCGAGGCATTGAACAGCATCGCCTCGAACATCATGGTGAGGCCGATCGGCATGCCGAGGCGGAACACTTCGCCCAGCCGCTCCCAATGCACATGACGGCAGCGCCGCCAGATACGATATTTGTGCAAGGCGGGGGTGAGCCGCACGACAACCGCCATCGCCAGAAAGCTGAAAGTGTAGGTGCTGGCGCTGGCGATGCCGGCGCCCAGTATCCCCAGTTTCGGTGCGCCGAAATGGCCGAAGATGAGCGCGTAATCGCCGATGCCGTTGAAGGCGATGCCGGCCGCCATCACCAGCAGCGAGGCATTGGGCCGCGACAGCGCGGTCGAATAATTGCGCAGCACCTGATAGCCCAGCGAGAAGGGCAGGCCGAGGCACAGCGCGGTGGTGAAAATCCCCGCGCCATGCGCCAGCTCCGGCGCCTGGCCGAAGCCGCGCAGGATCGGCTCGACGAACAGCAGCAGCGCGATCAGCGGCAGCGAAGTGATCAGCATCGACCAGAAGCCCATGCGCACCGCCGTGCGCACGCCGAGGCGATTGTTGGGTTGCGCGCCGAGCGTGTGCGCGATCAGCGGCGAGACGGCGGCCACCGGGCCGCAGCCGATCAGCCAGCAGAAGAAAAACACGGTGTTGCCGAGCGCCGCACTGGCGAGCGCGGCGGAGCTGTAATGGCCCAGCATGATGACGTCGGTCGTCATGATCGCCATCTGCGCGAGCTGGGTGAACACCAGCGGGATCGCGAGCTTCGCCAGCTCGCGCGCTTCCGCCAGCCACGCATCGAGGCCGTGGCCGACGACCCTGCGGCCGGCGTGGGAGAGATCGAATTGGGCGATATCGGACATGAAACGGGCTTTTCTGGTAAAGCCCGAACCCGGAAAAGACGATGGGTATATAAAATCCCCTCCGAAGCGCTTTTTCCGGGCTCGGGAGGGGTGAAAACGTCTGAACGGGCAGCGATTGCTAGGCCACGTTCTCCTCGCGAGCCGATGCGGCAGGAACGCCGCCCTTGCGGGCGAACGGGGCCGGAATCGGAATCAAAAGCACGATGCTTTCCGTCATGGGCTCGCTCGAAACAAACCCGGCAGCACAACGTGCGCGGGAGCAGCGAGGTTGCTACGCCCGGGGCCGATTGAAGTCAACACAGGTCAGGCGGTTTGGCGAGCGCGCACGCATCGCGGCGGTGTGAACGTGGTTCGGTGGTCACAGTGCGCCGATCGACGAAAGCGCGGCCGGTTTGAGTTGTTTGATCAAACGTGCTATGGGTTTGGGCATGTCGAGATGGTGTGCCCGGCGCTTCGCGAGGAGTGGCCGGGTTTTGTTTTTGCGGGCGCGCGGGCGAGGCGGCTGACTTGTTGCCAATTCGCTGTTCCAATCGCTGCCAGCGCAATCGCAAAAATGGTCGGCGACGAACAAGCGCTTGCGGCGATTGGATATTTTCGGCATCGGTGAAATTCGCTCCGATTTAATCGCTGTTAAAATCGCTGGTAACAGCGATTCCGGGCGCTAAAGTCCGACACGGCAATTTCGGGGAGACGGCGATGGATTTTTCGATTCCCGCGGAGATCGTCGCTCTCCTGGTGCGCATCGATGGTTTCATCGAACGCGAAATTGTCCCCCTGCAGCAACAGGACGACAACGGGCGTTTCTTCGATCACCGCCGCGAGTGGGCGCGCACGGATTTCGAGCATGGCGGCCTGCCGCGCAAGGATTGGGAAGCGCTCTTGGGCGAAATGCGCCGGCGCGCCGACAAGGCGGGACTGCTGCGACTGGCGCTGCCCGAGGAATTCGGCGGCAAGAATATCGGCAATCTGGCGATGGCGATCATCCGCGAACATCTGGCGGCAAAGGGGCTGGGCCTTCACAACGATCTGCAGAACGAAACCTCGGTGGTCGGCAATTTCCCGCAGCTGCTGATGTTTCGCGATTTCGGCACCGCGGAGCAGAAAGAAATTTACCTGAAAGGCATGCTCGACGGAACGACGCGCATCGCCTTCGGCCTGACCGAACCGCAGCACGGCTCGGACGTGACCTGGATGGAAACCCGCGCGGTGAAGGACGGCGCCGGCTGGCGCATCAACGGCGAGAAAATGTGGAACACCGGCGTGCATGTGGCGACGCACGACATGGTCTTCTGCCGTACCAGCGGCGCGGACGGCGACGCGCGCGGGCTCACCTGCCTGATCGTGCCGATGGCGGCGCAAGGCGTGAAAATCGAAGAGTATCTGTGGACCTTCAACATGCCGACCGATCATGCGCGCGTTTCGTTCGCCAATGTGTGGGTGCCCGACGGCGCGGTGTTCGGGCCAGTCGATAACGGCCTGGTGCCGGCGCGGCATTTCATGCACGAGAACCGCATCCGGCAGGCGGCGTCGGGCGTCGGCGCCGCCCAATATTGCATCAACGAAAGCATCGATTATGCCAACAGCCGCAAGCCGTTCGGCAAACCGCTTTCGCGCAACCAGGCGATCCAGTGGCCGCTGGTGGAACTGCAGACCGAATGCGAGATGGTGCGCTGGCTGATCTATCGCACCGCCTGGGACATGGACCGCATGACGGGTCCGGAAATTCAGCTCCAGCTCTCCGACCGGGTTTCGATGTGCAACTACCGCGGCAACCGGCTGGTCTGCGAGGCGGCGGATCGCGCGATGCAGGTGCATGGCGGCATGGGCTATTCGCGCCACAAGCCGTTCGAGCACATCTATCGCCATCACCGGCGCTATCGCATTACCGAAGGCTCCGAAGAAATCCAGATGCGCAACGTGGCCGGCCACATGTTCGGCTATATCGGCAGAAACAGACCGCGGTAGCCGAGCCGCAATGTCGCTTCTTCGCATTGCCCATCGCGGCGGCGCGGCGCTGAAGCCGGAAAACACCTTGGCCGCGTTCGCCGATGCCATCGAGCGCGGCGCGGACGGCGCCGAGCTCGATGTCCAGCTTAGCCGCGACGGCCATGTCGTCGTTTTTCACGATTATTCCCTGAAGGCCGACATCTGCCGCGATGCGCGCGGCGCGTGGCTTGTCGCGCCAACGCCACGGATCATCGCGCTGACGCTGGACGAGCTTGCGGCGTTCGATGTCGGGCGGCCGCGGCCGGGAAGCGCATATGGCCGCGACCATCCTTTGCTGGAAGGAATCGACGGCGAGCGGATACCGCTCCTGTCGGACGTGGTCGCGCTGGCGCGCCGCGCGGCAAAGCCCTTTCGGCTGTTCGTCGAACTGAAATCGTCTTTCGCCGATCCCGCGCTGTCGGCCGCTCCGGAAATATTGGCCGACAAAACGCTTTCGGTGCTGACAGAATGCGACTTTCTGGACCGTAGCGTGTTTGTCGGCTTCGACTGGCGGGCGCTGTTGCGCATCAAGCAGCGTGCGCCCCAGGCGCAATGCTGGTTCACGACCATGTCGCAAAGCTGCGACGCGGTGAAATTCGGCGGCTCGATCCTTGAGGCGATCAAGGCCGCGGGCGGAGACGGCTGGTTTGCCTGTTGGCGCGATGCCACGCCCGAGGCGATTGCCGCGGCGCACCGTCTCGGACTCAAGGCCGGCGCATGGACGGTCAATGATCCCGACGAAATGCGCAGGCTGGCCGCCCTTCGCATCGACGCCATCTGCACCGACCGTCTCGATCTGATAATGACCCTGTGAACGCACATGCGCTCACAGGATCATCGTTGCTACTGGACGAGGCCTTCGGCCTTCATCGCGGCGTGGACCTTCGGGCGCGCAGCGATCCGCGCGAAATAGGCGTTCAGGTTGGTGTTCGCGCTCATGTCCAGCTTCAGATGCTGCGCCCAGGTCAGCATCACGAACAGATAGGCGTCGGCGGCGGTGAAATTGTCGCCCAAAAGAAAATGCCGGTGCGCCAGTTCGGTATTCACATAGCCCATCCGCTTGGCGATTTTCGCGATCGAGTCCTTTTTCATCTCGTCGGAAGCCTGGTTAAAAAGGGGACCGAAGGATTTGTGGATCTCGGAATTGATGTAACCAAGCCATTCCTGCAGCTTGTAGCGCGCGATGGTGCCGTTGGCCGGCGCGAGCTTGCTGTCCGGTTTGCGATCGGCGAGATACTGCACGATCGCCGGACCTTCGGTGAGCATCGTTCCATCGTCCAGCGCCAGAGCCGGCACAGCGCCCTTCGGGTTGATGGTCATATAATCCCGCCCATCGGCGGTCTTGTGGGATTTAAGATCGACTTTTTCGAGTTCGAGCGGAATTCCCGCTTCCTCGGCAACGATATGGGGCGAAAGCGAGCAGGCGCCCGGCGCATAATAGAGTTTCATGGGTCGTCTCCTGGGTTGTGTGTGTTGTCAAAGTCCGTCGAAAAGCGCCGTGGAAAGGTAGCGTTCGGCGAACGAGGGAATGATCGTCACGATTGTCTTACCGGCATTTTCCGGCCGAGTCCCGACCTCGAGCGCCGCAGCGATCGCCGCGCCCGAGGAAATTCCGACCGGAATGCCTTCCAGCCGCGCCACCTTGCGAGCCATTTCGAACGCGGTTTCGTTGGAGACCGTGATGATCTCGTCGATCACGCTGCGATCCAGGATGGCAGGAACGAAGCCCGCGCCGAGTCCCTGAATCTTGTGCGGTCCCGGCGGACCGCCGGACAGCACCGCCGAGTCTTCAGGCTCCAAGGCTATCATTTTCACGCTGGGCTTGCGCGCCTTCAGCACCTGTCCCACGCCGGTGATGGTGCCTCCGGTTCCCACGCCGGAGATCACGATGTCCACCTTGCCGTTGGTATCGTTCCAGATTTCCTCGGCCGTGGTGCGCCGGTGGATTTCAGGATTCGCCGGATTCTCGAATTGCTGCGGCATGACGGCGCCCGGCGTCTCCGCCACAATCTCCTGCGCTTTCGCGATTGCGCCGCGGATACCCTTGGAGGCTTCCGTCAGCACAAGTTCCGCGCCCTGGATGAGCAACATCTTGCGCCGTTCGATCGACATCGATTCCGGCATCACAAGGATCAGCCGGTAGCCCTTTGCCGCGGCAACGAAGGCAAGCGCAATCCCGGTATTGCCGCTGGTCGGTTCGACGAGGGTGGTTTTCCCCGGCGAAATGATTCCCTGTGCTTCGAGTGCTTCGATCATGGCGACGCCAATGCGGTCCTTGACGCTCGCAAGCGGATTGAAAAATTCGAGCTTGAGCAGAATATCCGCTTTCGCTCCGGCTTTTTGCGGCAGACGCGCCATGCGCACGAGCGGCGTGTCGCCGATGGTTTCGGTAATCGAATTGTAGATGCGGCCGCGTCCGGCGACGCGCCCGGCGGCAGGGCTGAAATTGGCGTGTTGCGACATCGAGGTTCTCCTTCAGATGGTGAAATCCGCGGTCGTTCGACCGCTGCAATCGACACCCGCCGCCCGGGCGCGCTGGCACAGATCTTCGATCGAGATCGCGTCCAGCCGCGCCATCACCTCTTCCTGCAGCGACTGGATGAGCGGTGTCACAATGCGCGCAGCAAGATCCGAAAGTGGCGCGGCGTCGCTTTGCGCATCCTCGATGCTTTCCGCCACGCGCACGATATCGCCGACGGAGATGCGGCGCCTTTCCCTGGCAAGCCTGTAGCCGCCGCGCGGCCCCCGAACGCCCTTGAGAATGCCGGCGCGCACAAGCTGTTGCATGACCTGTTCGAGATATCGTTGCGGCACGCCTTGTCTGGCGGTGATCTCCCTGGCCTGGACCGGTTCCGGATGCGCATTGAACGCGATGTCGATGACGGCTTCGAGCGCCAGCAGGGTTTTGCGGGAAAGCTTGAGCATGGCCGTCATGCCGATTGAGCCGGATGCGAGATGCCGGTCGAGCCAAAGCCGCCTTCACCCCGCGCGCTCGGCGGCAGCTCCGTCGCTTCGACAAGCTCGGCGCGTTCGAAACGCGCGACGACCAATTGGGCGATTTTCATGCCGCGGCGGACACGAAACGATTCCGCGCCGAGATTGATCAAAATGACTTTCACTTCGCCCCGATAATCGCTGTCGATCGTTCCCGGTGCGTTGAGCAGCGCGATACCGTGGTTCAGCGCAAGCCCGGAGCGGGGCCGCACCTGCGCCTCGAACCCTGCCGGCAACGCAATCGCGATCCCGCAAGACACACCGATCCGCCCGTGTGGTGCGATCTCGATATCGGCATCGATCGCCGCAAGAAGATCGAGGCCGGCCGAGCCTTCCGTCGCATAATGGGGCAGCGGCAGTTCGCGAGCGTGCGGAAGGCGCAGGACAGGGATTTTCATGCGTTGCGCGCCTTCAGCGTTTCGGCGATGCGCGCAACAAGTCGGCGCGCGACTTCTGTCTTGTCCAGCAATGGCCAGTCTTCGACCTTGTCCGCGGTGAGAAGGTGCACGCGGTTGCTCTCGCCGCCGACGGTTCCGGTGTCCGTGCTGACGTCATTGGCAACAATCCAGTCGCAGCCTTTGGCTGCGCGCTTCTCCCGCGCGTAGGCCACGACATTTTCCGTTTCCGCGGCAAAGCCCACGACAAGCGCGGGCCGCGGCCTGGCATGGGAAAGGGCTGCGAGTATGTCCGGGTTTTCGGCCAGCGTAATGACGGGAGGCGGACTGCCCTTTTTTCGCTTGAGTTTCTGATCGGTGGCAATTTCGGGCCGCCAGTCCGCCACGGCAGCGGTACAGATCGCCACGTCGACGGGTAAAACGGATTCGCACGCCGAGAGCATTTCCCGGGCGGTCTCGACGCGAAGCAGCTTTACGCGGGATGGCGCATCGCGTTCGACGGGTCCGCTGACCAGCGTTGTGGCGGCGCCTGCCTGTGCGAGTGCATGCGCGATCGCATATCCCTGCTTGCCCGAGGATCGGTTGGAGATAAAGCGCACGGGATCGAGCGGTTCCCGCGTTGGACCTGCCGTCACCAGCGCCGTCTTGCCGGCGAGCGGGCCGGCCAGTGTGTCGAACATCCTCTCGATCGCCGCGACGATTTCGCCCGGCTCGGCCATGCGCCCCGGTCCGAATTCACCGCAGGCCATTTCGCCGTCGTTTGGTCCCACGAACAGGATGCCGTCTTTCTGCAAAAGCGCGAAATTGCGTTGTGTCGTGGCGTGATTCCACATGCGCAGGTTCATGGCTGGAGCCATGAGTACGGCTTTGTCCGTGGCAAGCAGAGCGGTGGATGCGAGGTCGTTGGCGTGTCCGGCGGCAAGTTTTGCCATCAGATCGGCGGTGGCGGGCGCGACCACCACGAGATCGGCGGAGCGCGACAATTCGATATGCCCCATCTCGGATTCGTCGGAGAGGCTGAACAGGTCCTGGAACACCTTTCCGCCGGCGAGCGCGGAAACCGACAAAGGCGTGACAAATTCTGTACCTGCCTTGGTTAAAATCGGCTGGACGGCGTAACCGCGCTGCCGCAGGTGGCGGATGAGTTCAAGGGACTTGTATGCAGCGATGCCGCCGCCGATGATGAGAAGGATTGCCCTGTTGCCCACGGGTAAGTTCCGGGTTTTCCGCGGGGAAAATCCAGCGGTACTTTGGAGTATATAGAGATCAACGGTCGAGAAGTGTAGTTTTTTGCGCAGGGGATCAAAGTCCGTGAATTTTCCGCTGAAATCCGACGAACTGCCGCCCTTCAAAACGCTGCCGCAGAAACCGCCGTCGGTCGAGGTCACACGCAAAGCGAACGGCAGTATTTATCTTCGCTCGACCTATCCGCTGGGCGCGATGCACAGGTCCATCGCGCATCTGTTGGAGGCACGTGCGGCAGAACACCCCAAACGCAACCTGATCGCCGAACGTACGCCGCTGGCCGGCGGCGGCCTTGGCGAGTGGCGCGCCGTTACGTATGGCGAAGCCAACGCTCAGGCGTCGGCCGTAGCGCAATCTCTCCTCGATCGCGGCTTAACCCCGGATACGCCACTGATGGTGTTGTCCGGCAATTCGATCGCGCATGCCATCGTCATGCTCGGTGCGATGAAGGCGCGCGTGCCTGTCGCGCCCGTCTCGGTAGCGTATTCGCTGATGTCCGCCGACCACGGCAAATTGCGCCACGTGTTCGATGTGGCCAGACCAAAAATGATCTTCGCCGAGCAGGGTCCTTTCTATGCGCGCGCCCTCGCTGCTCTGCCGCTCGACGGCGTGGAAATCGTCACCGTGGCGCCGATTGGCGATCGGGCAACCACGGCGCTGGACAATCTGCTGCACATCGATGCCGGGCCGGGCGTGACAAACTCGATGGACAGAATCCATCACGCAACCGTCGCAAAATATCTTTTCACGTCGGGATCGACCGGCATGCCAAAAGGCGTCATCCAGACCCATGGGATGATGTGCGCGGTCATTGCGGCGCAGGATGCTTTGCGGGCCGAAGAACCGGATCCTGACGTGATCCCGCAAAGCCTGGAATGGATGCCGTGGAACCATATTTCCGCCGGCAATATCGGGTTCAACAACAATCTGAACGCCGGCGGAACGGTCTATCTCGACGCAGGCAAACCGCTGCCGGGCATGTTCGACGAGACCATCCGGAACTTGCGCGAAATATCACCGCTCGTTTTCGGCTCCGCACCGATCGCTTTTACCTGGCTGGCCGATGCGATGGAACGCGATGCTCAATTGCGCGACAGGTTCTTCGCGAAGATGCGGTTTGTCGCCTATGGCGGCGCGACCCTGAGCCAGGACATCTACGAGCGTATCCAGCTGCTCTCCATCGCGTCGACGGGCATGCGCATTCCGCTAACCACGATGTACGGCGCGACGGAAACGCAGGGCGTGACGGTCGTACACTGGCTGACGGAGCGAGTGGGACTCATCGGCCTGCCGTTGCCGGGGATCACGCTTAAACTGGTGCCCAACGGAACCAAGCTCGAAGTGCGCGTGAAGGGACCCACCGTCACGCCCGGTTATCTGCACCGCCCCGGTCTCACGGAAGCGGCGTTCGACGAGGAGGATTTCTACCGCCTGGGCGATGCGGCCAGATTTGTGGACGAGGACGATCCTCTCAAGGGACTGGTGTTCGACGGGCGTGTCACCGAAGATTTCAAACTCGATTCCGGCACCTGGGTTTCCGTTGGCACCTTGCGCGCACAGGCCATCGGCGCCGCTTCGCCTTTGATTCAGGATTGTGTTGTCTGCGGGCACGACCGGGAATTCGTCGGTCTGCTCGCGTGGCCCAATCTGGCGGCTGCGAAGGAAATCGGCGCCGATAGCGCTCGGACGACGCCTGAAGAGATCATCAACAATCCCCGGGTGAAGGATTTCCTGCGCGAGCGTTTTGCCGTGCTCAATGCAGGGGGCGCCGGTTCGTCAACGCGCGTGCGGCGCGTTATGTTGATGCTTGAGCCGCCATCCGTCGATGGCCACGAGATCACCGATAAGGGTTACGTCAATCAGGGTGCAACCCTGGAACGCCGGAAGAATCTGGTCGAGCTGCTTTACGCCGGATCTCCGCCGGACGACGTGGTGCTGATCGCGTGAGCGCCCCGGCTTACCGGAAGCCGGTTTTGAGGAATTCCTGATGCAACTGGATCCCGTGATACGGGGTTTCCTTGAGTCGTTGGCTGCACAGCCGGGACCCAAAATGTGGGAACTTGCCGCGCCGGACGCTCGCGCGGTTTTTGCTGCGCTGATGCAGCTTGTGGGGCCGCAGGACGTGCCAATCGGCAAAGTTTTCGACATGAAGGCGCAGGGACCTCGCGGCGATATTCCCCTGAGGAATTATACGCCAAAGGGACGAGATGACGCGTTGTTGCCCACGCTGGTTTTCTATCATGGCGGCGGGTTCGTGATCGGCGATCTGGAGACCCATGACGGCTTGTGCCGGATGTTCGCGAACCAGGCTGGCGTGCGCGTTATTGCTGTGGACTATCGGCTGGCGCCCGAACACAAATTCCCGGCCGCCGTCGAAGATGCCTGCGCAGCGATTGATTGGATCTGCGCGAATGCGCCGGAGCTGGGCGTGGACGCGACCCGCGTGGCAGTCGGCGGCGATTCCGCGGGCGGTAATTTGAGTGCGGTCGTGGCGCAGGCGGCAAAAACAAAGGGCGGACCGAAACTCGCATTTCAGATGCTTCTCTTTCCGGTTACGCAGATCGGCAGCGATACAAAATCGATGCGGGAACGGGGAGAAGGATTTTTTCTGGAGAAGGCCGCGCTCGACTGGTGGTTCGGCCAATATCTCGACAAGGGCGCCGACAGGAGCGATATCCGCATGTCGCCGCTGCTTGCGAGGGATTTGAGCGGGCTTCCGCCCGCCTATCTGATGCTGGCGGGGTTCGACCCGCTTTACGACGAAGGAAGTGCGTATGCCGGGAAGTTGCGGGACGCTTCTGTGGCGGTGACGGTGGCAGACTATCCCGACCTCGTGCATGATTTCATCTATCTGCAGGCCGTGCTACCGCAGGCGGGAGAGGCATTGCGTGCCGCATCCGCCGCCCTGCATGGGGCGCTTTTCGCGTAACGGGTTGCGTCGGGTTCGGAAGAGCAACCCCTGGAGGGAACATCAATGAAAATCTGGAACTGGCGCCGTGCGGCGATCCTGGCGGCGTTGTTCTGCGGACTGGGGCAGACAGCCGATGCCCATGATTGGACGTTCATGCGCTTCCCAACCCTTCACGGCGGCAGGATCGTCTTCGAAGCCCATGGCAATCTGTGGCAGATTTCCCGCTGGGGCGGCACGGCCAGCCGCCTGACGGCGGATCCCGGCTACGATTTGATGCCGCGGTATTCCCCTGACGGTAAATGGATCGCATTCACCGGCAGTTATCAGGGCAATCAGGATGTCTATGTCATTCCATCCGCCGGCGGGGTGGCGCGGCGTCTGACCTTCCATTCCGATGTTGTCGACGAGGCGCCGACGCGGTGGGGGCCTGACAACATGGTCCTTACCTGGACCCCAGACTCCAGGAACATCGTCTTCCTGTCGCGTCGCATGGCGTGGACGAGCTGGTTCGGTCGTTACTACGAAGTCCCTGTCGGCGGCGGTCCCGCGACGCCGCTGCCGATGGACCGCGGCGGCTTGATGACGTTCAGCCCCGACGGCAAGTCGATTGCCTATAACCGCATCTTCCGGAACTTCCGGACCTGGAAGCGCTATGTCGGGGGACTGGCGCAAAACGTTTACACCTACGACTTCACGGCCAAAAAGCTGGTTCAGATTACCAACTGGAAAGGCACCAACACCGCGCCGATGTGGTACGGCAACCGTATCTATTTCCTGTCGGATCGCGATCAGAAGCGCCGTGAAAATATCTGGGTCTACGATCTGGGATCGAAACAATATCGGGAGATTACGCATTTCACCAATTACGATATCGACTTCCCGAGTCTGGGGGTCGGCGCGAAAGGCGCCGATGGCATCGTCTTCCAGCAGGGCGGTGCTCTATGGGTGATCGATCTTCCGACGGAGCACGTGCACAGGCTGAATGTGACCGTGCCCGACGACGGCACGCGGACGGCAACACGCTATGCGGACGCAAGCAAAACCATTCGCGACCAGGATACCGCGCAGGACCCCAATTACAGCCTGTCCCCGAACGGCAAGCGGGCGATATTTTCGGCCCGCGGCGACATATTCACGGTGCCGGCCGAGCACGGCGCAACCCGGAATCTGACCGACACGAGCAACGCCGATGAAGATCACCCAACCTGGTCGCCCGACGGCAAAACGATCGCCTACACAACGGACGTGAATGGCGAACAGCAGGTTGCCATCAGGCCGGCCGAAGGCGGGGCAGAAAAAATCCTTACCCACTTCAAATCGGGATACTACTATGCCGCGGTCTGGTCGCCGGACGGCAGCCACCTCGCTTTCGCCGACGGCAACCATCGATTGTGGCTTCTCGACGTTGCAAGCGGCAACACCACGCAAGTGGCGCAGGATCCCTATTCCGAAATCCACGATCAGAGTTTCTCACCCGACGGGCGCTGGCTGTCCTACAGTGTCACCGGCACCAACCAGCAGCACGGAATCTGGTTGGACAACATTGCGAGCGGTAAGGCGACACGCGTGTCGGACACCTTCGGAAACGATTTTGGCGCAACCTTTTCGCCGGACGGCAAATATCTCTACTTCGTCTCCACGCGACACGAAAACCCGACGCCGAGCGAAAGCGAGTTCAACGTCGCCACTCTGGAAATGGACGGCATCTACGTCGCAACCCTGCGCAAGAACGAACCCTCGCCATTCGCACCGCGCTCGGACGAAGGCGCCGTGGAACCCAAGAAGGACTCCAAGCCAGGTCCTTACAAACCCGGTGTTATTCCGCCGATCGGTGTCGACCTCGACGGATTGATGGCACGCGCGGTGCCGTTGCCGATTCCGGCGTCGGACATTGCGCAGCTCGATGTGCGTAACAGCAAGGTCTTTTACCGCACGACGCCGCCGCAAATGATCGATGGTCCATTGCCCGGCGCGAAGTCGGTGATGCGCGTCTATGATATGGACGAGCGCAAGGATGCTGCGGTGGTCGATGGACTTGACAGCTACAGCCTGTCCGCCGACGGCGAGAAGGCGCTCTACAAAAAAAGCGGAGACGATGACGACAAAAGTTCGGGCTATTTCATCGTCGACGCCAAGGCGGAGGAAGGCGGCAAGAAGAACGATTCCAAAGCGCTCGATGCATCGCACATGCGGGCGCGAATCGAGCCGACACAGGAATGGGCGGAAATGTTCAACAACGCCTGGCGGCTCGAGCGCGATCTGTTCGTCAACCCGGCGATGAATGGCGTCTCCTGGCAGGCGGTTCACGATTCCTACGCCAAACTGCTTCCGCTGGTTGGCTCCCGCGAAGACCTCATCTATTTGATCGGGGAAATCCAGAGCGAGCTCGGCAACTCGCACACTTATGTCGGCGGCGGCGATGTCGACGATCCGACGGATGCGGTATCCACGGCACTCCTCGGGGTCGATTTCGCGTTGGCCAACAATTCGGACCGCTACAGTTTTGCGAAGATATATCCCGGCGACAACACGCGGCCCAAGTACCGAAGTCCGCTGACCGAGCCCGGGATCGACGTGCATCAGGGCGATGTTCTGCTTGCCGTCAACGGCCATGAACTGAAAGCGCCTGCCGACCCCTACAGCGCATTTGTCGGAACCGACGACCAGCCGGTAACGCTGACTGTCGCAAGCGGCGCCAATGGTGCGCGTCGCGACGTGACCGTCAAACCCATCAAGAACGAGCTCTCGGTGCGCGAAAAGGACTGGATCGACCACAATCGGCAGATCGTCGACAGTCTGTCCGGCGGAAAAATCGCCTATGTCTACATGTCGGACATGGAAGCGCTCGGCATGGAGCAGTTCGTTCGCCAGTTCTATCCGCAACTCGACAAGCAAGCCATGATCGTCGACGACCGCTATAATGGCGGCGGCAACATCGATCAGATAATCTTGGAACGTCTGCGACGCATCCTGATCGGTCTGACAACAAATCGCGAATCGGGCGCGACATCGATTCCCCAGCAATTGCTCAACGGCCCGAAAGTCTGCCTCATCAACCACTATTCGGCGTCGGACGGCGATATCTTCCCCTATTACTTCCGCAAATATGGATTGGGCCCGCTGATCGGCACCCGCACCTGGGGTGGGGTTCGCGGTATTCGCGGCAATTGGGGTCTGCTGGACGGCGGCTATATTACCGTCCCCGAGGACAGTCTTTACGGGGTGCATTCGGAATGGGTGATCGAAAATCATGGCGTGGATCCCGATATGACGGTCGCCACCGATCCCGGACAGCTGCTTGCCGGCCATGACGCGCAGCTCGAAGCCGCGGTCAGCTATCTGATGCGGGCCCTCCAGAAGAAGCCGGGCGGATTGCCGCCGCCGCCCAAGCCGCTGCCTGCCTATCCGCCGGAAGGTCAGGCCCCTCCGCCAAGCTTGTGAGGCTACCGGGTGAGCGCGTCCAGGGATTCGCTCATGCGTCCGGCGGCAGCAACTTTCCGGGATTGAGGATGCCGTTGGGGTCGAGCGTGCGCTTAATCGCGCGCAGAAGCTCAATGCCGAGCGGAGATTTTTCGGCCGTCATCCACGGCAGATGGTCTTCACCCACGCCGTGGTGATGGCTGATCGTACCACCATGGGCGACGATCGCATCGCTGGCGGCGGCCTTGATCTTTTGCCATTGCCCGATTTCATCATGCAGGGCGCGCGGGAAAATGACGGTGAAATAGAGGCTCGCTCCGTCGGCGTAGGAATGGCTGATGTGACACAGCACGATTCCGCGGGCGGAAGGGTGAGGGACCGTTTCGCGGATGGTTGTGCGAAGCACTTTCACTACGGCTGCGTAAAGCGCCGGCAGCTTCGTCCAGCTGGCGGCGGTTTCCAGGGTGTCGATGCCCACCCCGCGATCCATCATCGGGTCGCGCAGATACGGCGCGTGGAAGCGGGTCTTGCACCAGTTTTCTCCCGGCCCCGTGCCCAGCGACAGCGCACCCAGCTTTCCCGCAATGGATCGAAAACGCCGCCTCGCGCGGGAAACATTTGCGGCGGAGCCTTCGAATGCCGCGATCAGAACACAGGCCCGCGCATCCATGCCGCGGGCGCCGAGCCATGCTTTTGCCAAACGTCCGGTCAGGCTGCTTTTCTTGCCGATGCCCGAATAGGCACGAAAAAACCGCGTTTCTTCTGCGTCGGAGAGGCGCAGCATCGCTGCGGGAATTTCTTCGCGCATGGCCTGCCTGACGGCCGTAATGCCGCTTGAAAAATCGCGGAACAAAAAACCCCTGTGCTCGCTGATTTGCGGCAGCGGACGGGCGCGGATATGCGCATCGGTGATGATGCCGAACGCGCCTTCGGAGCCGATGACGAGATCCGTGAGGCGAGGTCCGGCTGCCGACGCCGGAAAATCTTCGGTCGCCAGAAGTCCCTTCGGCGTGGCGAGTTTGGCCGACAGAAGCCAATCGGCAGGGCCGCCGTAGCGATTGGATTGCTGGCCTGCACCGCGATGGGCGATCCACCCGCCGAGCGTGGAAAATTCGAACGACTGCGGATAATGGCCGAGCGTGAGCGACTTCGCTTGCAGCGCCTTTTCAAGGGCAAATCCGTATATGCCGGCTTGTACCGTTGCAGTCCCCGCGATTGTGTCGATGGCGTGGACCCGCTCCATTCCCGACAGATCGAGCGACACCACGGACTTGAACCGGTCGGCCGCGGCGCTTACTCCGCCGACGACACTGGTGCCGCCGCCATAGGGAACGATCGCAATTCCGTTTTCGCTGGCGAATGCAAGAACCCGCATGACGTCGTCCGCGCCGGAAGGATAGAGCACCGCGTCCGGCGCGACGGAGAGATCGCCGGCGCGGATGCGCAGCAGATCGTGATAACTTTTCCCGCGTGCATGGAACGCGCGTTCGAACCGGTCGTCGCGAACCCGTTCGGCGCCCAGAAGCGAGACAAAACACTGGCGCTCGGCGGCCGAGAGGCGCGACGGCGCGAGGGCAATTTCTTCGAGTGGGCGTGCCGGCGTGGCCAGCAGGCTGGGCATGCCAAGTTCGTCGGCAAGCCACAGCCAGACCTCTTCGCGGCCGGCGGTGCCGTCCTCATGCGCCGTCCACCCCCAGCCGTTCCAGCGGAGTTTGCTGCGGTCTATGCTCATGCGGCAAAGATTACGCGCATGGCGCCTTCAACATCGTAAATTGAGGGCGCGCGGCAGAAGGTCGAAGGTGGCTGGAAGCCGGCCCGCGCACTCGCCATCCACCTCGATGAGAACGGCGCGACCGCGGGTTTCGGCCACCGGCGCCGCCATGATCTTGCGCCCCCGCAAGGCGCGGACTGCCGGATTCTTCAAATGTTCCCCCGTATACAATTTTTTCATCTCCGCGAGCGCACGCGACTTCGGCACCCCACCCATGACGACAACGTCGAACACGCCGTCGTCCGGAACGGCGTCCGGTGCCACATGCATCCCGCCGCCGAAGAATTGTCCGTTGGCGACGGCGACCGTTGAGATCGAGGCAATTTCATCATAGTCGCCGTCGACTCGAATGCGCACAGCCCGTTCGCGATAGGAAAGCATGCCGAGCGTGCTGTGAAACGCAAACGCAAACCTGCCGCCGAACAGTTTTGCGATTCGCGAGCGATTGACCTTGTTGACGATGACGCCGGACAGACCGAAAGAAGCGATATTGGCGAAGTAGCGCAGGGTTGGCTGTCCGCGCAGCGTCAGACACGACAGGCGTCCGACATCGATGGCGCGCACCGGCGCGTCCCTCAGCCGTGCGATGGCGGCGTCGTATCCGGGCGCAAGGCCGAAGGATTTGCGGAAATCGCCGCCGGTCCCGCTGGTGATGAAACCGAACACCGCGTCGGGAACCAGCGGTCCGTCGCTGTCGAAGAACCCGTTGACCGCCTCGTTGATGGTACCGTCGCCGCCGACGGCAACGATTTCCTGATGGCCTTCGTTGAGCGCGTGCCGAACGAGCGAGGTCGCGTCGCCGGGCTTGCGCGTCAGGGCCAACGTCATGTGCGGATAGGCGGCGCGCAAGGCCTTTTCGATGTTCGGCCAATCGCGTCCCGTGCGTCCGGCGGCGGAGCGAGGATTGACGACGACGAAACCGGTCACCCTTGCGTCCTCACGGTCTTGAATAGCGGGCCGAGGCTTTCGACTTGAGCATGTTTTCGGCCTTCGCTCCAGCCAAGGACTGCCCCCATCAACGTTGCCGCGGATTCCAGCGCTTTTCGCCCAGGATCGCCCAATTGCCCAAGACCCGTGCGTCGCATCACGGCGTCCTCCAGGGTCAGCGCCATTTCCTCGCGCGCGGCGAAAACGAACTGTGCCCCTACGTCTCCAGTGGAACCGAGAGATTCGGCCAGTTCCGGGCGCGACCTGGTGAGAGCCAGGATTTGCTCGATGCGCGTTCCATACAATCGCGCCAGGTGACCGGCATCGGCCAGACCGGCATTCCTCGTGCGTGTCTCAGCCATGAAGGCGCCGATCTGCTCCATCTGGCCGCCGGGGAGCTTCGCGTGTGCGGTGGTGCAGGGCCGAGCTCGAACGGAAAGCTTATCAACGGCGAGGCCTACCGTCCTTTCGGCAAGACTGCGCGACGTTGTCCATTTCCCGCCGATGACGGAAACGAACCCATCGATTCCGTCGCTTTTTTGATGATCGATCAGTTCTGCGCGCCGGCTGGTATCGTAGGTATTATCCCCGCCATCATCCACCAGCGGTCGCAAACCGGCATAGAAATAACGCACATCGTCGCGCTCCAGCCGAGTAACCGGCAAATGGGCATTCACCAGAGCGAGGAATTGTCCGATATCGTCCTCCGTTACGCCGACTTGATCGGGCGCGCCGCCGAACGCCGTATCCGTCGTGCCGAGAATCGAAAATCCTCGCCAGGGAAGAACGAAAAAATGGCTGTGTCTCGCCGCGACCGTCAGCGCATCGCCGCGCGTCAGGGGGGGAACAACGAGATGGATGCCTTTGGAGCGCAGAAGTTTGTGCCGCGAAGCGCCGCCCAACGCGTGCGCGAGAAAAATATCCACCCACGGACCGGCGGCCAGGATCGTCAGTCTTGCGCGAACGTCGAACCGCGCGCCTTCCATTGCATCGCACACCGTCGCGCCCTCGACGCTGCCTTCGCGGACGAGAAGCGTTGTCGCTTCGAGGTGATTGGCCGTTGCAGCGCCGTTGCGATCCGCGTCGAGCACACATTCCCATGCCAGTCGCTCGGGCGCATACATCTGTGCATCGTGGT
This sequence comes from Rhizomicrobium sp., assembly GCA_036511745.1. Classification (GTDB taxonomy): domain Bacteria; phylum Pseudomonadota; class Alphaproteobacteria; order Micropepsales; family Micropepsaceae; genus Rhizomicrobium. The sequence continues at coordinate 114,554 of DATCBQ010000125.1, forward strand.
AGAGAAAAGCGCCCTGCAGATCGGGACGCTCCAGTCCCGGTTCGCGCGCCAGCGCCTCTTTCGCACCGAGCCAGCGATGGCCCCCCAGGCGTTGCGCCGGGTCGGCGAGCCGGCCGCGATCGAACGCGAGCAGATCGTAAAGCGACAGTCCCGCGGCCAAGCTCGCGCGCGTTCGCAATCCGCCGCCGTAAACCGGGACTAGAAAAGCCAGCGGGCTTACGAGATGCGGCGCCGTGCGAAGCCAGATGCGGCGCTCCCGTAACGATTCCCTGACGAGGGACAGATCCAGATTGCGCAAGTAACGCAGGCCGCCATGGATCAATTTCGAGTTGTGGGCGCTGGTGGCATGGGCGAAATCGTTTTTCTCGATCAGCGCAACGGAAAGGCCGCGAAGCGCCGCATCCCGTGCGATGCACGCACCCGTGATCCCGCCGCCGACGACGAGCAGGTCGAAAGTATCGCGGGAAAGGCGGTCGAGATCGCGGCGCATGTCGGGCATGAAGAATTGCGGGACGGCGGCACCGACGGCTTGTCATGCCGGCAGGCACCTCTGCTAAGCTTGGTCCCGAAACGCGAATTCTCCAAGAGGAACGGCGAATGCCGAACATCGCGGCCAACGGCATCGACATCGAATACGAAAGCTTCGGGCGTGACGGCGATCCTGCCGTGCTGCTGATCATGGGCTTCGCCTCGCAGCTTACCCTATGGCCCGTTTCGTTCTGCGAAGGGCTGGCAGCAATGGGTTTTCGCGTCATTCGCTTCGACAACCGCGATATCGGCAAGTCCAGCCATCTGATGCACCTGGGCGTGCCCAATGTTCCCGAGGCGCTCGCCAAAATGATTTCGGGCCAGCTTGTCGCCGCGACCTATCGGCTCGACGACATGGCCGCGGATGCCGCGGAACTCCTGAAAGCGCTGGATATTCCACACGCGCATATCGTAGGCGCATCCATGGGCGGGATGATCGCCCAGATTTTTGCAATCCGATATCCGGATCAGACCGCGTCACTCACTTCGATCATGTCGACGACGGGGAACCGCTCGCTTCCGCAGGCCAAACCCGAGGCACTGGCCGCGATCACCGTGTCGCCGGCCAGCGATTCGCGAGAAGATCGCATTGCGGCAGGGATGAAAGCATGGCGGGTGATCGGCAGCCCCGGTTATCCGGCAACGGACGATGAGTTGCGTGCGGTGGTCAGCCGGGAAGTGGACCGCGTGCCCTACGAGCCCACCGGCATCGCGCGGCAGCTGGTTGCCGTCGTGGCAGCCCCCGCGCGCAATGCGTTACTGAAAAACATTCGCTGTCCGGCGCTCGTTGTTCACGGCGCGGACGATCCTTTGATGCCCGTCGAATGCGGCGAGGATACGGCGGCCAGCATCGCGGGCTGCAAGCTGGTGATCGTGCCCGGAATGGCGCACGACTTCACCAACGCCCTGGTGCCGGTCTATCTTGAGCATGTGGGCCGCTTTCTCGCCGATGTCGAGCGCGGGCGCGAGGCTGCCTGAGATGACAAGGATTCGCGCCAACGGAATTTCCATCGAATACGACGAAATCGGTTCGAAAGATGGAATCCCGTTTCTTCTGATCATGGGGTTCGGTTCGCAGATGACGAGCTGGCCCCGCGAGTTTTGTGAAGGCCTGGCGCAACGCGGTCTGCGGGTTATCACGTTCGACAACCGCGATGTCGGCCTGACGCAGAAATGGGATGGCCTTATTCCCGATATCCGCGCGGCCCAGGCTGCGCTTGCGGCAGGGAACAAGCCTGACGTTCCCTATGCGCTTTCCGACATGGCCGCGGATGCCGCATGCCTTCTCGAACAGCTCGGGGTCGATAGCGCCCACATCGCCGGTGCGTCGATGGGCGGAATGATTGCCCAGCTTGTCGCCCTTGATCATTCGGAGAAAGCACGTTCGCTGATCTCGATCTTTTCCACGACCGGCGATTCCACCTTGCCCCGTTCGAGCCCCGCGGCGCTTGCAGCCCTGATGACGCCCCCACCCGCGACCGACCGGGAGTCGGTAATCGAACATTCGCTTCAGGGCCGCCGCGCGTTCGCATCGACCGCATATCCGTTCGACGAGGAGCGACTGGGAGCGTTGATCGGCGCGAGCTATGATCGCAGCTATTACCCCCAGGGCTCGCAGCGCCAATGGGCAGCGATCACGACCGCGCCGCCGCGGACAGAACGGTTGCAGGGCCTGCAGCTTCCCGCGCTGGTCCTGCATGGCAGCGTCGATACCCTGATACCGCCGGAAGCGGGGCGTCATACCGCGCAAAACATTCGCGGCGCGGAATATCACGAGCTGGAGGGCTGGGGGCATGATTTGCCGCTCGGCGTGTTGCCCCAGTTGTTTGCGTTGATCCTGCCGTTCGTGGAAAAGGTCGAGCGGCTGCGGATGAAAGGCATGGAACCGCCTGTTGTTCCAGCTTCGTAGGCTCGCGGAACGGGCGAACACGGTGTAGGCTCTCTGTTTGAGCATGGGCTGCGCAAGCGCCCTCTATGGCGCTGGCCTCAATGCCCGAGGAGGAAGAGCCATGGCAAATATTGCATCGCCCGCACCGGCTGCTGTCGAGCTTCCTACGGTTCGCAAAATCGGCTTATCGGATTTGCGCGAAGCGCTCGCGCGCGGCATCGACGATTTCGGCGCCTTTCCGAGCCATGCGATTTTCCTGTGTGTGCTTTATCCCATCGCGGGAATTTTGCTCGGGGGCCTGGCGCTGCGCACCAATGTTCTGCCTCTCGTGTTTCCGCTTGTGACCGGCTTCGCGCTGATCGGACCATTCGCGGCTGTGGGACTATACGAACTGAGCCGTCGTCGCGAGTTGGGCCTCGACAGTTCGTGGCAACATGCGTTCGACGTCTTTCGTTCGCCGGCCAAATGGTCGATTTTCGGGCTCGGCGTACTTTTGATGCTTCTGTTCGTCGCGTGGCTGGGCGTGGCGCAATCGCTCACCGTTCAGATCCTGGGAGATGCGCCGCCCGCTTCAATCGGCGCTTTCGTTCACACGCTATTCTTCACCCAGGCGGGATGGCGCCTCATCGTCTGGGGCAATCTGCTGGGCCTGGTGTTTGCCATTGTCGTTCTGAGCGTGGGCGTCGTCTCGTTTCCGCTTCTTATCGACAGGAATGTCGGGATTCCCGTTGCGATGCTCACCTCCATCCGTGCAGTTCTGGCCAATCCCGTCGTGCTGGCCCTTTGGGGATGCGTCGTGGCGATTGCACTCGCGGTGGCCTCGCTTCCATTTCTGGTCGGTCTTGCCGTCGTGATGCCGGTCCTGGGACATGCAAGCTGGCATCTCTACCGAAGGATCGTGCAGCTCTAGGCAAACGCCGGACAATTGGACGCTTCGGGGTTAACGGGTTATGCTTGGACACGCGGGCCAACCACGCGCGTCGATAACGAACAGGGAGAAAACGAAGATGGCCAAAAAGCAGGCGAGCGCCGCCGTCTATCGCGTGACCGAAATCATCGGAACGAGTCCCAACTCGTGGGAAGAGGCCGCAAAGAATGCGATCGAAACCGCAGCAAATTCATTGCGCGACCTGCGCGTGGCGGAAATCGAGAAGCTGGACCTGAAGGTCGAGGATGGCAAGGTCGTTGCCTATCGCGCGCGCGTCTCATTGTCGTTCAAATACCAAGGATAGGGTCTAACGCAAAACGCGCGCCGGCGGCCGGCGCGCGTTACGCATCCCGGGCCCGAAAGCCTGCGCTATTTGATCTTGCCTTCCTTGAATTCCACATGCTTGCGCAGCACGGGATCATATTTCTTCATGGTGAACTTCTCGGTCATGGTTCGGGTGTTCTTCTTCGTAACGTAGAAGAATCCCGTACCGCCGGAGCTGTTCAGCCGAATCTTTGCGGTGGTGGGCTTCGCCATGGGAGGCCTCGAAAACTGGTCAGGAGGGCCGGCAACCTAGCCGGGAGCGGGGGAATGTCAATAAGGAGAACGAATTGAAGCGTCAGTGGTACAGAACGCACCCCGGGGCGCCGAGAGACCGGCTCTTGTCAGGTAGCTACCGGTAGCCATAAAATCCTGCATGACAATCGTGTCGATCAAGGACGCCAAGAACCGGCTTACCGAACTCGCGCGTCGGGTAGAGAAGGGTGAGACGGTGACGGTAACGCGCAACGGCAAGCCCGTGCTCGACCTGATACCGCACCGCGGCCACCAAGGCCTGAACTTCAAGGCGGGCGAAGCCTATTTGCGAAAGCATGGAGTGAAGCAAGTATTTGCCCGCGTCGCGGAGGATTTCGACGAGCCGCTCCCGGCAAATTTCCTTCTTCGACGTCTGCCTTGAACCTGTTGCTCGATACCAATGTTCTTGTTGCCGTTGCGCGGAAAAGGTCTGACGACCTCGGCGCGGCGATCCGGACCGCACTCGCGGATTCGAAGAATGCGTTCTTCGTGAGCGCCGCAAGCCTGTGGGAAATCGCGATAAAAACAAGGCTTGGCAAACTCGATCCCGAGCTTCCACTGGAAGAGCTGGCCGGATATTTCGAGGCGTTGGGAATGGCGATGCTTGCCGTCGATCATCGTCATGCGGTCGTTCAGGCCGATCCCGAACCCGCGATGCGCAACCTCTTCGACCGGATGCTGCTTGCGCAATGCGCGGTCGAAAACATGAAACTCCTCACGACGGATGGCGCCCTGTCTTCCCACCCGTTGTCGTGGCGCGCCGCCTAAATCGGCACGCGCCGAGGAGAAACGAGCAACAGATACGCCACATATGCCGCACTGATCGCGCCCAGCACGACGAGGAGTCCGTGTGGATTCCAGATATCGAGAGCGACACCCTCAAGCGCCGGACCGGCGAGCAGACCCATGCAATACGACATGATGAATCCGGCATTCGCGCTGGCGAGGTCGGGCCCCTTGAAACGCTCGCCGAGGAGCGTCAGACCGACACTATAGATGCCGAGTACCCAGCCGCCCCAGACGAACAGCACGAAGTACATCAGCAACGGCATTGCCATGACAAACGGCGTGACGGCCGCGCCGACGATGCCCGTCGCCGCGCACAGCGCGAGCAAGTGACGCCGGTTCATCCGGTCGGTCAAAATACCCAGCGGATATTGAAAGGCGATGCTTCCCGCCGCCATCGCCGTGACGGCCAGGGCCGCATGTGCCTCGCTGTAGCCCATGCGAACGGCATAAACCGGAAACAAACCGAACATCCCGGCATCGATGGCGCCAAATACCGCTGCCGCGGCAAAAGTTGCCGGCGCTTTGGCGATCATGCTGTAGACCGACGCGGGAATGCCGGTGTCGATGCGCGGCGCATGGCCGCGCGCCAGTGAAACTGGAACGAGCGCCGCCAGCAGCAGGAGTGCGCCCATCGCGAATGGTGCGATGCCGTGGGTTCCAACGACTTGCAACAGCGCGGGCCCGATGCCGAAGCTGCCGGCCATGCAGATGGTATAAAGCGCAATATAACGACCGCGATGGCCTTCGTCCGCAAGCCTGTTGATCCAGAATTCGGTCACGACGAAGAGCCCGTTGAGTGCGCTGGAGAGCACGAAGCGGACGGGAAACCAAATCCACAGATTGGGTGCTTCGTAAATCGCCATCATGGCGGTCGCGGCAAGTAACAGGCACGCACCCAGAAAGTTCGCGGCGCCGTAGCGCGCGATGGCGCGCGGCACGAAAGGCGTAACGACCAGCGAGGCGAGCCCCGCGGTTGCGAGATTGAGTCCGTTCACGCTCCCCGGAACACCCATGCGCTCCAGGACCAGCGACAACAGCGGTAGGGTCAGCCCCATGCCGATGCCATAGGACGTGCAGCTTGCCAGAATCGCGACGAGGCTGTTGCGCTTGTTGGCGGCGGCGGCACTCACAGGTAGGTGAGACCGGAATTGCCGCGGGTATAGCGAAAAAACGGAATGGGACGATTCCGCTTTTCGAAAAGGCGCGCTTCCACTTCATCGATGATGCGCCGCGTGATGCTGGGCAGGTCGAGCGCGCGCGCCTCTTCAAGCGTCAGCCATTTCGGGGTTAGAAGTTCTTCGTTGGCCGCTGCGTCGAGCTCGCACGCAATGGCGTTGCCATCGACCATGAAGAATCGTGCATCGAAACGACGGGTGCGGCCGGGCGGCGTGATGGCGCGCGCGATCAACTCGAGACCGTCAAGCCGGGGAACGACGCCGTGGGCAAAAAAATTCTCCCAGGCCGGCGCGCGCGTCCGGGGCGGCTTTGTTGTCCGTTCGCCCACCAGCACACCGGCTTCCTCGAATGTTTCGCGGATGGCGGCAAGGGCGAGCCCGCGAGCGCGCGAAGGCGTTGTTCCGACAGCGGCCTTCTCCAGAACATCCGGGCGCAGATTGCCGCCGGCGACAATGCGCTGATCGCAGGGATCGAGCTTGCCGCCCGGAAAAACAAATTTGTTGGGTTGAAACGCAAGCCGTCCATGGCGTTGACCCATCAGCACGCGCGCGTTGCCGTTTCCCCGGCGAACGATGACGAGAGCGGCAGCGTCCTTGGGGCGCAATGTCGGCCCGGGAACGAGCTTTTCATCAGTATCGAACATGGGATCGGTCAAAGCAGCAAGTCGCTCAATTCATCGAAACTCTCTTATATCAGCCGCCTTGAAGTTCGCATGATTCTCTTATCTCCCATTTCTGTCATCGCTCGCGACTGCGGCCCCCGGTTGACGAACCCTCAAATTTGGAGGGCAGCATGCGCTGAGGTTGAATTTCTGCGCCGTGAAGACTTCACCTGGGTGGCCCGCCTTCGCGGACCATGACAGCGTAGGGTGAAAGTGTAGTGGGGATGTATCGGCCACGTACCGGGTTGTCGCGAGATGGAGCTTGCGGGGTAGTTCCTGCGTACCCTCAACCAAATTTGTCATGGCCCACGACGGCGGCCACCCAGGTTATGGCGCGCGCATCCTGCGAAGTTAAGCGCCCCTTTCTTTCTCAACCTCAGCTCGTTGTTCCAGCGCCCAGCACTTCGCCACCTGGGGGCCCGCCGTCGTGGGCCATGACAATCGCAGGGTAAGAATGCAGGGTCGCGGGCATTATTGAAGCCGGCGCGGATTTCCAAACACAATCCATCAGGCCGAGCTTCGAATCAACTACCGCCGACGTCTTTGGGGCGCTGGTCGGACGGAGCGGGCACGTGTGCGAGAGGTGGGCTGCGTATCCGCCTCTGCAATTTCGAACCGCAGGCCGCCCGTCAGAGGCGCCGCTTCCATCAGGCGGACGGAAAGCCATTGTCCGAGCGTGTAGGTGGTGCCCGAGCGGTCGCCCACCAGTGCGTGCCGGCGCTCGTCGTGCCGGAAATATTCGCTGGCCAGACTGCGAATGGGAATGATGCCTTCGGCGCCCGTTTCCTTGAGCCGCACGAACAGACCGAAGCGCGTGACACCGGTGACGCGGGCCTGAAACAGCGCGCCGACGCGATCCGCCATGAACGCCGCCACGTACCGGTCCGTCGAATCGCGTTCCGCCGCCATGGCGCGGCGTTCGCACATCGAGATGTGCTCGGCGGTCTGCGCGAGTTGGCCGATTGCGGATTCCTTCAACCCGTCGCTCCCCAGCTTTAGGGCGCGGATCAGTGCGCGATGCACCACGAGATCCGCGTAGCGGCGGATGGGGGAAGTGAAATGAGCGTAGCGCTGCAGATGGAGCCCGAAATGCCCGAGGTTTTCCGCGGAATAAACCGCCTGTGCCTGGGTGCGCAGAACCACGTCGTTCATCACTTCGGCGTGCGGACCGCCTTTCGATTTTGCGAGAATCGCGTTGAACAGGCCGGGTTTCAGAACTTGGCCCTTGGCAAAACCGATCTCGATGGTGTGCAGGTAATCCGAAAAGGCGTGAATTTTCTCCTTCGAGGGCTCTTCGTGGATTCGATAGATGAGAGGCATGCGAGCCTTTTCCAGCGACTCCGCCGCGGCGACGTTGGCCTGGATCATCAACTCTTCGATCAGGCGCATCGATTCGAGTCGTTCGCGCCACGCGACGGATTTCAGCCTGCCATCCTCTCCGATGACGATGCGTCGTTCCGGCAGATCGAGGTTGAGGGGGTCGCGACGGTCGCGGGCTTCGGCGAGGATCTTGTAGGCGTTCCACAGCGGCGCAAGCGTCGATTGTGAAATATCGCCATGACCGGTGTCGGGCATGCCGTCGAACGCACGCTGTGCCTGCGCATAGGTGAGACGCGCCGCGGAGCGCATGACTCCGCGGAGGAATTCGTGCCGGCGCTTGACGCCGCGGGAGTCGAAGACCATCCGCACCGCCAGACAGGGACGGTCTTCGTTTTCGCGCAACGAGCACAGATCAGCGGAAAGCCGCTCGGGCAACATGGGTACGACCCGATCCGGGAAATAGGCGGAATTTCCCCGCTTGTGGGCTTCGCGGTCCAGCGCGGAGCCTGACGGCACATAATGGGCGACATCGGCGATGGCGACGATGACGAAATGACCGCCCCTGTTTGCGGGATCGTCATCCGGGCCTGCCCACACCGCGTCGTCATGATCGCGCGCGTCTTCGGGATCGATCGTCACCAGGGGAACCTTGCGCAAATCGCTGCGGCCGGCTGCGGACACCGGCGCGGCGCGCTCGGCTTCGGCAATTGCTTCGGCGGGAAACTCGGTCGGAATGCCATGCTCGTGAATGGCAATCAGACTGATAGCATTCGGTTCGCTCATGCTGCCGAGGCATTCGATGATGCGCGCGCGCGCCATGCCGGAGGCGCGTTCGGCCAGCGGCTCCGCCAGCACAAGCTCGTTGGGCTCTGCGCCGGCACGGTCGCGCGCATCGACCATGAACTCGTGGCGGGTCTTGCGATCGATCGGCGCGATCCGGCCCTCCCTGCCGGTCCCTTCGCGGTAGACGCCAAGCACGCGATGGGCGCTCGCGCCAAGGCGCTTGACGATGCGCGCTTCGTAGCCGTCCTGGGTTTCCGTAAGCCGCGCCAGAATGCGTTCACCCTGTCCAAGCGCAGGACCGGCATCCGTTTCGCGTCCCGGAACGACAATGATTTGCGGCGGGGTGCCTGCGGTGTCCCATTTTGCGGGTCGCGCAAGAAGTTCGCCGTCGGGATCCTTCCCGGTGATTTCGAGAACGGCGACCTCCGGCAGCACGCCCGCCCTGACGTAGCCGCGCTTGGGGCCGCGCGCGATCAGCCCTTCGCTTTCAAGCTCGTTCAGGATGCGTTTGAGCGCGATGCGGTCGGAGCCTTTGACGCCCAGCACGCGCGCGATGTCGCGTTTGGTGGCTGCAGGTTCCTTCGCGAGCGCTTCAAGCACGCGCGCCCGGTCAAGCGTCGGCGCACTGTCCTGTGGCCTGCGCGCCATCAGCCGTTTTCCGCGCTCGCGGGTTTGCGCTTCGGTTTCGTGGCGGATTTGGCGGATGCTTTCTTTTTTGCGGCGGCCGGCTTTGCTGCGGGCTTGTGGCCGTCCGCTTTTGCCTTCGACTTGGCCGCGACGGCTTTCCTTGGTTTTTTGCCGCCGCCTTTCGCGACGCGATCGGCGATGAGTCCGAGCGCCTGTTCCAGGGTGACGTTCAACGGGTCCCTGCCATTGGGCACGGTCGCGTTGGTTTCGCCATCGGTGACGTAGGGCCCGTAACGGCCGCGCATCAATTTGACGCTCGCGCCATTGCCTGGATTGGTACCCAGGTCCTTCAGGGCCTCCTGTCCGCGCGCGCCGCGCGGCTTCGCCTTCTTCTCTGCAAGAATGCTGACCGCGTGATTGAGACCGATCGTGAAGACATCTTCGGCCGCCTCGAGCGATGCATACTGCCCGTTATGCGCAACATAAGGCCCGTAACGGCCGAAATTCGCGGTGATGGGCTCGCCCGATTCGGGATGCTTGCCCACTTCGCGCGGCAGCGACAGCAGCTTCAGCGCATATTCGAATTCAACAGCCGAAGCATCCATTCCCTTGGGAATGCTGCCGCGCTGGGGCTTCTCGCCTTCGCCGAGCTGCACATAGGGACCGAAGCGGCCGTTGCGAAGGGTTATCGGCTCCCCGCTTGCCGGATCGAGGCCGAGCACGCGCGGGCCGCCCGCGCCGGCTTCTTCCGCCGTCTGACCCAGCTGACGCGTATAGCGGCATTCGGGGTAGTTCGTGCAGCCGATGAACGAGCCGAATCGACCAAGCTTCAGGCTGAGGCGCCCCGCGCCGCAATTGGGACATTTGCGCGTGTCTTCGCCGTTCACGGCCGGCGGAAAGATGTGCGGGCCGAGCGCTTCGTCCAGCGCCGTGATCACTTCGGAAATTTTGAGGTCTTTGGTCTCGCCGACCGCCGCGGAGAAATCCTTCCAGAAATCGCGCAGAAGCTCTTTCCAGCCCATGCTGCCTTCGGCGACCTCATCGAGTTTTTCCTCGAGATCGGCGGTGAATCCATACTGGACGTAACGACCAAAGAAATTGGTGAGGAAGGTCGTGACGATGCGGCCCTTGTCTTCCGGAATGAAACGGTTGCGGTCCATGCGAACATAGGCGCGGTCGCGCAGCACCGAGAGGATGCTGGCATAGGTCGAAGGCCGGCCGATGCCGAGTTCTTCCAGCTTGCGCACCAGACTTGCTTCCGAATACCGCGGCGGCGGCTCGGTGAAATGCTGCGACGGCGTTACCTTCTCGACCGAAAGCGCGTCGCCGACCGAAAGCTTCGGGAGCCTGGCGCTGTCTTCGTCGCTCTCGTCGTCCCTGCCTTCCTGGTAGAGCGTAAGAAAGCCGTCGAACAGGGTGACCGTGCCGGTGGTCCGCAAGGTGACGGTCTTGTCGCCCGACACCGCATCGACGGTGGTGCGCTCCTGTTCGGCGCTTTCCATCTGGCTCGCCACGGCGCGCTTCCAGATCAGTTCGTAGAGTCGCGCCGAATCGGAATCGAGATGGCGCGAAACTTCGTCCGGCGCGCGTGAAAAGCTTGTCGGGCGAATGGCTTCGTGGGCTTCCTGCGCACTTTTCGACTTGCTCGTATAGGCTCGCGGGGCGCCCGGTACATAACGCGCGCCGTAGCGCCCGCCGATCATCTTGCGTGCTTCGGCGATCGCTTCGCCGGCCATCTGCACGCCGTCGGTTCGCATATAGGTAATGAGGCCGACGGTTTCCCCGCCGACATCGACACCTTCATAGAGGTGCTGGGCAATCTGCATGGTTCGCTTGGCGGCGAAGCCGAGCTTGCGCGCGGCTTCCTGTTGCAGGGTCGAGGTGATGAAAGGCGGGGCAGGGTGGCGTTTGACCGGTTTCGTTTCGACGTTTCCGATCGCGAATTGCCGCGCGTCGATGGCCTCGACCGCCCGGCTGGCATCGGCCTCGTTCTTGAGATCGAGTTTGTCGAGCTTCCTGCTGTCGAGATGCGTCAGGCGCGCGGAGAAGGCTCCGGCCGGCGCAAGCAGGTCGGTATCGACTGTCCAGTATTCCTGGGTCTTGAAAGCTTCGATTTCGCTTTCGCGCTCGCAAACGAGACGCAGGGCGACGGATTGCACGCGCCCCGCCGATTTCGCGCCGGGCAGCTTGCGCCATAACACGGGGGAGAGCGTGAAGCCGACGAGATAATCGAGTGCCCGGCGGGCGAGATAGGCATCGACCAGCTCTTCGTTGATCTGCCGCGGGTGGGCGATGGCATCGAGCACGGCGGAGCGGGTCACGGCGTTGAAGACAACCCGTTCCACCCGGGCCTTGCCGAGCGCGTGGCGCTGCTTCAGGACCTGCAGCACATGCCAGGAAATGGCCTCGCCCTCCCGATCCGGATCGGTGGCGAGGATCAGCTTGTCGGCGCCTTTCAGGGCGTCGGCGATGTCCTTGATCCGTTTCTGGGCCTTCGGATCGACCTCCCAGATCATGGCGAAGTCTTCGTCGGGCTTCACCGAGCCGTCCTTCGACGGCAAATCGCGGATATGACCAAAGCTCGCCAGCACGGTGTAGCCGGGTCCGAGATACTTATTGATCGTCTTGGCTTTGGCGGGGGATTCGACGACGAGAACGTTCATCGGGAGTTTGGGACTCGGTTGCCTGGCCGGCTTCGGACAAAACGTCTAACCGGCAAACGTGACAGCCGCACATAGTGGCGGCCTTTGGGCGCTGTCAACGTAAGGCTCGCGATAGCAGGAGCTCGATAGTATCGTCTTGGTTGACATGTAAACCAAATGGCGCTAGAACACAAGAGGAACGCCACCAGGCGGACGTAAACATGGGCACAGGTGATGACAAGACGTCAACTTTTTCCCTCAGTCAGGGAAAATCTGAGGGAAGAAACCAGGTCCAGGAAGTTTTTTTGATAAATCGTTTGAATACAAAATGTTAGAAGGAGCCTTGTATCGATCTGAGCGAATAAGGGGTCTGGAGCTACAACATATTGTGTCGGATCATGGTGGGAGGAAAACCGATTCAATCAGGCGGCGCGCGACACACAATTGCCGGCGTGGCGAATCAGCCGCCCGGCCAGTTCCAGTTCGAGCAGGACAATGAGCACCGCGGGAACCGTCGCCCCGCACTGGCGAACCAGCTCGTCGATATCCACGGGTGACGTGCTGAGCAATTCCTCGAGCTGGCGACGGATGCGATCCGCGCCGGCATCGTCGCTTTCGTTCGCCTGAGGCATTTCCGCCTCCCGCTCCCGAAACGAGCGGCTCCTCTGTTCTTTCAGGACGCCCAGCACGTCGTCGGCGCCTTCGATCAGCATGGCGCCATCGCGAATCAGCCGGTTGGTCCCTTTGGCGCGCGGATCGAGAGGCGAGCCGGGCACCGCGAAAACCTCGCGACCCTGCTCCAGCGCGAAATTCGCCGTGATCAGCGAACCGGAACCTTCGGCCGCTTCCACGATCACCACGCCGCGCGACAGTCCGGAGATGATGCGGTTGCGGCGGGGGAAGTGCCGCGCCTGCGGCTTCTGGCCCAGCGGCATTTCCGAAACCACGACCCCTTCCCGCGCAATGCGCTCGTACAGCGATGCATTTTCCGGCGGATAGATATCGTCCACGCCGCCGGCAACCACGGCAAGCGTGCCCGTGCCCAGCGCGCCTTCATGCGCCGCCGTGTCGATGCCGCGGGCCAGGCCCGAAACCACGATCAGACCGCCGCGCCCCAGATCGCCCGCAAGCTGGCCGGCGAATTTGCGACCCAGGGCCGAGGCGTTGCGCGCGCCCACCACCGCAATCATTTCGAGCGCGAGAAGCGTGTCGCGGCCGCGCACCATGATGAGCGGCGGCGGCGCCTCCATTGCGGCAAGGTTGGCGGGAAAACCCGGTTCGCAGGACGCGATCATACGCCCGCCAAGTTTTTCCAGCGCCTCCAGCTCGCGCCGCGCGTCGTCATCGCAGGGTATTTTGAGATCGCTGGCGCCGCCCCGGCGCGCCAGCCGCGGCAGCGCTGCAAGCGCGCCCGGCGCCGAACGATAGCGCGCGATCAGCGCCGCGAAGGTGACCGGCCCGACATTCTGCGCGCGCGAAAGACGCAGCCATGCGCGCCGTTCGGAGTCGGAGAGAGAATGTTCGCTCACATGCGAGTCCGTCATTACCGCCTTATGAGTGCACGCACCGCGGCAAGAAATAACTCACCCTGTCGAATGAGTTCGGGTATTTCCATGGCGTTCGTCGCGTCCCCAGAGTAATCCGCGAGCAACCGCTCGTGCTCAACGCGATTGAGGAGCTTACCCAGAGAAAGGGCGATCTTGCCTGACTTCACGAATTTGGCGCCGAACGCCGCTATCAGGCCGGAGTGCGACTTTGGAATTTCCGTGAGCGAGTCGATCAGTGCTGACCTCGCCGCGTGATAGAGCGCGTAATAGAGGCGGTTGACTGCTCCGGCGGCATCGCCATCCGTCAGCAGAACCTTGCTCGAACGAAGGCTTCGCTCGGCTTGTTCCAACTCTGCGCTGGCTGCGTTCGCAGACCTTAGGTACGGGCTCAGAGCCTGATCCCCTCCCTGCGGATGGTTGCCGCAAGGCGCGCGCGCAGGCCGACTGCTGCCGATGGATCGGTCTCGTCTGCTGAAATCGACTCGGCCGGGAGCGCCCAGAGCTGGATGTGCAATCCATGCTCGATCTCGATCGTATAAGTCAGATCGAGCAATTCCACGTCGATGGAACCGAGCGGTTGCTCGACTTGCCTGAGCACCACCGCCAGATCGAGATCGCTGTCGGCCTGGTGTTCCCCCCGCGCGCGGCTCCCAAACACGTATACCGCGGCAAGCCCGTCGCCGTATCGACGCTCCAGTACGCTCTTGATCTTCCCTGCCAGGGCGCCTGTCGTGGCATCGATGTTCATGTTGAAACGTACCACCGGATTGTCCTTTAGCCGGGCAAATTCCTACCATACGGCAGAACAACAATGGGAATTATATAGTTGGCTCCCTTTGCTCAATTCCGGGGACGGAACGCGGCCAGGATTGTCGCGGCGGTTTCCGACCGGAGACTGGTTTCATCTTCTCCTTGAGCGTCCTGAATCGCCTTGTCCGCTCGCTTCTTGGGGCAAAGATCAGACGGTAGCCACGCGCATTCGGTCGAAAATCATCAACCTCGCGCTACATCCGGCTGCGCCCAACAACAGCGTCAAGAAACTGACAGGCGTCGAAGGCTATCGGTTGCGAATTGGCGATTGGCGCGTGATCTACACGCTGAAGCACAAGACTTTGACGGTGATTGTGCTCCATGTGGGCCATCGAAGCGAGGTTTACAAATGACCAGGCAGATTATCACCCAGGGTGGCAAGCCGGCCTTCGTTGTCATCCCGATCGATGAATGGCGCCGCATCGAATCCACATTAGAGGATCGTATCGACGCGTCAGCCGTCCGGGCATTCCAGAGGAATCCGTCCGACACATTTCCTGACGCGGTGGTGGCGGCAATTCTGGACGGAGGACACCAATCAAAGCGTTTCGCGAACATCGTGGATTAACGCAGGCTCAACTCGCAGCCGCTGTAGGAACAAGCTCGGTTTACATTTCGCAGCTTGAGCACGGCCAACGGCGCGTCGGTCGCGGTCTGCGCATCAAGATCGGCAGGGCATTGAACATTGATCCCGCGCTGTTGGAACGCAGCGACAGCTATGCTTTCTGAACCTGAGAGTCGCCGTGCACACGACCTGCGCTGGCTGCATTCGCCGACCTTGGATACGGGCTCAGAGCCTAACGCCCTCCCGGTGGATGGTTGCCGCAAGGCGCGCGCGCAGGCCGAGTGCTGCGGATGGATCGGTCTCGTCCGCTGAAATCGACTCGGCCGGCAGCGCCCAGAGCTGGATGTGCAAACCATGCTCGATTGCCTGCTTCATCTGCCAGTGGCGGGCCGGTTTCGGCTTCAACTGTGGTAAGCACGCGCTATAGTGAAGCCACTTGAATCGAGGGGGCGGTGTGGCTGAGGAAACTGAGGGGCACGAACCTGGTGCGACGGAGATTGCGGGAGGCGTTGATCCCTCAGCCATAGGCTTGGCTCTGGGCGGGGCTAGTCGGCAGAAGGCAGACGCATTCCTGGACGAGCAAACCAGAGCCGCCCGGGAACAGATCAAAGTCTCCATCGCGCAAGAACGTGTCATGCAACTTCAGGCGGACGATCTGCTGCGCGAGCACAAGCTGCGTCACTGGTCCTTCGTCATGCATCACTTCAGCGATGTGATGAAGGTCACTTTCGAGCTCGCCGTCGCCTTCGTCGCGGTGGTCGTCATTGCCGTAATCGCAACGGCGATCTGGGCGGCGGCGCATGACGACAGCCTTGTGATCCAGGCCTTCAAGGTGCCGCCCGACATGGCGCGGAAAGGCCTGGACGGCGATGTGGTCGCCAGCGAGCTTCTCGACCCGCTGCGGAGCATGCAGGCCGAGACCCAGACGATGCGTGCGCCGGGCACCTATGCGAGCGACTGGACAAACGACATCAGGGTCGAGATTCCCGAGACCGGCGTTTCGATCGGCGACGCCTATCGTTATCTCGCGGGCTGGCTCGGTCATCGCACCTTCATCGCAGGTGAAATCTACGACACGGACCACGGCATCGCCCTGACCGCGCGTGTCGGGAACAATCCCGGCGTCCATTTCGAAGGCCCGGAAAACGGCCTGGGCGCGCTGATGCAAAAAGCGGCCGAGGCGATCTATCGTCAGACGCAGCCCTATCGCTACGCGATGTATCTGGTCGGCACCCGCCGTGACCAAACCGCGGAGTACGAAGAGGTCCTGCGCGATCTGGCGCTCGACGGACCGCCGTCCGAACGGCCCTGGGCGTATGCGCTCTGGGCATTCAAACCGCTGGATACGGCCGACAATACGGCCGAAGCGCTCGACCGCATCCGGACGGCCGTGCGGCTCGCACCCGATCTGCCGGACACTCTGACCACGCTTGCGGACATCGAGGCCCTGGCGGGTCACGACGAGCGGGAGCTTCGCGCGCTCGTCGCGACAAAGACATCGCTGGCGGGAAGCAGGGCCGATACGATCGTCCCTCGTGCCGCGCAGGCGACGATGATCGAGACCGATGCCGGCATCGCCGAGGAGACGGGCGATTTTGGCGAGGCCGTGCGGCAGTATCGCGAGCTGGAAGGCGAAGAGGACTACCAAGGTTCGCACTGGGTTGGCGTGCGAATGGGCGCAGCGGACGCGGCATTTGCGCACGACGTTGGCGGTGCGCGCGAGATGCTCGGGCGCCTCGGCGACGACGAGATGGCGCCGCTCATGGCCAGCGGCTTCGGCTGGCAGCTTCCGAATTTACAGTTTCCGCAGTTTGCCGCGCTGGCGGCGCAGGGCGACTGGTGTGCGGCGCGCAAGGATCTCGAAAAGGCGCTGTCGGTGCCGGCCGCGCGCCAGATCAGACTGATGCAGAATTTCCACCGCCAGATTTGGCCCTGGCTTGCGCTGGCCGACGCGAAAACAGGCGACATAAAGGCCGCAGCAAAGCTGATCGGAAAAACACCGCTCGATTGCTATCTGTGCAACCGCGTGCGCGGATACATCGACGTCGCGGAGAACAACTGGCAGGGCGCAGCCTGGTGGTTCGGCATGGCGGTTGGGGAGGCGCCGGACATTCCGTTTGCCTATGCAGATTGGGGTGCGATGCTTCTGCGCAGGGGCGATTGCGACGCGGCCATTGCCAAATTCCGCGAAGCGAATCTGAAAGGCCCGCACTTCGCCGATCCGTTGGAGATATGGGGCGAGGCGCTGATGCTGAAGTACCGTTCCGACCTCGCGCTGGCAAAGTTCGAGGAAGCGAACAAATACGCGTCGAACTGGGGGCGTCTTCATCTCAAATGGGGAGAGGCGCTCGCCTACACCGGCGACAAGACCGGCGCGCAGAAACAATTCGCTCTCGCGGCGCGCCTCGATCTCACAGCATTGGATAAAGCCGCGCTCGCCCGCATGGAGACCGCCCATGTCCGATGATTTCGAGGACGATATCGCGAAATCTTCGGTGGGCTCCGCCGCGCTGGCGTCCGGAATCGCCATGGGCGGCGCGACCGACGGCGGCGAATCGCGCGAATATCTACGCGAGCAGATCGCGCTCACCCGCCTTCAGAAGCAGAACCTGATCGAGCAGAACGATTTCGAGCTTTCGCATCTGCGCTGGCGTCGCTTCAATGACCGGATGATGGGCGCGTTGCAGGTTTTGCTGGTGGCGCTCGGTGCGCTGATCGTCTCCGGCTTCGCCTTCATGGTCTGGAACGCCGCGGACAGCGGCGGTCTGGTGATCGAGCAGTTCTCGGTGCCCCCCGACCTCGTGGCGCGCGGTGTCACCGGGCAGGTCGTGGCGTCCAAACTGCTCGACCGGCTGGCCGCCATGGAGGCGCAAACGGATTCGCAACGCGATCCGCAGACGTTTGCCAATTTCTGGGGCGACGACATCAAGGTCCAGATTCCGGAAACTGGCATCTCGCTGGGTGAACTCGACCGTTACCTGCGCGAAATGCTCGGTCACCCTACGCAGATCACGGGCGAGATCGTGCGGAATGCGAACGGCCTCAGCCTCACCGCGCGGGCGGGTACCGAGGGCAACGGAACGGTGTCTGGGCCGGACGCCGACATCGACGCATTGGTGCAGAAGCTGGCGGAATCCATTTACGGAATCACACAACCTTACCGTTATGGAATCTGGCTGCGCGAACACGATAGAAACGGAGAGGGCATTGCCGTCTTCATCGCGCTCGCCAAAAGCGGGCCGCCAAACGAACGCCCGTGGGGCTATCTCGGCTGGGGTAACTCCCTGGAGGAGTCGACAAGCATCTCCGCACGACTCGCAATGATGCGAAAGATTTTGACCATATCGGACCTTTATCTGGCGAGGCAGAACATTGCGCTCATCGAAGACGAGGCCAGTCATCCCGAAGCCGCCCTGCGCGACTTCCGTTCTATCGTGCCGATGCTATCCGCAGCGTCCCATGGCGATATCCGCGCCAACGTCGTTCCGATTGCTGAGAAAAGATTGCAATCCTTTATCAACCTGAATCTCGGAGCCTTTCATGAAGCGGTCCCACTCTGGGAAGCAGAGATCGAGTTCGGCCCGCAGGGGGTCAATTACAACATGCATGCCATGCTGACGCGTACAGAACTTGGGGAGCACGATCTATCCGCCGCTCGCGCCACCATAGCGGATTCTGCCGAACCTGGCGGCATCAATACGCACAATGGCTCGCTCGATATCGTCACGGCGCGCATGATGATCGACATCGAAGCGCAGGATTGGGCGGCCGTGCTTGCCGAATATCGGGCGGCCGGTGCGCTGTTCGCGCTCGATCCCGGCCTGCGCACTATCGCGCCATCGACCGAGCTTCCGTTTCTCGCCTATGCCGATGCCAGGCTCGGCGACTTCGAGGCGGCCGATGCGCTGATCGCGCAAACGCCTGCGGGTTGCTACAGGTGTCTGATCTTCCGTGCGCGCATTGTCGAATTGCAAGGCCAACACGCGCGCGCGGACTGGTGGTTCGTTCGCGCTGTGACACAGGCGCCGTCGATCCCGTTCGCCTATTCGGAGTGGGGTGCGTTGCTTCTGTCGCGCGGCCAATACGATGCGGCCATCGCGAAGTTCAAAAGCGCCAACCAGAAAGGCCCGCACTTCGCCGATCCGCTGGAGATGTGGGCTGAGGCGCTGATGCAGAAGAACCGCTCCGATCTCGCGCTGGCGAAATTCGAGGAGGCGGACACGTATGCGCCCAACTGGGGACGCCTGCATCTGAAGTGGGGCGAGGCGCTGCTCTACGCAGGGCACAAGGACGCGGCGCGAAAGCAATTCGCTGTCGCCACGCGTCTCGATCTGACTGCGGCCGACAAGGCGGCACTTACCAGAGTGGGCACAATGCTTCGATGAGTGCAATAAAGCGCTGGATTTCCGCCGTGTTTTCATCATCGGCGCTGTCGTTGCTGTGGCCGCGGAATGGCGCAAGTCGCCAAGACCGATAGTTCTGATGAATAAGACGACGCCAGATCGCGAATGGAATTACTGCGGCGGCGGGCCCTCGCTCGCGCGCACCAGATCGGCGGGGCGCATCCATTTGCGGAACGCGGCCTGGACCTCCTGGGGACCGAGCGCGACATAGCGGTGCGCGGCGAGCGTGGGTTCGTCGAGCGGGAGATCGAGGTCGCGGCGGTCCGCCAGCGCACGCGCGATCTCGTTGACGCTCGCTTCCCTGAGCGGCATCTCGCGCAGCAGAATGGCTTTGGCGCGGGCGAGCTCCCCGGCGTTCACGGGCGTTGTCTGCAGGTTGCGGATGTCCTGGGCGGCGATTGCGGCGGCGCGCGTCACCTTGTCGGGATCGCAGGCGTATTCGATGATATAGGCGCTGCGCGTCCGGCCGGCCTCGAAGCTGGAGCTGACGGAATAAACCAGGCCCGTTGTCTTGCGCAGGTCGATGCTCAGCCGCGAGGCGTAGAACCCGCCCGTCAGCACGGCGTTGCCCAGCTCCAGTGCGTAATAATCCGGGTCCAATCGCTTCAATGCCAAATTCTGCGCCAGATAAACGCTGTCCTGCACTCTGCTCGCATCGGGCACGGCAATGGTTTGCACAGCGTTGGGCGCTTCGGTCGGCAGATCCGTATCGGGTTTGGCGCCGCTTGCCGTCCAGTTGCCGAAATACTTTTCGATCACCGCTTTTGCCTGCGCCGGATCGACCTTGCCGATGACGATGAGCGTTGCGAGATCGGGGCGGAACACCGTCCTGTAATACGCACGCACATCATCCAGCGTCAGCGCGCGAACGGATTGCGCCGTCGCTTCGCGCAAGGATGGATCGTTCTTGGAAAACATCGCGGCCCGCAGAGCCTGCAGCGTCAGATGCGCCGGGCTTTTGTTCGTGGCGTCGGCAACCTGCGCGACACGATCGCGAACAATCTGAAACGCCGGCGCGGGCAGCGCCGGATGCAGCTCGTTGTCGGCCAGCAGCCGGGTCGCTGGATCGAAGTCGTTTGCCAGAACCTGGACCGAAAAATCGGTGCCGGCCTGTTCTTCTGCGCCGAACCGGTCGAGAGCCTGCTGAAATGCCACGCGGTCGAGATGTTCGGTGCCGTAGGGAAACAATTCGGCCAGCACCTGTGCGACGCCCTCCTGGCCTTTCGGCGATTCCGTCTCGGGGCGATTTCGGATATGGCCATAGACCGTGACCGTGTCGCTGACACGTTCCGGCTGAACGATCAGGGTCACGCCGTTCACCAGCGTGCTGACGACCGGATTGAGCGTCGAAGGCGGCACTTCAAGGCGATTGAGCGCTGCTTCGGCCCATGCAGGAAGTGTCGCGGGTTTGGCGTCGCCAAGCGCGATATTTTCCTGCCCGCCATATCCGCCGCCTGAGGCGACAGGCGCGCCGGAGCCCTGCGGATTCAGGATGGCGGTTTCGGCGTGGGCGATATCGAGATATTTGCGGGCCACGCGGTTGACGTCGGCCACCGTCACCTTCTCGATGCGGACCAGATCGTCGTCCGGCGCGCGCAGACCGTATAGCGCCACCGCGTCGGACCAGACATCCGCCAGACCGGCGATCGAATTTTTTTCAAACTCGGCTTCCCGCTTTTCCTGGAACTTGGCCGCCTGAACCAGTTCCGGCGAGACGCCGTTGCGCGCAACGTTGTCAAGAATGTCCCTGACCTCGCTTCCAAGCGCTCTGGGGACATTGCCCGGCGCAAACTGGACGTAGGCATAACCGACCCCCGCTTTCGGCAACGGGTCGAGCGCGAAACTGGCGTTGGTCGCGTTGCCTTGCGCGACGAGGCCGTACAGATCGAAGCGGTGATTGCTCAGAACGTCGGCCAGAACTTCCAGCGCGGGATAGTCGCTGCTGTCGAGCCCCGGCGTCCGCATCGCGAGCAGCAAGGTGCCTTCGGGTTGGTCGGTATCGGCGCTGAAAATCGCCGGTGTAACGGGTCGTAACGACACTTGCGGCGTTGCCGGAAGCTTCTTCGGTTTTATCGAACCGAAAAGTGTCTCGATCTCTTTCAGGGTCCCGCGGGGATCGACGTCGCCTACAACGATAAGGATCGCGTTGTTGGGTGCGTACCACGCGTCGTGAAAATGCTTCAGCATATCGCCGGTCGTCTTGTCGAAAGACGGCCGGGTGCCGAGAGCGTCGTGTTCGTAGGGCGTTCCCGCAAATAAGGCGGCGCGAAGCTTTACATAGAGCACATAGATGGGGTTCGAGAGATCCTGCGCCACTTCCTGCTCGATGGCGCCACGTTCGGCGTCCCAATCCTTGTCGGTGTCGAGCACGCCCTGCATGCGCGCCGCCTCGATATGAAGCGCCACGTCGATGTCTTCTGCCGGGACGGTGTACAGATATTGCGTCAGGCTCTCGCGCGTGTTGGCGTTGAAATTGCCGCCCATCGCGCTGCCGATGTCGGCCAGTTGGTCGGCGGTCAGGCCCGGACTGCCGCGGAACATCATATGCTCCTGGGCGTGCGCGGTGCCCGGGAAACCGGCCGGCGCCTCGTCGGAGCCGACGAGATAGTTGACGGCGGTGGCGACCACAGGCGCCAGCGTGTTGCGAACCACGATCACGCGCAAACCGTTGGAAAGCGTCGCGCGAACGACATTGTCCGCATCCGCCTGCACGCCGATCATGGGACGGGCCGCACCGACAAAAGCGCACAGCATCGCGGCCGCGAGCGCGCCCGCGATGCGGCCGGTCTTGCGCAACCTTATGTCAATCATTGTCTCTCCAGCGTTGTCAGGGGCAGCGCGCCGGGTTTTCGAGAACACCTGCGCACACGGCAAGATGCAATCTTCAGGCGCGCCTGTCACGCCGGATCCGAGCGATAAGCACTGGCCGCGCCGATGCGGGGTTCATGCCCGGTCGCCATGCGACGAATGTTTTCGCGGTGCATCGTCACAATAAAGAGCGCGAGCACAACCTCAAGCGTGGCGTAGAGCGGCTCGCGATAAAGCAGCATGTAGACCGGCGCGAGAACGCTGGCAATCAGGGCGGAAAGCGAAGACATGCGCCAGAACCACGCGGCTGCTCCCCATGTCGCCAACGCCAGCAATCCGACCGGCCAGAAAAGCGCCAGGGTGACGCCGAAGAATGTCGCCACGCCTTTGCCGCCTTTGAAGCCCAGCCATGCCGGATACAGATGGCCGAGGAAGGCGCCCAGCGCCGCGATCACGGCGACGGCTTCGCCGTGCCACGCACGCGCGACGATGACCGCTACCGCGCCTTTTGCGCCGTCGCAGAGCAGGGTTGCGAGCGCCGCCCGGCGCTTGCCGGTGCGCAGCACATTCGTGGCGCCGATATTGCCGGAGCCGATTTTGCGCACATCGCCTGCTCCCGCCGCCCGCGTGAAGAGCAGCCCGAACGGTATCGATCCGAGCAGGTAACCGAACCCAAGCGCCGGCGCGAGCCACGGCAACTGATCCTTCCAGTCGATCGCGCGGAGAAATTCGAACATCGTGTTTCCAATGCCGGGAACGAAGGGCGAGCTAAAACCAACCTTATATCATTGAAGCGCCTGGGCGTAGAGAAAGCGCGCATAGCCGATCTCGGCGGCATTCTTGGTCAGTTCGAGATTGACCCATGCGACAATGTCGCCGATGGGACGGTCGCGGAATGGCCACCGCGCTCGCTGGGGCGATCGCAATTCGTCATCGTCAAATTTTTCAAGGTCTGCCCGCCACCGTGTCTGCAGTTCCGTGAGCCGCTCGCGTACTTCCTGGGCACTGCCGGGCCACATCACGCTCTGGCGCGAAAGGGCACCGTTGCCGAACGAATGGTCAATCACCATCGACCACCAGAACCCGACATGCCATGTCAGCCATGCGATGCTCGGCGGTCCGACAGCGTAGGCTTCGCTCTGCGGCCAATCGGCGTGCCAGCGCCCATCGACAGCGCGATGGACATGCAGTCCCTTCGGAGCGGGACGCCACAGGCACTCATCGGTGGAAAGCCCGTTGAGGTGCAAACCCATCAGCTTCCAGGCCGTATCGAATTGCCGGATCAGGACGCCAAGCGTTTCATTGGCAACCGGCCCCATTTCCATCAATCTCCACGTTACTGCCCAACCTGGCGCGATGCTATCACATCCAGGCCGCTTGCTGCCTGGAATGCTTGGCTGGATAAGCTATGTGTCGAGACGAGAAAGGAGACATCCATGCACAAGGGAATTCTGGCAGCGTGCTGCGTTCTGGCTTGCGCATCGACGACCGTCTTCGCAGGTCCGCTTCCCTCGGACGCCGAAATCACCCACATGCTCCAGGTCCGCGTCGATCTGCAAAAGGCGGCAACGGGTATTGTCGTGGGAATCGCGGAACCGACGGGAAACCGGATTGTCGCCTACGGCACACGGGGCTTGAAGGACAAGACGCCGGTCAGCGGCGACACCGTCTATGACATAGGTTCGATCACGAAGGTGTTCACCGCGCTGTTGCTCGCGGACATGGTGCAGCGCCATGACGTCGCGCTGGACGAGCCGGTGCAGGAGCTTCTTCCCGCCGGGCGCGTGACCATTCCAACCTACGAAGGCAAGCAGATTTCGCTCGCCGATCTGGCGACCCAGACGTCCGGCCTGCCGCTGCGGCCGGCCAATCTGGTATCGAAGGATCCCGACAACAAATATGCGGGCTATACGGTCGCGGACCTTTACGCGTTCCTGTCATCGTACAGGCTGACGCGTGCGCCCGGCAGCCAATACGAGTATTCGAATGTCGGGTTCGGGCTTTTGGGAATTGCCCTTTCCGCGCACGCTAAGATGACCTATGCCGATCTCGTTCAATCTCGTATTACAGTCCCACTCGGCGTGAATGATACGCGCATCGTTCCGACGGCCGACATGGTCCGCCGCGAGGCGCTTCCCTACGACATGGATTTGAAGCCCGCCGAACACGGCGATGAGGGCGCCCTTCTGGGCGCGGGTGCGCTGCGCTCTACCGCAAATGATTTGCTGAAGCTTCTCGACGTAGCACTCGGCTCCAAAGGGTTGCCACTGCGTCTTGCATTCAATTCCATGGTCGCGATGCGGCGCCCGGGCGGCATGCAGCCTGCGACGGCGATCGCGCTGGGCTGGAACATCTTTGACGATGGTGGACGCGAGATTGTCTGGAAAAACGGCAGCGTTGGCGGTTATCGGGCGTTTGCGGGCTACAACAAGAAAGCGCGCCTTGGCATCGTCGCGCTCGCCAATGCCCAGACGGGCGCTGGCGTGGACGATATCGGGTTGCACCTTCTCGATCCGGCCATTCCAGTCGACCTGGAGGTTCCCAAGTCGCACATCGAAATCTCACTTGGCGTGGATATTCTCGACCAGTTCGTCGGCCGCTATCGGTTTTCGCCGACAGACATGCTGACGGTCGGCCGTCGCGCGGGTCACCTTTATATTATTCCCGCGCCTGATCAGCCTCCCATCGAGATATTTGCCGAAGGTCCCCGCAATTTTTTTCTGAAGGTCGTGAACGCCCAGGTCAGATTTGGCGGCGTGAAGAACAGCCACGCAACCCGTGCCGTCTGGCATCAGTCGGGGCAGGATCAGACGGGAGAAAGGGTGAAGTGACGCAGAGAGCCAATGCGCGATTTTACGGCATCTTCATCCGCGAATGACGGCAACGACCGCATCGCGAACCTGCGCGAGCGCCGGTGGTTTCAGCAATCCCGCACTGGCTACGAAAAGGGACTCGTGGGCAGTGAACAGCTTCGCGGGACGGACGTAGCTGATCCGCTGCAATCCGCCTTCCGAAAACGCATCGCCCCTTAATTCCACCGCGTGGGAATCCGCATAGGAATTGCTCGTGATCTGACACGCGACCCAATCGCTCTTTCCACCCCGGGCGAGCAGTAATGCAGGGCGAAGTTTGCTACGGCTCAAATCTGAAAAGGGAAAGGGCAGCAGAACTACCTGCCCGGCTGAAGGTGCGCCCATGCCGCGTCCTCTTCGGGTCTCGACCAGTCCTCTCCCAGGGACCGCTCCGCGAGATCGAGCGCCTCATCGTCGGCCAGCGCCAGCAATGTCAACAGAGCACGGCCTGCGGGAATTCTTTCAGCGGGCTCAAGAGGGCGGATATGACCCTTCGAGTCAATTTCTACCTCGATCGTGTGCAGCATCACGGTATTCCTATGGCATATCGCCCGAAGGATACCACAGATCAGCGGGATTGCGACCGCTCATACACGCATTCACCCGCCACATATGTCCTATACACGCGGCCCTCGAAGGTGCGGCCTTCGAACGGTGTGTTGCGGGCCCGCGAGTGCAGCTTTGCGGAATCGACGGCAAAGGCTTCGTCGGGATCGAACAGGACGAGATCGGCTGGCGCACCTGTTGCGAGCGTACCGCTGTCTAGTCCAAGAATGCGGGCCGGCGCGGCGGTCATCGTTTCCAAAACGCGCAGCAGACTCGCGCGACCATTGTGATGCAGCGTGAGCGCAGCGGGCAGCAAGGTCTCCAACCCTATCGCGCCAAAGGCCGCCTGCGCGAAGGTCTGGCGTTTGGTGTCCGCGGCCTGGGGATCGTGGCTCGAAACGATTGCGTCGATGGCTCCGCTCGCAACGCCTTCCACCATTGCAGCGCGATCGGCTTCGGAACGGAGCGGCGGCTTCACCTTGCGGAACGTGTAGTAGGAGCCGACGTCCAGTTCGTTCAGCGTCAGATGATACACCGAGACGCCGCAGGTGACGGGCAATCCGCGTGTCTTGGCGGCTACGATCGCTTCGAGCGATGCGCGCGTCGAGATCTGGCCGAAGTGGAAACGCGCGCCGGTCAGCTCGACCAGGCGTATGTCGCGCTCGACAATGATGGTTTCGGCCTGGGTCGGTGCAGCGGGAATGCCGAGCCGCGTGGCAAACTCGCTTTCCGTCATCGAAGCGCCCTGCGAAAGCTCCGGGTCTTCGGCATGTCCCACCACAAGCGCCCCGAAGGTGGAGGCATAGGCGAGCGCGTGGCGCATGACGCGGGCATTGGCCACCGTGCGATCGCCGTCCGTGAAGGCAACGGCGCCTGCTTCCATCAAAAGCCCGATCTCGGTCATGACGTCGCCGGCCAGATGGCGCGTCAGCGCCGCCATCGGAAGCACCCGCACGCGGGCCGTGGCGGCGGCCCGGCGCCTGACGAAGTCCACCAGCGACGGCTCGTCGATCACGGGATCGGTGTTGGGCATCACGACCATGGTGGTAACGCCGCCCGCGGCTGCCGCCAGGCTTGCCGACTCCAGGGTCTCGCGATGTTCGCTGCCGGGTTCGCCCGTAAAGACGCGCATGTCGATCAGGCCCGGTGCCAACATGCGGCCGCTGCAATCGACGATCTCGGCGCCCGAGGGTCCGCCGTCATGGAAGAGGCGAGGGCCGCAATCGACGATGCGCCCGTCCTCGACCAGCATCGCGCCCGGGACGTCGAGCCTGCTGGCGGGATCGAGCAACCGGGCGTTGGTGAAGGCGAGCCTGCTCATGGCGCGTTGCGTCCTTGCGCCGCAAGCCCGCGCGCCAGCGCATCGAGCACCGCCATCCGGATGGCCACGCCCATTTCCACCTGTTCCTGGATGACGCTGACCTCGATGTCGTCGGCCACCACGGAGTCGATTTCCACGCCGCGGTTCATGGGACCGGGATGCATCACCAGGGCTCCGGGTTTGGCGCAGGCCAGTTTCTCGCGGTCCAGACCCCAGAAACGGAAGTATTCGCGCGTCGAAGGGACAAAGGCGCCCGCCATCCGCTCGAGCTGCAGCCGCAGCATCATCACGATGTCGGCGCCGTTCAGCCCATCGTAGATGTCGGTATGGATCTCGACGCCAAGCCGGTCCGCGTCCGGCGGCAGAAGCGTGCGGGGCGCCACGAGCCGGACGCGCGCTCCAAGCTTCGACAGCAGAATGATGTTCGAGCGTGCCACCCTGCTGTGCAGAATGTCGCCGCAGATGGCGACGATGAGACCCTCGAGATTGCCGCGACGTCGCCGGATGGTGAGCGCATCGAGAAGGGCCTGGGTGGGGTGTTCGTGCGCGCCGTCGCCGGCATTGACGACACAGCAGTCCAGTTTTCGGGACAGAAGCTCGGCCGCTCCCGAATCCTGGTGACGCACCACCAGAATGTCGGGCCGCATCGCATTGAGCGTGGCCGCCGTGTCGAGCAACGTCTCGCCCTTGGAGACGGAAGACGTCCTGACGGACATGTTGAGAACGTCGGCGCCCAATCGCTTACCCGCCAGCTCGAAGGAGCTTTGTGTGCGCGTCGAGGGCTCGAAAAACAGGTTGATGAGCGTGCGGCCCCTGAGAAGCGACTGCTTCCTCTGCGCGCTGCGGTTGAGGCCGACATAGACGTCGGCAAGATCGAGCAAAGGGGTGATTTCGTCGATGGAAAGCGCGCCGATGCCAAGAAGATGGCTGGATTTGAGAATCGGTCCGTCAACCGGGCGCATGTAAAGACGGGCTTATAACGCCAGACGGGGAGCTTCCGCAATCTCTTCCAGCGTGCGGCCGGCCGTCTCCGGAAGAAGGAGAATAGCGATCAGGGCGATGGGCATCGCCGCCAGGAAAATCGATATCGCGGGGCCGTGGGCGCCGAACAGATTGTAGAAAACGCCTTCAAGAGCCAGCGCGCAGGCGCCTCCCAACGTCGCAACGACGTAGCGAAGGGTCGATGCCGTAGCGCGATACGCTGTCGGAAAGATTTCCGCCACGAAGCCTGCAACCAGCGCCTGGCAGGAGAGGTAGCCGAAAATGGCGACGATCCATGCGACCGCGACCACACCGCCGCCGACGCCGCTGAAGAAGACTGCAAATCCGGCGGCACAAATCATGCCGCAGACGACAATGACGCGCTTTCGCCCGGCCCGATCGGAAATTCTGCCGGCCATGATGTTCCCGGCCACCGAAAGAAATCCGCCGAAGACATAAAGAAGCGTCACCTGTGCGGGCGCATAGTGGAGATCCTGCTGCAGGTACTTGGCCATCAGGATCACCGAAGGGGCCACCGAAAAATCGAGCGCGGCTACGCCTGCCAGCATGATCGCGAGGCGCACCGGAAACCGGCGTCCCAGCTGTGCCAGGGTTTCCCACATCGCATGGGTTTTCGTTCCCAGGCGCGCCATCTCGGCGCGGTGCAGTTCGAACCGCCTGGTCTCCGGAAGCCAACGGCGAAACCAGGCAAGAACGAACAGCGCACTTGCACCAACCACATAGAGCGCGCGCCAACCGAACGGCAGAACATTCACCAGTGCAAACACGAGAGCGGAAAGTCCGGCTCCCGTCCCGTTCATGGCGCCCAGCGTGCCGATGGACCAGCCGCGGGCCTTTTCGCCGATTTCCTCGGCTATGACGACGAAGCAGAGGAGCTCCTCGCAGTAACCGCAGACCCGCACCGCAATCTGCAGCCAGACGAATTGGGGATAGGTCTGCGCAAAAGCGGTTGCGAAGGTAAACACGGCTTCGCCGATCACCGTGAAGAGAAGCAGCCTGCGCCGGCCGAAAATGTCGGCAAGAGGTGCGATAATCAGGGCCGCGAGCGTTGCCAGACGGAAATAGGTTGCGGTCAGTCCGGCCTGATCCTCGGGGATGTGCAGCGCCTTCTGGATTTGCGGCAACGCCAGTCCGAAAATGTTGAGATCGTAGCCGCTGAAGAGAATGGTAAGCCCGACCAGCAGGAAAACCATCTCCTGGCGGCGCGGCAGCACTACCGGCGGCCGCATGCCCGGCAACAGCCAAAGGAAACGCGCCGGATGTTCGTCGCCGGGCGTGCTCACGTTGGTCTCGCATGGTGCAGCGCATCGAGCACGCCTTGCAGAATGTATGCGGCTGCCATCTTGTCGATGACCTGCGCCCGGCGCTTGCGTGAGGCGTCCGCTTCCAGAAGCGTTCGGGTGACGGCGGCGGTCGATAGCCGTTCATCCCACAGCAGGATGGGCAGTTCCGACCGTACCGAAAAATTCCTTGCGAAAGCGCGAGCCGATTGCGCGGCAGGACCATCGCTACCGTCCATATTGAGCGGCAGCCCGACGACAAGGCCGCCAACGCCGTGTCTCGCCATCAGGGCGAGCATGGCCGTGGCATCGACAGTGAATTTGCCGCGCTTGCGCGTCTCCAACGGGGTGGCAACGGTCAGGAGTATATCCGATAGCGCAATGCCGATGGTTTTCTCCCCCAGGTCGAGGCCCATCAGGCGCGCGCAGGGCGCGATTTGCGCTTTCATGCCGTGCAGATCGACGAGCACGCCTATCTTTGACCGATTTCGATGCGGTTTCCGGCCGGGTCGCGAATGAAAAAGCGCTGCAAGCCCTCCGTATCGCTTTCCTCTTCGATGGCGACTCCGTTTGCCTGAACGACCGCCCGGGCCGCCGCCAGATCGGCCACGAGAAAACATATGTGCCGCTTGCTGTTCGCGGAATTTTCCCGGTCGACGCCCACATGCATTTGGAGATTGGGCAACTGGAACCACGCTCCGCCGCGGCGTT
Source organism: Rhizomicrobium sp. (assembly GCA_036511745.1). GTDB lineage: Bacteria > Pseudomonadota > Alphaproteobacteria > Micropepsales > Micropepsaceae > Rhizomicrobium. Next base: position 144,317 of record DATCBQ010000125.1, read on the forward strand.
TCAGCTCTTCCGGCTTTGCGATTTCGGTAAGGCCCATCACTTCGCGATAGAATGCGAGGCATTCCGGCTCGACCGCCCCGGGAACGGCAATCTGCACATGATCGATGCCTTTGATGTCGAGCGGCACTTCACGTCTTCCCACATTCGCTTGCCAGTATGGACCCCGGTTGATAGCAAGGATTGAACCCTTACGACAGCGAGTGCCCCATGTCCGTCGATCAGGAAACCGTCCGCCGGATTGCCCGACTGGCGAGAATCGCCCTCGGGGAGGGACAGGTCGAACCGATGATGAACGAACTCAACGGCATTCTCGCATGGGTCGCACAACTGGAGGAAGTGGACGTTACCGATGTTCCAGCGATGCAGAGCGTCGTGCAACAGAACCTCAAGCTCCGCGAAGATGCCGTGACCGAGGGCGGCAACGCCGAGGCGCTCATGCGCAATGCGCCAGCGGCGGAGGATCACTTCTTCGTCGTTCCCAAGGTCGTGGAATAGGCATGTCGCTGCCCGCCGCACCGACCGATTTTACGTTGACCGAAGCGCGCGAGGCGGTGCGGGCACGCAAAATCTCTGCCCGGGAATTGACCGGCGCCTGTATCGAGGCGATGGACGCCGCGCGCGCATTGAATGCGTTCATCACGGAAACGCCGGAGCGCGCCCTCGCGATGGCGGAGCAGTCCGACAGGCGTATCGCGGATCGCGCCGCCGGGCCGCTGGAAGGCCTTCCGCTCGCGGTCAAGGATCTTTTCTGTACCAGGGACGTGCGGACCACGGCTGGCAGCAAAATCCTGTCGAACTTCATCCCGCCCTACGAATCGACCGTTACCCGGAATCTGTGGGATGCGGGCGCCGTGATGCTCGGCAAAACGAACATGGACGAGTTCGCGATGGGCTCGTCCAACGAGACAAGCCATTTCAATCCGGTGGTCAGCCCGTGGCGTGCGAACGGCGCGAACCAAAGCCTCGTGCCGGGAGGGTCGTCAGGCGGTTCGGCGGCAGCGGTTGCCGCACGTCTTTGCCCCGGTGCCACTGGGACGGATACGGGCGGTTCCATCCGCCAGCCGGCCGGCATAAGCGGCATTGTCGGGCTCAAGCCGACCTATGGACGTTGTTCGCGATGGGGAATTGTCGCGTTCGCGTCGTCGCTCGATCAGGCGGGGCCGATGGCGCGTACGGTGCGCGACGCGGCAATTCTGCTCAAGGCGATGGTAAGTGTCGATCCGAAAGATTCCACCAGCGTGGACAGGCCGGTTGCGGACTACGAGGAAAATCTCGAAGGCGGAGTAAGAGGTTTGCGGGTCGGCATTCCCGCGGAATATCGCATCGACGGCGCGCCGCCCGAGATCGGGGAGTTGTGGACGAAGGGCGCGGATTGGCTGAAGCTGCAGGGTGCCGAGCTTGTCGAAGTAAGCCTGCCGCATACGAAGTACGCATTGCCGGTATATTATATCGTCGCGCCGGCCGAGGCTTCTTCCAATCTTGCCCGTTACGACGGCGTGCGTTACGGCCATCGCACGGCTCGCGCCGAAGGTATCGGGGATCTCTACGAACGAAGCCGCGCCGAGGGGTTCGGCGCGGAAGTGTGCCGGCGCATCCTCATCGGAACCTATGTTCTGTCTGCAGGCTATTATGAAGCCTATTACGCCCGGGCCCAGAAGCTGCGCACCCTGATCGCGCGTGATTTCACCGACGCGTTCTCGCGCTGCGACGTGCTGCTCACGCCGGTCACGCCCGGACCGGCGTTTCCGATCGGGGAAAAGGCTGCCGATCTCCTCTCGATGTACCTGAATGACGTTTTTACGGTGACGGCCAATCTCGCCGGTCTCCCGGCGCTTGCCGTTCCCGCGGGCGTCACGGGAAACGGTCTGCCGCTGGGCCTGCAGATCATCGGTCGGGCCTTCGACGAATCCACGGTGCTACGCGCAGGACGCGCGATCGAGGTCGCCGCGGATTTCAAGGCGAGGCCCAGAACTTGGTGGACGGAAACATGAGGGCCGAAACCGGACGGCGTTCGGCAAAGACGATCGACGGCGCCACGGGGCCGTGGGAAATTGTCATCGGCATGGAAGTCCACGCCCAGATTCTGTCCAAGGCGAAGCTTTTCTCCGGTGCTTCGACGCAGTTCGGAGCGGAGCCCAATTCGCAGGTAAGCTTCGTCGATGCGGCGATGCCCGGAATGTTGCCGGTCATCAACGGCTATTGCGTCGAGCAGGCCGTGCGTACCGGGCTTGGGCTAAAGGCGGCGATCAATCTCGTTTCCGTCTTCGACCGGAAAAACTATTTCTATCCCGATCTGCCGGCGGGCTATCAGATATCGCAATACAAGAATCCCATCGTGGGCGAAGGCGAAATTGTCATCGACCTTGCGGGGGGCGAAAGCACCCGTGTCGGCATCGAGCGGCTCCATCTCGAGCAGGACGCCGGCAAGAGCCTGCATGACCAGCAAGCCGACAACTCTCTTGTCGATCTTAACCGTGCCGGCGTGGCGCTGATGGAAATTGTCAGCCGGCCCGATATGCGGTCGGGCGAGGAGGCGGCAGCGTTTCTGCGCAAGCTGCGCGCAATCGTGCGCTATCTGGGCACCTGTGACGGCAACATGGACGAAGGCTCGATGCGCGCGGATGTCAACGTTTCGGTGCGTAGGCCCGGCGATCCGCTCGGTACGCGTTGCGAGATCAAGAATGTCAACTCGCTGCGCTTTATAACCCATGCCGTGGATTTCGAAGCCCGGCGTCAGGTCGATATCCTGGAAGCAGGGGGCGCGATCCGGCTGGAAACCCGGCTGTTCGATGCACGCCTCGGCGAGACTCGCTCCATGCGTTCCAAGGAAGAGGCGTATGACTATCGCTATTTTCCTGACCCCGACCTGCTTCCGCTGGTTCTCGACGAGCACTGGGTACGGAAGATCGCGACCTCTCTGCCCGAGCTTCCGGACGACAAAAAAGCACGCTTCATGCGCGACTATGGCATAGGGGCCTACGATGCGGGAGTGCTGGTCGCCGAGCGCGAGCTGGCGGATTACTACGAGGAATTGGCGCGCGAGGTGGATGCCAAGATCGCTGTGAACTGGCTCAACAATGAGGTTCTGGGGCGACTAAATCGCGACGGCCTCGGTATAACGCAGGCACCGGTCTCGGCGGCCGCGAACAACCGGATACTCAGATTGATCTCCAACGGCACCATCTCCGGGAAGATCGCGAAAGACGTTCTGGATATCGTCTGGAGCGAAGGCGGCGATCCTGACGAGATCGTGCGCTCGCGCGAGCTTGTGCAGATGAACGACACCGGCGCTCTTGAAGCAGCTATCGAAGCCGTGATCGCGGCGCATCCCGACAAAGTGGAGGAGGTCAGGAAAAAACCAAAGCTCGTCGGATGGTTCGTCGGTCAGGTGATGAAACAGACGGGTGGCAAAGCCAATCCACAGGCCGTCAACGGGCTGCTCAGGAGCAGACTCGAAATCCCCGACGAGGGGTGATTCGCACAATTTCAAGCCGTTGACGCGAGCGGGCGAATGAGGCAGCCAAACAATTCCGTATACAGATGATGATCTAGAATCCAATGAATCATTAGGAAATGTGTGATCCTGCCGAGTGGCTGGGTTTGCGTGCGGAGGGGGAGTATTGCTTCGTTAATGCAACCCTCTCATATTCTTTAGCGTTTTGGGGGTGCGAGTCGCATGACCCGAACGTTAGAGGAGTCGTTTCACATGCCAATGACTGCAAGAAAGAAAAAGACCAAGAAGCGCGCGAAGAAGCGCACGGCGAAGCGCGCGGTAAAGCGCACGGTTCGTAAGGCGGGCGCGAGGGGCGCTGCGCGGAAGACCAAGACAAAGCGCAAGGCCGCCAAGCGGAAGACCGCGAAGCGGAAAACGCGCCGCACAAAAAAGGCCTCTGCTCCAGAAATGGCGATGTAGGCCGGTTGATGTTCCAGGCAATGGCCGCGATCTCCCTGCAAGTGCAAAATCCGCATGCGCGTGGCGGTCGCGGCCAGCCTCATCGAGAAGAGGACGAAAGTCCCGTGACCGGCTCAATCGCAGCCGGCGCCGCCCACGGCAAGAGCGGCCAAAACTTCCCATAGCCTTCAGGCTGCGCGTGGGTTCTCTTTCTTATTTGAAAGCAGAACCCACGCGCCTCTTCCCCCGGGCAAACGAAGCATTGATCCCGAAGGAACACGTGGGCAAAGTGCCCTGCATGCAACTCCGGCGAACCCCGGCGTCATCAGCGTTAACCCGCCTTTAGCTTCTACCGGGACACGATCCAATCCGTTCGCGCAAGCCAGAAGGCCTGCGCTTTCGGAAGCGGGTCCCGAGGGGGCCTTTGATCTGGGGGTATTGGGATGGCTTGCATCGATTTGGATTCGCTCGCGGAATACGAGCTTGACGCGAAAAAGGGGCGACCGGACGCTCTCTACAATCTTGGACTTGCCTACTCGACGGGTCAGGGCGTCGAAGTCGATTTCATTGCTGCGCACAAATGGTTCAACCTGGCCGCCTTGAAGGGCAGCGAAATTGCCAAGTCATGGCGCGCGCAAATCTCGCGCGAGATGAATTTCAGTCAGATCGCCGAGGCGCAGCGCCTCGCGCGCGAATGGTTGTCGATCCTGAATTGAACGCGTTCGTTCTTGGTTCGGCCGAGAATAGTGGCGAGATGCATCCCGTTGGCATCCACAATCGCTCATTGCCCCGCGCTTGCGGCTACCGGCTTCGGAGCAGGAACCGGAAATGCCGCCGTGCTTCGGGTGACTGAAGAGGGCAGCGGCCCCGTCTGAGGCGCGTTGGGGCGGTATATATCGGCCAGGATACCCAAGGGTTGGTTACGCCCGGCAAGGCGGTTGCGATAAACTTCGGTGTTCTCGATCACCCGCTGGACATAGTTGCGGGTCTCGGTGAAGGGAATCAATTCGATCCAGTCGATGGGATCGACGCGCGAATCGCGGGGATCGCCGAACTGCGCGATCCACTTACGGACGTTTCCAGCCCCGGCATTGTAGGAAGCCGCAGCGAGGACGTAGGACCCTCCCCAATCCGAAAGATAGCTGGACAATTCGGCCATACCGAGTTGCATGCTGTAGGTGGCATCTCCGGTCAATGCCTGCGGACGATAGGCGACTCCGGCCAGCTGGGCATCGCGTTTGGCGGACGTCGGCATCAGTTGCATGATACCGCGCGCACCGGCTCCGCTCACCGCGTCAGGGTCGAATTCCGTCTCCTGCCGAATGATTCCGAGCACCAGCGCGGGCTCGGGCGGCATTCCCATCCCGGTATAGGGGGGCACGGAGATCACAGGGTGCGAATAATCCATGAGCTCAAGGCCGCTGTAGCTCGCTTCCTTTGCGACGCGCAGCGCCACTTCGCGAAACCCCATGGCCGTCAGGTCTGCCGCCAGCAGTGTGACGTGACGCGCATCGGGATAAAGATCGGCATCGCGAAGGGCGAACGCGCGAAGCGCGTTCTCGAAGCCGAGGTCGCCCAGCACGTGAATTGCGCGCGTGAATTCCTCGCGCTCGAAGGGGCCGCGCGCGGCACCGGCGTCGATCCTTGCACTGCTCAGACGCAGTTGCGGCTGGGACTCCAACCGGGCAAGCGCGATTTGACCGTAGAATGTCTCCGCGCTGTCCGCTGCAATCCGATATTGCTTTGCGGCTTCCGTTAGCTCTCCTTCGGCTTCAAAGGCTCGTCCTTCCCAGTAGTGCGCACGCGCCTTCGAAATGGGTCGTGTTACGGCCGAGGCCAGCGCTCGAAAACGAGCGAGCGCCGCGGGCGGGTCCTGCAGTCGTCGCAGAGCAATCCAGCCTGCCAGAAACTGCGAGTCCGGATATTCGTTGCTCGCGGGATCCAGACCTGAGCCGGCGGCCAGTGCATAGGCGCCCCGCGCATCGCCGGCAGACAGAGCATCCCGGGTATCGATATTGATTTCGTTCCACCAATGGATGGGATCGATTGTGGCGAGGTCGTGCATTTGTGCGCGCAGAATGAGATCGGGGATGGCATCGACCTGATTGCGCTGACGCAGGAGTTTCGTTCGCTCAAACAGGATCATGGGATCGTTCTGGGCGGATAGAGGGAGCCGATCGAGCTCCCGCTCTCCTGACGCGGGACTGGTTTTCAGCGCGATGGCTACTTGCGCGATCGTCTGATCCTCGGCTGTCAGTCTGGAGATCTCGCGCCGCGCTCCCTCAAGATCACCGTGCAGAAGAAGCAACGTCAGGCGCCGGCGATCCACATCGGGGTTGAGCTCCGCAGCGTCACGCTGGGCGATCGCGAATTCCTGCTGCGGATCGAAGCTGCCCTCGATCCATCCCTGCCGGATCAGCTCCTGCCCATGGATGTTGGAACCGGTTGCGCTCAGCGCCTCGCCGAGTCGGATTTTTCCGATTCCCGTGGTTGGAGGACGGTCGCCAAACCAGCCGACGATCGCATGGGGATCGGCCAGAGGGTTGATCGCTTTCTCTGCCCGCGCGAAGAGCACCTCGCGGTCGGGCCAATCGGGATTATCCTTCAGAAAAGCGGCGATGTTTTCGAACGAGGCGCCGCTGTTCTTGTCCAGCAAAAAGCGCCATTCGATAATCTTGTTGGCGATCGGATCGTGGCCCTGACCGGCAAGTCCACGTGCTCCCGTCCAGTCGCCACGGGCCGCCAGATCCAAGGCTCGGGTGTACAGCTCACGATCGGCTGCGCTTAGATAGCGCAACAAGCCTGGTCTACGCTCGCCTCCAAGGGATTGGGCTGAAATGCCCTCGTCGGAATCGAAGATTGGCTGCATCATGATTACGTTGCCCTGGCGGATCAGGCCTGGCGGCAGGGCGTTTCCGGAGGTCTGTGCTGTTGCCCCGGCGGTGACCAGCAATGCCAGCGAGAAGGTAGTGGCGCGACACAACTGCAGGAAATTGGGGGACCGGTTAGAGATGGGACTCGTCCTGAAGGGGCATTATCAAGCATAATAAGCGCACGACTTGTTGAACAGTGACGATCGCATCATGCCGTTCGCCTATCGAACGCCGGTTGCCGGACAAAGGACGGGTATTCGCCATGCGCGAGTTGCGCGAACGCATCAAGGGTTCCATGCCGGCGCTCATCACGCCGTTTTCGCATGGTCGGGTAGACGAAGATGCCTTGCGGAGGCTGGTCGCGTGGCAGATCGCCGAAGGTTCCCATGGGCTGGTTCCCACAGGGACGACGGGCGAGTCGGCGACGCTGAGCCACGAAGAACACATCCGTGTGGTCGAAATTTGTGTCGAGGAGACGAAGGGACGCGTGCCGGTGATCGCCGGCGCCGGCTCCAATTCCACGGCCGAGGCAATTTCCCTCACCCGCCAGGCAAAGGAGGTTGGAGCCGATGCGGTCCTCTCTGTCGCGCCCTATTACAACAAGCCGACACAAGAGGGGCTCTACCGTCATTTTGCCGCGATCGCCGAAGCAGTCGACATTCCCATCGTGCTCTACAACATTCCCGGCCGTAGCGTTGTCGAGATATCCGTTGAAACGATGGCCCGACTCTCGAGGATCGCGAACATCGCAGGTGTGAAGGACGCGACCGCGAATCTCGCGCGTCCGAGCCGCGAACGCGACGCCTGTGGAAGAGCCTTCCGTCTGATTTCGGGCGAGGACATCACCGCCCTCGGCTATATGGCGCATGGAGGCTGCGGCTGCATCTCGGTGACCGCGAATGCCGCGCCTCGGCTTTGCGCCGAGTTCCAGGAAGCCTGCATGCAGGGCGCCTTCGACCGTGCGCTGTTGCTGCAGGATCGGCTGGCGCCGCTGCACGACGCCATGTTCCTCGAAGCGAGTCCGGCACCGGTGAAGTTTGCCGTCTCGCTTCTGGGTCTGTGCGGCGATGAGGTGCGTCTGCCGATCGTTTCCGCGAGCAAAGCCGTGCAGGCGCGGTTGCGCGAAGTCATGGCCGCAGCAGGCTTGATAAATATCTGACATGGCCAGAAAAAAGAGTGACGAGCCGGAGCGTCGTATCGTTGCCGACAATCGCAAAGCGCGCCATGCCTATTCCATCGAATCGACTCTCGAAGCGGGCATCGTCCTGATGGGATCCGAAGTGAAGGCGCTCAGGACCGGCAGAGCCACGATCGCGGAGTCCTACGCCCAGGCGAAGAACGGCGAAATCATGCTGATCAACGCCTATATCCCCGAATACACGATGGCCAATCGTTTTAATCACGAGCCGCGCAGGCCCCGCAAATTGCTGGTGCGGAAAACCGAAGTGCGAAAGCTGGCGGCCGCGGTCCAGCGCGAAGGCATGACGCTGATTCCGCTGCGCCTCTATTTCACGCTCAAGGGAATTGCCAAGCTCGAACTTGGTGTGGCGCGCGGCAAAAAATTGCACGACAAACGAGAAACGGAGAAGTCGCGCGATTGGGCTCGCGACAAGGCGCGTTTGTTGCGCGCAAAGGGTTGAAGCAGGCCTTGACGATTCCAGGTTGGATATCCCCGGACTGAGAGCGGGTTAGTCGATCTCCCGCTGCCCAAGGCCTGCCGCCAGTTTTGCCGCCCTCACGACGGTATCGAACATCGCGGGTGTAAGAACGCCGGTATTGGTGTTGTAACGAGAGCAGTGATAGCTCGCGATGAGCGTAAACCTGCCGGTTTCGTGCCGGGCGCCGTGACCGAAGGGATGGCTCTTTTTCTTGACGCCCAGTGCGGAACAAACGCTTTCGTGGGCGATTTGCCCCAAAGTCAGGATTGCTTTCAATTTTTCCATGCATTGGATTTGCGCCGCCAAATATTGCCGGCACGTTCCGATTTCGACCGGCAACGGCTTGTTCCCCGGCGGCACGCAGCGAACGGCATTGGTGATTGCGCAATCGATCAGTTCGAGACCGTCATTGGCGCATTGGCTGTAATTTCCGCGCGCCAGTCGGTGGGTGAGCAATGCCGAATAAAGGAGGTCGCCCGCATAGTCACCCGTAAAGGGGCGGCCGGTTCTGTTGGCGCCATGCAATCCGGGGGCGAGCCCTACAATTAGCAACCTTGCCTGAGAACCGCCAAAGCTCGGTACCGGATTGTTGAAATAATCTGGAAATTTCACCCGGTTGGAGCAACGAAAATCGGCGAGCCTCGGGCAGAGGGGACAGTCGCGATGCGGCTCCGGAGTACAAAACTGTATTTCTGCCACGGCATCGCCCATCCGGATCGCGACTCATGCGAACCGCGGCACCGTATCACCGAACGCCGGCTCCCGGGAGGAAGGATCAGGCGGATTGCGCGAACTGGTTGGCATTCAGATGTTGCGCCATTGGCGACTGAGCCGAGCGTGGACCGCCCTCGCGCATAATGGCGGGCTTCAGTTCTTCCAGTTCGATAAAATTATCGGCCTGTCGGCGAAGCTCGTCGGCAATCATGGGCGGCTGCGTACGAATGGTCGAAACCACGCTGACGCGGCGGCCCTTCTTCTGCGCTGCTTCAACCAGCCGGCGAAAATCGCCGTCGCCGGAAAAAATTACGATGTGGTCCACGACATCCGCCATCTCCATCACGTCGATGGCGAGCTCGATGTCCATATTGCCTTTGACGCGCCGGCGCCCCTGGCTATCGGTGAACTCCTTGAGTGGTTTCGTAACGACGGAGAATCCGTTGTAGTCCAGCCAGTCCACCAGCGGCCGAAGCGGCGAAAATTCCTGATCCTCCGCCACCGCCGTATAGTAAAATGCGCGCACGAGCACGCCCTTGCGCGCAAAAAGCTCCAAAAGGCGCTTATAGTCGATATCGAACGCAAGGCCCTTGGCAGCGCCGTACAAATTGGCGCCGTCGATAAATAATGCGAGTTTTTCCTGGGGGTAGAACAACATCGGTAAATCTCCAATAACCAACTCGACAATCCCTTCGATGGACCCACCTGCCGCCTTCCCGGATATTCGCAGAACGATGCAGGGATTCCAATTCGCATGATCGTGATCGCGCTGGGAGCAAATATCGCGTCTGAAGCGGGAATGCCCGAGGAAACCATTACTGCCTCGCTCACAGTGCTTGGTCGTCTTGGTATCAGACCGATCGAAGTTTCTCCGATGTATGCAACCAGGGCATGGCCAGACCCGCTCGAACCAACCTTTATTAATGCCGCTGCCAAATTGGAGACTTCGCTCGCCCCGGCCGCCCTGATGGACGCGTTTGAGTTGGTCGAGAGAAAATTCGGGCGCGTTCGAGGCCGGCTTAATGCTCCGCGAACGCTTGATCTGGATTTACTGGACTACAATGGGATTATTCACGAACGGAATCCGACGCTGCCCCATCCGCGCATGCAGGCGCGGGGATTCGTGCTGGTTCCGCTGGCGGATATTGCGCCGCATTGGCGCCATCCCGCATCCGGCAATACGGTAGCGCAACTCATTGCTGCGCTGCCGGAAACCGAGCGGAAATTGCGTCGATTGCCGTAAACCGCAACTGCCCAGGAAGGCCGCTCGTTCCGCTGCGCGGCCGAAGCTGCGTTCTGCGGAATATCCACCTACCTCTTGTATATTGGTTGGTGCTTCTGTATCTTCCCCGACCCGCAGAATTTCCCCTGAAGTATCCAAGGAGCCGAAATGGCCCGCGTTACCGTTGAAGACTGCATCGACAAAGTTCCGAACCGCTTCGATCTCGTGCTCTATTCCGCCTTCCGCGCGCGTCAGCTGTCGGGCGGTGCGGAGCCTTTCCTGGACCGGGATCGCGACAAGAATCCTGTCCTTGCCCTGCGCGAGATTGCAGCGAAATCCATGCGTCCGGATGATTTGAAGGAAGATTATACCAGGAGTCTGCAGAAGCATGCCGAGATCGACGAGCCGGAAGAGGTCCCAACCGACGAGGACGCGGGCCGCGAAGATGCGCAGTACCGGCAGGTCACGGAAGAAGAATTGCTTCGCGCTTTGACCACAGAGGCCCAACGCCGTGCCGAACCGCAACCCGAACCGGAAGTCGACTACGAAGAGTAGGCTTTGCCGGGTTGGGGCATTTTTCCATCGGGCGAAATCTCCCTGCAGCGTGGCCGAGCCGGTTCGTATTGAGGCGGTTGAATTCTTAAATAGTTTTGGACCATGACGGCACCGACGCAACCTGCCGATCTGCGGGCGCCGGGGGTATCGAAGCCTCGCCCGGCGCCCATTGTCGTGCCGCCAACCCTCAAAGCTCCGGCCGGTCGGAAGTTGATGCGGCAAACCGAGCTGATAGAGCGGGTAAAAGCTTACGATCCGCGCGCCGACGAAGCTCTGCTCAATCGCGCCTATATCTATGCCATGCGGGCGCATGGCAAGCAGTTCCGCGCCTCCGGCGATCCTTATTTTGCGCATCCCCTCGAGGTCGCCGGAATTCTTACCGACCTCAAGCTCGACGTACCCACGATTGTCACCGCCCTTTTGCACGATACGATTGAAGACACACAGGCAACCTATGAGGACATCCAGCATAATTTTGGCAAGGAAATCGCGGACCTTGTCGATGGAGTGACCAAGCTGTCGAAGCTGGAACTTTTTTCCGAGCGTACCAAGCAGGCAGAAAATTTCCGAAAACTGATGCTCGCGATGTCCAACGACATTCGCGTACTGCTCGTGAAGCTGGCGGACCGTCTGCATAACATGCGCACCCTGCAGTATCTGCAAGACCCCGAAAAGCGCAAATGGATAGCGCAGGAAACCGTCGAGATTTACGCGCCGCTCGCAGGCCGCATCGGCATGCAGGACCTGCGCGAGGAGCTTGAAGACCTGGCGTTCGCCGAACTCGATCCCGACGCCCGCAATTCGATCGTCACGAGGCTGTCCCGGCTCGACGCGCAATCGGGAGAGCGCACCGGGCGTATCGCCGACCGGCTCAAACGCATTTTGGCGGATCGTGGCATCGACTCGAGGGTTTATGGTCGAGCGAAGCGTCCGTATTCGATCTGGCGCAAATTAAGGGACAAGCAGCTCAACTTCGAGTCGCTGTCGGACATTTTCGGATTCCGTGTGATCGTGAAGACGGAAGAAGATTGCTACCGGGCGCTGGGTGTCCTGCACACCAGTTGGCGCATGATTCCCGAGCGGTTCAAGGATTTTATCTCCAATCCCAAGACGAACGGCTATCGCTCAGTCCACACTACGGTGATCGGGCCGGAACTGCAGCGCGTCGAAGTGCAGATCCGCAGCGAAAAGATGCACGAGGTGGCCGAGCGCGGCGTCGCCGCGCATTGGCGCTATCGCGAGCATGTGGCGGAGCGCGATCCGACCGCGGATCGTGCCTATGAATGGCTTCGGGAAATGGTCGATCTGCTCGAGAAAGGCGACTCGCCCGAGGAGTTTCTGGAGCATTCGCGGTTGCACATGTATCAGGATCAGGTTTTTTGCTTTACGCCGAAAGGCAACCTGATTTCGCTGCCCCGCGGAGCGACGCCGATCGATTTTGCCTATGCGGTCCATACCGATCTTGGTCATACGACGGTGGGTGCAAAGGTAAACGGCGCGCACGTGCCGCTGCATACCAGGCTCCGCAACGGCGATCAGGTTGAGATTATCCGCACAAAAGAACCGTCTCCGTCCCCCTTGTGGGAACAGTTTGTCATGACGGGCCGGGCGCGGGCGGAAATCCGCCGCTTCCTGAGACACGCCCGGCGCGAGGAACATGCAAGACTCGGACGAAAAATTCTGGAGAAAATCTTCGCCGAAGAAAATGTGGAGCTCACGGACAAAGCGGTGCGCGAAGTTGCAAAAAAAGTCGGCGTCACCCGGCCGGAAGAGGTCTATGCCCAGGTTGGTCGCGGCGCGCTGCGGGCAGGCGACGTGCTTCGCGCGATCTTTCCCGAAATCAAGCGAACCGCCGGAAAGGCTGTTGGCCCGGACGGTCGTGATCGCAAGGCCATCTCGATACGAGGGCTGACCGAAGGCATTTCCTATCGTCTCGGCGAATGCTGCCATCCGCTGCCCGGCGATCGCATCGTCGGGTTAATGGTGCCGGGTGAGGGCGCAGTGATTCATACGATCGACTGTGAAGAATTGGAGCGGGCGCAATCCAGCATGGTCGACTGGCTCGATGCGAAATGGGGTACGTCGTCTACCGGCGCAACTGCGTTTGTCGCCCGCGTGCTTGTGCGAGTTAAAAACGAACCGGGATCCCTTGCGAGTCTCGCGACCGTTATCGGCAACAATGGGGGCAACATTTTCAATCTTAAGGTTTCGAACAGAACGCCACTGCTGTTCGAATTCATGGTCGATATCGAAGTACGCGACGCATCGCATTTGCAGAACATCGTCGGCGCGCTGCGTGTGAGTGCCGCGGTGGAATCGGTCGACCGGATGCGAGGGCCACATGAAGCGGCGGGGAGAGTGGCCGCATGACAATGGGTTGGATTTCGCAGGAATTCCGGGACATCGGAGCAATGCGACGATGAATCGCCTGCGGCTCGGTGTCAATATCGACCATGTTGCGACTATCCGCAATGCGCGCGGCGGCCGGCATCCCGATCCCGTGCGCGCCGCGCGGATGGCTGCGACAGCCGGCGCCGATGGCATCACGGCGCATCTGCGCGAGGATCGGCGACACATCTCGGACCATGACATCGAGCGGCTGAGCCGCGAAATCGATTTGCCGCTCAATCTCGAAATGGCGGCCACCGACGAAATGCTGGAGATCGCCCTGCGGCACCGGCCGCATGCTGCATGCATCGTTCCTGAAAACCGCGCCGAGCGCACGACCGAAGGCGGCATTGACGCGGCCGGCCAGCACAGGCGGCTTGCGCCGTACATGCGCGCTCTGGCCGAGGCACATATCCGGGTCTCGCTATTTGTGGAACCCGATTCGAAGCAGCTGGAAGCCGCAAAATCGCTCGGCGCACCGGTGGTGGAGCTTCATACCGGAGCCTATTGCGGGGCGGCTGCGTTTGGCGACGCACAGCTTCGCGATCGTCTTCTCGAATCCATCCGCAGCGCTGCGCGGTTCGCGGCGTCGCTGGGCATGGAGGTCCATGCCGGCCACGGCTTGGGTTTTGACACGGTAGGCGCCGTCGCGGCCATTGCCGACATTGGGGAGCTCAACATCGGACATTTCCTTGTTGGTGAGGCAATCTTCTGTGGTCTTGATGCCGCGATCCGCCGAATGCGCGCCTCGATTGACGCGGCACGCGCAAAGAGTGACGGGCGGGCCAGCGCGTGATTCTTGGCATCGGCTCCGATCTCATCGACATCCGGCGGGTGGAAAAAAGCATCGAGCGCTATGGCGACCGCTTTATTCTGCGCATCTTTACCCAAACGGAACGCGAGAAATCCGACAGGCGCGCGCAAAGAGCAGCCAGCTACGCCAAGCGTTTCGCGGCAAAGGAAGCCTGCGCCAAGGCGTTAGGCACCGGACTGAGGCATGGGGTGTTCTGGAGGGACATCGGTATTGTGAATCGGCCCGGAGGCAAGCCCGGTATCAAACTTACCGGCGGAGCACTTGCGCAACTGCAGGCGATCACGCCGCCGGGCCATGCAGCTCAAATCGACGTCACCATCACCGACGATTTCCCGCTTGCGCAGGCTGTTGTCATCATTTCGGCCGTGGCGGCGGGGTGGCATGAATTCGCGATCGTAGGTCAAAACCCTTGACCTTTGGCCGTGCATTCGAAATGTCTCTTCCCGGGAAATTGGATTGTCCGACTTGACCGATGAAAACGAACAGGCTGCGCAAGACGCTGCCGCAAAGAATGCGCACGATGCGGCCGCCGCCGCCTCGGCCCGTATGTCAATGACCCCGGCAGACGAAAGGCGACCGGCTGCTTCGGATGATCCGGATCGACGGCGCGCGGAAGAGGGGGCACGCGAAATTCCTTCGGTAATCCCGCAGCCGGTTTCACCGCCGATCAGGAGCGAATCGAAATCCCCACAGGCTGGGACGCAGGTTCCGACCCAGGGAGAAACCTGGGTTGAGACGATCAAAACCGTCGCTTATGCGCTCCTGATCGCACTTATCATCCGCACCTTTTTCTTTCAGCCTTTCAACATTCCTTCGGGCTCGATGGAAAATACATTGTTGATCGGCGACTATTTGTTCGTTGAGAAATTTGCTTACGGCTACAGCAGATACTCATTCCCGTTCGGGCTTCCCCCATTCCCTGGCCGTATTCTCGGGTCGCAGCCACACCGGGGCGACGTGGTGGTGTTCAAGTATCCGCCGGATCCTTCAACCGATTACATCAAGCGCGTCATCGGACTGCCCGGCGACCACTTGGCGTCGAAGGGCAACACGATCTACGTGAACGGAACGGCGCTGAAGGAGAACTGGCCCCATAACGAACCACTCGGCCAAGCCATTGGCAAGGTCACGGTTCCGAAGGGTCGGTACTTCATGATGGGCGACAACCACTCGGATTCGTGCGACAGCCGGATGTGGGTAACGGTGCCTCGTTCGGACATCATTGGCAAGGCGTTCGTGCGGATCTGGCCCCTTTCCCGCATCGGATTTCTTTAGGCTCGGACCTACAATGGACCGATGTTCT